>CAYYMJ010000129.1:0-1781 GCA_964472855.1 uncultured Rhodobacterales bacterium | reverse complement strand
TGGAGGTCATCGTTTGGCGCCTCCCTATTTCATGCACGGGCCGGGATGGAAAGAGGCTACGGCGAGGTGCGCGCATTTGCTTGCCTCGGGCGCGCCCAGCCCGCAATCTGCCCGCAAAACGCGGGAGAGCGCATCGATGACAGGGCACGGATACGACAGCGGGCGGCTGAACCTGCCGTTCGTCGGGGTCGCGACCTTTGGCAAGCGGCCGCTGGTGACGGACTGGCGCGCCATTGACGCCGATGTCGCCGTCATGGGCGCGCCCTTCGATTTCGGGGCGCAATACCGGGCCGGCGCCCGGTTTGGCCCCCGCGCCATCCGCGAAGCCTCGACCCTGTTTTCCTTTGGTCATGCAGGGGCTTATGACCATGAAGATGATGTGACTTATCTGGACGGAGCCGTGCGGATCGTCGATATCGGCGACGCCGACATCATTCATACCGACACCGTCAAAAGCCACGCCAACATCCGCGCCGGGGTCGAGGCCATGCTGTCCGCCGGCGCCCTGCCCGTGGTGCTGGGCGGCGACCATTCGGTCAATATTCCCTGTATCGAGGCGTTCGAAGGCCACGCCCCCTTTCACCTTGTGCAGATCGACGCACATCTTGATTTCGTCGATGAACGCCATGGCGTCACGCGGGGCCATGGCAATCCCATGCGCCGCGCGGCCGAGAAGGACTGGGTCAGTGGCCTGACGCAACTGGGCATCCGCAACGTGTCATCGACGGCGCGCGAAGGCTATGAAGATGCCCGCGCCCGCGGGTCCGACATCCTGTCGGTGCGGCAGGTGCGTGAAGCAGGGGTTGCCGCCACGGCGGCCCGGGTGCCGGCAGGCGCCGACGTTTACGTCACCATCGACATCGACGCCTTCTGCCCGTCGATCGCGCCCGGCACCGGCACGCCCAGCCACGGCGGGTTTCTGTATTACGAGGTGTTGGAGATGTTGCAGGCCATCGCGCGCAAGCACCGGGTCGTGGGCATCGATCTGGTCGAGGTTGCGCCCGACCATGACCCCGGCGGCGTGACGTCAATTCTGGCGGCGCAGGTCCTGCTGAATTTCCTCGGCTTCATCCACGCCTGAAGGTCACGGGGCCAACCCATTGCCGTTCAACGGTAAAGCAGCGACGCCCCGTCCTTGAACACATGCACCTTCGACGGGTCCGCCGTCAGCCGGATCGTCTGGCCGCGCAGCTCGGCATGGTTGCCGGGCAGCTTGGCGATGAACGGGCTGTCGCCTTCCGCGAAATACAGGATCGTCACCTCTCCCAGTGCCTCGGTGATCTTGACGCTGCCGGCAAAGATCGCCTCGGCCTCGGCGGCCAACAGATCCTCGGGGCGCACGCCGACATTGACCCGCGCGCCCATGTCGCCGGCCTGGCTGGGATAGTCCGAAACGGCGCTGCCGCCATTGTCGAGCTTCACGGTTGTCTGCTGGCCGGTGGCCGTGATCTCGCCCGGTAACAGGTTCATGGCCGGCGAGCCGATGAACTGGGCGACAAATTCGTTTTGCGGCCGCTGGTACAGCTCCATCGGGGTGCCGACCTGGCTGATCCCGCCACCGGCCAGCACCACGATGCGGCTGGCCAGCGTCATCGCCTCGACCTGGTCGTGGGTGACGTAGATCATGGTCGATTGCGGCATGGATTCCTTCAGTTGCGCAATCTCCAGCCGGGTGGCGACGCGCAGGGCGGCGTCGAGGTTCGACAGCGGCTCGTCAAACAGATACACCTTTGGGTCGCGCACGATCGACCGGCCGATGGCCACGCGCTGGCGCTGGCCGC
>CAYYMJ010000128.1:0-1888 GCA_964472855.1 uncultured Rhodobacterales bacterium | reverse complement strand
CCTCACAGTCGCTTGGTTCAAAACTGAATGGGAAACATTCAGGAACATTTTCTCAACTTGGTTGCTTTAGTCTTTATGCTGCAAAGGTAATGACATCTGGAGAAGGAGGTGCTATTATCACGGATGATAAAAAACTCTTTGAAAAACTAAAACAAATTCGTAATCATGGTTTGTCAAAGAATCATCTTACAACCATGTTTGGTCTTAATTTACGGCTGCCAGAAATTAATGCTGCCATAGCAAAAGTGCAAATGAAAAAATTACCTGGACTATTAGGTAAGCGTAAAAAGAACGCACAAATCCTTACCGAATTTTTAAAGAATTGTGATATTATACCACCAAAACAGCGAAAAGGCGAAACGCTGAATTGGTATTTGTATACAATTGCTTTAAAAAATAGAAATAACATAATGAAAAAACTAAATTCCTCAGGAATAGGAGCAGCAGTTTACTATTCCCCTCCAATCCATAAAACACCATATTACAAAACCAAAACAAAACTTCCCAACACAGACTGGGCTGCTTGTCATGTACTTAGTTTACCTATACATCCGGAAGTAAGTAAATCAGATATGGTAAGAATGAAAAAAATCTTCTATAATAATAGAAAATGAATCAATACCCGTCTTTTTGTCGTTGTCTGTTGATTTCGTTTTTTCTTTGATATTCTTTTAAGATGTCATCTGGTGTTAAGTTTAGTTCTAGCGAAGCCTGGATTAGAAAGTGCCATATATCAATCAGTTCTTCACGAGCTTCTGTTTGATTGAAAGGCATAGGTTTTTTCCACCATTTCCAGTTTGTTGTGCGCTGAAGCTCGACGGCCTCATGGATCATAGCGGTACACAAGGCAGAAACTTTTCCTTCAACATCTTTTGGATATCTATCAAGATTCATCATATTCTCAAAACTTTTCTGAAGAGAAAAAATTTCCTCCAGCTTATCTTGCATATTACATGCAAAGCATTAACATGTATAACTTTTCAGAATCGAGTAATTTTTTTGTATAATAACATTCTTTTTTTAATATCCATTTTTTTGATTCGTAATAATCCTTCAAGTCCATATCCTTGAACAGCAAATGAGCCCATAACGTTACCATAAATCGTAGATTTTTTGATTGTTGCAAGATCTGCTTTTTTCTTACTTGTCAGATATCCCATCATTGCACCTGCAAACGAGTCACCAGCACCTGTAGGATCTACGACATTTTCTAAAGGCATACCAGCAGATGGAAAAATAACATCCTCAAAGAATAAAAGCGAACCATGCTGACCTTTTTTTATAATAACATATTTTGTTCCCCAATCCATAATTTTTTTAGCACATTTAATCAAATTGGATTCTTTAGTTAGCAGTTTTGCCTCTTCATCATTAATTGCTACAGCATCAACTTGTTTGAACATTTTAACTACTGACGCTTTCTTAGTGGAAATCCAAAATTCTATTGTATCACACATTGAAAACTTTACATTATCAAATTCTTTAATCAATGCAATATTTTGGTCAGGATCATTATTAGCAAGATAAACAAATTGCGATTTCTTATATTGTTCTGGCACAACTGGATGAAAATTTTCAAGAACGTTTAGTTCTGTACGCAATGTAGTCCTCGTGCTTAAAGTTTTATCATACTTTCCATCATAACGAAAAGTTTTCCCATTTTTTACAGAAAGCCCATCTAAATTAAGACGATCAGCAAGAATCTTATAGTATTTTTTTGGAAAGTCTTTTCCTATCACGGCTATTAATCCAGTATTAACAAAAAAACTAGATGAAATTCCTGCAAAGGTAGCAGCTCCACCTAGCACATCTTTTAACACTCTGGTTGGGGTTCTGATAGTGTCAAGTGCTGTTGAACCAAAAACAGTTAACATCATTTCGACACATA
>CAYYMJ010000127.1:0-1914 GCA_964472855.1 uncultured Rhodobacterales bacterium | reverse complement strand
CGCCGCTGGATCAGGTCCCGCCCGAGGGGCTGGCGCTGTTGCGGCAACGCAAGCCTACAGCAGAGATCTGAGGCGCTCGACCAGATCGCCCGCCATCAGCCCAAGGTGATCCGCGAACTGGCCGACCAACTGCGCCATCGGGGCGACACTGGCAAAGCTCAGATCGCCCGCTGCGGCCTGCTGGGCCAGCGGCAGATACATCGCCACCACCAGCACTGACAGCGAGGCCAGCCGCTTGGGCGAATTGCGCACGGCCGCGCGCGCCCGCGACGGGACCAGGGGTGTGTCCTGGAACTGCCCGCCCCGACGCCGGCGCACCACGGCGCGGCGGTTGTCGGGCTGCAGGGCGGTTTCCTGGGCCAGGTCGTCCATCAGGTCATGCGGCCGGATATGGTGCACCGCGGGCCGCTGTGGCCGGCTGGGGTGCACCGACGGCCCGTTGCCGCCTTCACCCAGAAAGGCACGGGCGGGGTAGATGGTTTGCGTCGGCATCCAGCCGACCCGCTCGGCGGCGGTGACCGGGATCAGCACGCGCAGCGCCTGCAGCACCGAGTCCTGCGCCGCGCGGGCGGCTGCGTCCTCGGGCGCGTCACCGGTGGCCATCGGGCCGGCGGTGACCATCACGCGCCGGCTTTCGGGGCGCAGGGTGACCGACATGTAATGGTTGCGGTTGACGTAAAGCAGGGAATCGCGCGGGGCATCGCCCTTTTCGGGGACCAGGTTCATCCCGGCGGCCGTCGCGACCTCGGACAATGGCGACACCAGGTCGCCCAGGGCAACAGCCCGCAATTCACCGATATAGAGGCAGGCAGTGGTTCGATCAGCCTTGGCAGTCATTTTCAAGCCTCCTTACACATGCACTCGTTCACACGATCCCACCCAGCAGCGTCGCGGGCAGGAAACCGGTCAGCGCAAAGGCGGTGCCGGTCAGGGCCATGACCCGCGCGCTGATGTCGAGCGATCCGCCGCTAAGCAGCGAATAGGTCATCAGGCCGACACCCACCGGCAGCGACAGCACACACAAGGTCGCGTTGACGGCGTAAAGCGATGCCATCTCGGGCAGTTTCAGCCGCTGGGCCCCGCCGATGCGAAGGTCAAACTCGGCGTCGTCCTTCAAAACGGCCCGGGGCGCCTTGGGCACGGTGTCGGCCTGGTGCTCGGGCGGCAAGATGCAGATCCCCTCGCCACGGGCCCGGGCCTTGTCGCGCGCCACGCTGCCGGTCGCGCGGTTACGCGCGCCGTCCATGGGCGACAGCACCGCGACCCGCCCGTCGCGCGACACATAGTGACCGCCGCGATGGTGCCAGTCGATGCGCGTCGGCGTGTCGATACGGATGAAATAGCGCACCACGGCCGCGCACAGGCGAAACCGCCGCCGCGCGCTGGCCGCGTCATCGCCGCCGCCGGTCACCACGACCCGGATCTGGCCGTCGATGCCCATGACCGCGCTGGCCGAAACCGTCAGATCGTCGCCACTGACCCGGATGCCGCCGGGAACCTCTTGCCAACCGTGGCATTCGAGCCCGGCCAGCTTCAGCGTCGGCAGAAGCGACGGGAACAGCCGCGACCCGGCCAGCGCAACCCAACCCGGGTAGCGGACGATGGCGGTGGTTGTGGTGTTGTCTTGTGGCATCGGTTCAGCAGACTTCCGGTATTCCCCGCCACTCAATCTGGCGGGCAATTGCGGAAATCGTTGGGCGCCATGGTGATGAAACTCGGGTATTCGCGGCATCTGCGACGCGGTTCCACCCGGTCGTTCGCTGGCTCCGGAGCTGAAAACCGGCGCGCATGCAATGCGTTACGCCCCGGTCGGCACCCCGGCCGAATTGTGACCCCTGCCGCCAACGTCAACGACACATTTGCCCCCGGCGCCAACAGGCGGTTCAGGGCACCGCCGCCAGCAGGGCGGCGATT
>CAYYMJ010000126.1:0-2273 GCA_964472855.1 uncultured Rhodobacterales bacterium | reverse complement strand
GCATTCGGGCAATTTCTCGGACAATATGGGTGTCGAAGGCGATACCGACGACCCCACCATCCTCGGCGCGCGTGCCCGCCGGGTGCGGGCCATGCTGGCGACGCTGTTTCTCAGCCAGGGCACCCCGATGCTGATGGCTGGTGACGAACTGGGCCGCAGCCAGCAGGGCAACAACAATGCCTACTGCCAGGACAACCCCATCGGCTGGGTCGACTGGGCGGCGGCCGACTGGCAGTTGCAGGCGTTCGTGCGCGACCTGATCGCCTTTCGCAAGGCGCACCCGATCCTTGCGCAAAAGCTGTTTCTGCATTCGCGCGAACGCATCGTCGACGGTGTCGAAGACCTGTTCTGGCGCCGCCCCGACGGCGCGGTCATGCAGACCGGCGACTGGCAGGACCCGCGCTTGGCCTGCCTGTGCGCCGAGGTGCGCACAGCCTCGGGCACGCCCTATTACGACGTGCTTCTTGAGGCCTCGATCTTCGCGGTCTTCAATGCCGGCGACCGGGTTGACGTGAACCTGCCGCTGGCCCCCGACGATCTGGGCTGGAAATGGGCGATCGAGACGGCGGCGCCGCGGCACGCCGTGCACCGAGTGCCCAATGGGTCGGTGTCGGTGCCCGGCGGATCGGTCTCGGTCTTCGTGCTCGACCCGTCCGGGGCCGAACCGGCCACAAGCAACACTGGAACCGCGACCCGCGACCCCCAAAATGAGAGGATGACGCCATGGAGCAACTGACAATCGCCACCCGGCCCATCGCCGGCCAGAAACCCGGCACCAGCGGCCTGCGCAAGAAGACCCGCGTATTCATGGGGCCACATTACCTCGAGAATTTCGTCCAGTCGATTTTCGATGCCATCGGCGGTGTCGCCGGCAAGACGCTGGTGCTGGGCGGCGACGGGCGGTTTTTCAACGACCGCGCGGCCCAGGTGATCCTGCGCATGGCGGCCGCGGGCGGCGCTGCACGGGTCATCGTCGGGCAGGGGGCGCTGTTGTCGACGCCCGCGGCCTCGAACCTGATCCGCAAACGCGGCACCGATGGCGGCATCATCATGTCGGCCAGCCACAATCCCGGCGGCATTGACGAAGATTTCGGCGTCAAGTTCAACACCGCCAACGGCGGCCCGGCGCCCCAGGAAGTGACCGACCGCATCTATGCCCGCACCCAGACCATTACCCAATACCGGCTGGTCGAGACCCAGGACATCGACCTTGACCATCCGGGCGAGACCAGCCTTGGCGCCATGACCGTCGAAGTGGTGGACCCGGTCGCGGATTATGCCGCGCTGATGCAGCAGCTTTTCGATTTCCCCGCCATCTCTCAGCTGTTTTCCGGCGGTTTCACCATGCGTTTCGACGCCATGCACGCCGTGACCGGGCCCTATGCCCGCGACATTCTTGAAACGCGGCTGGGCGCGCCGCGGGGCACGGTCGTGAATGGCACGCCAAGCCCCGATTTCGGCGGCGGTCATCCCGACCCCAACCCCATTTGGGCCAAACCGCTGGTCGATCTGATGATGTCGGACAGCGCGCCCGATTTCGGCGCCGCGTCAGACGGTGACGGCGACCGCAACATGATCGTCGGCAAGGGCGCCTATGTCACGCCGTCCGACAGCCTTGCCGTGCTGGCCGCCAACGCGCATCTGGCACCGGGCTATGCCGGCGGGCTGGCCGGGGTTGCCCGGTCGATGCCCACCAGCGCCGCCGTTGACCGGGTGGCAGCCGCGCGCGGGCTGGACTGTTTTGAAACGCCCACGGGTTGGAAATTCTTCGGCAACCTTCTGGACGCCGGGCGCGCCACGCTGTGCGGCGAGGAATCGGCTGGCACCGGCAGCGACCACGTGCGCGAAAAAGACGGGCTGTGGGCGGTGCTGTTGTGGCTGAATATCCTCGCGGTGACCGGCAAGTCGGTGGCCGGGCTGATGATGGACCATTGGCACAGCTTCGGGCGCAATTTCTATTCGCGCCACGATTACGAGGCCGTGGACAGCGCCGCCGCCAACGCCCTGTTCGACGATCTGCGCGCGCGCCTTGATGGGCGCGACGGGCTGGTCGGGCAGGCGTTTGCCGGCCGCCGCGTCACCGGGGCCGACGAGTTTTCCTATACCGACCCCATCGACGGCTCGGTCGCCCGTGCCCAGGGCATCCGCGTGATGTTCGACGGCGGCGCGCGGCTGGTGTTCCGGCTTTCGGGCACCGGAACCGTGGGCGCCACGTTGCGGGTCTATATCGAGGATGTCAGCGACGATCCCGCCCGCTTTGGCGAAGACACCCA
>CAYYMJ010000125.1:0-2438 GCA_964472855.1 uncultured Rhodobacterales bacterium | reverse complement strand
GTCGAAACAGCGCAGGCCCCGCCCCAGCGACAGCGCGATATTGTCCAGCGCCCGGCCACCGGTGTCGTGGAAATGCCCGGCCAGCCGGTCGGGCGGCACCGCGTCAAGCACGGCGTCCAGCATGGCGGCGGTGGTCTCGGGCGTGGCCCGGCCGATGGTGTCGCCCAGCGACACCTCGTAACAGCCGGCGTCGGCCAGGATCGCCGCCACCCGGGCCGTTTCGGCCGGCGGCGTGGGCCCGTCGAACGGACACACCACGGCGCACGAGACATAGCCCCGCACCGGCAACCCATGTTTGCGCGCCGCGGCGAGGATGGGGCGAAAGCGGTCGATGCTTTCGGCGATCGAACAGTTGATATTGGCGCGGCTGAACCCTTCCGAGGCCGAGGCAAAGACCGCAACCTCGTCGGCCCCGGCCGCCAGCGCGGCGTCGAACCCGCGCATGTTGGGCGCCAGCGCGGAATAGCGCACGCCGGGCGCGCGGCGGATCCCGGCCATGACCGGGGCGGCGTCGGCCATCTGCGGCACCGCCTTGGGGTTCACGAAGCTTGTCACCTCGATGCGGTCAAACCCACAGGCCGACAACAGGTCGACCAGCGCGATCTTGTCGGCGATGCTGACGGCCCGCGACTCGTTCTGCAGGCCGTCACGGGGCGACATCTCGAATATGCGCACATGCTCAGCCATCGTCGGGCTCTAACCGGATCAGGACAGCACCGTCGTCGACCTGCGCGCCCTCGGCCGCGGCAACCTCGGCGATGCGGCCGGCGCGGGGGGCGGTCAGCGTGTGTTCCATCTTCATCGCCTCGACCGCGACCAGTGGCGCGCCGGCGGCCACGTCGTCGCCCACGGCGACCCAGCAGCGTTTGACAAGCCCGGGCATCGGCGACAGCACCACGTCGCCCGCGCCGCCGCCGTCGTCGTTGCCGTCGGTTGCCACCGGGGCAAAGGCCCAGGTGTGCCCCTCGGCCCGCAGCACGGGGCCTGCCGGGTCAAGAAGGAAGGCACCCGAGGTGCGGCCATTGTGGGTAATCGCCAGTCTGCCGTTGTCGCCGGGCACGACCAGCAGCTTGCCCAGCCCCGCGACCTCGTACGCCCCGTCGGCCAACGCCGTGACCCGTGCCTCGCAGGTGCCGCCCAAAGCCTCAAGACGGACAACCCGTGCGGCCGGCCCCCAGGTGCGAAAGTCCGACAGCATGTCGCGCGGCGCGGCGGCGCCGGCGGCGATGGCCAGCGCGGCAGCGGCGATCCGGTCGGGCGGCGCAACCTGCGCGACAAGCCGGTCAAGGTTGCGGTCGATCAGCCCGGTATCGACATCGCCGGCGGCAAAGCCGTCGTCGGAAACCAGCGCGTGCAGAAAGTCGAGGTTGGTGGTCAGGCCGGTGACCCGCGTGTCGGCCAGCGCCCGGCGCAGCGCGGCCAGCGCGGCGGCGCGGTCGGGGCCATGCACGACCAGCTTGGCGATCATCGGGTCATAGTCCGACCCGACCGTGTCACCGGCGGCAACGCCGGCATCCACCCGGCAGGGCCCGCGCGCAAAGCGCACCGCACCGTCAGGGAAGGCCAGCGTGGCGATCCTGCCGGCGGCCGGCAGAAACCCGCGCGCCGCATCCTCGGCATAAAGCCGCGCCTCGAAGGCGTGGCCGGCGATGGTCAGGTCCTCTTGCCCCATGGGCAGGGGCGCGCCGCGGGCGATGGCGATCTGCAGGGCCACGAAATCATGGCCGGTGATGGCCTCGCTCACCGGATGCTCGACCTGCAGGCGGGTGTTCATCTCCATGAACCAAAAGCCGTCGGGGCGCAGGCCGTTGCTGGCGTCGGCGATGAACTCGACCGTCCCGGCCCCGACATAGCCCACCGCCCGCGCAGCGTTGACCGCCGCCTGCCCCATGGCGGCGCGCATGGCCGCCGACATGCCGGGCGCCGGCGCCTCTTCGATCACCTTCTGGTGCCGGCGCTGCAACGAACAGTCGCGCTCGAAGAAATGCAGCACGTTGCCGTGACTGTCGGCGAACACCTGAATCTCGATGTGCCGCGGGCTGAGGATGTATTTCTCGACCAGGCAGGCCGGGTCGCCAAAGGCGGCCCCGGCCTCGCGCTGGGCGGCGGTCAGCGCCTCGGCAAAGGCATTCGGGTCATCGACGCGGCGCATGCCCTTGCCGCCACCGCCGGCCCGCGCCTTGATCAGCACCGGGTATCCCATGTCGCGCGCGGCGCGGGCAAGATCGTCGTCCGAAGCACCGGCGTCGTGGCACCCCGGCACCACCGGCACGCCGGCGGCCTGCATCCGGGTCTTGGCCGCGTCCTTCAGGCCCATGGCGCGCATGGCATCGGGCGGCGGGCCCACCCAGATCAGCCCGGCGGCGGCGACCGCTGCGGCAAAATCGGCGTTCTCGGACAAAAAGCCATAGCCCGGGTGCACGGCGTCGGCGCCGCTG
>CAYYMJ010000124.1:0-2466 GCA_964472855.1 uncultured Rhodobacterales bacterium | reverse complement strand
GCGAATTGATCGCCGCTGACCAGAACCTCGGGCACCAGCGGCCGGGTGTTGTATTCCGAACTCATGACCGCACCATAGGCCCCGGCGCTGCGGAAAGCGACCAGATCGCCCTCGGCCAGCCGGGGCATGGGCCGGCCCCGGGCAAATGTGTCGCCGGTCTCGCATACCGGGCCGACGATGTCATAGGTCTGCCGTTCGGCACCGGCGGCGGGTTCGCGCACCGCGACGATATCGTGCCAGGCGCCATACATGGACGGACGCACAAGGTCGTTCATCGCGGCATCGAGGATCAGAAAGTCACGGCCCTCGCCCTTCTTCACCCAGATGACCCGCGACAGCAGGATCCCGGCGTTGCCGGCAATCAGGCGGCCGGGCTCGATTTCAACCTCGCAGCCCAGGTGAGCCACACTGCGTTTGATCACCGCGCCATATTCCAGCGGCAGCGGCGGCGCCGCGTTCGAGCGTTCGTAGGGAATGCCCAGACCGCCACCCAGATCCAGCCGGCGGATGTCGTGACCGTCGGCGCGCAAGGCCGTGGTCAGCGTCGCAACCTTGCGATAGGCGGCCTCGAACGGGGCCAGGTCTGTCAGTTGGCTGCCGATATGCACGTCGATCCCCACCGCCGACAGCCCCGGCAGGCCGGCAATCTCGGCATAGACATCGCGGGCCCGCTCGATGGGGATGCCGAACTTGTTCTCGGCCTTGCCGGTGGCGATCTTTTCGTGGGTCCGGGCATCGACATCGGGGTTCACCCGCACACTGACCGGCACGACAACGCCCATGGCGGCGGCGATACCCGACAGGGCCCGCATCTCGGGCTCGCTTTCCAGATTGACCTGCCGGATGCCACCGCGCAGCACCTCGGACAGTTCCTCGCGGGTCTTGCCGACCCCGGAAAACACGATGCGGTCGCCCGGCACCCCGGCGGCGCGGGCGCGGCGGTATTCGCCGATCGACACCACGTCCATGCCGGCGCCAAGGTCGCCCAGAAGCTTCAGCACGGCCAGGTTGGAATTGGCCTTGACCGCATAGCAGATCAGGTGGTCGAGGCCGTCCAGCGCCTCGTCGAACAGGGCATAGTGCCGGGCCAGGGTCGCCGCCGAATAGACATAGACCGGCGCGCCGACGCTGGCGGCAATCTCGGCCACCGGCACATCTTCGGCAAACAGCATGCCGTCACGGTAAAGAAAATGGTCCATGGTTCCGGCCCGCTGCCTGTTGCCCGCGCGTCATAGCAGACCTGTTGCGCCGGGCAATCGCCCCGCCGTCAGGCTGCCAGCGACTTGCTGCCGATCTTGAGAAATTTCTTGCGACGCGCCGCGACCAGCGCATTGCCCGACTTTTTCTCAAGCTCGGACAGCATCTCGCCGATCGCCGCGCCAACCGACGCGATTGCCTCGTCCGGGCCGCGATGGGCACCGCCCGTCGGCTCGTCGATGACCCGGTCGATCACGCCCAGCTTGTTCAGGTCCTGCGCCGTCAGCCGCAACGCCTCGGCCGCCTCTTTCATCTTCTCGGCGTCCTTCCACAGGATCGAGGCACAGCCTTCGGGCGAAATCACCGAATAGATCGAATGTTCCAGCATGGCGACCTTGTTGCCGGTGGCAAAGGCCACCGCCCCGCCCGAGCCGCCCTCGCCGATGATCACGCAGATCAGCGGCACCCGCAGTTGCAGGCAGGTCTGGGTGGTGCGCGCGATGGCTTCGGACTGGCCCCGTTCTTCCGCGCCCTTGCCGGGATAGGCGCCGGGGGTGTCGACAAGGGTGATGACCGGCACGCCGAACTTGTCGGCCAGTTGCATCAGACGAATGGCCTTGCGATAGCCCTCGGGCCGGGCCATGCCGAAATTCCGTTCGATCCGGGTGCGGGTGTCGTGGCCCTTTTCATGGCCGATCACCATCACCGGCCGGTCGCCAAGCCGCGCCAGACCGCCCATGACCGCATGATCGTCGGCAAAATTCCGGTCGCCGGCCAGCGGCATGTAATCGGTGAAGATCTTGTCGATATAGCGCTGGCAATGCGGCCGCGCCGGGTGGCGGGCGACAAGGCATTTCTGCCAAGGTGTCAGGGTCGCATATATCTGGCCAAGCATCTCGCCCGCCTTGGCCTCGAGCGTCTTGGCCTCGGCCGCCGTATCGACGCCGCTGTCACCGCTGGACATGGCCCGAAGCTCGCCCGCCTTCGATTCGATCTCGGCCAGGGGTTTCTCGAATTCGAGATAAAGGGTCATCGTCGCCTCACGCGCTGTCGCTTGGGAAAGTATATGAAGTGCCCCCCCACGATATGCAACGCCACGGTCGCGTTGCAATATGGCCGTTGGGCGGGCAAGATCGTCAGCAGAATTGCGGAGGCAGTCATGCGCAAGATTTTCTTTCTGGTCCCATTGTTCCTGATATTCCATTCGGCCCCGGCCCTGGCCCAGGCCGTCGACTTTGGCGACGACGCCAGCCCCTATTCCAACGACGG
>CAYYMJ010000123.1:0-2472 GCA_964472855.1 uncultured Rhodobacterales bacterium | reverse complement strand
CTGCACGAAATTCTAAAGGAAATGCCGCCCCATGAACAGGCGGGTCTTCTTGCGCAGGCCGCTGGTGCCGGGTTTCTGGCCGGCGATCGGCCGGGTGGCGATGGTCAGTTGCTCCATGGCGTCATCCTTTCATTCGGGGTCGCGGGGCCGTCCCACGGCGCTGTTTGTGCCCGGGGCGGCCCCGGGCGGGTCAAGCACGAAGACCGAGACCGAAGCGCCCGGCACCGATACCGACCCGTTGGGCACCCGTTGCAGGCTGTGTTGCGGTGCCGCGGTTTCAATCGCCCATTTCCAGCCCAGATCGTCGGGGGCCAGCGGCAGATTCACCTCGACCCGGTCACCGGCATTGAAGACCGCGAAGATCGAAGCCTCCAGCAGCACATCGTAATAGGGCGTGCCCGAAACGGTGCGAATCTCGGCGCACAGGCATTGCAGGTGCGGGTCCTGCCAGTCGCCGGTTTGCATCACCGCGCCGTCGGGGCGGCGCCAGAACAGGTCTTCCACCCCGTCGACGATACGTTCGCGCGAATGCAGGAACAGCTTTTGCGCAAGGATCGGGTGCGCCTTACGAAAGGCGATCAGGTCGCGCACGAAGCCCTGCAACTGCCAGTCGGCCCCGGCCCAGTCGATCCAGCTGGTAGGGTTGTCCTGGCAATAGGCATTGTTGTTGCCCTGCTGGCTGCGCCCCAGTTCGTCGCCGGCCGTCAGCATCGGCGTGCCCTGGCTGAGAAACAGCGTCGCCAGCATGGCCCGGACCCGGGCGGCGCGCGCGGCAAGGATGGCGGGGTCGTCGGTATCGCCTTCGACACCCATATTGTCCGAGAAATTGCCCGAATGCCCGTCAGCATTGCCCTCGCCGTTGGCCTCGTTATGGCGATGGTTATAGGAAACCAGGTCGCGCAGGGTAAAGCCGTCGTGGGCCGTGATCAGGTTGACCGAGGCCGTGGCCGCCCGGCCCGAATGGTCGAATTGCCGGGCCGATCCGGTCAGCCGCTCGGCCAGATCGGGCACGCCCCCGGCGTCGCCGCGCCAAAAGCGGCGCACCCCGTCGCGGAACTTGTCGTTCCATTCCAGAAACGGTGGCGGAAAGGCGCCAAGCTGATAGCCGCCATGCCCCACGTCCCACGGCTCGGCGATCAGCTTGACCCGGCTCAGCACCGGGTCCTGACGGATGGCGGCGAAAAAGCCGGCGTTGGTTTCAAAGCCGCCCTCGCCCGTGCGCCCCAGCGTCGTGCACAGATCAAAGCGGAACCCGTCGACGCCCATCACCTCGACCCAATAGCGCAGGCTGTCCATCACCATGCGCAACACCATCGGATGGTCGAGGTTCAGCGCGTTGCCGGTGCCGGTGTCATCAACGTAAAAGCGCCGGTCGTGGGCCAGCCGGTAATAGCTGGCATTGTCCAGCCCGCGAAAGGCGATGGTGGGGCCCAGCTGGTTGCCTTCGCCGCTGTGGTTGTAGACCACGTCCAGCAACAGCTCGATCCCCGCGCCATGAAGGGCGCGCACGGTGTCGCGCATCTCGGCAATGTCGCCCTGCGACAGGTAACGCGGGTCGGGTGCGAAAAAGCCGATCGACTGATAGCCCCAATAGTTGCGCAAGCCCCGATCGACGAGGAAACGGTCGTCAAGAAAGGCATGCACGGGCAAAAGCTGCACCGCCGTCACGCCAAGATCGCTGAGATAGTCGAGCATTTCGGGCTGGCCAAGCGCGCGCAGGGTGCCCGGCGCCGCGATCCTCGGTTTCAGCCGCGTCAGGCCGCCGACATGGGCCTCGTAGATCACCGTTGACCGCAGCGGCGTTTCGGGCCGCGCCCAGTCGCCGGCCGGGCCGGCAGCGGTCACGACCGAGCGCGGCACAAAGGGCGCGCTGTCGCGGGTATCGAAGCTGAGATCGACCTCGGGCGACGACAGGTCATAGCCCATCAGCGCGTCATCCCATTGCAGATGCCCGGACAGGCGGGTCGCATAGGGGTCGATCAACAGCTTGTTGGGGTTGAACCGGTGGCCCTCAAACGGGCGATAGGGCCCGTCGACGCGATAGCCATATTGCTGCCCAGGCGTCAGGCCGGGCACATAGCCATGCCAGACGTGACCGTCGCATTCGGGCAGCGGAATGCGGGCGATTTCCCGTTCGCCGTCATCGGAAAACAGGCACAGCGTTACCCGCCGGGCATGTTCGCTGAACAGGGCGAAATTCACGCCGCCGCCGTCGAAATGCGCCCCAAGCGGCGCAGGCCGCCCGGCCAGGATGGTGCCGCGGGCGTTCATTTTGCCGCGACAAGCTCTTCATACAGCGCGGCATAGGCGGCGGCCGACCGGTCCCAGCCGACGGGATGGTGCATGGCGTTTTGCTGCATGCGCCGCCAGGTTTCGCCATCGCCGAAAAGGTCGCACAGGCGCGTCAGGGCCGCCGACAGCGCGGCCCCGTCGCCGGGCGCGAACTGCAGCCCCGTGGCGCAGCCGGCCGAC
>CAYYMJ010000122.1:0-2569 GCA_964472855.1 uncultured Rhodobacterales bacterium | reverse complement strand
ATGGCCATCGAGGAAATTGACACGCTTGTCGTCGGCGCCGGACAAGCCGGCATCGCGATGAGCGAACATCTGCAGGCCGAGGGCATCGAACACCTGGTGCTGGAACGCGCCCGCATTGCCGAGAAATGGCGCAGCGGTCGCTGGGATTCGCTGGTGACCAACGGCCCGGCCTGGCACGACCGCTTTCCCGGGCGCGAATTCGCGGGCCATCACCCCGACGCCTTCGTGCCCAAGGACGGTGTCGCCGACTATTTCGAGGCGTATGCCCGCCAGATCGCGGCACCCATCCGTTGCGGGGTCGCGGTGACCCGTGCCGCTGCCTCCACCGGCCCCATGCGGTTTCATGTCGAAACCAGCGCCGGAGCCTTCGGCGCGCGTAACATCGTGGCCGCGACCGGGCCGTTCCAGACCCCGGTGTTTCCCGACATGGTGCCTGCAAGCGCCGGCGTCAGCCAGATGCATTCGGCCGACTATCGCAACCCGGGCCAGATCGCGCCGGGCGCGGTGCTGGTGGTGGGCGCGGGGTCATCCGGGGTGCAGATTGCCGACGAATTGCTGCGGTCGGGGCGCCAGGTCACCTTGTCGGTCGGCCCGCACGAACGCCTGCCCCGGCGCTATCGCAACCGCGACTATGTCTGGTGGCTGGGCGTTCTGGGCATGTGGGACGACGAATCCATCGCGCCCGGCAAAGAGCACACGGCGATTTCGGTCAGCGGCGCCTATGGCGGGCGCACGATCGACTTCCGCGAACTCGCCGGCCGGGGCATGACGCTGGTCGGGCGGGCCGAAGGCTATGCCGACGGACAGGTGCGTTTCGCGCCGACCCTGGCCGACCATATCCGGGCCGCCGACCGAGACTATCTGGCGTTGCTGGACGCCGCCGACCGCTATGCCGATGCCAACGGACTGGCGTTGCCGCCCGAGCCCGGCGCGCGTCATGTCGCCGACGACCCCGACTGCATGGCGACCCCCGTCACCCGGCTGGACCTGGCGCAGGCCGGCGTGGGCACGATCATATGGGCCACCGGCTATCGCCCCGATTTCGCGTGGCTGCAACTCGACGCTTTCGACGAACGCGGCGCCCCGGTCCATACGCGCGGCGTGTCGCCGGTTCCGGGGGTGTATTTCCTGGGGCTGCCATGGCTGACCCGGCGCGGGTCGTCGTTTATCTACGGGGTCTGGCACGACGCCCGCCACCTGGCCGACCATATCGCGATCATGAACAAATACGCCCGCTATGACGGGTCGGCCGAAATCGCAGTCTGATCGCAGCCTGTCCGCCCTGACCGCCCTGACCGCCACCAACCAATGGATACCCGCGATGGCCCATACCCGCATTCGCAAGTTCAACACCCGCGACACCTATCCCGAACAGCAGCTGGACAATGACCTTTGCCAGGCCGTCGTCACGCGGGGCGGCCGCACCGTCTATCTGCGCGGCCAGTGCCCGCAGAACCTTGACGACGCGCACAACATCGACAGCCACGACCCGGTCGCCCAGACCCACAAGGTTATGCAGAATATCCGGCAACTGATCGAGGAATGCGGCGGCTCGATGGAGCATCTGGTCAAGGTGGTGGTCTATATCACCGACGTCCGCCACCGCGAGGCGGTGTATCGCACCATGGGCGAATATATCCGGGGCGTGCACCCTGTTTCCACCGGGCTGGTGGTGCAGGCGCTGGCCCGCCCGGACTGGCTGGTGGAAATCGACGGCACCGCCGTCATCCCGGACTAGCAGAGCCAACGCAGCAACAGGAAGGCGCGGCAGAAGATGACCTTTTCCCTTGTGGCCCGATGCGCACAGACCGGCATGTTCGGTGTGGCCATCTCATCATCGTCGCCCGCCGTGGCGGCGCGCTGTTCCTTTGCCCGCGCCGGCGTGGGCGCCGTGGCCTCGCAAAACGTGACCGACCCGTCGCTGGGCCCGCGCACGCTGGATCTGATGGCTAGCGGCCTGTCGGCGCCGGCGGCGGTGGCGGCCGTGAGGGCCGAGGGCCGCTTCATGGACTACCGGCAGGTGCTGGCCGTGGACGCGTCAGGCCAGGGGGCCATCCACTCGGGGCCCAAAGCCCTGGGGATCTGGACCGACGCAGCGGGTGAAAACGTGATCTCGGCCGGCAATCTGTTGGCCAACGGCGACGTGCCGCGTGCCATTGTGGCCGGTTTTCTGGCCGCACCGGGGCACCTGGGCGACCGGCTGATCGCGGCGCTTCGGGCGGGGCTGGCCGCGGGGGGCGAGGCCGGGCCGGTGCATTCGGCCGGCCTTATGCTGGTCGACAAGGTATCCTGGCCGGTGGCCGATCTGCGCTGCGACTGGACCGACGATTGCCCGATCGCCGCCGTCGCCGCTGCGTGGGAGGTCTATAAGCCGCAGCTTGACGACTATGTGCAGCGCGCGCTGAACCCGGGGCTGGCCCCCTCCTACGGCGTGCCGGGCGAGCAATGAACCCGGCGGACGGCCGGGCGATCAGGAGACAGCAACCATGACAAGCCGGGGCATCGGGATCAGCTGCGTGGTATCCAAGGCATCTGGGCATCCGCTCGGTCGGGCCACGGCCGCTGGCCG
>CAYYMJ010000121.1:0-2701 GCA_964472855.1 uncultured Rhodobacterales bacterium | reverse complement strand
GCGCCGGTCGACCCCGGAGCGACCCACATTTGAGGCCGGGGTTCTGATCGCCCGCCAGGGTCACCGGCGCTGGTGCTGCCCCCCCCCTCTCTCGCACGGGCATGACGTGCTGCGTTGACGCTGGCGTCTCCGCCGATGGCCTCGGCTCATCGGCATCCAACCGATCCGACCACCCCGGGGGCGGGGCACGTCCGCCTCACCCTGACCACGGCGCAGCACCCGGGCGCCGGTTGACCCTGCACGGCCGCCCGAATACGCCTTGGACGTGATGCACGAACAAAACCACCTTGTCGCCCGGTTGCGCGGGCCAAGCGTCGGGCGCGAAGACGCCGTCTTCCTGACCCGGCCCGACCAGCCGCAGGGGGCCACGAGCTATGGCGCCTTCTGGCACAACGCCGCCCGCATGGCGTCGGGTCTGGTGGCGCTGGGGCTGAAGCCCGGCGACCGGGTCGCCGCGCAGGTGCCCAAGACCGTGGCGACGCTGGAGCTGTATGTCGCGACCGTCATGGCCGGCGGCGTGTTCCTGCCGCTGAACACCGCCTATACGCCCGCCGAGGTCGCCTATTTCCTGACCGACGCCGCCCCGCATCTGCTGGTCTGCGACCCGGCCGGGCTGGGGCCGTTGTCGCCGCTGGCCAGGGCGGCGCAAGTCGCACATGTCCTGACCCTTGGCGCCGACGCCACCGGCACCCTGACCGACCTGCGCGACCAGCAGGGCACCGGTTTCACGCCGGTCGCGCGCGGCCCCGGCGATCTGGCGGCGATCCTTTACACATCGGGGACCACCGGACGCTCGAAAGGGGCGATGCTGACTCACCGGGCGCTGGCCTCGAACTCGGAAACGCTGAAAGACTGCTGGCGGTTTACCCGCGACGATGTGCTGATCCACGCGCTGCCGATCTTTCACACCCATGGTCTGTTCGTGGCCACCAACATCACGATGATGGCCGGTGGTTCCTGCATCTTCCTGCCGGGATTCGACGCCGCGGCGATCATGGCGGCCATGCCCGACGCCACGGCTTTGATGGGCGTGCCGACCTTTTACGTGCGGCTGCTGCAACAGGACGGGCTGGCCGGCGCGGCGCGCAACATGCGGCTGTTCGTGTCAGGCTCGGCCCCGCTGCTGGCGGAAACCCACGACCGCTGGCGCGCGGTCACCGGCCACGCGATCCTTGAACGCTATGGCATGACCGAAACCAACATGAACTGTTCGAACCCCTACGACGGCGACCGCCGCGCCGGCACGGTCGGCTTTCCGCTGCCGGGGGTCGAGCTGAAGATCTGCGACCATGACACCGGGGCCAGTCTGGCGCAGGGCGACATCGGCATCCTCGAAGTGCGAGGCGACAATGTGTTCGCCGGCTATTGGCGCATGCCCGAAAAGACCGCCGAGGAACTGCGGGCAGACGGCTTTTTCATCACCGGCGACATGGGGCGGATCGACGCCGATGGCTATGTCCATATTGTCGGACGCGCCAAGGACCTGATCATCACCGGCGGCTACAACGTCTATCCAAAAGAGATCGAGCTGGCGATCGACGATCTGCCCGGCGTGGTCGAAAGCGCGGTGATCGGCGTGCCGCATCGTGACCTGGGCGAGGCGGTCGTCGCAGTGGTGGTGCCCGAACCCGGCGCGATGCTGGACGCGGCCGCGATCGTCGCCGGCCTTTCGGGCCAACTGGCCCGCTTCAAACAGCCAAGGCGGGTGGTCATCGCGGCGGCGCTGCCCCGCAACACCATGGGCAAGGTGCAAAAGAACCTGCTGCGCGACGAATTCGCGACGATCCTGAGCTGATCCCGGCCACAGCCCGCATCACGGTTTCGTGAAGTACCCCGGCTTGCTCAGAATAGATCGTTTGTTACATTTACCCAGCGATATGATACATGCGTGGGAGACGCTCCATGACGATCCAGACTGCCCTTTTGCTCTTTGGCCTGCTGACGGTGGTCATGCTGTTCATCGAGATCAGCTTCACATATGCCACCAAGGGCTTTGGCTACGGCTTCTCGTCCAACCGGCCACCCGCAGACAGCTTTTCGCCGCTCGCCACCCGTATCAAGCGCGCCTACCAGAACCAGATCGAATCGGCGGCCTATGGCGTTCCGGTGCTGGGCGCCGCGGCGGTGATGGGCGCTCAGACCCCGGGGGTCGAGCTTGCGGCGCTGCTGTTCGTGCTGGCGCGGGCGCTGTTCGCGGTGCTGTATTACAGCGGCATCCCGTTCATCCGCGTGCCGGCTTTCGCAACGGGCACGGTGTCGATCCTTTACATTGCACTGACACTGCTGTTCGGCGCGACGGCCTGAACGGCCGGGCGGCGGCCACCCGGCCGCCGCCCCGCGCGCCCGTGGCCGCTCAGGCCTGAAGCTCGGCCAGCAATTCGGCCAACAGGTCCATCCCGCTGCCCCAGCCGCTGTCGAGCCCGCCCATGGCGCCGGCAAAACAGTCAATCTCGGCCTGCGTCGCTTCGTGCGGAACCCAGGTCAGCCGCATTCGCGTCTTGTCGCCCACCGCCTCCAGCGTCACCGTCGTCAGCAACACCCGCGGCCAGTCGGGCATGCGCGGGTTCGAAATGACCTGCCAGTCGCCATCGGTCATCGAATTCAGCCACACCAGCCGGCCCGGCCCGTCAACCTGCGTATAGTCGGCGCGCTGATACATCGAATTGTCGCCCCACTTCATCTCGACCAGCCACGCACCGCC
>CAYYMJ010000120.1:0-3047 GCA_964472855.1 uncultured Rhodobacterales bacterium | reverse complement strand
TTCACGCTGCCCGCCCAGGCCGCCCACTATGGCGAGACCTACAAGGCCGACCTTGGCAGCTTTACCGTGCATGGCAGCTTCTCGAAAAAGTCCTGCTCGGCCCAGGCGACGCTGCGCAGCGTGCGCGGCGCGCGCGTCGGGTTTGCCATCTACTGGCGCGTGGGCCGCAGCCTGCACCTGCTGACCACCCACCCCGACAATGCCCGCGTCTCGGGCCAGCAGAACATGCAGTTCCGCTTTGCCGACGGGCAGGCGGTGGCCTTTGTCACCCGCCGCAACGGCGCGCAGTTGGAAACCAACATCGGTTTCGGCAATGCCGCCAACCGGTTTTACGAAATGATCGCGGCCAATCCGTCGCTCAGGATCGAACTGCCCGCCATCGGCGACGCGGTCGATGTCAGCCTCGCCGACCGCGAGCGCATCCTGCAGGCGATGTTCTATTGCCGTGACGAGTTTCTGCATTGAGGACCCCAGCATGCTGACGCTGACCTGCCCCTGTTGCGGCATCGACGCCGACGAGACCGAGCTTGCCCCCGGGGGCGAGGCGCATCTGAAACGGTTCGGCCCCGGATCGTCGGATGACGACTTCGAGGGCTATCTGTTCGGGCGCGAGAACCCCAAGGGCGTGCATTTCGAGCGCTGGCGCCACGCGATGGGCTGCGGCAAGTGGTTTCACGCGGCGCGCTGCACCGCCACGCTTGAGGTGTTCGGCACCTATCCGGCCCAGACACTGGCGCCGCCCGACGAGTTGATCGCGGACATCCGCGCCAAGCGTCCCGGCTGGACGTGGAGGGAGTTTTCCTGATGACCAAGCGTCTGACCTCCGGCGGCCGCCTGATCGACCGCGACCAGTCTGTTGCCTTCACCTTCAATGGCCGCACCCTGCGCGGGCTGGCCGGCGACACGCTGGCCTCGGCGCTGCTGGCCAACGGCCAGATGCTGATGGGCCGGTCGTTCAAGTATCACCGCCCGCGCGGCCCGGTGGCCAGCGGCGCCGAGGAACCCAACGCACTGGTGGGCCTCGGGCAGGGCGCCCGGTTCGAGCCCAACCAGCGCGCCACCACGACCGAGCTGTTTGATGGCCTCGCCGCCGTCAGCCAGAACCACTGGCCCAGCCTTGAAACCGACGTGGGCGTCGTGAACGCGCGCCTGTCGCGGTTTTTCCCGGCTGGCTTTTATTACAAGACCTTCATCCAGCCCCGGGCGTTCTGGAAGCATGTATACGAACCGATCATCCGCGCCTCGGCCGGGCTGGGCAAGGCGCCCAAGGCTCGGGACGCTGACCGCTATGAACACTTTCATGCCCATGTCGATGTGCTGATCGTCGGCGGCGGCATCGCCGGCTTGCAGGCGGCACTGGCCGCCGCGCGGTCGGGGGCGCGGCTGCTGCTGGTCGAACAGACCGCCCACTGGGGCGGGCGCGCGCCGGTCGACGCCGAGGTTATCGACGGCCAGCCGGCGGCTGACTGGATCGCCGCCGCCGTGGCCGAACTGGACAGCCTGCCCAATGCCAGCCTGCGCCTGCGCTGCATGGGTGCGGGTGTTTATGACCATGGCTATGTGCTGGCTTACGAACGCGTCAGCGACCATCGCCCCGGTGCCGACGGGCCCCGCCACCGGCTGTGGCGGGTGCGGGCAGGGCGCACCATCATCGCCACCGGCGCGATCGAGCGCCCGCTGTCATTCGCCGGCAACGACATCCCCGGCGTGATGCTGGCCGGGGCTGTGCGCGACTATGCCGTCAACTGGGGCGTAGCCGTGGGCGAAAAGGTGGTCGTGGTCACCAACAACGACGACGCCTATCGCACCGCGCTGGTTTTGCACGATCAGGGCGTCACCGTGCCGGCCATCATCGACGCGCGCGACAGTGCCGGGCCGCTGGCCGACGCGGCGCGCGAACGCGGTATCCGCATTCTGGCCGGCGCCGGCATTGCCGTGGTCCGGGGCGGCAAGCGGGTCACCGGTGTCGAAACCTGCGCCATTGACAGCGCCGGCGCGCCCACGGCCAGCATCGACTGTGACGCCGTTGCCATGTCGGGCGGCTGGTCGCCGGCGGTGCATCTGTGGTCGCATGCAGGCGGCAAGCTGACGTGGGACGATGCCGCCGCCATGTTCCGCCCCGACACTGCCCGCCCGCCGCTGGGCGCGGACGGGCAGGGCTTTGTGCTGGCCGCCGGGGCCGCCAACGGCGACTGGACGGCCGCGGCCACGCTGGCCGGCGCCCACGCCGCCGGCATCGCGGCGGCCGAACAGGCCGGACACGGCGGCGCGGCAGATGCCGCAGGCGTGGCGGCCACCGCCGAGCCAGCCACCGAGGCCCCGATCGCCCCGGTCTGGATCATGCCGCGCCAGGCCGGCCCGGCCAAGCGGGCCAAGATGTTCCTCGACTTCCAGAACGACGTTAAGGTCACGGACGTGCAGCTTGCCGGGCGCGAGGGTTTCGAAAGCGTCGAACATGCCAAGCGCTATACCACGCTGGGCATGGCGACCGATCAGGGGAAGTTGAGCAATATCAACGGACTGGCCGTTCTGGCCGATCAGCGTGGCGACGATATTCCCGCCGTCGGCACCACCACCTTCCGCCCCCCCTATACCCCCATATCGATGGGCGCCATCGCGGGCGAGGCCCGGGGCGACCTGTTCCAGCCCTTGCGCAAGACCGCGATGTATGACTGGCACGACGCCCAAGGTGCCCATTGGGAGCCGGTGGGCCACTGGCGGCGCCCCTATTGCTATCAACGCCCCGGTGAAACGGTCGAACAGGCGGTGCACCGCGAGGTGCTGAACACCCGCGACAAGCTGGGGCTGCTGGATGCCTCGACGCTGGGCAAGCTGATCGTCAAAGGCCCCGACGCCGGCCGCTTTCTGGACATGCTTTACACCAACATGATGTCGACGCTGAAGGTCGGGCGCTGCCGCTATGGGCTGATGTGCAGCGAAAACGGCTTTCTCAGCGATGACGGTGTTGTCGCGCGGCTGGATGACGACACCTTCCTGTGCCACACCACCACGGGCGGGGCCGACCGCATTCACGCCCATATGGAAGA
>CAYYMJ010000119.1:0-3164 GCA_964472855.1 uncultured Rhodobacterales bacterium | reverse complement strand
GGCTATGGCGCAGCCTGGTAGCGCGTCCGTCTGGGGGACGGAAGGTCGCAGGTTCGAGTCCTGCTAGCCCGACCAAATCACCCACCCGCGCCCGAAGGAGGGCATCGTGACCGGAGTTTTGCCGGCACAGTCGCTGCGCGGCCTTGTTGCCACGGGTGCAATCACTGCGAACCCGGCGATCACCGATGCCCAGGTGCAGCCCGCGTCGCTGGATTTGCGGCTGGGGCCGGTGGCGCACCGGGTGCGCGCCTCGTTCCTTGCCGGTGACCGGCCGGTCAGCGACCGGGTTGCCGAGTTCGAAATGCACAGCATCGACCTGACCGCTGGCGCGGTGCTGGAAAAGGGCTGTGTCTATGTGGTTCCGCTGATGGAATCGCTTGATTTGCCCCCGGGGATCGACGGCATCGCCAACGCCAAAAGCTCGACCGGGCGGCTGGACCTGTTGACCCGCACCATCACCGACGGCGGGACCGAGTTTGACCGCATCGCGCGCGGCTATCGCGGCCCGCTTTATGCCGAGATCTGTCCGCGGTCGTTCAGCGTGCTGGCCCGGGCCGGGCAGCGGCTGAACCAGTTGCGCCTGCGCGACGGGCGCGCGGCGCTGGACGATGGCGAACTGGCGGCCCTGCATGCGCGCACGCCGCTGGTCGACGGTCCGCCGGTCATCGACGGGGGCCTGGGCTTTTCGGTCGACCTTGGCCCTGACCTCGGGCCGCGCGTCGGCTGGCGGGCCAAGCCACATGCCGGCGTCATCGATCTTGACCGGCTGAACCATTACCACCCGGCCGATTTCTGGGACGAGTTGCGCGCCCACGATGGCCATATCGTGCTGGATCCCGGCGCCTTTTATATCCTCGTCAGCCGCGAGGCCGTGACCATTCCGCCCGACCATGCCGCCGAGATGGCGCCATACCTCGCCATGGTGGGCGAGTTTCGGGTTCATTATGCCGGCTTCTTCGACCCCGGTTTCGGCCTTGGCGTGCCGGCGCGCGGGGTGCTTGAGGTGCGCTGCCACGAATCGCCCTTCGTGCTGGAGCATGGGCAGGTGGTGGGCCGGCTGGTGTATGAACGGATGGCGGCGGTGCCTGATGCGCTTTATGGCCTTGATATCGCGTCGAATTACCAGGGGCAGGGCCTGAAGCTGAGCAAACATTTCCGCGCGACGGTCTGACGCGCCACTGCTACTGCGCGGGTTCGGGCCCGCTGCCAGGGTGGCCGCCGCCGGGATGCGGCATCGTTGCACGCCCATCCGGCGCCCCTGACCCCGCGCCTGCGACCCGCGCCGATCCGGTTGACGCTGTGCACTGCCAGCGATAGCCCCGCGGGCATGGCCCGAGCACCGCTTTTGCAACTGACCGATATCGCGCTGACCTTCGGCGGCGACCCCGTGTTCGACGGGCTGAACCTTGTCATCCAGCCCGGCGACCGGGTGGCGCTGGTGGGGCGCAACGGTTCGGGCAAGTCGACGCTGATGAAGGTGCTGGCCGGCCTGACCGAGCCCGACCGTGGGGGCCGGGTCCTGACCCCCGGCATCTCGGTCGCTTATATGGAGCAGGACCCCGACCTTTCGGCCCATGCCACGCTGGGCGACTTTGCCGCCGCCGGGCTGGAAGACGGCGGCCTCTGGCAGGTCGAGGCCGCGGCCGAGGGGCTGGACATCAGGCTGGACCTGCCGGTCGCCAAGGCGTCGGGCGGAGAACGGCGCCGCGCGGCGCTGGCGCGGCTGTTGGCGGGGGGGCCGAACCTGATGCTGCTGGACGAGCCCACCAACCATCTCGACATTCGCGCCATCGGCTGGCTCGAACGCCACCTGGCTGGCACCCGCGCCGCCTTTGTGCTGATTTCGCACGACCGGGCGTTTCTGAACAGCCTGACCCGCGCCACCCTGTGGATCGACCGGGGGCGGGTGCGGCGGCAGGAACAGGGCTTTGACCGGTTCGAGGCGTGGCGCGACAAGATCTGGGACGACGAAGACCAGGAACGCCACAAGCTGGACCGCAAGATCAAGGCCGAGGCGCGCTGGGCCGTCGAAGGCATCTCGGCCCGGCGCAAGCGCAACCAGGGCCGGGTGCGCGCCTTGGGCGAGTTGCGCCAGACCCGGGCCGAGATGATCCGCCGTCAAGGCACCGCCGCGATGGACCTGTCAGGCGGCGCGAAAAGCGGCCGCAAGGTGATCGAGGCGCGGGCGATCAGCAAGGCATTTGGCACCCAAGTCATTCTGAAACCCTTCGATTTCAGGGTCTTGCGTGGCGATCGCGTGGCGCTGGTTGGCCCGAACGGGGTGGGCAAGACCACGCTGCTGAACCTGCTGACCGGCCAGATGGCGCCCGACAGCGGCACCGTCACCCACGGCACCAACCTTGAAATGGCCGTGTTCGACCAGACCCGCGACGCGCTTGACCCCGAAGCGACGCTTTGGAACAGTCTGACCGGCGACCCCGGCATGTCGGTGTCGGGCCGCGCCGACCAGGTGATGGTGCGCGGCGCCCCGCGCCATGTGGTGGGGTATCTCAAGGATTTCCTGTTCGACGAGGCGCAGGCCCGCGCGCCGGTGCGCTCGCTGTCGGGGGGCGAAAAGGCGCGGCTGCTGCTGGCCCGGATCATGGCGCGCGACGCCAACCTGCTGGTTCTGGACGAACCGACCAACGATCTCGACATCGAAACGCTGGACCTGCTGCAAGAGCTGCTGTCCGACTTCGACGGTACGGTGATTCTGGTCAGCCACGACCGTGACTTTCTCGACCGGGTGGCGACGGTCACCGTGGCGATGGAGGGCGACGGCCGCGCCACCGTTTATGCCGGCGGCTACAGCGACTATCGCGCCCAGCGTGGCGACGTGGCCGCAGACCAGGTGGCGGCGCCCAGGCCCAGGGCGGCGGGCGCGCGCCCGGCCCGTGCCGTCGCGGCGCCCAAGGCGGGCCTCAGCTTTACCGAATCGCATCGGCTGAAGGCGCTGCCCGACCAGATTGCCCGACTGGAAGCCGAGGTCGCCAGGCTCGAGGGGCTGCTGGCCGACGCCGAGTTGTTCACCCGCGATCCCGCAAGATTTGCCAAAGCAAGTGCTGCGCTGATCAGCCGGCAGGGGGCCTTGGCGGCGGCCGAAGACGATTGGCTGGCGCTGGAAGAAAAGGCCGGCGAATAGCGGCAGCGGCCAAAGCCGGGCC
>CAYYMJ010000118.1:0-3254 GCA_964472855.1 uncultured Rhodobacterales bacterium | reverse complement strand
CGGCGCCTTTCGCGACCGGTTCGACCTGACCGAACAGCGGGTCGAAACCGCGGTGGAAAACGTCGAGTTCAAGGTGCCCCGCGTGCTGAGAGAGCCGGCATGAGCGAAGATCGCCAGACGCTGGACTTTTACGACCGTGCCGCCGGTGACTATGCCGACCGTTGCACAAGCGGGCGCCCCGATGCCGACATGCTGGCCTTTGTCGGCGCGCTGCCCCCCGGCGCGCGGGTGCTGGACCTTGGCTGCGGGCCCGGCCGATCGGCGGCGCACTTTCGCGACGCCGGCTTTCAGGTCGACGCCACCGACGCCTCGGACGGGATGCTGCGCACCGCGCGCGAACGCCATGGCATCGACGCCCGATACGCCACGTTCGACATGCTCGACGCGGTCGCGGCCTATGACGGTGTCTGGGCCAATTTCAGCCTTTTGCACGCACCGCGGTCGGCGCTGCCGGGCCATCTGGCGCGGGTGCACCGGGCGCTTGGACCCGGCGGGCTGTTCCACATCGCCATGAAAACCGGCAGCGGCGCGCGGCGCGACGCGCTTGGCCGCCATTATACCTATTACGCGATCGACGAACTGGCGGCGTTGATCGCCGACGCCGGGTTCACCGAGGCGGCGCGCCGCACCGGCAGCGGGCCCGGCATGGCCGGGGCAGACGAGCCCTTTGTGATCATGCGTGCCCATGCCTGAGGTTCTGGGCTCGGCCGACCAGCGCGCCCTGCTGCGGCGCGGGCTGGCGATGCACCGTTTGACCCGGGGCGATGCGCGCTTTACCTATTACGGCCGCGCCGTGGGCGTGCCGGCGCTGGACGACGCGCCGCTTGCGCAGGTTTTTGACCTGGTCCGTTTGCAGGGCAGCACCGGTGTCATGGCCGTGCCCGGCCAACAGGTTGCGGCGCTGGCGGAACAGGTTGAGGCCGCCGGTTTCGCCCCGGCGGTTTATGACCGCTGGACCGGTGGCGCCCCGGCGCTGGACGCCGCGCGGCGCATCATGGCCGGACCCGGCCTGCCCGATGGCTATCGCGCCCGCTGGCTGGGGCCCGACACGCCCGCTGACATCGTCGCCAGCTTTGCCGCAACGGCGCTGGGTGCCGGGGTGTTGCCCCCCGCCCTGCCGGCCCTGACCGGCGCGCTGCTGCCCGGCGTGACCTGTCTGGCCGTCACCGACGCGGGGCAGGTGGCGTCTTGCGCCGCGGCTGTCGCGTTTCTCGACCCCAGCCACAGCCAGGGCCGCGACGAATGCTGGTGGGGCATGCTGGCCACCCACCCCGACCATCGCGGCGCGCGGCTGTCGCTGTATCTTGGCGCCATGGCGATGGCCGAAATGCACCGCCGCCACGGCTTTTCGCGGTTCATGACCGGGGTCGCGCCGGGCAACGCGGGCTCGGAAATCATCTGCGCCCGCGCCGGGCTGGAACGGTCGGGGCTGGCCATTCTGGGCGTGGCCGACCCGACCCTGCTGCCCGGTGGACGGATGACCCGGTGATGGCGGTTGACCTTGTGGCCTATACCGACGGCGCCTGTTCCGGCAATCCCGGCCCGGGGGGGTGGGGCGCTCTGCTGATCGCCCGCAACGGCGACGCGGTGCTGAAAGAGCGCGAACTTTTCGGTGGCGAGCCCGAGACCACCAACAACCGCATGGAACTGATGGCGGCGATCTCGGCGCTGGAAAGCCTGACCCGGCCGTCGCCGGTGACCATCGTCACCGACAGCACCTATGTGAAAAACGGCGTGACCCAGTGGATCCACGGCTGGAAGCGCAACGGCTGGAAGACGGCAGCGAAAAAGCCGGTCAAGAACGCCGATCTGTGGCAACGGCTCGATCAGGCCCGTGGCCCCCATGACGTGACATGGGCATGGGTCAAGGGCCACGCCGGGCATGCCGAAAACGAACGCGCCGACGCGCTGGCCCGCCAGGGCATGGAGCCGTTCAAAGGCGGCTGAGACGCGCCGGAGCGTTCAGCCCGCTGCCGCATCCAGAACCGCAGGCAGCGCCGCCCCCAGCAGGTATTCGCGGCTGTCCATCGGGCGTTTGCCCTCGGGCTGGACGGTCAGAACCTCGACCGCGCCCATGCCGCAGGCAACGACAAAGTCGTGCAGCACCGTGCCCGGCGCGCCCTGCCCTGACGTCGCGCGGCTGCGCAACAGCTTGATCCGCCGGCCGTGAACCATGCACCAGGCGCCGGGAAACGGCGACAGGCCGCGGATTTGCCGGTCGATGGTCTCGGCCGTTCGGGTCCAGTCAACCCGGGCCTCGGCCTTGTCGATCTTGTGGGCATAGGTGACGCCACTGGCAGGCTGCGCCGTGGCCGACAGCCCGTCGATGGCCGCCAGCGCCCTGACGATCAGGCTGGCGCCCAGCGCCGACAGCCGGTCATGCAGATCCCCGGCAGTATCGGTGGCACCGATGGGCAGGGCGGCGTCCAGCAGCACCGGCCCGGTGTCGAGCCCGGCCTCCATCTGCATGATCGACACCCCGGCTTCCGTGTCGCCGGCCATGATCGCCCGCTGGATCGGCGCGGCACCGCGCCAGCGTGGCAACAGTGACGCGTGAATGTTCAGGCAGCCCAGCCGTGGCGCATCCAGAACGGCCTGCGGCAGGATCAGGCCATAGGCCACCACCACGGCGACATCGGCGCCCAGCGCCGCAAACGCGGCAACCGCGTCGTCAGCGCGCAGCGATACCGGGTGGCGCGCGCCCAGCCCCAATTCCTGCGCGCGCATGGCAACCGGGGTCGGACGTTGTTTCTTGCCACGCCCGGCCGGGCGCGGCGGCTGGGTGTAGACGCAGGCAATCTCGTGCCCGGCCGCGACCAGCGCATCAAGGGCCGAGACCGAAAACTCGGGCGTGCCCATAAAGACGATTCTCATGTCACAACCCCGATCTTGCGAGCCTTTTTCAGCAGCATGTCGCGCCGCACCCGGCTGAGACGGTCAAAATACATCCGGCCCTGAAGATGGTCGACCTGATGCTGAGCGCTGGTGGCCCACAGACCCTGAAACGCACGCTCTTCGACCGCGCCGGCGGCGTTGAGGAACCGCAGGCGCACCGCATCGGGCCGGGCAACCGGGGCCGACAGGCCGCGCAGGTTGGGCGAGGCCTCGGGCCGGGTCTCCAGGCTGTCGCTGACCCACAGGATTTCCGGGTTGGCCATGCGCACCGCCTGCCCGCGCCCGGGGCTGGCGTCAACGACCGCCAGTTGCAGCGCCACGCCGATCTGGGGCGCGGCAAGACCGACGCCGGGCATCGC
>CAYYMJ010000117.1:0-3416 GCA_964472855.1 uncultured Rhodobacterales bacterium | reverse complement strand
AGAAGCAGGACGTGCTCTGGGCCTCGGAAATTCAGGGCATTCGCGCCTTTGGCACTGACAGCGAGACCCAGCAAATCCAGGCGGAAGTGGCACGCCGACTGCGCCGGCTGCGCACCGATGCCGAGGCGACGTTTGAATATCACCTGCTCAACGGCATTCAGGGCAAGGTGCTCGATCCCAAGGACGGGGCGACGGTGATCGACTACTTCACCGAGTTCGCCATCACTCCGGCGGCGGAGGTGAACTTCGATCTGGCCAATGCGTCGCCTGCCTCGGGGGCCCTGCGCAAGGCCTGCCAGGCGCTGATCGAAAGTGTCGAGAGTGATCTCGGTGGCCTGTCCACGGGTGCTGTGCAGATGCGGGCGGAATGCGGCTCGGCCTTCTTTGCCGATCTGGTCGCCCATAAGGAGGTGCGCGCGACCTATCTCAACACGGCGGCAGCTGCCGATCTGCGGTCGCGCGTGTCGGACGAGGTCAGCTTCGGCGGCATCAATTTTCGCCGCTACCGGGGCAACGCCGCCTTCGGGGTGCCGGTCGACAAGGCGTGGTTCTATCCCGAGGGCGTGGAGGGGCTGTTCGAGATCTACTACGCCCCGGCGGACACCTTCGAGACCGTCAATACGCTGGGCCTGCCGCTTTACGCGCGTTCGATCCCGGATCGGGACCGCGACGAATGGGTGCGGCTCGAGATCGAGAGCAACCCGCTGCCGATCTGCACCCGTCCGCAGGTTCTGCGCAGCGCGCGGCGCACCTGATGTCTGCCTTTTCCGCTGCCGTGGACGCGATCTTTCAGGACGCCAACATGGCGGCGGATGCCACCTGGACCCCGCAGGGTGGGGTTCCTCTGCCGGTGAGGGTCATTCGCAAGGCGCCGGATGAACTGACCAGCTTTGGCGCAGCGCGGATTCTGTCGGACACCACGCTTGTGGATGTTCGGGTCAGTGACATGGCCAGTCCAAAACCGGGGGACACCATCATCATCGGCCCTGACACCTTCACCATTCAAGGCGAGCCGAAACGGGATCGCGAGCGGCTGATCTGGACGCTGGAGTTGGTGGCGACATGAAACTGAAGATCGACTTTGATCCTGATCTGGTCGGGATGCTCGAAGACGAATTCAAGGCCGGTGAACATGCTGTCTCTGCGGCCATGAAAGCCGCTGGCGGCGAACTGAAACAAGCGTGGCGCCAGCAGATCACCTCCGCGGGCCTTGGCCACCGCCTGCCGCGCACGATCCGAAACCGGACCTATCCCAAGGGCAAGGACAGCATCGATGCGGCGGCGTTTGTCTGGTCAAATGCCCCGGAGATCCTGTCGGCCCATGACAAGGGCGTGCTGATCAGATCGAAGAACGGGTTCTATCTTGCGATCCCGACCCCTGCCGCCGGCAAAGGGCGCGGCGGCGCGCGCTTGTCGCCCGGGGAATGGGAGCGGCGGCGCGGGATGCGGCTTCGCTTCATTTATCGCAGGGGCACCCCCAGCCTTCTGGTGGCTGATGGCCGGCTCAACAGCCGGGGGCTCGGCGTTGCGTCCCGCGCGAAAACGGGTCGAGGGCGTGCGACGGTGCCGATTTTTCTGCTGGTGCCGCAGGTAAAACTGCGCAAACGGCTCGATCTGGCGCGGGATGCGGAGAGGGTGGTGGGGTCCGTGCCGGGGTTGATTGTCGAGAAGTGGGTGGAAAGTAGGGTCTGATCTTCGTGCTGCCCGGAAGCTCTGGCTTCAGGGTATCTCTGGCCGATCGAGGATGTTCAGGACAACCAGTTGCAGCAGGGCAGCGGCGATGGCGACGACAAAGACCGCGGAAGTGGCGATCAGCCCGACGAGTGCTGCCCCCAGAAGCGGCGAGAGCGTCGCTGGGGCCGCCAACGCGTTGAACCACGCCGAATATGCCGGGCGACGGTCGTCAGGCGAGATTTCCATGAGAAACCCCAGGTAGCCGATGGTGACACCATTCATCATCGCACCGATGATGAAGAACAGCGCGGCGTAGGCCGCAAGCCCTGCCTGCAACGGCATCAGCGCAAGGATCAGCCCCGGCGGCACGAGGCGAACGCAGGCCACGAGCCGCAGGAGCGCAAGCTTGCCCATCGCGTCGCCGACACGGCCCCAGAGCGGGTTCGAAACCAACGCACCGGCGGTCTGAGCGCCAAGCAACGTGCCGACCTGCGCCAGCCCGAGACCGCCCTCACGCGCCGCGATAACGTAGAAGGGCAGCGCCATCAGTGTGGCCGAACCCAGCCACTGGAAGATCACGAAGAACCGAAAGGCCCGATCCGCGCGGAAAGTGGCAAGGCCCTCGCGGATGAATTCGGCGAAACCCATGCGTGCCGCGCGGACCTTCGGAGCCGGCGCAGGCCGCTCACCGGCGGAGACGAACAGCGTGGAAGAGACGACCATCAGAATGGCGCCGAGGGCGAAGATCAGCCCATAGGCTTTCAAGGGCGGCAGGACATCGAGTGCCAGCCGCAGCACGCCCGCCACGGCGATCGCCAACAGCCCGCCGCCGAAGAAACGCCAGGCCAGCATGCGGCTGCGCCGCTCGGGCGGGATCGCACGGCCGACGATGTCGTTGTAGGGCACGCCGACGACGCCTGAGACGAAGGCATAGACGGTCCATAATGCGAGAAACCCCAACGCCAGCGGCACCGGCGACCAGTCGAATTGCGGCCAGTCCGCATTCCACCACAGGAGCACCGCGATCGCCGCCGCCGCAGATGCCCGTCCATAGGCGCCGAAGACGTAGAAAGGCATCCGCCGGGGCGCGCGCTCGGCCAACCAGCCCACCGGCAGCTGCGTCAGCACCCAACCGAGCCGCAGCACCGCGCTGGCATAACCCACGGCGAGCGCGCTGCCCGTGAGCATATGCACCAGGCTCGCCACGACCGTGGCGCTGTCCACCGCCGCCGATCCGCCCTGAAACGCGGCACCCGCCCCGGCGATGCGCCAGAAGCGGCGACGGGTGAGGCTTTCGTCAGAGGGCATCGCCCGCGGCCTCCGTCCGCGCGCGGCGGATGTCGAGCCCCGAGTGCCACAGCACGTCGAACCCGATGCCGACGGCACGCTGGACCCGCAGAAAGTGATCGACGCCATCGGCCCACGCACCCGGCTGGTGGCCATCACCCAGATGTCGAACGTGTTGGGTACAACCGTGGACGTGGCCGCCATCTGCCGCGCCGCCCGGGACCGGGGCGTGCCGGTGCTGGTCGATGGCTCGCAGGCGGCGGTGCACATGCCGGTCAACGTGGCCGAGATCGGGTGCGATTTCTACGCCATCACCGGGCACAAGCTGTATGGCCCCAGCGGGTCGGGCGCCATTTTCATCCGCCGCGAGCGTATGGAGGAAATGCGCCCTTTCATCGGTGGCGGCGACATGATCCGCGAGGTGCATCGCGACCAGATCACCTGGAACGACCCGC
>CAYYMJ010000116.1:0-3537 GCA_964472855.1 uncultured Rhodobacterales bacterium | reverse complement strand
GTGGCGGAGAGACAGGGATTCGAACCCTGGGTGGGCTTGCACCCACAACGGTTTTCGAGACCGCCCCGTTCGACCACTCCGGCACCTCTCCGCGAAGGGTCAGGCGCCTCTTAGTCAAAGCTGCATTCCGGCGCAACCGGTTTCGCGTGGGCAAGCTGCGTTGCTTGGCAGCGGGCCGCCGCCGCCCTAGTTTGCCATCAAAAGCCGGAGTTGCCTTGCCATGCGTCACGTCCTGTTCGCCCTGACCGTTTCCTTCGCCCTTGCGCCGCTGACCGCCCGGGCCGCGACCCCGGACGAGGCCGCGCGCCTGCTGCGCGCCGTGGGCATTCCCGAGGTGATGGAGATCATGCGCGAGGAAGGGTTGGGCAATGGTGACGGGCTCGACACCGACCTGCTGGACAGCAACGGCGGCGACGACTGGGCCGCGCTGGTGGCCGGCCTTTACGATATCGACGCCATGATGGGCGCCGTTGGCCCGGCCTTTGCCGCGCGCCTGGCCGATGTCGATGTCACCGACCAGCTGGCCTTTTTCGAATCATCGGCCGGCCAGCGGGTTGTCGGGCTGGAACTGGCGGCGCGCCGGGCCATGATGGACGACGATTTCGATCAGGCCGCCCGCGACCGGCTGGCCGAAATCGACGGCGCCGACCCGCGCTTTTCGGTGCTGGCAGCCTTTGTCGACGACCTGCAGATAATCGAAAGCAACGTGGTGGGCGCCATGAACGCCAACTACAACTTTTTCCTCGGCATGGCCCATGGCGGCGCCTTTGACGGTGACATGACCGAAGAGCAAATCCTGCGCGACGTGTGGGAGCAAGAGCCCGGCATTCGCGCCGATACCACCGAATGGCTGTTCAGCTTTCTCGTCACCGCCTACGACCCGTTGTCGGATGGCGAACTTGACGCCTATATCGCGGTGTCGGCCACCGCCGGCGGGCGGGCGCTGAACCAGGCGATGTTTACGGCCTTCGACGTGATGTATAACCAGATTTCATATTCGATGGGGCAGGGCGCCGCCATTGTCATGCGCGGACAGGATCTGTAGGCGCCAAAAGGCACGGGGACGACGGCGTGAAGGAAATTCTGGGCATTCTGCCCCACATGCCGGCCTTTGACTCGTGTTTCCCCTTGCTCGACCGGCTGGCCCGGCGCGGCAACTTGCGGGTCCGTGTCATTACCGGCCCGCGTATCCGCGCGACCGAACCACGGGTGGTCGCCGTGGCCGATGCCTCGCCCGTCGCGGTGCAGCACCGCTCGCTGCTGGGAACCGAGCTTTGGTCGCTGGCCGACATGGCCCGCGCCGATGCGGTGCTGACCCACGCCGACCCGCGCGCCTATTTCAAGGCCGGGCGGCCGCGCGACATCTTTGCGCGTCTGTCAGGCAAACGGACCGTGTTCGTTCAGCATGGACTGGTGCAATACCGGCTGAACTATGCGCAGGACGGCGACGCGCCCACCCGATACCAGGCCCGGCTGATGCTGGTCTGGCGCGACCTGACCGCCGACGAACGCGCCGTGATCGCCGGCACCCCCGACATTCGCACCGTGGGGCTGGTCAAGCGCAACCTGTTGCCGCCGCGCCCGGTGCCGCCCGAGCTGGCCCAGCGGATCGCCGCTGCGCGAAAGGTGGTTCTGGTCTGCCACAATTACGGGCACGACCATCTGCTTTATGACGACGCCCAGCGTGACCGCGCCTTTGGCTTGCTGCGCGCGACCATGCAGGCCCGGCCCGACGTGCTGTTCATCATTCGGGCCCACCGTGGCCGCAAGCTGCCCGCGCATCAGGGCGCGGTGTCGGCGCTGGTTGCCGGGCTGCCCAACGTGGTGCTGTCGGATCGGCACGAAGGTTACCTCAAATTCGCCGGCATCGACGACGTTCTGGCCATCAGCGACAGGGTGCTGACGCACCCGTCAACCGTGGTGCTGGACGCGCTGAGCCAGGGCAAGCCGGTGGCGGTTCTGGACAATCACCGCCCCGACCTTGCCTTTCTGCCCGAAATTGCCAGCCATGGCGACATGGCGGCGTGGCTTGACGGCGGCGCCGACGCGCCGGCGCTGGCCGAATTTTCGCGCCGCTATGGCCATGTCGACGCCAATCTCGACCGGGCGGCCGAGGCGGTGGAAACCCACCTTTACGGGCCCGGGCAAGTGTCTTGACAATTATGGTCGCCGGCACGATAAGCCGGGTTTCCGGCATGGGGCCGGTATGAACATTCGCCCGTCACGGGCGCGCAGTCAGCCGGCGGCGCCAAGCCGAAACGCCCAGCCACTGGGGGCCGTCCGACGCGGTGAAGAAGGAAGAATCTCATGTTTGCGGTCCTCAAGACCGGAGGCAAGCAGTATCGGGTGCAGTCGGGGGATGTCCTCCGCGTCGAGAAGCTTGCAGCCTTGGCCGGTGAAACGGTCCAGTTCAACGATATTCTGATGGTCGGCGGCGCCATCGGCACGCCGCTGGTCGACGATGCCGGCGTGCAGGCCGAGGTCATCGACCAGATCAAGGGCGACAAGACGATCAACTTCGTGCGCCGTCGCCGCAAGCACGGCTCAAAGCGCACCAAGGGCCACCGCCAGCAACTGACCCTGCTGCGCGTGACCGAGATCCTTGCCAAGGGTGCCGGCAAATCGGGCGTCAAGGCCGCCATCGGCGCCGGTTCGGAAACCGCCATTCCGGTCGAGGTTGTGGCCCCCAAGGCCGCGCCAAAGAAGGCCGCCCCGAAAAAGGCCGCCGCCGCCGACACCGGCGCGGACGATCTGAAAAAGCTGTCGGGCGTTGGCCCGGCGCTTGAGAAAAAGCTGATTGAAAACGGCGTGACCACATTCGCGCAAATTGCCGCGTGGGGCGCCGACGACATCACCGAGATCGACGAAAAACTGTCGTTCAAGGGTCGTATCGAACGCGAGGGCTGGGTCGATCAGGCCAAGGCTCTGGTCGCTGAAAAGGAGTAACGCGAGATGGCACACAAGAAAGCAGGCGGTTCATCCCGTAACGGCCGCGACTCGGCGGGCCGTCGCCTTGGCGTGAAGAAATTCGGCGGCGAGGCCGTGATTCCCGGCAACATCATCGCGCGCCAGCGCGGCAACAAATGGTGGCCGGGCACGGGCGTTGGCCAGGGCAAGGATCACACGATCTTTGCAACAACCATAGGCCATGTGAGTTTCCGCAAGGGGCTCAAAGGGCGCACCTTCATATCGGTCGTTCCTGCAGCAGAGGCCGCCGAGTAAGCCGAACCCACCACGGGCTGAAATTTTGCAGGGGGATCGGCAGCGCCGGTCCCCCGTTTCGTTTTTGGGAGGAAACGATGCAAGTCAGAGCAAACCCGCCGATCGCGCGGGCGAGACAGAATGTGAGGCCCGCATCGCCCCGGCGGGGGTTGCCGTGGGGGTGTGACTGCACCATCTTTGTCGCACACCGGGGGAGTGGTTTTTGTAGGCAGCGGGCCAAATTTGGCATGGCGCCCGCCAGTGGAGGACGTGCGTGATGATGCTTGATACCGTAACCCGGCAGCCGATCATCGAAACCGACCGCCTGCTGCTGCG
>CAYYMJ010000115.1:0-3803 GCA_964472855.1 uncultured Rhodobacterales bacterium | reverse complement strand
CAAAGCGGCAGACCGCCGCACGGTCCGCCGCTGGCCCGGCGCGCCAGAGGCGGTTTATTCCGGGCCGGCGTCAGCGCCCACTTCCCCAGCCGGGCCGGGGTGTGTTCAGACCAGCGACACCCAGGCGGCATCGGCCGCCGACGAGCGCACACAGGCGTCGACAAAGCGCATGCCTGCCAGGCCGTCCTCGATCCCCGGCGACAGCACGTTCTCTGGCACTGGCCGGCCGGCAGCCCGGGCGCGGATAGCACTGGCCGCTTCCCTGTAAAGGGTCGCGAAGGCTTCGAGATACCCCTCGGGGTGGCCGCCGGGAATGCGTGTCACCGCGCCCGCCGCGTCGCCAGCGCCGGCACCGCCACGGGTGATGCGGCGACGCGGCTCGCCAAAAGGTGTGAACCACAGATAGTTCGGGTCTTCCTGCGCCCATTCCAGCCCGCCCTTGTCGCCATAGATGCGCAGGCGCAAACCGTTCTCGTTGCCCGGCGCCACCTGGCTGGCCCAGATCGTCCCGCGCGCACCGCCGGCCCAGCGCATGAGGATATGCGCGTTGTCGTCAACCCGCCGCCCCGGCACGAACGACTGCAGATCGGCCGCCAGAGCCTGCGCCCTCAGCCCCGACACGAAACAGGCGAGGTTATAGGCATGCGTGCCGATATCGCCGATCGCCCCGCCCGCGCCCGCGCGCGCCGGGTCGGTGCGCCATTCGGCCTGTTTGCCGCCGGTATCCTCGGTCAGCCAATCCTGCACATATTCGGCCTGCACCAGCCGGATCGCCCCGATTTCGCCGCCGCCAATCATCGCCCTCGCCTGCCGGATCATCGGATAGCCGGTGTAGTTATGGGTCAGAACGAACAACGCGCCCGACGCGCGGGCCACCAAGGCCAACTGTTCGGCATCGGCCAGGGTCGAGGTCAGCGGCTTGTCACAGATGACATGAATGCCGCGTTCCAGAAACGCGCGGACGGGCGGGAAATGCATGTGGTTGGGGGTGACGATGGCCACCGCCTCGACCCCGTCGCTGCGCCCGGCCTCGGCCGCCGCCATGTCGTCGAAACTGGCATAGGCGCGGTCGGGGTCGATGCCCAGATCGGCGCCGCTGGCGCGCGACTTCTCGGGCGTGGAACTGAAGGCACCGGCCACCAGCGTGAAGTCTCCGTCGATCCGGGCGGCAATGCGGTGCACACCACCGATAAAGGCGTCGCGCCCGCCGCCCACCATGCCCAGACGAATGGGGCGGATCATCCGCCGATCCCCAGCATGCGGCGGTTGGCGGCCTCGTCGGTGCCGCCGTCGGCAAAGTCGTCGAAGGCTCGCTCGGTCACGCGGATGATGTGATCCTTGACGAACTGCGCCCCCTCGCGCGCCCCGTCCTCGGGGTGTTTCAGGCAGCATTCCCATTCGACCACCGCCCAGCCGTCGAAATCCATCGCCGCCAGCTTGGAAAAGATGGCGCCGAAATCGACCTGCCCGTCGCCCAGCGAGCGAAAGCGGCCGGCCCGGTCGATCCACGACTGAAAGCCGCCATACACGCCCTGCCGCCCGGTAGGATTGAACTCGGCGTCCTTGACATGGAACATGCCGATCCGCTCGGCATAGATGTCGAGATGGTCGATATAGTCCAGGCACTGCAGCACATAGTGCGACGGATCATACAGCATCTTTGCCCGGGCATGTCCGTCGACCCGGTCAAGGAACATCTCGAAACTCACGCCGTCATGAAGGTCTTCGCCGGGGTGGATCTCGTAACAGATATCGACGCCCATCGCGTCGGCATGGTCAAGGATCGGGCGCCAGCGCCGGGCAAGCTCGTCGAAGGCCGTTTCCACCAGGCCCGCCGGGCGCTGGGGCCAGGGATAAAGATAGGGCCAGGCCAGGGCGCCGGAAAAGGCCGCGATGGCCCCGATGCCCAGATTGGCCGAGGCGGTGATGGCCTTGGTCACCTGATCCACCGCCCATTCCTGCCGCGCCTTGGGATTGCCGCGCACCTGCGGCGCGGCAAACCCGTCGAAGGCATCGTCATAGGCCGGGTGCACCGCGACCAGCTGGCCCTGAAGATGCGCCGAAAGCTCGGTAATCTCGACCCCCGCCTCGGCCGCGACACCCTTGATGTCGTCGCAATACCCCTTTGACGCCGCCGCCTTGTCCAGGTCGATCAGCCGGCCGTCCCAACTGGGAACCTGAACCCCGGCATAACCACAGCCCGCCGCCCAGCCGGCGATGCCGGGCAGCGAGTTGAACGGCGCGTCGTCGCCCGCGAACTGCGCCAGGAAAAGCGCCGGCCCCTTGATGGTCTTCATGTGATCTCTCCCCGCACAGGCAGTAATCCGGCCCCGGATATCGGGCATCCCGAACTCGTTGCCCGGTATCCCAGCAGAAAGTTTCCGTTAGCGCCACCCAAAAATGTAATCGATTGCATTTCCGGCCTAGCGCGGCCGGGAATCCCGCCCGGGGGTGGCTTTTCGGGCCCCAACGATCCCCAGCCAGCGCGACATGAGGGTGATCTCCAGCACGGTCAGCGTGATGCGGTAAAGGTGATGAAAGGTCACGAAGGCCGGGTTCACGCCAAGGCTGAGCGCGACCAGACCCATCTCGATCGCGCCACCGGGCGCCAACGAGATCAGCATGACCTCGAACCCCTGCCCGACCGCCTGCGCCGACAACGCCGCCAGACCGGCCGCCAACGCCACCATGCCGCCGACCGACAAGATGGCCAGCCACAACGCCCTGCGGATCAGCGGCGCCGTCGCCCCGAAGAACCGCGACCCCAGCGACGCTCCGATCACGATCTGCGCCAGCGAAAACAGCCAGCCGGGACTGTCCACCGACCAGAGGCCCGACGCGGCCAGCGTCGCGCTCACCGCCAGGGGGCCGGTCAGATGCCCCGCCGGCAGGTGCAGTCCCCGCCCCAGCGCGACACCAGCGGCACAAACAAGCGCCAGGACAGGCAAGGCCCCGATCCCGGCGGTGTCGCGGCCCAGCGACATGCCACCGGCACTGCCCAGCGCCTCGCCATGCAGCAGCGACAGCCCCAGCGGCACAAGGGTGATGACCAGAATGACCCGCAGGAATTGCTGCAACGTCAAAATCCGCGCGTCGGCGCCGGCGGCCTCGCCCAGTTCAAGGCTTTCCACCAGCCCGCCCGGCGCGCCGCAAAAGAATGCCGTGGCACGGTCGTAACCGCCCAGCCGCCGGAATATGGTGAAATTCCACACATGCGCCAGCGCCACGAACCCGGTGATGACCAGCAGCGACAGCCAAAGACCGGCGATCCCGGCGACAAAGTCGCTGTCGACCCGCGCCCCGATCAGCGACCCGACAATGGCCACGAACAGCATGCGCAACCGCACGGGAAAGCCATAGCGGGCCGGAAAGCTGGCCGGGCGCAACATGGCGAAGGCGCCCGTGGCGACCAGACTGCCCAGCAGAAAGGGCATGGGCAGGCCCGTGACCGACAGCAGCAGACCGCCCCCCAGTCCGACCGCCAGCAAAAGCGCCGTCATCTTCGCGGTTTCGGGTTTCATGCCCTTGGCTTACGTCCCGGCGGGCCACGGCGCCAGAGGCTTTCGTCAGCCGCCAGACGACCAGCCCGGCGGGCGCCCGGCGAAAAAGGCGGCGATGCCCTCGGCCGCCTCGGGCTGTTCCCAGGTATCGGCAAGGCGGCGGATGCTGTCGTCGATGGTGCCCCCGTCGATCACCGGCCCAAGCGCGCGGGCCAGCGATTTGGCCGCCGCCACGGCCCCCGGTGCGGCAGTCCGACCGCCAGCAAAAGCGCCGTCATCTTCGCGGTTTCGGGTTTCATGCCC
>CAYYMJ010000114.1:0-3818 GCA_964472855.1 uncultured Rhodobacterales bacterium | reverse complement strand
GCCAACGGGCGCCACCTCATGACCCGCCTGTCGACCTATACCGCCGCCGGCCAACGCTTCTACGGCGCGGCCACCGACGCCGGCATGATCGCCCTCAGTCCCGATTTCCCGCAATGGCCGACCTTGCTCGACGCGCTGCGGGCCGGCGGGCTGGCCGCGCTGGGCAAGGCGGCGGCCGGGCGGCCCGTGACCCATTCGGACGTGGGTTTCGAGATGGTGCTGCCCGACGCGCCGCGTATCCTGTGCGTCGGTGTCAATTTTCCCGACCGCAACGCCGAGTATGGCGACGGCAGCGCCCAGCCCCGGCACATGTCGCTGTTTCCGCGCTTTGCCAGCGGCTTCACCGGCCACGACCGCCCGCTGATCCGCCCGCCGGAAAGCCACCAGCTCGACTACGAGGGCGAGGTGGCCGTCGTCATCGGCAAGCCGGGGCGGCGGATCGATCCGGCGGCGGCCTATGACCATATCGCGGCGCTGACAATCTGCAACGAAGGCACCATCCGCGACTGGGTTCGCCACGCCAAGTTCAACGTCACCCAGGGCAAGAACTGGGACCGGTCGGCGGCGCTGGGCCCTTGGCTGGTGCCCTTCAGTGACCCCGCCCAACTGGACGACGCCCGCATCGTGACCCGTGTGAACGGCGAGGTCCGCCAGGACGACCGTCTTGCCCGCATGCTGTTCCCCGTCCGGGCCGAGATTTCCTATATCTCCACCTTCATGGCGCTGCAGCCCGGCGACATCATCGTCACGGGCACGCCCACCGGGGCCGGCGCGCGGTTCGACCCGCCGCGCTTTCTGGCACCGGGCGACGTGGTCGAGGTCACGGTGGACGGTATCGGCACCCTGCGCAACACGGTCGAGGACGAAGCACCATGACGCCGCACGACCATGCCACCGCCGCCCGGTCCTTGCTGCAGGCCGAGGCGACGGGCCGCCAGATCGGCCTTCTGTCGCTGGCCCATCCGGGGATGGACATGGACGATGCCTATGCCATCCAGAAGGCCACCTGCCGGGCCAGGCTGGAACAGGGGCGGCGGATCATCGGCTGGAAGATCGGACTGACGTCGAAGGCCATGCAGGATGCGCTGGGCATCGACATTCCCGACAGCGGCATCCTCTTCGACGACATGGCCTTCGAAAGCGGGGCAACGGTGCCGGCCGGCCGCTTCATCCAGCCCCGGATCGAGGCCGAGATCGCCTTCGTCATGAAGGCGCCGCTTGCCGGTGCCAGCGTCACCCGCAGCGATGTTCTGGCCGCCACCGCCCATGTCGCCCCGGCCATCGAGATCCTCGACACCCGCATCCTTCGCCGCGACCCGGCCACCGGGCAGGCGCGCAATGTCTTTGACACCATCAGCGACAATGCCGCCAACGCCGGCATCGTGCTTGGGGCCGCGCGCCACGCGCCCGACGCGGTCGATCTGCGCTGGGTCGGAGCGATCGCCACGCGCAACGGCGCTGTCGAGGAAACCGGCCTTGGCGCCGGCGTCCTGAACGACCCGGTGCAAGGCGTCGTCTGGCTTGCCCGGCGGATGGCGGTCTATGGCCAAGGCATCGCGCCCGGCCAGGTCATCCTGTCGGGCAGCTTCATCCGCCCGGTCGAATGCCCGCCGGGCAGCACGATCCGCGCTGATTTTGCCGGCTTCGGCACGGTCGACATTGCCTTTGCCTGACCGCGCGATCCCCAGAGCCCCGGCAAGGCCCGTCCGAAACGGCAACCCGCCATGAGCGCCGGACCGGGCCCGAGCAGCAGCGGCGAGTTTGACCCTTGGGCCTGGGCCGGCTTTTGCGTCATGGCGGTCTGCCTCAGCCTGTCCTTCGTGTTCATCAAGCTGTCGCTGGAAGGCTTCACGCCGCTCCAGTCGGCGGCGGGCCGGGTGGTGCTGGGGGCGGCCTTTCTTGTGCCGCTGGCAATGATGTTCGGCGACGGGTTGCCCCGCCGTCTGTGGTTCTGGAAATGGTCGCTGCTGCTGGGGCTGTGCAACACGGCCATTCCTTATTCGCTGCTGGCCCATGGACAGGCGCAACTGCCGTCAAACGTGGTCGGCGCGATGTTTTCGCTGATCCCGCTGACCACGATCGCGCTGTCGGTGCTTGTGCTGGGGGTGCGCATCACCCGGCGCAAGCTGGTGGGGCTGTTCATCGGTTTTCTGGGCCTTGTCGTGGTGACCGAACCGGCGCAATGGGTCGGACAGGGCAGCGCGGTTCATGCCCTGCCGATGCTGGCGGTTCTGGGCGCGATCTTCTGCCTTGCGATGTCGGCGATCCTGATCCGCCTGATGCCACCGGTTCACCCGCTGTCGCTGATGTGCGGCAGTACGCTGGTCGCCGCGCTGTTCGGGCTTGTCCCCTTCGCCACGGTCTTCGATGGCGATCTGCCGCCGCTGAAACCGTGGATCGGGCTGGTCGGGGTGGCGCTGTTGTCGACAACGATCGCGCTGTCGCTGCGGTTCTGGCTGATCCGGCGCAAGGGGCCGGTGTTTCTGGCGCCCAACGCCTATGTCGGTGTGGTGCTGGTCAATGTCTTCGGCATCGCCGTGCTGGGCGAAACCGTGACCCGGCCGATGATGATTGCCTTCGCGCTGATTGTTCTGGGGCTGTTCATCGCGCAGGATGGATCCGGCAACATGAAGCAGGTCTGAGCGGCCCGGCGGGTCAAAATCGGCCTCAGGCCCGACAAGGGCTGGACGACCGGCCCAGGTTCGGCAACATGGCCGGGAACGCAGGGCCAGCCGGTCGCGCGCGGATCGCGCGGATCAGGGCTGGCGGATACGGGTTTCGCACATGGTGGCACGATTGGGCGTGGATATCGGTGGGACATTCACCGACGTGGTGCTGGAACAGGGCACGCGGCACCATTCGGTGAAGGTGCTGACCACCCATGCCGCCCCGGAAGACGCCATCATCGACGGCTTGCATCAGGTTTGCGCCCGGGCCCGCATCGGCCCCGGCGAGATCGGCCAGATCATCCACGGCACGACGCTGGCCACCAACGCGCTGATCGAGCGGCGGGGCGCCAAGACCGCTCTGATCACCACCGAAGGCTTTCGCGACGTGATCGAGATGCGGACCGAAAGCCGGTTCGAGCAATATGACCTGAACCTGAACCTGCCGGAGCCGCTGTTGCCGCGCCAGATGCGGCTGACGGTGGCCGAACGGGTCAATGCCGCCGGCGAGGTGATGATCGCGCTCGACCGGGCCGAGGTTGCACAGGTGGCCGACCGACTGGCCGCGGCCGGGGTCGAAAGCGTGGCGGTGGGGCTGATCCATTCCTATCTGAACCCGGCCCATGAACGCATGGTCCGCGACGTGCTGGCCCAAAGACTGCCCGGCGTGCCGGTGTCGATCTCGTCCGAGGTCAGCCCGCAGATGCGCGAATACGAACGCTTCAACACCGTGGTCGCCAACGCCTATATCAAGCCGCTGATGGCCTCGTATCTTGGCCGTCTTGAACAGCGGATGCACGGCCAGGGCGTCACGGGCCGAATTTTCCTGATGCATTCGGGCGGCGGCATCATCTCGATCCGCAACGCGGCCGAGTTTCCGGTGCGGCTGGTCGAATCGGGCCCGGCGGGCGGCGCGGTGTTCGCGGCGCATGTGGCGGCGCGCTATGGGCTGGACCGGGTGCTCAGCTTTGACATGGGCGGCACGACGGCCAAGATCTGCCTGATCCGCAACCAGACGCCCAAGACCGCGCGGGTGTTCGAAGTGGCCCGGACCTATCGGTTCAAGAAGGGGTCGGGGATGCCGATCTCGATCCCGGTGATCGACATGGTTGAAATCGGGGCCGGCGGCGGTTCGCTGGCGCATGTGGACGC
>CAYYMJ010000113.1:0-4059 GCA_964472855.1 uncultured Rhodobacterales bacterium | reverse complement strand
CGCCCTTCTGGCCGCGGCGCTGGCGATCGCGCCGCTGACCGCCGGCGCGCAGGGGTTTGCCGGGCTCGGCACCGCCGCCGACGGCTTTGCCGACCCGGACCCGGCCCATGACATCGTCTTTCCCGCCGATCACGGCGCCCATGACCGGTTTCGCATCGAATGGTGGTATCTGACCGCCAACCTGACCGATGCGTCGGGCAATGCCTATGGCGTGCAGTGGACCCTGTTCCGCATGGGGCTGCGTCCGCCGGGGCAGGATGGCCCCGGCCCCGACGCCGCCTGGATGGGCCATGCCGCGCTGACCAGCCGCGACCGCCACCGCGTGGCCGAGCGCATGGCCCGGGGTGGCACGGGGCAGGCCCATGTCACAACCGCTCCGTTTGCGGCCGTCATCGACGAATGGTCGCTGGCCGGCAACCCGGCGACCACGCTGTCCGTGCATGCCGCCGGGCCCGATTTCGCCTATCAACTGGACCTCGACGTGACGGGTCCGCCGGTTCTGCAGGGCCAGCGCGGGTTTTCGATCAAATCGGCGGGCGGGCAGGCCAGCCACTATTATTCGCTGCCCTTTCTCACGGCGTCGGGCACGCTTTTGCTGGACGGCGACCAGATCCCGGTGACGGGTGCGGCGTGGATCGACCGGGAATGGTCGTCTCAACCCCTTGCCGAGGATCAGCAGGGCTGGGACTGGTTCTCGCTGCGGCTGTCCGGCGGCGCCCGGCTGATGGCCTTCCGTCTGCGCAACAACGACGGCGGCGCCTTTCTGTCCGGCACCTGGATCGCCCCCGACGGCCGGCCCACGCCGATCGCGCCCGGCGAGTTGAGCATCGCGCCGCGCGCGCCCGTCGCGCCCGCCGCCGGCACACCGACCCGCTGGCAGATCAGGCTGCCCGGGCACGGGGTCGATGTCGAGATCGATGCGCTCAATCCGCGCGCCCGGATGAATCTGAGTTTCCCTTACTGGGAAGGCCCGGTATCAGTCAGCGGCAGTCACGACGGCAACGGATATCTGGAGATGACAGGATATGAATGACCAATGGTTCGCGACACTTGACGGGCTGCTTGGACGGGCGTGGCAGCGGCTGGATGCCGGCACGCGCGACGACAGCGCGCCGGGGCGGCTGATCGCACTGGCCACGGTGCGGGCCGATGGCAGCGCGGCGGTGCGCAACGTCGTGATCCGCCGGGTGATCGAGGGCGAGGCACGCATCGACATCCAGACCGACCTGATGTCGGCCAAGGTCAGCGAGTTGCGGGCATTTCCGCGCGCCGAACTGCTGGCCTGGATCCCCGACGATGACCTGCAAATCCGCGCCTCGGTGCATGTTCGCGTCGAAAACGGCCCCGAGGTCGACCCCGACTGGGGCGCGCTGGCCCCGCCGGCCCGGGTCAGCTATGGCGGCGCCCCGGCGCCCGGCCGGCCGCTGGACGATCCGACCACCTATCGCGAAACCGCCGAGCGCGACCGTTTCGCCCGGCTGAATTGCCGGGTGACCGGGCTTGACCTTGTTCATCTCGGGGCGACACTGCACCGGCGGGCGCTGTTCGCGGACAGCGACGGCTTTGCCGGCGCCTGGGTCGGTCCGTGACCTCGCAGACAGCGCGACATCTCGCCCGGCCTTGCGGCCAGATCGCCCTGGCCAGCCCGGGGACCCGATTTTTCGGACGAAAAATCGCCGCCCCGCCGGCAGCGTCAGGCGGCCTGACCGGTCGGCCTGGCCGCGCCCTGCCTGACGCCGGGCCCGGAAGATGACCATGCAGGCACCGCTTCCCCAGACCCGCGATATCGTTCTGGTCGGCGGCGGACACACCCACGCGCTGCTGTTGCGCATGTGGGGCATGGCGCCGTTGCCGGGCGTGCGGCTGACCCTGATCAACCCCGGGCCAATGGCGCCCTATACCGGCATGCTGCCGGGATACGTGGCCGGGCACTATCCGCTCGACGCGCTCGAGATCGACCTTGTTCGCCTGGCACGCCATGCCGGCGCGCGACTGATCCTGGCACCGGTGACAGCCATCGACACCGGGGCACGCCGGCTGTCCCTGCCCGGCCGCCCGGCGGTGGCCTATGACCTGCTGTCGCTGAACGTGGGTATTCATGGTGTGCCCGCCGACCTGCCGGGGTTTGCCGCCTTCGCCACCCCCGCCAAACCGCTGGACCGCTTTGCCGAACGCTGGGGCGCGTTTCGCGACCGGCTGGACCCCGGACAGGTGCGGCGGGCCGTGGTGATCGGTGGCGGTGCCGGCGGGATGGAGCTGGCGATGGCCATGGCCCACGGCGCCCGGGCCCGTGGCGCGCGGCTCGAGGTCACGGTGGTCGAGGCCGGCGACGGGCTGACAACGCTGGGCCAGCGTGGGCGGGCACTGGTGGTTGACGCCGCCGCCCGCCTTGGTGTCAGCCTGCGCACCGCAACGGCGGTGCAGTCGGTCGATCGCGACGCGGTCGTCCTGGCCGATGGCAGCCGCATTGCATCCGACCTGACGCTGGGCGCCATGGGGCCGCGGCCCCATGACTGGCTGGCGTCCACCGGCCTGCAATTGTCGGACGGCTATATCGCGGTCGACCGCTGGCTGCGCTCGGTCAGTCATGACAATGTGTTCGCGGCCGGCGACTGCGCCCACCTCGCCCATGCGCCGCGCCCCAAGGCGGGGGTCTTCGCGGTGCGCCAGGCCGGGGCCCTGAACCGCAACCTGCGCGCCGCCATGGGCGCGGGCCCGTGGCAAAGTTATCGCCCGCAGCGCGACTATCTCAAGCTGATCTCGACCGGCGGCCGCGCGGCGGTGGTCGACAAGGGCGGGTTGGCGCTGGCGGGCCCATGGCTGTGGCGCCTGAAGGACTGGATCGACCGGCGTTTCATGCGGCGGCTGAACGATTTGCCGCTCATGCAGCTGGACCACCGCGCCCTTGTCGCCGCGCCCGAGGTGGTGCAGGCGCTTGCAGCCCCCGCCCCCTGCGGCGGCTGCGGCGCCAAGGTCGGGGCCGAACCGCTGAGGCAGGCACTGGCCGGGCTTGACGGCCCCGGCGATGACGCCGCGGTGATCACGGTTGGCAGGGCGCGCCAGGTCATCACCACCGACACCCTGCGCGCCTTCGCGCTCGACCCCCACCTCGTGGCGACCACGGCGGCCCATCACGCGCTGGGCGACGTCTTTGCCATGGGCGCCGCGCCGGCGGCGGCGCTGCCCACCATCATCCTGCCCCCCCTGTCGGACCGCCTGCAGCGGCGCACGCTGGCCGAGATCATGGCCGCCGCCAGCGCCGTGTTCGATGACGCCGGTGCCAGCATTGTCGGCGGCCATACCGCAACGGGGGCCGAGCTTTTCGTGGGCTTCACCGTGACGGGCCGGCTTGACCGGGCGCCGCTGGCGCTGTCGGGCGCACAGCCCGGAGATGCGCTGATCCTGACCAAGGCCATCGGAACCGGCACGGTTCTGGCCGGGGAAATGCGGCTCAGGGCCCGGGGCCGCGACGTGGCGGCCAGCTGGCAGGCGCTGAGCCACGGCCAATCGGCGGCGGCGCGCATCCTTGGCACGGCCCATGCCGCGACCGATGTGACAGGCTTCGGGCTGGCGGGCCATCTTCTGAACCTGCTGCGCAACAGCGGCGTCGGCGCCCGGCTTGACGTCGACGCGATCCCGCTGTTGCCCGGGGCCGCGGCCCTGGCCGGTGCGGGCCTGCGCTCCAGCATGTTCGCCGCCAACCTCGCCGCGACCGCCGGCAGCATCAGCCCCGACGCGGCCAGCCGCGCACCACTGCTGTTCGACCCGCAAACCGCCGGCGGTCTGCTGGCCGCGGTTCCGCAGGCCGCGGCGGCGGACCTGATCCCCGCCTTGCGCGCCGCCGGCCACGCGGAAGCGGCGGTCATCGGCCACATCGCGCCCGGCGCGCCAGTGATCCGCCTGGCGTAAAGGCACCGGCGCCGCCGTCGGTGACGCGGCCACGCGTGAGCCATCCGGGCGGCGCTGGCGACGGCAACGCGCTCCAGCGTGGCCCCCGCCAACCTCGCCGCGCGCTCCAGCATCAACTCCGCCAACCTCGCCACGCGCTCCAGCATCAAC
>CAYYMJ010000112.1:0-4109 GCA_964472855.1 uncultured Rhodobacterales bacterium | reverse complement strand
CGGGTGCGGATCTGCACCTCGACCCGCTTGCCGTCGCGGCCCGACACGGTGGTGTGGATCGACCGGTAACCGTTCGACTTGGGCTGGCTGATATAGTCCTTGAACCGCCCCGGCACCGCGCGCCAGCGCTGGTGAATGGCGCCCAGTGCGCCGTAGCATTCTGCCTCGGACCCGCAGATGATGCGAAAGCCGTAGATGTCGGACAGACGGGCAAAACCCATCTCTTTTTCCTGCATCTTGCGCCAGATCGAAAAGGGCTTCTTCGCGCGGCCCAGCACCTCGACCGCGATCCCGGCCTTTTCCATCTCGGTCTGGATGTCGGCGGTGATCTTTTCGATCACGTCGCCGGTAGCGCGCTGAAGTGTCACGAAACGGCGAATGATCGAGGTGCGCCCCTCGGGGTTGAGCACCTGGAAGGCAAGGTCTTCCAGTTCTTCACGCATCCACTGCATGCCCATCCGGCCGGCCAGCGGCGCAAAGATGTCCATGGTCTCGCGGGCCTTCTGGGCCTGCTTTTCGCGCGGCACCGACTTGATGGTGCGCATGTTGTGCAGACGGTCGGCCAGCTTGACCAGAATCACCCGCAGGTCCTTGGACATGGCCATGAACAGCTTGCGGAAATTCTCGGCCTGCTTCGATTCCAGCGACCCAAGCTGCAGGTTGGTCAGCTTGGTCACACCATCCACAAGCTCGGCAATGTCATGGCCAAAGCACGCCGACACCTCGGTATAGGTCGACTTGGTGTCCTCGATCGTGTCGTGCAGCAACGCGGTGACGATGGTCGCATCGTCAAGGCGCATCTCGGTCAGAATCGCGGCAACGGCGACGGGATGGGTAAAATACGGATCGCCCGAGTGGCGGAACTGCCCGTCATGCATGCAGGCGCCATAGTCATAGGCGCGCTCGATCAGGGTCGCATCGGTCTTTGGGTTGTATTTGCGGACCAGGGTGACAAGGTCGTTGGATTCGATCATTCCGGTCCGCGTCCCGGGCGTTCGCCCGCCTTGTTACTGCTGCCCCTGGGCCGCCATCAGCGCCCGCAGAATCGCCTCTTCCGAGGGGTCCTCGTCGGGGCGGTCAGGCTGTCCGCCACCCATCAAGAGCGCCATGGCGTCTTCCTCGGGCTCGTCCACCTCGATCTGGGTCTGGTTGCTTTCGATCATGCGCTCGCGCAGATCGTCGGCCTGCTGGGTCTCGTCGGCGATCTCGCGCAGCGACACGACCGGGTTCTTGTCGTTGTCGCGCGCAACGGTCAGGTCGGCGCCGGCGGTGATTTCGCGGGCACGGTGCGATGCCAGCATCACCAGCTCGAACCGGTTGGGAACCTTGTCAACGCAATCTTCGACCGTAACGCGGGCCATGGGCAGTCTCCGTACCGAAGGAAAGTCTGAACGGCTTACCTAATGCCCGCCAAGCCCCTTGACAAGGCAAGAATGTCAACCGCTGCAGGGTTTTCGCGCCGCTAGAGGGGGACGATTTCGTCGCGCGCGGCGGGGGCGAGCGCGCCAAGCATCGCCGCGACCGTCAGCCCGGTGACCGGATGGCGCCAACCCGGGGCGATCTGCGCCATGGGCACCAGCACAAAGGCCCGGTCCTGCAGGCGCGGATGCGGCAGGATCAGCCGGTCCGGCGCCTCGGTCGCCTGCCGGTCGGCGGGCAGCCCGGCCCAGTGGCGAAAGGTGGCGGCGTCGGGGCAGACCGCCGTGCCATGGCTGACAAGGTCCAGATCAAGCGTGCGCGCGCCCCAGCGGCGTTGGCGTGTGCGGCCAAAGTCAGCTTCGAGCCGGTGCAGGCCGGCCAGAACCGATTCGGGCGGCAGGCCGGTGTCGCCTTCGACGACCGCGTTCACAAAGTCGGGCCCGGCCCCCGGCGGAAAACAGGGCGTTCGGAACAAGCTGCTGGTGCGGCGCAGCCTTACCCCGGCTTCGGAAAGCCTGCCGATGGCGCTGGTCAGGGTGGCTTCCAGCGGAATTCCGCCGATACTCGCGTTAGCGCCGAGCGCAATGAACAACTGCACAACCAAACCTGCCCAAAAAGATTATTGTCTGACCCGTCCAATGCCTTAATTATATAGCCGATCCATTGTCGACGTTCCAATCACACTCACGGGCATTTTTCCGGCATGGATCATGACAGGAAGGATACGAGTTCATGTTTTATCGGGACGAGCGTCTCGCCTTGTTCATCGATGGATCGAACCTTTACGCCGCCGCAAAGGCGCTGGGCTTCGACATCGACTACAAGCTGTTGCGCCAAGAGTTCATGAGGCGCGGCAAGCTGCTGCGCGCTTTTTACTATACCGCACTACTGGAAAACGACGACTATTCGCCGATCCGCCCGCTGGTGGACTGGCTGCACTACAACGGTTTCACCATGGTGACGAAACCGGCCAAGGAATACACCGACAGCCAGGGCCGGCGAAAGGTCAAGGGCAACATGGATATCGAGCTTGCGGTCGATGCCATGGAACTGGCGCCCCGGATCGACCATATCGTGTTGTTTTCGGGCGATGGCGATTTCCGGCCGCTGGTGGAAAGCCTTCAGCGGCATGGTGTGCGGGTTTCGGTGGTGTCCACCATCCGCAGCCAGCCGCCGATGATCGCCGACGAGCTTCGGCGTCAGGCCGACAATTTCATCGAGCTTGACGAACTGAAAGAGGTGATCGGTCGCCCGCCGCGTGAACCGCGCGAAGGCGACGGCGAGCGCGAGCGCGAATATCGTGCGGCCCACGCCGGGCGGTAACGACCGTTCTCGACGAGTGAAACCAGGCCGGCGCCCGTCAGGGCGCTGGCCTTTTTCATTCGGGCGCCGGGCTGGTGGCGCCCGGCGCTGGCAAGGGCCTGCAACCCGGCCGCCCCGGCAGCCAGGTCGTCCGCATCGCGGTTTCATCAGCCCCTGAAGAACGTTTCCGGCCGGCGCGTCCCCCACGGCGCCCAGCGGCCAGTGGCCACGCGCGCCGGGGCCGGCCCGTGGCTGCGTTTCTGCTGGACCCGGGCCACCCGGCTTCGTAGGGAACAGGAAAAGGACAAACCCCGTGGCCGCGAAACCCGCCCTGACCCTTTACCTTGCCGCCCCGCGCGGATTTTGCGCCGGTGTCGACCGTGCGATCCGCATCGTGGAAATGGCGCTGGAAAAATGGGGGGCGCCGGTGTTTGTGCGCCACGAGATCGTGCACAACCGCTTTGTCGTCGACGGGCTGCGGGCCAAGGGCGCGGTGTTCGTGGAAGAGCTGGACGAGGCCCCCGGCGACCGGCCGGTGATCTTTTCGGCCCACGGTGTGCCCAAATCGGTGCCGGCCGAGGCCGCGCGCCGTGACATGGTGTTTGTCGATGCCACCTGCCCGCTGGTCAGCAAGGTGCATATCGAGGCCGAGCGTCACCACGCCAACGGCTTGCAGATGATCATGATCGGCCACGCCGGCCACCCCGAGACGCTGGGCACCATGGGCCAGTTGCCCCAGGGCGAGGTGCTGTTGGTGGAAACCGTGGCCGACGTGGCCGGGCTGGCGCCGCGCGACCCGGGCAAGCTGGCCTATATCACCCAGACCACCCTGTCGGTGGACGACACCGCCGACATCGTCGCCGCCCTGCGCAACCGGTTCCCGGCCATCGTGGGGCCGCACAAGGAAGACATCTGCTATGCCACCACCAACCGCCAGGCCGCGGTCAGGGCCATGGCGCCGGTCATCGACGCGCTGCTGGTGATCGGGGCGCCCAATTCGTCGAATTCGCGCCGGCTGGTCGAGGTGGGGCGCGCGGCGGGCTGTGGTTATGCCCAGCTGGTGCAACGCGCGGCCGACATCGACTGGCGGGCGCTGCAGGGGGTGACGGCGGTTGGCATCACCGCCGGCGCCTCGGCCCCCGAAGTGCTGGTCGACGAGGTGATCGGCGCCTTTCGCGACCGGTTCGACCTGACCGAACAGCGGGTCGAAACCGCGGTGGAAAACGTCGAGTTCAAGGTGCCCCGCGTGCTGAGAGAGCCGGCATGAGCGAAGATCGCCAGACGCTGGACTTTTACGACCGTGCCGCCGGTGACTATGCCGACCGTTGCACAAGCGGGCGCCCCGATGCCGACATGCTGGCCTTTGTCGGCGCGCTGCCCCCCGGCGC
>CAYYMJ010000111.1:2552-4168 GCA_964472855.1 uncultured Rhodobacterales bacterium | reverse complement strand
CCCCTGTCGCGCTGCACCGCGCTCGCCTATACCGCGCCCCATGCCGACCAACCCGCCCGATCTGCGCCCCGACATCGCCCGCCCCGCTCAGGCCACCGCGGCCGCCCGCCCCGGCCAGCCCACGGTAGGAATGGTGTCGCTGGGCTGCCCCAAGGCGCTGGTCGACAGCGAGCGCATCCTGACCCGGCTGCGGGCCGAGGGCTACGGCATCTCGCCCGACTATGCCGGGGCCGACGCCGTCATCGTCAACACCTGCGGCTTTCTCGACAGCGCCAAGGCCGAAAGCCTCGATGCCATCGGCGAAGCGCTAAACGAAAACGGCCGGGTCATCGTCACCGGCTGCCTCGGCGCCGAACCCGACTTCATCACCGGCGCGCACCCCCGGGTGCTGGCCGTCACCGGGCCGCACCAGTATGAACAGGTGCTGGACGCCGTGCATGACGCAGTGCCGCCGGCGCCCGACCCCTATGTCGACCTGATGCCGGCGCAGGGGGTCAAGCTGACGCCGCGCCACTACAGCTATCTGAAGATTTCCGAAGGCTGCAATCACGCCTGCAAATTCTGCATCATCCCCGACATGCGCGGCAAACTGGCCTCGCGCCCGGCCAAAGCGGTGCTGCGCGAGGCCGAAAAACTGGTCGGGGCCGGGGTCAGGGAATTGCTGGTCATCAGCCAGGACACCTCGGCCTACGGCACCGACTGGAAGAACCGCGAGGCCAAGGCCCCAATCCTGGCGCTGGCGCGCGACCTCGGCAGCCTCGGCGCATGGGTGCGCCTGCACTATGTCTATCCCTACCCGCATGTGCGCGATCTGGTGCCGCTGATGGCCGACGGGCTGGTGCTGCCCTATCTCGACATCCCGTTCCAGCACGCCGACCCGGCCACGCTCAGGCGCATGGCACGCCCCGCCGCGGCGGCCCGTACGCTGGACGAAATCGCCGCCTGGCGCGCCATATGCCCCGACATTGCCCTGCGCTCGACCTTCATCGTCGGCTATCCCGGCGAAACCGAAGCCGAATTCCAGACCCTGCTCGACTGGCTGGACGAGGCCCAACTCGACCGTGTCGGCTGTTTCCAGTACGAAAACGTCGCCGGCGCCCGGTCGAACGCCCTGCCCGACCATGTGCCCGACCCGGTCAAGGCAGAACGCTGGGCGCGCTTCATGGAAAAGGCACAGGCCATTTCAGCGGCAAAACTCGCCGCGCGTGTCGGGCAGACAACACAAGTGATCGTCGATACGGTCGAGGCCGACGCCGCCACCTGCCGCACCCGCGCCGACGCACCGGAAATTGACGGCAATCTCTTCATCGACCACGGCCACCAGACCCTGTCGCCGGGCGATATCGTCACCGTGACGGTGGACGAGGCCGGCGATTACGACCTGTGGGGCCAGCCGGTCTGACACCCCCCCCCTCCAGCACGCCACACACAACCCGCTTCATCGTTCCGAAAATACTTCGGGGGACGGCGCACCGCGCCGGGGGGCAGAGCCCCCTTTTTCGCGCCGTGGGCAGAGCCCCATTTTTCGCGCCGTGGGCAGAGCCCGCTTTTTCGCGCCGGGGGGCAGAGCCCGCTTTTTCGCGACGCCGGCAGGCGGCGCAATCGCATCACGGCCT
>CAYYMJ010000111.1:0-2452 GCA_964472855.1 uncultured Rhodobacterales bacterium | reverse complement strand
GGGCAGAGCCCGCTTTTTCGCGACGCCGGCAGGCGGCGCAATCGCATCACGGCCTGCGCAACCTCTTGCCCAACGCGTCGAACCAGCCGCGGTTCCGGCAGTAACCCGGTGCCCTTGCCGCATGGCCATCGCCATGGTCGGCCAGCCAACCCGGACAGGTCTGCCAGTCGGTGCATCGACTGCAGGACAAGAACAGGGCAGACACATCCTCGGGGCTGACCTGTCCGGAACGCTGGAGCATGGGAAGGTCATGACCCACCGTACGCGCCATACGCGTTGCCAGTGTTCGAGGGCTGTCGGCTGGGCGTCGGGTCATGATGCTCGCAGGTCTTGGCCGGTTCAACCTGACGCCACCGGCCACCCCGCGCCTTGACACAGATCAAGCCGGTGGGCTCTTGCGTCCGCCGGGTGCGGGCCTAAACTCGGCGGCGATGTTTACAATCGAGCATGATTTTGACGCCACCGTCGTGACCCTGATCGACGAGCCCGGGGCCCACCGGCAGGAAGATATCACCATCAACGCCTTCGCCGAATGCGTGACGCTGGAACAGCTTGCCCCCTCGGGCGAGGTCATGCGGCTTGCCTTCTCGATGGCGCAACTGCGCGATCTGCAGGCGGCGCTGAACCTGCCGGAAGGGGCCTATCGCCTGAAAGGATCGGCACCGTGACCGCGCCCGACGTCGCCTTTTACCACGACGAACGCTGCTTCTGGCACGGGGGCGGCAACTATGCCGAAACCCTGCCCGTTGGTGGTCTGGTTCAGCCCAGCCATGCCGGCCTGCCCGAAGACCCGGAAACCAAGCGCCGCTTCCGCAACCTGATCGAAGTGACCGGGCTGGCCCGCGAACTGGACATGACCGGCGGCACCCCCGCGACCGAGGAAGACCTGCGCCGCGTGCATCCGGCCAGCTATCTCGACGCCTTTCGCGCCCTGTCCGACACGGGCGGGGGCGAGCTTGGGGCGCGAACCCCCTTTCTGCCGGGCGGTTACGAGATTGCAGCGGTCTCGGCCGGGCTGACCCGCTCGGCGCTGTTCTCGGTGCTCGATGGACGCCATCGCGCCGCCTATGCCCTGTCCCGCCCGCCGGGGCACCATTGCCTTGCCGACACGCCCATGGGTTTTTGCCTGCTGGCCAACATCGCCATTGCGGTCAAGGCGGCGCTGGCCGAGGGCCGGGCACGGCGCGTCGCGGTCATCGACTGGGACGTGCACCATGGCAACGGCACCGAGGCGCTGTTCATCGACAACCCCGACGTGCTGACCGTGTCCCTGCACCAGTATCGCAACTTCCCCAACCATACCGGCGACGCCGAGGTCACGGGCGACGGCCCGGGCCGGGGATGCAACGTCAACATCCCGCTGCCGCCGGGCACCGGCCATGACGGCTATCTCGCCGCCTGGGACCGTATCGTTGCCCCGCGGGTGCGGACCCATGCACCCGATGTCATCATCATCGCCTGCGGGTTCGACGCTTCGGCCATCGACCCCCTGGGCCGGATGCTGTGTCACTCGGAAACCTTCGGCGCATTGACCCAGCGGGCGATGGAACTTGCCGACGACTGCTGTCAGGGGCGGCTGGTCCTGTCGCACGAGGGCGGCTATTCGGCCGCCTATGTCCCGTTTTGCGGCCATGCCGTGATGCAGCGGCTGGCGCGCAGCAGCATTGCCGCGCCCGACCCGCTGCTTGCCTCGCTGATCGCCAAGCAGCCGCCGGCCGCGCTGGCCGCGCTGATCGACCGGACGGTGGCCGAGCTTGCCGAGTTTCACCTGCCCTGACACCGGCTTGGCGCGCCAGCCAGCCGGAACTGGTGACAATTTTGTCGGTAACCCTGCCCGATTCACGACATAGAATCGCCAGCTTTTCCCGGTAGCCGTGGACCGTAGTTTTTCAATTCTCCGGTCCAAGTCCGGTCCGCCCGGGATATCGACATGCCTAAAACCTATGCCGAAAGACGAAAATCAGCCCATTTCCTGCGGTCGGAAAGCGGCGCTGTCACGGTCGACATGATCGGCCTGATCGCCGTGTCGTCTTTTCTGGGCCTGGCGGTGGTTTCCGAACTGGTCGAGGGCACCGGCGAAGCCACGGCGCGAATCTCGTCCCGGCTCGCCTCGGCGTCCTCGCTGACCTCGGCGGGATTCGATCTTGGCGGCGGCTCGGTCAGCGGTGGAACCATCGGGTCCGGCGGATCGGGGTCAGGGTCAGGAGCAGGATCGGACAGCGGCGCCGGCAGCGATTCCGGCGACAGCGGCGCGGGCGCAGATAGCGGCGGCGCAGACAGTGGCGCCAGTGGCGATGACGGCGCCGGCGGGGACTCTGGCGACAGCGGTTCCGACGCTGGCGACGATAGCGATTCGGATGACAGCGACGACAGCGGCTCGGGCGACAGCAGCGACAGCGACTCCGAGGACAGCAGCGACGACAGCGGCTCGGGCGACAGCAGCGACAGCGAC
>CAYYMJ010000110.1:0-4403 GCA_964472855.1 uncultured Rhodobacterales bacterium | reverse complement strand
CGCGCTGATACATCGAATTGTCGCCCCACTTCATCTCGACCAGCCACGCACCGCCGGGGCGCACGTCCATCTGATGTACGACAGTTTCGGTATTCGGCCCGTACCAGCGCGCCACCAACTCGGGCTCGGTAAAGGTCCGCCACACCAGGTTGCGCGGAGCATCGAAATTGCGCTCCAACACATAGGTCGGATGGTCAGTCATCGGGCGTCCCTTTCTGTTCGGTCCACTTCAGTTCTTCAAGAAGACCGTCGAGTTCGTTGAAACTCGTGGTCCAAAAGCGTTCGAATTCCCCAAGCCAACTGACCGCCGCCGCCAATGGCTCGGCCTGCAGGCGGGCCGGGCGGCGCTGCTGGTCGACATTGCGCGCCACCAGCCCTGCCCTTTCCAGCACCCGCAAATGCTTGGATATCGCCGGCTGGCTGATGTCGAACGGGCGGGCGATTTCCAAAACCGTCGCTTCGCCCGCCGACAGGCGTGCCAGTATGGCCCGGCGGGTGGGGTCGGCCAGCGCGGCAAAAACAGCGTCCAACTGTTGCGCATTTGTATAACCTGATGGTTTCATAACCTATCGGTTATATTCATTCGGCCAAAAGGTCAAGCTACCCGCGGCAGTTGCCGCAAGCGTCCGGCCGGCCGCAACACGCGCACAAGTCACGAAAGCACTCGCGCCGGTCCGCCGCCACGCCGATCAGCCGGCAGACGTCGCCCGCAGAATCAGCGGACCGCCGGGACGCATGGTAAAAGTCAGCACCGGGCGCGGGATGGGATGGTGGGTCAGGTCGAACTCGACCCGCCGCAGGAAAGACGCCAGCAGAACCGTGATCTCGGTCTCGGCATATTGCGCACCAATGCACACGCGCGGACCGTCGCCGAACGGCAGGAATTTCCCACGCTCGGGCTTCTGGTTCAAGAACCGATCGGCCCGGTATTCGTTGGGGCCGTCCCACAAACGGGCGTGCCGATGCACCGAATAAACCGGCACGAAGATCGCGTCGCCCTTCTTGAACTCCACCTCGCCGACGGTCAGGTCCTCGGCGGCATCACGCGCGAAAAAGGCCGCCGCCGGATAAAGGCGCAGGGTTTCGCGGACATGCGCCAACAGTTGCGGCATCTGCGTGGCCTGTTCATAGGTCACCGGCCCGTCACCGGCGACCTCGATCACCTCGCCGCGCAACCGGTCCTGCACCTCGGGATACATGGCCAGCAGATACAATCCCCACGCCAGCGTGTTGGCGGCGGTTTCATGCCCGGCCACCACGAAAGTCAGAAGATTGTCGATGGTGGTGTCGATATCCTCGCCGTCTTCATCCAGCGCGCCGATCATCAGGTCGAGGAAATCCTGCGGCTCGTCCCGGCGTTCGGCGCCGCGGCTGTTGATCACGTTGGCCGCCAGCGCCCGCATGTTGGTCACCGGAGCCTTGCCCTTGGTCCATTTCAGACGCGGCACCCAGGCCGGAAACCCCATCAGGTCGAACAGCGAGATATAGCCGATATATTCGAAATACCGCCGCAGCCCGGCGCGAATGGTCTGGGGGTCCACCGTTTCGCTGCCCGAAAACATCACCCGCGAGATATTGGTCAGCGTGGCTTCCTGGCTGAAACGGGCAACGTCCAGATCGCCCCCGGCCTCCAACATGCGCCGGGCGACCTCTTCGCCGGTGCGGGCGAAATGCGTGGCCAGCATCGGCAGATTGCGGGCCGCGAACAAAGGGGAATAGCGCCGGCGCTGCGCCTTCCATTTCTCGCCCTCCGACAGAATCAGCCCGTTGCCCACGGCCGACCCGATGATGTCCTTGGTAAATTGCGACTTGGGGAACGACCGGCCCTTGCCGACCAGAACCTCGGTGATGACCTTGGGGTCGCAAATCCAGTGAATGCTGGCCTGCCCGCGCAGATATGTCTGCTGGGTGGTCTCGATCGGAATGACTTCCAGCATGTTGCGCCCGGCCAGTTTGGCAAAGCCGATCAGTCCGATTGGCTCGGTCGCAAGCTTGGCGCGCACGGGCAAGGGCCCGTTTTCGGCGTTGTCCCCGATCATGTTTCCCCACCGCCGGTTTCCCGGTCCTCGCGAAAAGGTTACCCCGACCGGACCACGCAGACAATCACTCATGTCAGGTCGTCCCGGCGGCACCAATTCGCCACGACCCGCGAACTCGCCGGGCGCAGGGTCTGCCCATGACGCGAAAATGGTGTAGACAAAGGCGAAACCGCCACACGGACGCCCGGCATGACCAAGACGATCTATCTCCTGAATGGACCCAACCTGAACTTGTTGGGGCAACGCCAGCCGGAACTTTACGGCAGCACCACGCTGGCCGATGTCGAAAGCGCCGCCACCACGCTGGCCGCGCGGTTGGGATTCGACATCCGGGCCCTGCAGTCGAACCACGAAGGCCAACTGGTCGACTGGATCCACGAGGCCCGCCAACAGGCCGCCGCGATCATCATCAACCCCGGCGCCTATTCGCACACGTCGATTGCAATCTATGACGCGCTGGTCACGTTCGACGGCCCGGTGGTCGAAGTGCATATCTCCAACATTCACCAGCGCGAAAGCTTTCGGCACCATTCCTACGTCTCGCTGCGCGCCGACACCGCGATCGTCGGCGCGGGACCCCACGGCTACGACCTCGCCGTGCGGCAGGCGGCGCACCTGCTGGGCTGAACCGCAGGACCGCACCTTCATTGTTCCCGAAATACTTCGGGGGGCGCGGGGGGGCAGCGCCCCCCGCACCCCGGGCGACGCGCGACAGCGCGGCGCTACGTGGCTGCCGGGTGGCGCAACCGGGCGGCCACCGCTTGATCTTTGCCGCGGCCTCGCATCTGTTTCATGTGACATGAAACGGGCCCGCCGATGAGCGACTTCGACCTCGACAGCTTCATTCCCTACCAACTGGCGGTGATTGCCGCCCGCACCAGCCGTGACTTTGCCCGCCACTATCGCGACCAGTTCGACATTTCGATCCCCGAATGGCGGGTGGTGGCGCATCTGGCCCAAAGCGGAAAGGTCAGCGTGCGCGAGATCCATCAGCGCGTCGACATGGACAAGTCCAAGGTCAGCCGCGCCGCCGCCCGGCTGGAAGCGGCGGGCTATGTCGCCAAGGAAAGCGGCCAGCACGACCGGCGGCTGGTGGAATTGTCGCTGACCCCACGGGGCCAGGCGCTGATGGACAGCCTTGCGCCCATTGCCCGCGCCTATCAGGATCGGTTCGTGCAAGAGCTGGGGGCCGACGCCGCCGGCTTTGGCGACACGCTGAAACGGCTGATGCAACAGGGCACAGGCGCCCGGTGAGGAGACCAGAAATGACCGATATCTTCCTGCTTGGCGGCGCGCGCACCGCCATCGGAACCTTCGGGGGCGCACTGGCCGGCACCCCGCCGATCGAAAGCGCCGCCATCGCGGCCCGGGCCGCGCTGGACCGCGCGGGCGTCAGCGGCGGCGACATCGGCCAGGTGGTCTTTGGACATATCCTCAATACCGAACCGCGCGACATGTATCTCAGCCGGGTGGCGGCCATGGATGCCGGCGTTCCCGACAGCGTGCCGGCGATGAACGTGAACCGGCTGTGCGGGTCGGGCACCCAGGCCATCGTGTCCTGCGTCGAGGCGCTGATGCTGGGACGGGCCGATTTCGCGCTGGCCGGCGGCGCCGAAACCATGAGCCGTGGGCCCTATATCCTGCCGCAAGCCCGCTGGGGCAGCAAGATGGGCGATACCCCGGCGGGCGACATGCTGCTGGGCACGCTAAACTGTCCCTTTGGCAGCGGTCACATGGGGGTGACGGCCGAGAATGTTGCCGCCGAACACGGGGTGTCGCGCCAGGATCAGGATGCCTTTGCCCTGCTGTCGCAACAGCGCGCCGCCGCCGCCATTGCCGAAGGGCGCTTTGCCGAGCAGATTGTGCCGGTGCCGGTCAAGCGCCGGCGCGAGACGGTGGATTTCGTGACCGACGAGCACCCGAAAACCACGTCCGCCGCCGCCCTGGCCGGCCTGCGCCCGGCGTTTCAGAAAGACGGCACCGTGACCGCCGGCAACGCCAGCGGCATCAACGACGGCGCGGCGGCGGTGGTGCTGGCAACCCACGCGGCGGCGCGGGACAAGGGCCTGACGCCCGAGTTTCGCGTGATCGGCTATGCCCATGCCGGGGTGCGCCCCGAGGTCATGGGCCTTGGCCCGATCCCCGCTGTCGAGCGGTTGTGCGCCGAAAGCGGGCTGGCGCCGGGCGATTTCGACGTCGTCGAATCCAACGAGGCCTTCGCCGCCCAGGCCATCGCCGTCAACCGGGCACTGGGCCTTGACCCGGCCCGGGTCAATCCCAACGGCGGCGCCATCGCGCTGGGCCATCCGGTCGGCGCCACCGGGGCCATCCTGACGGTCAAGGCCATGTACGAGCTCAGGCGCA
>CAYYMJ010000109.1:0-4814 GCA_964472855.1 uncultured Rhodobacterales bacterium | reverse complement strand
GAAGGGATTGGATGAGATGACCTCACAGCAAATGAAGGCCCGCCGTGTCGGCCTTGGCGACCTGCACCCCCGCCGCGCGGGCCCTGGCGACCCGCACACGCCGGGCAGGGAGCAGAAGAAAAACTTAACCATCATCGGCGGCGGCGTCAGCGAACGCGCCGGCCAGCACGTGCATATCCGCGAGACGCCGGGGTTCAACATCGGTGTGGCGGGCCCGCCGCCGAAATTGCCCGGTGCGCGGCATTCCCGTCGCACGCCCGGGGTTTTTTTCGGTCTGGTGATCGGGCCCGACGCGGTGCTGCCCGACCGCCCGGGGTTCGCGGGTCGCTTCGTGCCTCGCGGCTCGATCAGCGACGATGCCTGTGCCAACGATGCCCGCGACAGCCTCGAGCCGATGCGGGGCCACTGGAAACCGGGCCACGGCTGGGGAGAAACCGTTTCGACCCCAGGCGATACCTGTGCCGTGCCGGCGGGTCTGGTGCGGCGGCCTGACCCGTCGAAGCCTGGTGAGGCGGGCCTTTTCAGGGCGCGCAACGGGGCCGATCCCGCCGGCGCGGCCCGGAACTGCCGGCAGAGGGCAGGGTGATGCGCACAGTTGCCGACACATATTCGCTGGTTTCCGATGGCGTCATCACGCCTGACCAGGCGGCCGAGATCGAGCGGCGGGCGCGCGAGACCATGGTGGCGCTGGCTGTCAACGCGGTGCTGACCTTCGGCATCCTGTCGGCAACCGGCGGGCTGATCGTGGTGCTGGCCAGCGCGCTGGCGGTGGCGGTGGCCGGGCTGCTGGCGCTGGCCACCGGCATTGTCGTGCTGCGCGGCGCCGGACCGCTTTATGCGATGTTCGGCAATGCCGCCGCGCTGATCGGGGCCGGGATGCTGATGGGCGGGCTGAGCTTCGAGTTGCTGGACAAATACGAGGATGTGGCCGGGCTGGTCATGTTCCCCGTGGGGGCGCTGGTGGCCGCCGTCGCCGCGCGCAGGCTGATGCGCGGCGGCCAGACGGCACGGTTCGTTGCCGGGTCGATCCTGCTGATGGGGCTGGCGATGCATCTGGGCGGCGTCGGGCTGGAGCTGGAGCATCGCGGCCTGGCCGGCCTGGCCAAGGCGCTGTTCATGGGCTACGCCGCTGGGCTGATCGTGCTGGCCGGCTGGGTCACCGATGTCAGGCTGGTGACCGCGCTGGCCATCGTGCCGCTGGCGCAGATGCTGGACAGCGGCACCGGCTATTTCCACGCGGTCTATGCCTTTTATTCGCCCGAGCCGACGCTTTCGATCCTGCAGATGGCCGTTGTCATCGCCGTTTGCCTGTGGGTGGCGGGGCGGTTCGCCAGCCGGGTCGCGCGTCATGCCGGGATGCTGGCGATTCTGGCCTTTGTGGTGGCCAACCTGTGCGCGCTGGTCGGGTCGCTATGGGGCGACACGGTGGGCGAATATCTTTGGGGGCCGCGCTGGTTCGACAGCGGCGCTTACGATAGCTGGGAGGCTTACCAGGCGGCCGGCGAAGCCTTTCGCGCCCGCAGTCTGACCATTTCCGAGCATGTCTATTCGGTCGCCTGGGCGCTGGTGCTGGTGGCGATGATGTTCTGGGCCGCCCACCGCCACCGGCGCGGTCTGTTCAACGGCGCGATGACCTTTGCCGCCATCCACGCCTATACCCAGATGTTCGAGAGCTTTGGCGACCAGGCGCTGGCATATGTCATCGGCGGGCTGGCGGCGATTCCGCTGGCTTGGGGCATGTGGCGCCTGAATGGCTGGCTGCAGGCCCGCGACGCGGCGGCCATTGCCGGCGGTGACGGCCAGTGACGGCGACCGCCAGCGCAGGGCCGGCGCCCGGGGAAACCCCGATCGGCAAACTGCGGGTCGCGGGCCCTATGGTTCAGGAGCCCGAGCCCCGGATGCGGCCCGGCCTGCAGACGATCCTGCGCGGCCGGGGCCGCAGCGCGGACATTGCCCACATGGTGTCAGATCACCTGATCACGGCCGAAAGTGCCGGGGTCGCCTCGCACGGTGTGTTTCGGGTGCTGGAATATGCCCGCCAGAACCGCCAGGCCGCGACCCCGGACGACAAGACACAAGCACCGGGGGGCGTGGTTACCACCACCAGATTCGTCGACCACCCCGTGCTTGTGGCCCGGCGGATCGGGCGCTTTACCGACATCGCCGGTTCCGACCGGGTGGTCGCCGGGTCGGACGGTGGCTTTGGCACCTTCGCGGGGTTCGCCGCCGTGGATCCCGACATTGCCTGTGCCAGCCTGGCGTCGCTGGCCGAGGGGGCCGCGCTGGCCGGTCTGGCCGCATGACACCGCTGGTCATGATCCCCGGCATGATGTGCGACGCGCGCCTGTTCGCGCCGCAGATCGCCGCCTTCTCGGGCGGACGCACCGTGCAGGTGGCCGATATCAGCGGCCATGACAGCGTGGCCGCGCTGGCCGACGCGGTGCTGGCGGATGCGCCGCCGCGCTTTGCGCTTCTGGGTCTGTCGATGGGTGCCATCGTGGCCATGGAGATGCTGGCTCGGGCGCCGCGCCGGGTCGAACGCCTGGCCCTGCTCGACACCAACCCCAAGCCCGAATCCGACGCGGTGGCCCGCCATCGCCTGCCCCAGATCGACCGGGTGCTGCAGGGCGAACTGGCCGCGGTCATGCGCGACCAGATGAAGCCCGGCTACCTAGCCAGCGGCCCGCGGCAGGCGCAGGTGCTGGACCTGACGATGGACATGGCACTGGCCCTTGGCCCCGACGTCTTCGCGCGGCAGTCCCGGGCGCTGATGACCCGGCCCGACCAGCAGGATACGCTGCGCGCGGCGCGACTGCCGGCGCTGGTGCTGTGTGGCCGCGAAGACCGGCTCTGCCCGGTGCACCGGCACGAGTTGATGGCCGGGCTGATCGACGACGCGACGCTGGAAATCATCGACAGCGCCGGCCACCTGCCGACGCTGGAACAACCCGAAACAACCAACGCGGCCATCGGCCGCTGGCTGCAGGCATGACGATGGACATCGCGTTGCTCGACCCGTCGCGGCAGGTCGATACCCCGACCGTCCGCGACGCCATCGAAGCGGCCGAAAGCAAGCGCGGCTTCGCCAGTTTCACCCGCGCCGCCTTGCCGGCCCGGCACCCCGCACCGCCCATGGTCGAAGCACCGCCACAATCCCCGCGCGCCCCCGTCGACAGGCCGGCCGAGGTGATCGGGCCCCGGCCGTCGCCGTGGTCGCCCACATCCATTTCCCAGACAGCATTGTCGCCCGCCGGTGCCAGATCAACGCATGCGTGCCCAAGGGTTTCCGCCGGTCGCGAGCGCTGACCGACAGCGTGACGCGCAACCTCGGCAATCTGCCGCCGGGCCTCCCGATGGTCGCAGCCCCGGTGTCGGTGTTCGGCATGCCTGTCGCCGACGGCGACCTCGCTGATGCCGACCACCACGGCGCGCCACTGGTGCCCGGTGCGGTGATCCCGGCGCTCGGCAATGCCATCGAAACGCTGCTGGCGACCGAAAAACCGGTGCCGGCCCAGCCCGGCCCGCCAGCCCTCGACTTCGCCGCTTCCAAAGCCGCCCGGGCGCCGCCGTCAAAAACGCCCGGACCCAACCGCGGCCCCTACTTCTGTCGGGAAATATCCCGGGGGAGGCCGAAGGCGCCAGCCTTCGGGCGGGGGCAGCGCCCCCCTCAATATCTCCCGGCCGGCACACAGGCCGCTATGCCCTTGCGGCGGCAAGCCAGCCAAGGCTGTCCTCGGTGCGGCCCGACGGCCTGTATTCGGCACCAAGCGGCGCATCATAGCCGAGATCGGCCAGAAGGCGGTAGATATGTCGATAATCAAGCTCGCCATGGTCAGGGGCGCCCCGGTCGGGAACCGCAGCGATCTGGACATGCCCGATCAGCGGCAGCAACCGCTGCAACTGGTGCGTCACGTCCCCGCCGGAAAGCTGGGCATGATAGCAGTCGAACATCAGGCGCAGGTTGTCATGGCCAACCGCGTCGATGATGCAGGGCACCTGCGCGTTGTCATGCAGGAAATAGCCCGGCGCGTCATAACGGTTGAGCGGTTCGATCAAGATGGTCAGTCCGGTGGCCGCGCCGGCACGGCAGGCATGGCGCAGGTTGTCGACGAAACAGTCGCGGGCCGCCGCCCCGCTGGCGTTGCCGGCCATGACATGAACATTCCGCGCGCCGATGGCGTTGGCATAGCCGATGGCCTGGTCGATGGCGGCCCGGGCCGCGGGCCGCCGGTCCGGCAAGGCGGCAAGACCGGCGTCGCCGGCGGCGACATCGCCCCGAACGGTGTTCAGCCCCAACATCGGCAGCCCGGTTTCGGCCAGCGCCGCCGCCATCTCGGCCGCCGGAACGTCATAGGGCCAGTGGCATTCCACCGCGTCGAAACCGGCGGCACTGGCGGCACGGATGGCGTCTGGCAGCGGCCGGTCTGCCCACAGAAAGCCGAGATTGGCGGAAAATCGCATGGATTGCCCCAGCTACATGTCGCCGGCGCCCGGCACAGACTCCAGACCGAACACCGCAACGCTCTGATTTAGCGCGAAAACTGCCGCTCACATGTCTGAATGCGCCTGCCAGTAAAAGCCCGGCGGCGGGGAATGTCAAAGGCCTGCCCACGCCAACGCCGGCGCAACATCCGCCTGCGACGGCACTGCGGCCCCGACCACCGAATCCGGCCGAAAAAAACCCCGCCGCCCCCTTGCGCCCCCCAAGGCTTCCGAGTATCCCCACAATCCTTGGCGCGGGGTGGAGCAGCCCGGTAGCTCGTCAGGCTCATAACCTGAAGGTCGTAGGTTCAAATCCTACCCCCGCAACCAAA
>CAYYMJ010000108.1:0-5019 GCA_964472855.1 uncultured Rhodobacterales bacterium | reverse complement strand
ACCGGGTCGCTTCGGTGATCCGCCGGGTCGCCATCCTGATCTCGGGCGGCGGCTCGAACATGGTGCGGCTGGTCGACAGCATGACCGGCGACCACCCCGCGCGCCCGGTGCTGGTGCTGTCCAATGTCGCGCGCGCCGCCGGGCTTGACCACGCGGCCAGCCGGCAGGTGCCGGTCGCCACCCTGCCCCACACCGACTTTGCCGACCGCGCCGGGTTCGAGGCCGCCCTGCACGACCGCCTGTGCGCCGCCGGTGCCGAGGCCATCTGCCTCGCCGGTTTCATGCGCATCCTCACCCCGGACTTCGTGTCGCGCTGGCAGGGACGGATGCTGAATATCCACCCCTCGCTGCTGCCGCGCTATCCCGGGCGCGACACCCACGCCCGCGCCATTGCCGCCGGCGATGCCGAGGCCGGATGCAGCGTGCACGAGGTCACCGCCAAACTCGACGCCGGCCCGATCCTGGGACAGGTCCGCGTTCCGGTGCGCGCCGATGACACGCCCGCGCGGCTGGCCAGCCGCGTGCTGACCACCGAGCACCGGCTCTACCCGGCGGTGCTGCGCCGCTGGGCCAATGGCTGCCGGGATCCGCTGTTGCTGCCCTGACGCCTTTCCAACCCGGCGGCGGGCCGCTATCACGGGGCCTTAGCGGGCGGGCAAACAAGAAACAGGATAACGGCCTTTCATGATCACCATTACCACGACCGAGGCGCTGGCCGAATATTGCGCCCGCGCCGCACAGCATCCCTTCGTCACAGTCGATACCGAATTTCTGCGCGAACGCACCTATTATTCCCGCCTGTGCCTTGTGCAACTGGCCATGCCGGCCGAGGGCGACGATGCCGCCGTGCTGGTCGACCCGCTGGCCAAAGGGCTGTCGCTGGAACCGCTGTACGACCTGTTTCGCGACGAAAGCGTGGTCAAGGTGTTCCATGCCGCGCGCCAGGATCTCGAGATATTCTTCGTCGATGCCGGCGTGTTTCCCAAACCGATGTTCGACACCCAGGTTGCGGCGATGGTGTGCGGCTTCGGCGACCAGATCGGCTATGAAACCCTGGTGCGCAAGATCGTGCGCGCCCCGCTCGACAAGACGTCCCGCTTCACCGACTGGTCGCGCCGCCCGCTGACCGAGGCGCAGAAAACCTATGCCCTGGCCGACGTGACCCATCTCAGGGTGATCTACCGCGACCTCGCCACGCAACTCGAAAAAAGCGGCCGCCGCCCGTGGGTGGAAGAGGAACTGTCCAGCCTGACCGACCCCGCAATCTATACCGTCACCCCGGCCGAGGCCTGGCGCCGCGTCAAGACCCGCAGCAATTCGCCCCGCTTCCTTGCCGTGGTGCGCGAACTGGCCAGCTTCCGCGAAACCTATGCCCAGTCGCGCAACGTGCCGCGCAACCGGGTCTACAAGGACGACGCGCTGCTTGAACTGGCCTCGACCCGGCCGGCGAACGGCGAAGATATCGGCCGCTCGCGCCTGCTGCTGCGCGAGGCCCGGCGCGGCGACATCGCGGCGGGCATTCTGGCTGCCGTGGCCGCCGCCATGGCCCTGCCCAACGACAGCCTGCCCCGGCCCGACACCTCGCGCGACAAGCTGCAGGTGAACCCGGCCCTGGCCGACCTTCTGCGCGTGCTGCTCAAGGCCCGCTGCGAACAGGCCGGCGTGGCCCAGAAACTGATTGCCACCTCGTCCGAGCTCGACCTCATTGCCGCCGGCGAACGCGATGTCGCACCCCTGCGGGGCTGGCGGCACGAAGTGTTCGGCGCCGAGGCCGAGCGCCTGTGCCGCGGCGAAGTCGGCCTGGTCGCCCGGGGCCAACACGTCCAGACCTTCGAACTGGGCTGATCCGCGTCCCTCATCATCCTGGCAAAATATCCCGGGGGGAACGGCCATTGCCTCGCAAGGGCCGTGGGGGGCAGCGCCCCCCACCGCGGCGCGCGACCAGCGCGGCGCAACGCCGCTATCCCTGACGCCGCGCCACCTGCCGGCACAACAGCAACACCGGCACCAGCCCCACCGCGGCAATCACCAGCGACGGCACCGCCGCCCCCTCCAGCCGCTCGTCGGCGGCCAGCCGAAAGGCCTGCACCGCCAGTGTGTCAAAGTTGAACGGCCGCATGATCAGGGTCGCCGGCAATTCCTTCATGATGTCGACAAACACGATCAACGCGGCGGTCAGCAGGCTCGGCGACAGGATCGGAAGATGCACGCGCCTCAGCGTGCCGACCGGCCCCTGCCCCAGCACCCGGCTCGCGGCATCCATGTTGGCACTGATCAGCGCCACGCCGCCCTCATAGGCGCCGATGGCGGCGGCGAGAAAGCGGATCATGTAGGCGCCAATCAGCACCCAGACCGACCCAGTCAGCAACAGCCCGGTCGAGATCCCGAACGTATCGCGCATCCAGCCGTCCAGCGCGTTGTCAAAGGCCGCGAACGGCACCAGCAGGCCCACCGCGATCACCCCGCCCGGCACCGCATAGCCCAGCCGCGCCACATGCACCGCCGCCCGCGATGTCAGGCCCGGGTGCAGGCGCTGGAAACTGCCCAGCACCAGCGCCGCCGCCACGGTCACCACCGCCCCGGTCGTGGCCAGGATCAGCGAATTGCGCACAAAGCCCAGATAGCGGCCGCTGAACAGCGCCTGTTCCGAACCCGCCGCCATGATCCCCAGCGCCACCACCGGCACCACCACCCCCAGCAGCACCGGCACCAGGCACAGCAGCGGCGCAGCGGCCCGCGCCCAGCCACGCAGCACCATCCGCGGCATGCTTTCACGCCGCTTGCCCATGTCATAGCGCGCCCGCCCCCGGGTGGCGCGTTCAAGAATGGCCAGCAACAGCGCAAACGCCAGCAGACCCAGCGAAAGCTGCGCCGCCGCCACCCGGTCGAACATGGCGAACCAGCTGGTATAGATGCCGGTGGCGAAGGTCTGGACCCCGAAATACGACACGGTTCCGAAGTCGGCGATGGTCTCCATCGCCGCCAGCAACACCCCCGCCGCGATGGCTGGCCGGGCCATGGGCAGCGATACCGTCAGAAAGGCATGCAGCGGCGTGCGCCCCAGCGCACGGGCGGCGAAAAAACTGGTGGCGCTCTGGCCGTAAAAGGCCGCCCGCGCCAGCAGATAGACATACGGATAAAGCACCAGCACCAGCATCGCCCCGGCCCCACCCAGCGAGCGGATCTCGGGAAACCAATAGTCGCGCGGCCCCCAGCCGGTCAGGGCACGCAGGGCGGTTTGCACCACGCCGGGGTGATCCAGCAGATGCGTATAGGCATAGGCCAGCACATAGGCGGGAAAGGCCAGCGGGATCACCAGCGCGATCTCCAGGATGCGGCGGCCGGGAAACTCGGTCATCACCACCAGCCAGGCGGTGCCTGTGCCAATCACGAAACTGCCCGCCGCCACCAGCGCCACCAGCGTCAGCGTCGCGCTGATATAGCCCGGCAGCACCGTCGCGGCCAGGTGGGCCAGCGTGCCACTGCCGCCCGACAGGCTGGCCACGGCCACGGCCAGCGGCGGCAACAGGCACGAGGCCGCCAGCAACAGCGCCAGCCCGGCCAGCCCCCGGTCGCCGATGATCTGTTTCCGCTTGCGGCGCGCCACTGCAAACCCCTTGCCCATGCACCAGGCGCCACCTAGCGCGAACACAGCCGCCTCTTCAAGGCGAAGGGTTTCACAAAGCGGGTCGGATCGGCCCATTTCCGGCTTGACCCGGGCCGGGGCACCGAGGGCATAGACAGAGCAGGCCCATGGCAAGGATACCGGCATCATGGCACGCCCCACAGCTCGCCCCACAGCTCGCCCCACAGCTCGCCCCACCGCACGTCCCATTGCACTGGCCGGCATCGGCAAGATCGCGCGCGACCAGCATATTCCGGCCATCACGGCCGACCCCGCCTGGACACTCGCCGCAACGGTCAGCCGCAATGCCGGGGTCGACGGCGTCCCGGCCCATGCCGGCATGGCCGAGATGCTGGCCGCGCATCCCGACATCGGCACGGTCTCGCTGGCCCTGCCGGCGGGGCCGCGCTTTGGCTATGCGATGGCCGCCATGGCCGCGGGGCGCCATGTCATGCTGGAAAAGCCACCCGCCCTGGGGCTGGCCGAATGCCACGCGCTGGAACGTTCTGCCCGCGACGCCGGCGTCTGCCTGTTCGCCACCTGGCACAGCCGCATGGCCCACGGGGTCGAGGCGGCCCGCGCCCGGCTGAGCGGGCAGACCATCCGCAAGGTGCAGATCACCTGGGCCGAGGACGTGCGCCAATGGCACCCGGGCCAGGACTGGGTCTGGCAGGCCGGTGGCATGGGCGTGATGGACCCCGGCATCAACGCCCTGTCGATCCTGACGCGTATCCTGCACCAGCCCCTGCGCCTGACCGGCGGCCGGTTCGACATTCCAGCCGGGCGCCAGACCCCGATCGCCGCCGAGTTGACTTTTGCCCATCCCCATGGCGCCAGCGTTGCGGCCAGTTTCGACTGGCGCCAGCAGGGCGCGCAGACCTGGGAGATCTCGGTCGAAACCACGGCCGAACACCTGCGCCTTGTCGACGGCGGCGCGCGGCTGATGGTGGACGGGCAGGAAACCCACGCCGGGCCCGATCGCGAATACCCCGGCCTTTACCGCCGCATGTCGCAACTGGTGTCAGAGGGTCAAAGCGACGCCGACTTCTCGCCCCTGGTTCATGTCGCCGACGCCTTCATGCTGGCCGAAAGGCGCACGGTCGCACCCTTCGACTGGTAGCCCCGGTTACACTCGGCAAGGCGCCCCGGCGCGCCGCTGCCTCAACTCACCGCCACCAGCGCGGCGATCTCGCCCGACGCCGACGCCGCCCCGGCGCGCCGCTGCCTCGACTCACCGCCATCAACGCGGCGATCTCGTCCGACAGCGGCATCGCCGGCGGCGCGCAGGCGCGTCGCTGCCTCAACTCACCGCCATCAGCGCGGCGATCTCGTCCGACATCGGCATCGCCGACGCCGCCCCGGCCCGCGTGACCGCGACGCCGGCGGTCGCCACG
>CAYYMJ010000107.1:0-5443 GCA_964472855.1 uncultured Rhodobacterales bacterium | reverse complement strand
AAGGCGGCGCGCAGGGGCTGGTTCACGGATTCGATATAGGGCGACACCAGCGCAAAGCGCGACACGCCCAGGTCACGGGCACAGGCCGTGGCCGCGTGCAACGGGTCGGTCACGGCGGCCGTGTCGCAGCCCTGACGCACCATGTCGGCCACCTTGTCCGATCCGATCAACGCGCTGGCCGAAGTGCAGCCATACCCCACCGCGGCATAGCGCCGGACATCGGGCAACAGCCGCGCGGTGCCGGTCAGCCGCGGCCCCATCCGGCCCAGCGTTTCCGGCGTGACCTCTTCATCGCAGGGAATGCGGGCGGCGTAGATGGGGCTGGGGTGGCCGGCAAAGGACCGCGCAAAGTCGGGCTCGATGGTTTCGTCGGTCTGCAGAACGATCAGTCCGATGGGCGGCGCGGCCGGGTCGTCGGCCCGCAATTCATAAGGAATCTGGTTCATAGCACCACCATTTCCGCGCCGGCCCGCGGCGTCAGGTATTCGGCCCCGCCTTCGACGATCACGATATTCTCTTCGTGCACCATGACACGGCCGCCCAGCGCCAGCCCCGGCTCCAGCGTCAGCACCATCCCGGCTTCGAGCGGGGTGTGATCCGTCGCGATCAGCGACGGCCATTCCGTCAGCGACATGCCCAGCCCATGCCCCAGCCGCCCGGCGCCGGTGTCGCCGCCAAATTCGGACAGGACGCCGCGCATGGCCTGGAACAGATCGGCGGCTGTCACGCCCGGGCGCGCCGCGTCGAACCCGGCGTCGGCGGCATCGACCAGACAGGCATGGGCCGCCGCCACGTCCGGCAACGGCGGCCCGACCGACCAGTTGCGGTCATAGTCGCAGAAATAGCCGTCATGCACCAAACCGGTGTCGAGCATCAGGACATCGCCGGCCGCCAGCGGGCGGTCGGATGCCGGCGAGATGACATCCAGATACCCGCCCGGCCCGGCGCCCCCGGCCAGATAGGGCACCCAGTCGGCGCCTTCTTCCAGGCACAGCATCTGGAACCGCCGGAACACCTGCGACAGCGCAATGCCGGGGCCCGCGATCTCGGGCACCCGGGCAAAGGCGCGCCCGCCAATGGCGCAGGCGGCGCGGATGCGGGCGATCTCGGTCGGTGACTTGACCATGCGCAACTGGCGCAGAATGTCGAAATCACCCACGAAGGCGCCGGCACCCACCGCCCCCTGCAGGCGGCCCAGATCGGCCAGCGGCATCCGCAGGCTGGTTTCATGCCCGTCGGGAATGCCGATGCGCCCCTGCCCCGGCACCAGTTCGGCCAGCGTTTCGGCCAACAGCGAAATGCCGTCGTCCTTCAGGTCCGGCGACGCCCAGGTGCGGATATCGTCGATCCACGTCTGCCCCATCAGCGCCGCGCCGATCGACGGGATCACGGCCACCGGCCGCCCGCTGGCCGGAACAACCAGGAACCACGGGCGCGTGGGACTTTCCCAGAACCGCGTCAGGTAGCCGGTGAAATACCGCACCTCGGGCTCGGTCGTCAGCAGCAACGCATCAAGCCTGTGCACGGCCATCAGGGCCTGCGCCCGCTGGGTGCGCGCCTGAAACTCGGCCGGATCGAAGCTGCTGGTCATGGCTGCTCGGACAAGATGCACAGAACGCTGGCATCGGCGCCGATGCTCAGGCCGGCGCGAACATCCGCCCGCATGGCCGCGGCCAGCCCCGCCCCGCCCGACGCGGTCGTCGCCAGCCCGGCGGCGGCCATCGCCCCAAGCTGAGACGCGACCTCGTCATCGTCCAGCGTCAGGAAATGGTCGGCGTCGCGGGCCAGCCCGTTCAGGGCAATCAGCGATGGTTCCTTGCAGTCGAGCCGGCCCATGATGCTGTCGGGCCCGCCGGCATAAACCGGTTTCCCGGCCGCGATGCTGGCCTGCAGCGCCGGGGCCGACGCGGGCTCGACCACCGTGATGACCGGGCCGTCGCCCCATGCGGCGCGAAACCAGGCCGCCGCCGATGACGCCAGCCCGCCCACGCCGGCCTGCAGAAAGATATGCGCGGGCGCATCCGTGCACTGCCGCGTGGTTTCAGCGGCAAGCTGCAGATACCCCTCCATCAGCCGGTGCGGGATGGCGGTATAGCCCGGCCAGGATGTATCCGACAGCACCGTCCAGCCGTTGTCTTCACCGGCCCGCAACGCGGCGTCCATCGACGCGGCATAGTCGCTGCCCTGACGGCGAACCTCGGCCCCCATGCCGGCAAGGCGGGTGGCAAAGTCACCGGGCACGGTGTCGGCCAGATAAACCACGGCCCGCGCCCCGAACATGCGCGCACCGGCGGCAACGCTTAGCCCGTGGTTGCCGGCACTGGCGGTGACATAGGTGCGCCCGGCCAGCGTGGCCGCATCGGGCGCGGGGTTGGCGGCCATGGCGTCATGCGCGATGACATAGGCCGCCCCCAGCGCCTTGAACGACCCCAGCCCCATGCGCCCACGCTCGTCCTTGACCCAAAGCGCGGCCAGCGGCGCCAGCCCTTGGGTCCGAATCAGCGGCGTCTCGGCGGCGGCGGGGCATTTGCCCAGCAGTCGCGCCACCGCCCCGGCATCGGTCGAGGGCATGGGCATATCTGGCAACAGCGGCGGCGCGCCGCGAAACCGGTTCCGGACAAGGTTCATCGGCGGCAGTCTCCTCGCTGGGTCAGGGCAAACTTACCCGGATACCGGCGAAAAACTAGCCGCCCCCGTCGTGGACGCTTGCCAAAATGCGACCGTCGTGCTGCCATCGCCCGACCCGCCAACCAGCCGAGGCCTGCCATGACCCACCCCAACCCCGCCTTTTCGCGGGCCGAATACGACCAGCGCCTGAAACGCGCCCGCACCGCGATGGAGCAGGCCGGCCTTGACGCGATGTTTATCGAGGATCCGTCCAACATGGCCTGGCTGACCGGCTACGAGGGCTGGTCGTTCTACGTGCATCAGGGGGTGATCGTGTTTCACGACCGCGATCCCGTCTGGTGGGGGCGCGGGCAAGATGCCAACGGCGCCCGCCGCACCGTGTGGATGCCCGACGACAGCATCCGCGGCTATGCCGACAATTACGTCCAGTCCACCACCCGCCACCCCATGCAGGACCTTGCGGCGATACTTCGCGAAACCGGGCTGGGCGCGTCCCGGATCGGGGTCGAGCTGGACAATTACTATTACTCGGCCAAGGCCCACCTGACCCTGACCGCCGAACTGCCCGAGGCCCGGCTGATCGACGCCACCGCGCTGATCAACTGGCAGCGGGGCGTCAAGTCCGAGGCCGAGATCGCGCTGATGCGCAAGGCGGCGCGCATCGCCGAAAAGGTGATCGACGGCGTGATCGACCGGGTCGAGCCCGGAATGCGCAAGAACGACCTGGTGGCGCAGATCTATCACGACGCAGTCACCGGCGTAGACGATCTGTGGGGCGATTATGCCGCCATCGTGCCGCTGCTGCCGTCGGGCACCGACGCAGCAGCACCGCACCTGACATGGGACGGGGCGCCGTTCCGATCAGGCGAATGCACCTTCTTCGAACTGGCGGGATGCTATCGCCGCTACCACGTGCCGTTCTGCCGCTCGGTCTTTCTGGGCACGCCGCCGGATTTCCTCAAACGGGCCGAGGCTGCGCTGCTCGAAGGGCTGGAAGCGGGGCTTGACGCCGCCCGCCCCGGCAATCGCGCCAGCGACATCGCCCGGGCGCTGGCCGCGCCGCTGGAACGCGCCGGCATCGAACGCGGCGCGCGCTGCGGCTATCCCATCGGCCTGTCGTATCCGCCCGACTGGGGCGAGCGCACGATCTCTCTGCGCGAAGACGACGACAGCGTGCTGAAACCCGGCATGACCTTTCACTTCATGCCCGGGCTGTGGATGGACGACTGGGGGCTGGAAATCACCGAACCGATCCTGATCCGCGATACCGGCCCGGCCGAATGTTTCTGCGACCGCCCGCGCCAGATGTTCGTAAAGCCCTGATGCTGGACCGCGCCGTCGCCCTGCTGTCGGACCTGATCGCCTTTCCCACGGTGTCGCCCGACAGCAACCTCGACATGATCGCCTGCCTGCGCGAACGCTTTGACGCGCTGGGGGCCTTCGTGCTGCTGGACACCAGCGAAGACGGGCAAAAGGCCAATCTTCTGGCGCGGATCGGCCCCGACGAACGCGGCGGCATCCTGCTGTCGGGGCACACCGACGTGGTGCCCGTGACCGACCAGGACTGGGCGACCGACCCTTTCGAGATGGCCGACGACGGCACGCGGCTGTTCGGGCGCGGCACCTGCGACATGAAGGGCTTTATCGCCGCCGCCGTGGCGCTGGCCGAAACCATCGACCCGGCGCGTCTGACCCGCCCCCTGTGGTTCGCCTTCACCCATGACGAGGAAACCGGCTGCCTCGGCGCGCGGCATCTGGTCGAGGTGATGGCCGCCCATGACATCCGCCCCGATATCGTGATCGTCGGCGAACCGACCGAGATGCGGGTGATCGAGGGGCACAAGGGCTGCTTCGAATACAGCGCCCGTTTCACCGGGCTCGAAGGTCACGGCTCGGCCCCCGATGCAGGGGTCAACGCGGCCGAATATGCCGCGCGTTACGTCGCGCGCCTGCTGGACCTGCGCGAAGACCTCAAGCGCCGGGCCCCGGCCGACAGCGCCTTTGACCCGCCATGGACCACCATCAACATCGGCCGCATTGCCGGCGGCGTGGCCCATAACGTGATCGTCGGCAAGGCCGAGGTCGACTGGGAAATGCGCCCGGTGCAGGTGTCAGACGCCGATTTCGTGAAAAGCCACATGGCCGCCTGCGTGGCGCACGACCTGCTGCCGGCCATGCGCCGCGTGCATCCCGGGGCGGCGATCAGCGTTCAGACCATCGGCGAGGTGGTCGGGCTCGACCCGATGCCGGCCAACGCCGCGCGCGACCTGGTGGCCGAATTGACCGGCGCCAACGCCTGCGACCTTGTCGCCTTCGGAACCGAGGCCGGGCTGTTCCAGTCGCTGGGGGCCGACGTGGTGGTCTGCGGGCCGGGTTCGATCGCCCAGGCCCACAAGCCGGACGAATTCGTCAGCCGCGAACAACTGGCCGGATGTTGCGCGATGCTGGCCGCGCTGGCGCGGCGGATGTCCTGACCCGCGCCAACCGGTACCCAGCGAACTTTGGCCGCGATGACAGCGGTCAGGTTTCGCCGGTCAACAGCGCAACCGGCGCATCGTCGGAACGGGCAAAGTCGACCGGCGCGCTGTCATGTGCCGTGGCGGTGCGCTTGAACTCGAACACCATTTGCCCGGCCTCTTCGGCAGAGGCGACGATCAGGCACTGACCCATGAATTTCGGGCCCTCGTAAAGATCGGCCAGCCCGCGCAGATGCGGCGTCTCCTCGGCATCGATGGCAAATCCTTCGTCCCAATAGCGCAAGATGTGGAACCGCTGGCCCCCAACCTCGATGCGCATGTTGGTCTTCTTGCGCAGG
>CAYYMJ010000106.1:1538-5751 GCA_964472855.1 uncultured Rhodobacterales bacterium | reverse complement strand
AACTTCGCAACCGGCCCGGGCCGAAAGCTGGGGCCACCCGATCTGGGGCGTGGGCACGATGTGGCGCTGCACCAATGCCGCGGCGTCCTCCAATTCCCTTTGCGTGAACATGGCGAATTCCCTATTGGCGATGGCAAAAGCCCGGTGGCTTCGGTAAGCCCGGGACCAGACAGTGACGGTGAAGGCGCAAATGTTCAACGGCAAGAGCATCCTGATAACCGGTGGCACCGGTTCGTTCGGCAAGAAATACGTGCAGCACCTGCTGCGCGACCACGACCCCGCGCGCGTGGTGGTGTTCAGCCGCGACGAGTTGAAACAGTTCGAGATGGCGCAGGTCTATGACGCGCCGCAAATGCGCTATTTCATCGGCGATGTGCGCGACCGCGACCGGCTGACCCAGGCCATGGACGGGGTCGATTTTGTCATCCACGCGGCGGCGCTGAAGCAGGTGCCGGCGGCCGAGTATAACCCGTTCGAGGCCATCAAGACCAACATCCACGGCGCCCAGAACGTGATCGAGGCGGCAATTGCCAACCAGGTGGACCGGGTCATCGCCCTGTCGACCGACAAGGCCGCCAATCCGGTCAACCTTTATGGCGCGACCAAGCTGGCCTCGGACAAACTGTTTGTGGCCGCCAACAACATGGTGGGCGCCCGGCGCACGCGCTTTGCGGTGGTGCGCTATGGCAATGTCGTTGGGTCGCGCGGGTCGGTCGTGCCGTTTTTCAAGAAGCTGGTCGCCGAGGGCGCCGATCACCTGCCGATCACCGATGCCGACATGACGCGCTTCATGATCACGCTGGACGAGGGCGTGGAATTCGTGCTGACCAATTTCGCGCGCATGCATGGCGGTGAGATTTTCGTGCCCAAGATCCCGTCGATGAAGATGGTCGACCTGGCCGAGGCGCTGGGTCCGGGCGTGCCGCAAAAGATCATCGGCATCCGACCGGGCGAAAAGCTGCACGAGATCATGTGTCCCGCCGACGACAGCCACCTGACACTGGAATTCGCAGATCACTTCGTGATCAAGCCAACCATCAGCTTTGCCTTTCAGGCCGACTATGCCCGCAACCGGCTGGGCGAGGGCGGGGTGCCGGTGCCGCGCGGCTTTGCCTATGATTCGGGCACCAACGACCAATGGCTGGGCCGGGACGAATTTCTCGGCATGGTGGCGGACCTGGACCCGTGATCCCCTATGGTCGGCAGGATATCACCGACGACGATGCCGATGCTGTTCTGCGGGTCCTGCGCTCGGACTATCTGACCCAGGGCGCCGAGGGTCCACGGTTCGAGGCCGCTTTGACCGCTGTCACCGGTGCGCAGCACGCGGTTGCCGTCAATTCGGCCACGTCGGCGCTGCATGTCGCCTGCGCGGCGCTGGGCCTTGGGCCGGGCGACCTGATGTGGACATCGCCGATCACCTTCGTCGCCTCGGCCAACGTCGGACATCTCTGCGGGGCCGAGGTCGACTTTGTGGACATCGAGCCTGACAGCTTCAACATGAGCACCGCCGCGCTGGCCGACAAGCTGGCGGCGGCGCGCCGGGCCGGCCGGCTGCCCAAGGTGATCATGCCGGTGCATATGTGCGGCCAGTCCTGCGACATGGCGGCCATCGGTGCGCTGGCCCGCGATCATGGCGTGCGCGTGGTCGAGGATGCCAGCCACGCCATCGGCGGCAGTTTCGGCGCCCGCGCGGTTGGCAGTTGCGAACATTCCGACATTGCCGTCTTCAGCTTCCACCCGGTCAAGATTGTCACCACCGCCGAAGGCGGCGCGGCGCTGACCAACGACGCCGGGCTTGCCGCCGCCATGCAGCGGCTGCGGTCCCACGGTGTCACACGCGACCCGGCGCTGATGAGCCACCCACCCGATGGCGGCTGGTATTACCAGCAGATCGGGCTTGGGCTGAACTACCGCATGACCGAACTGCAGGCGGCGCTGGGCACCGCGCAACTGGACCGGCTGGCCACCTATGTCGACCGCCGCAACGCGCTGGCCGACCGCTATGATCGGCTGTTGGGCAATCTGCCGCTTGACCGGCCCGGGCGCAGCGCCGGCGCACGCTCGGCCTTTCATCTTTATGTCGTCCGGGTCGCGCCGGGGCGGCGCCGCGCTGTCTTTGACCATATGCGCGATGCCGGCATCGGCGTGAACGTGCATTATATCCCGGTGCATACTCAGCCCTATTGGCAGGACCACGGGTTTCGGCCCGGCGACTTCCCGGTTGCCGAACAATACTATGCCCGCGCCATCTCGATCCCGCTTTATCCTGCCATGACCGAGGCGCAGCAGGACCGCGTTGTCGCCGCCCTGACCGAGGCCCTGGGGTGAGCGTCTGCCTGATCCCGGCCCGGGGCGGCTCAAAGCGGGTGCCGCGCAAGAATGTCCGCGACTTTGCCGGTCGCCCGATGATTGCCTGGTCCATCGCCGCCGCGCAGGACGCCGCTGTCTTTGACCGGATCATCGTGTCGACCGACGACGATGAAATCGCCCGGGTCGCGATGACGCTGGGGGCCGAGGTGCCGTTTCGCCGGCCGGCCGCCCTGTCGGACGATCACGCCACCACCGTGCAGGTGGTGCGCCACGCGCTGGAATGGCTGGACAGCGATTGCGGCGCGGCCGACCTTTTGTGCTGTCTTTATGCCACCGCGCCCTTCGTGCAGGCCGGCGACATAAGGCAAGGCGCGCGGATGCTGGATGACTGGTCCTTTACCATGCCGGTCACGACCTTTCCCTTCCCGGTTCAGCGCGCAGTTACGCTCGACCCCTCTGGCGGGCTGAAAATGCTCCAGCCCGAACATTTGACGACGCGCAGTCAGGACCTGCCCGAGGCCTGGCACGACGCCGGCCAGTTCTATTGCGGTCACACCGCGGCGTGGATGGGCGACCAGCCGATTTTCGGGCCCGAGACCGGCGCCATCCCCATTCCGCGCTGGCGGGTGCAGGATATCGACACCCCCGAAGACTGGCGCCGGGCCGAGGCGATGTTCCGGGCGCTGGGGCTGGGCCGGATGTGACCGCGCCGGCCGCTTGGCGGCTGACAAACTTGCCCCGGGCGCATATGTCTGGTGAAGCGGCGCAACCGGGCGACGCTCGGCGCGAAAGCCGGTGGTCATGTCAAAGGCGTTTGGTTTCAGTCACGATGACGCGCGGCGGTTCTACAACCGGTTTGGCGCCAGACAGGACGCGCAAGGCTTTTATGAAAACGCGGCGCTGGATGCGCTGATCCGCCTCGGGCGGTTTGGCGACGCCCGGTCGGTGCTGGAAGTCGGCTGCGGGACCGGGAAATTCGCGACGCGCCTGCTGTCCGATCATTTGCCCCCGACCGCGCGCTATACCGGGATCGACATCAGCGAAACCATGGTGCGCCTTGCGGGCCACCGGCTGGGGCCGTGGTCCGACCGTGCGACGGCCATCACCAGCGACGGCGGCTTCGATTTCGCGTCCTTTGGGATGACGTTCGATCGGGTGATATTCACCTATGTTCTGGACCTTCTCAGCGAAGATGACCTCGGCCGCGCGCTTGGCGGCGCCCATGCGGTGGCCGAAAAGGGCGGGGTGCTTTGCGCGGCCGGGCTGACCCACGGTCCGGCGGGCCTGTCGCGGGCGACCAGCGCTATCTGGGCAGCCGTGCACCGCGTGCGCCCGTCGCTGGTTGGCGGTTGCCGCCCGCTTGTCCTTTCCGACCGTCTCGACCCGACGCAGTGGCGCCTGTCGCACAAGGAGATCGTCGTGCGCGCAACCATTGCGTCCGAGGTGGTCGTGGCCGAGGCGGTCTGACCCGGCGCGGCGTGCGCTCGACGCTGGTTGGCGGTTGCCGCCTGCTTGTCCTGTCGGCCCGTCTCGACCCGTCGCAGTGGCGCCTGTCGCACAAGGAAGTCGTCGTGCGCGCCACGGTTCCGTCCGAGGTGGTCGTGGCCAAGGCGGTCTGACCCGGCGCGGTGTGCGCCCGCCGCGGGTGTCGCCGGGTGCGCGACCCGGGGCGCCCGATGTCTTGCGCGAGAGCCACCGCCACCGCCGCCAGCGCTGCCAGAGTGCCGCAAATCCCGCGGCCGCCTGCAGCATTCCGCGTTCAACTCTGTTCAGCGATCATCGCCCGAGGCGTTGAAAATCCACGATGACAGACAGCGTTTGGTAGCCCGGGTTTAGCGCGAATCGCCATCTTTGGCCGCCGTCGCGGCCTCGTGGCCCCGGATCAGCGGGCGGATCAGCG
>CAYYMJ010000106.1:0-1438 GCA_964472855.1 uncultured Rhodobacterales bacterium | reverse complement strand
CGGATCAGCGGGCGGATCAGCGCATGGCTGCGGTCGCTGGCGCCAAGATGCGCAGCAGAAAACGCCCGGGCCCGGCCGGTGAACGCCGCCAGCGCCGCAGGGTCGGCGAACAGCGCGGCAACCGCGCCGGTCAGGGCATCGGCATCGTCCAGCGGCTGCAAGGCCCCGGCGTCGCGGGCTTCGGCAGCGGGGAAGGCGATGCCAAAGATGCTGGGCCCCATCACGACGGGGCGGCCCAGCGCCAGCGGCTCGACAATATTGTGCCCGCCCATGTCGACAAGGCTGGCGCCCACGAACACGAGGTCGGCGGCCTGATACCAGATATTCATTTCGCCGATACTGTCGGCCAGCAGGATGTCGGCATCGGCCGCGATGCCCTCTGCCGGATCCGCCGGCAGCGTGCTGCGTCGCGCCACGCGCAACCCGGCGCTGGCCAGCGCCCGGGCCACGGCGTCGAACCGCTGCGGGCTGCGGGGCGCCCAGATGATGCGCGGCGGCGCGGCCCCGGCCATCAGGGTCTGGCACATCGCGGTCAGGGCCGCCTCTTCGCCGGTGATCGACGAAGCGATGAACAGCAGCGGGCGCCCCCGGCACCAGTGCCGCCGCAAACGCTCGCCCAGCGCGATCTGTTCCGGCGCGCGCGGCAGATCGAATTTCAGCTCGCCCGGCAGATGAATGCGCGCCGCCGGCACGCCAGCCGCGACATAGCGGCGGCGATGCGCCTCGGACTTGGTCAACACCATCGAAAAGCGCGCGGCAAAGCGCAGCAACGGGTTGGGCAGCCCCAGAAAGCGCCGCGTGAAGGCCACGTCCAGAAGGTTGCCGTTGACCTGAATCACCGGGGCGCCGAACAGGCCCGACAGCATCAGCTTGCCGGGCCAGAACTCGAGCTCGACGATCAACAGGGCCGCCGGGCGCAGGCGGGCGAGGAAGATGATCAGCGGAAAGACCAGGTCCAGCGGCGCATAGCGGCACTGCACGCGCGGATCGCCGCCGAACAACCGCCGCGCCTCGGCCAGGCCAGCGGCGGAACTGCAGGTCAGGCAAACGCTGTGCCCGTCATCGAGAAGGCGCGCGATCAGCGGGCTGGCGGCACGGGTTTCCCCCAGCGAGGCCGCAAAGACCCAGACCCCGTGACGCGGCCCCACCGGCCCCAGCCCGAGCCGCTGTCCGAAATGGGCCCGCAGCAGCGGTTCGCGCCGCGACCGCCACAGGATGAACAGGCCGATGACCGGAAAGGCCAGATGCATGACAAGCTGGTACAACGCAAACAGCAGCCACAGCCCCGGTCCCGCCGGGCCGATGTCGTGCGAGGGCTGCGACAGACGCTGCATATCCTTCCCGCCCTGCCTTTCCTGCCCTGCGACCCCTCGCCAACCAGAGGTGCCTGCTTCATAGCAAACGCGCGCCCGGTGGCAACGGCGTCGTCGGGCGTCAG
>CAYYMJ010000105.1:0-5976 GCA_964472855.1 uncultured Rhodobacterales bacterium | reverse complement strand
CCGCCTCAAACCGTTTTCGATCATCGGCCTTCTGGCGATGGTGGTGTTATTGTTCGGCTTTCAGGCGCAAACCATCCTGAGCGCGCCGCTTGTCATCGCCCTGATCGCTGTCCCGTTAATCATCCAAAGCTACGGCATATTCGCCATTGCCTTTGGTTGGGGATACGTGTGGCGCGTGCCGTTCACGATCGCAGCTCCGGCGGCGCTGATCGGCACCTCGAATTTCTTTGAACTGGCGGTCGCCGTTGCTATCAGCCTGTTTGGCCTGAATTCGGGTGCGGCGCTGGCAACGGTCGTCGGCGTGTTGGTCGAGGTGCCGGTCATGCTGTCGCTGGTGTCCTTTGCCAATGCAAGGCGGCAGGCGTTTGGTTGAAAAACCGGCAGCAGCGCGGGCGGGCGTCGTAGAGAACCGGCGCGGCCAAACCGACGCGACATCAGAGCTCGCCACGCTTGCTTGGTCGGCGTGGGCGCGCGCCAGGCGGAAGGTGGAAGGGCAAGTCTGGCGCCGCTCCTATCTGTCAAGATCATCGAGATCCGGCAAGTAGGTGCCGGCAAAACTCGTGATTGCGCGCGCCACCTGATCGCTGGCCACTGTCGGCTCAGAGCCTGCCGGGCGCACCAGATACCATTGCCGCATCACCGGCAGACCCGGGCCGCGCAGCCGCACCAGACGCCCCGAGATCAGCTCGTCGCGCGCCGTGTGCAGGGAAAGAAATGCAATTCCCAGCCCCGCAATCACCGCTTGCTTGATCGTCTCGTTGCGGCTGAATGCGATCATCGGCGGACTCGCGCCTTCGCTCAGCCGGTCGAGATAGCGCATCATCAGCGCGCGTGTGCCAGAGCCGGCTTCGCGCACGAGAAAGGTCTCTTCCAGAAGCTCCATCGCGTCAAACCCATCTTGCCCAGCCAGCCTGTGTCCGGGTGGCAGAAGGATGCCGTGGGGGTGCGGGCCCAGGGGTTCCGAGCGGGTGAGCGGTGCGCGCGGCGGGCGGCCCATCACGGCGAGATCGGCGCGGCCATGGTCCAGTTCGGCGATCACGTCTTCCCGGTTGCCCACATGCAGGCCGACCTCGATTTCAGGCAGGGTATCGCCCAGCATGCGCACCAGAACCGGCGCGAAATATTGCGCCGTCGACACGGCGCTAAGCCGGACATGACCCTGAAATCCCGCGGTGATGGCACGCAGGTCGTCGGCGGCCCGCGACAAATTGGCCTCGATCCGACGCGTGGCGCGGGCCATGGCCTCGCCCGTGGGGGTGAGCCGAAAGCCCCCGCCAGCGGCATCACGATACAGCAGGTCGCGCCCGACCAAACTTTCCAGTTTCCGAATTTGCGCATGAATGGAAGGGGTTGTCTGGTTCATCCGGCTAGCGGCGGCGGTAAGCGAGTGCTGCTCGGCCACGATAAGGAGGGTGCGCAACTGTTTGAGCGTGATCGCAGGCGACAGCATGATTAGATTTTTTCTAACGAGGGCAAACAATATTCAAATTTCATATATGCAGGCGTCATGCAAGACCACAGTCGTCGATGGGAGGAAACGACATGCCACAATTTCTCGACCACCTGCCGCAAGACAGTGCGCCCGATCTGGCGGACGCGATTGACCGCATTGCCGGGTTTGGCGTGGCGCTGGATCGGCGTATCGCGCGTGGCGGGCTTGACGAGGCGCTGGGGACAGCGCAAGGCGCCAACGCCGGTGGCGACACGCAAAAAGCGCTCGACATCATTTCCGACGACATGCTGCGCGGCGCGCTCGACGGCGGCGCCGTGCGGTTTTACGGCTCCGAAGAGCAGGACGATATCATGACGCTGGGCGACGGAAGCCTTGCGCTGGTGGTCGACCCGCTCGACGGATCGTCGAACATCGACACCAACGTGTCGGTCGGCACGATCTTTGGCCTGTATCCCGCCGCCGATACGCCCAAGGCCAGCGTGCTGCGCCCGGCCTCGGACCTGCTGGCCGCGGGGTATATCATTTACGGGCCGCAATGCTGCCTGATGCTGCGGGTCGGCGATGGTGGTGTGCTCAAATACGTGCTCGACCCCGAGGCCGGTTTGTTCCGCTCTCTGGGCGCAATTGCAGCGATCCCGGCGCAATCGTCCGAATACGCGATCAACGCGTCGAACCATCGCCACTGGCCGACGCCGATCCGCGCCTATATCGACGACCGGATCGCCGGGGCCGACGGGCCGATGGGCCATGATTTCAACATGCGCTGGATCGCCTCGCTGGTGGCCGAGGCGCATCGCATTCTCACCCGCGGCGGGATTTTCCTCTATCCCGGCGACAGGCGTCCTGGCTACGAACAGGGCCGGCTGCGGCTGGTCTATGAATGTGGCCCGATTGCCCACCTGATCGAGGGCGCGGGCGGCAGCGCCAGCGACGGCACGCTGCCCATCCGCGACCGCACGCCCAAATCTCTGCACCAGCGGTCGCCGCTGGTGTTCGGAAGCCCCGACAAGGTCGCGCGGGTGGCGACCTATCACGATCTTCCTGAATCCGAGGTCTCGGCGCTGTTCGGCAGCCGCGGCCTGTTTCGCAGCTGACCCATCGGAGAGACTGCCATGAGCAAGACCTATCCAATCGTATCCGTTGTCGGTTCGTCCGGTGCCGGGACATCGACCGTCCAGGGCACCTTCGAACAGATTTTTCGCCGCGAGGGTGTCAAGGCCGTCACGGTCGAGGGCGACTCATTTCACCGCTATAACCGTGCCGAGATGAAGGCCGAGCTTGCCCGGCGCGAGGCCGAGGGTGACGGAACCTTCTCGCATTTCTCCTATGAAGCCAACGAGTTGGGCGAGCTGGAGCGCATGTTCTGCGAGTTCGGCGAAACCGGCAAGGGGCGCAGGCGGTTCTATGTGCATGACGCCGAAGAAAGCGAGCGCCGCGGCGTGCCGCCGGGCGAGTTCACTGCATGGGCCCCGTTCGCCGAAGACGCGGACGTTCTGTTCTACGAAGGCCTGCACGGCTGCGTCGTCAATGACGAGGTGAACCTTGCAGCGCTGGCAGATCTGAAGATCGGGGTGGTGCCGGTCATCAACCTGGAATGGATCCAGAAAATCCACCGCGACAAGGCCAGCCGCGGCTATTCGACCGAGGCCGTGACCGACACGATCCTGCGCCGGATGCACGCCTATGTGCATTGCATCTGCCCGCAATTCATCGAGACGGATATCAACTTTCAGCGGGTGCCGGTCGTGGACACCTCTGACCCGTTCGTCGCGCGCTGGATTCCGACCGCCGACGAAAGCCTGGTGGTGATCAGGTTCAAGAACCCGCGCGGGATCGACTTCGCCTATCTCACCTCGATGATTCAAGGGTCGTGGATGACCCGGGCCAATTCAATCGTCATTCCCGGCAACAAGCAGGACCTGGCGATGCAACTTATCCTGACCCCGCTGATCGAGCGGCTGGTTTCCACCGCGCGCAAGCTGCGCTGACAGGGAGAAGCGATGATGAACGCTCAAGTAACTTCCGCCGACGAACGCCAGATGGCCAATGCCATCCGCGCTCTCGCGATGGACGCGGTGCAGGCCGCCAATTCCGGTCATCCCGGCATGCCGATGGGTATGGCCGATGTCGCCACGGTTCTGTTCAACCGCTTCGTCGCGCTCGACGTGGCCGATGACAAATGGCCCAACCGCGACCGGTTCGTGCTGTCGGCCGGGCATGGCTCGATGCTGATTTACGCGCTGAACCACCTGCTGGGCTATGACGACATGGGTCTGGACCAGCTGCGGAACTTTCGCCAGTTGGGCAGCCGCACTGCGGGCCACCCGGAATACGGCCATGCCAAGGGGATCGAGGTCACGACGGGCCCGCTGGGGCAGGGCATTTCCACCGCCGTCGGCATGGCGCTGTCAGAGCGGCTGGGCAATGCCCGCTTTGGCGACCTGATCGACCATTTCACCTATGTCATCGCCGGTGACGGTTGCTTGATGGAAGGCATCAGCCACGAGGCGATCGACCTGGCCGGGCATCTGGGCCTTGGCCACCTGATCGTGATGTGGGACGACAACCGCATCACCATCGACGGCGACACCGAGCTGTCGACCTCAACCGACCAGATGGCACGGTTTGCCGCTTCGGGCTGGCATGTGCTGGCCTGCGACGGGCACAACCCGGCTGAGATTGCCGATACGATCGAGGCGGCGCGCAACGACCCGCGACCGTCGATGATCGCCTGCCGCACGATAATCGGTTACGGCGCGCCCAACAAACAGGGCAGCCATTCCGTGCACGGCGCACCACTGGGCGCCGACGAAATCGCCGCCGCGCGCGCCGAACTGGGCTGGCCGCACGCACCGTTCGAAATCCCGCAGGATGTCTATGCCGCTTGGGCCAAGGTTGCCGCACGCGGCGCCAAGGCGCACGCTGCCTGGCAGGCCCGCCGCGATGGCTCGGACAAGCGCGACACGCTTGATGCGCATCTGGCGCAGGACATGGCCCCGCTGACCACCGCAATGGCGGCCTACAAGGCACAGCTTCTGGCCGACAAGCCCAAGGTCGCCACCCGCAAGGCCAGCGAAATGGCGCTGGGTGTGGTGAATGCGGCGCTGCCATTCACCATTGGCGGCTCGGCCGATCTGACCGGGTCGAACCTGACACGCTCGAAGGGGCAACTCCCGGTAAAACCGGGGGATTTCAGCGGCTCTTACATGCATTACGGCATTCGTGAACACGGCATGGCCGCGGCGATGAACGGCATCGCGCTGGCAGGCCTGTTCCGGCCCTATGGCGGCACCTTCCTGGTGTTTGCCGACTACGCCCGCCCCGCGATCCGGCTGGCGGCGCTGATGGGCGTGCCTTCGGTCTTCGTGATGACGCATGACTCGATCGGCCTGGGCGAAGACGGGCCGACCCACCAGCCGGTGGAGACGCTGGCCAGCCTGCGTGCAATCCCGAACCTGACGGTGCTGCGCCCGGCGGACGCGGTCGAAACCGCCGAAGCCTGGGAAATCGCCATGGCGACCACCGATGGCCCGGTTCTGCTGGCGCTGTCGCGTCAGGGGCTGCCGACGCTGCGCGACAACGTGGATGAAAACCAGACCGCGCGCGGCGCCTATCTGCTGCGTGGCGGCGATGACCGGCAAGTGACGCTGATCGCCACCGGGTCCGAAGTGGACCTTGCCATGACCGCCGCCGACCAGCTTGGCGCCGAGGGCATCACGGCGGCAGTCGTTTCTGCCCCGTCCTTCGAGCTGTTCGCGGGCCAGCCCGACGACTATCGCCGCGCCACGCTGGGCACCGCGCCGCGCATCGGCATCGAGGCCGCGATCCGTCAGGGCTGGGACGCGATGCTGCGCCAGAAGGACGGCTTTGTCGGCATGACCGGCTTTGGGGCATCCGCCCCGGCACCCGCGCTTTACGCGCAGTTCGGCATCACCGCTGAAGCGGTCGCTGCCAAGGCAAAATCTCTGATCTGAGGAACGAGACATGACTGTGAAAGTAGCTATCAACGGCTTCGGCCGCATTGGTCGGAATGTGCTGCGCGCCATTGTTGAATCGGGCCGCACAGATATCGAGGTCGTCGCAATCAACGACCTGGGTCCGGTCGAATTCAACGCCCATCTGATGCAGTTCGACAGCATCCACGGCCGGTTCCCCGGCACCGTGACCACCGGCGAGGACTGGATCGACGTGGGCCGTGGCCCGATCCGCGTCACCGCCATCCGCAACCCCGAAGACCTGCCCTGGAGCGATGTGGACATCGCGATGGAATGCACCGGCATCTTCACCGCCCGCGACAAGGCGGCGCTGCACCTCAAGAACGGGTCGCAACGGGTGCTGATCTCGGCGCCGGGGGCCGGCGCGGACCAGACCATCGTGTTCGGCGTGAACCACGACGTGCTGACGGCCGGCGACACGGTGGTCTCAAACGCCTCGTGCACCACCAACTGTCTGTCGCCGGTGGCCAAGGTTCTCAACGATGCGATCGGCATCAGGCGCGGCTTCATGACCACGATCCACAGCTA
>CAYYMJ010000104.1:0-5988 GCA_964472855.1 uncultured Rhodobacterales bacterium | reverse complement strand
AGACTAGACCCACGCCACGGCCTTGCCCCAGCCGCGGCCCCTCGCCCTGCCCGGCGGTCCGCGTGCGGCGCGCGGCGGCGCCGGCCCGGTCGCGGCGGCCGGGGCGACACGCCGATCCGCGATGGCCGTTGGCCGTTGTCCGTTGTTCCCACCAGCGCCCGTGACCGAAGGTTCCCGTAACGGCGATGCTGCTCGCCCACCGCCAGCCCGCGCACGCCCCACCCAACGGCATCCCGCCTGCCCGCCTCATTATTCCGCCGGGCAGCGCCCGGCGGCAAAGCAGGCCTCGATCCGGCGCAGGTCGGGCGCCGTGATGTCGATGAAATGCGCCACCTGACACGGGGAAAGCGCCAGATGCAGGCCGTCGTCCTGCCGTTCGAGAAAGGCCAGCACCGGGGTGCCGGTTTGCAGTCCGCCGCACCATGACAAGGCGCAGGCGACGTCCAGCGTTACCCGGCGCGCCACCGGGCCGGTGAAGCCATCGCGGTCCAGACCCTCGCCATCGAACGTGGCGTCGACCGATGTCGACCGGGCGAAACGGCCCGGCATGGCGTTGGGATCGAAAGTGAACACACCATAGACCGCGACATAGGTTTCCTCGGCCGCCGCGAAACGGTTGAAGGCGGCAAACGGGTCGGGAGGGGCACAGCTGAGCGCATGGGCCGGGCCGGCCGCCAGCAGCAGGATCAGCGCCCAGAGCCTCACATCCGGTCGCCCAGCGCCGCGAACACCTGAGCATAGACCGCGCGCTTGAACGGCACGATGCCGGCAATCAGCGTCTCGGGCGTGAACCAGCCCCAGCGGGCGAATTCGGGATGCGGCTGGTCGATGCGCACGTCGGTGTCGCTGCCCAGAAAGCGCAGCAGCACCCAATGCTGTTTCTGGCCGCGATACCGGCCGCCCCACATCCGCCCCATCAGGTGCGGGGGCAGGTCATAGCGCACCCAGTCCGGCGTTTCGGCCACCAGATCGACCAGCCCGGGCCCGATGCCGGTTTCCTCGGCCAGTTCGCGCAGCGCCGCCGCCTGCAAATCTTCGCCCGGCTCGATCCCGCCCTGGGGCATCTGCCATGCGCCGGGGGTGTCGATACGCTCGCCGGCCCAGACCAGCCCGCTGCCGTTGGTCAGAACCACACCGGCGCAGGGCCGGTATGGCAACGTTTCAGGGTCGACCGCCGCAGCGGCCGGGGTCACTGTGCGGCCTCAAGCGCGTGCAGGCCCTTCAGCAGGTCGATGGCATAGGACAGCTGAAAGTCATCCTCGCGCAGCTTGGCGGCATCTTCCGCGGCCTGCTGCTCTTCCAGAATGGTCTTCTGCTCGTCGGCGCTGACCGAGTCGTTTTCCAGCGATCCGCGAAGCTCGGCCTCGGACCGGGCCCCAAACACCGGCACATCGTCGGTGGGCTCGTCAACCCGGCGGGGGGGCTGTTCGACCACGATGTCGGGCGACACGCCCAGTGCCTGAATCGACCGGCCCGACGGCGTGTAATAGCGCGCCGTCGTCAGGCGCATCGCCGCGGCGCCGCGCAGCGGCATGATGGTCTGCACCGACCCTTTGCCAAAGCTCTTGACGCCCACGATGATCGCGCGGCGGTGGTCCTGCAGGGCACCGGCCACGATTTCCGAGGCCGAGGCCGACCCGTGGTTGATCAGCACCACCAGCGGCTTGCCCTGCGTAAGGTCGCCCGCCGTGGCGTTATAGCGCTGGCTTTCCGCCAGATCGCGGCCGCGGGTCGAGACGATCTCGCCCGATTCGAGGAAGGCGTCCGACACCCGGATCGCCTCGGTCAGCAGACCGCCGGGGTTGTTGCGCAGGTCCAGCACGAAGCCGTTGATATTGTCGATCCCGCCGGCGGCGTCGATCTGTTCCAGCAGACCCTCTTCAAGGTTGGGATAGGTCTGGTCGTTGAAGGTCGTGACCCGCAGGATCACCGAATGCCCCTCGGTCCGGGCGCGGGCGGCTGTCAGCTTGATGGTGTCGCGGATGATCGACACGTTGAAGGGGTCGGGTTCGCTTTCACGCACGACGGTGATGATGATCTCGCTGCCCACCGGGCCGCGCATCAGGTCGACCGCTTCGTCCAGCGTCAGGCCCAGCAGCGCGGTGCCGTCGACATGGGTGATGAAATCGCCGGCCTCGATCCCGGCGACATCGGCCGGGGTCCCGTCCATCGGCGAGACGACCTTGATAAAGCCGTCTTCCTGGGTGACCTCGATCCCCAAACCGCCAAAACTGCCCCGGGTCTGAAGCCGCATCGCCGCCGCGTCGTCGGGCGAAAGATAGCTGGAATGCGGGTCGAGCGAGGTCAGCATGCCGTCGATCGCTGCCTCGATCAGGTCGGATGGATCGACCTCTTCCACATATTGCGCGCGGATGCGCTCGAAGATCAGGCCGAACAGGTCAAGCTGTTCGTAGACGCTGGAATTGCGCTGATTCTCCTGGGCGACAAGCGGCCCGGCGATCTGGGTGGTCAGCAGAATTCCCGCAAGCGTGCCGCTGATGGCGGCCATGGCAAATTTCTTCATTGCGTCGTCAATCCTCACTCTGTCGGAACCAGTCACGCGGGTCCACGGGCACGCCGCCCTCTCGAATTTCAATATAAAGCGCCTCAGGGAACGCTTGGCCATCCTGCCGGCCACCGTCGGCACCGTTTTGCCCGGATCGCGGCATGAATCCCAACGGGCTGCCTTCTGATATGATCTCTCCCGCTTCGCCATAGGCCACGTCAAGCCCCGCCACGACGATCAGATAGCCCGCCTGTGGTTCGAGCAACATCACAATGCCGTAGTTCAGCAGCGGCCCGCGGTAGCGCAAGGTCGCCGGCCAGGGCGCGGTGACCAGCGCACCGGGGCGGGTTTCCCAGATCCAGCCGGGGCGCAGGTTGCCGGCGGCGTCGGATTCGCGAAAGCCGCGGCGCAGGCGCCCGGCCACCGGCAGCGGCAGGTTGCCCCGGGCGGTGGCAAAGTCGGGCAGGGTCTGATCCAGCGGGTCGTCGGGCAGCGTGGCCAGCCCCGACGCGAATGCCTCGAGCGTTTCCGCGCCCCGGATCAGCGCCTGCATCTGCGCCGGATCCTCGGTAAAGCGGCGCGGCAGTTCGCGGCGCTCGGACATGGCCAGGCTCAGCCCGGTGCGTGCGGTCTGCAAACCGGCAAGCCCGTCTTCCAGGATCGACCCGGCGCTTTCCTGCAGGGCGCGCAGGGTCTGCAATTCCTGCAACGACCGGCGCAACTCGACCGCCCTTGCGGCGACCGCCGGCGTCACCTCGGCGACCAGCATGGCCGAACGCGCGGTGCCCAGCGCACCGTCGGGATGCAGGATCAGCGGCGGCAGGTCGCGCCCGCCGATGGTTTCCAGCACCCCCAGCAAGCGGCCCAGCCGCGCGGCCTCGCGGTCAAACTCGCCACGGATGGCCGCCTCGCGCAGGCCGGCCCGGCGCAGGCTGTCGCGCAAGGCGCCAAGCCCGTCTTCATAGGCGCGAATGGTTTCCGTCATCGCGCGGATACGGTCGCGCGCGCCATCGGCGGCGTCCAGTTGCCGGGCGGCCCGGTCCAGGCGTTCGGCGGCCAGGCGGGCGGCGGTGGCCGCATCGGCCTGCGCCAGCGCCGGCGTGGCCAGCAACCCGAGGACAAGAACCAGCGCGGCGCGGATCATCGCCGGATCAGGCTGGTGCCGGTCATTTCCGCCGGTTGCGGCAGGCCCATCAGCGCCAGCAGCGTTGGCGCCAGGTCGGCCAGGCGTCCACTGGCCAGCGTCGCACCTTTGGGGCCGCCAACCATGATCACCGGCACCGGGTTGGTGGTGTGGGCGGTGTGCGGGCCGCCGGTGGCGGGGTCGACCATGGTTTCGCAATTGCCGTGATCGGCCGTCACCAGCATGGCGCCGCCGGCCTGTTCCAGCGCCGCCAGAACCCGCCCCAGCCCGTTGTCGACCGCTTCGCAGGCGCTGATCGCGGCCTGCAGATCGCCGGTGTGGCCCACCATGTCAGGATTGGCGAAATTGGTCACGATCAGGTCATAGCCGGCCTCGATCGCGGCGACGAAGGCGTCGGTCACCGCCGGCGCCGACATCTCGGGCTGCAGGTCATAGGTCGCCACCTTGGGCGACGGTGGCATGTGCCGGTCTTCGCCAACCTCGGGCTGTTCCCTGCCGCCGTTCAGGAAAAAGGTGACATGGGGATATTTCTCGGTCTCGGCCAGGCGGAACTGGCGCAGACCGGCCTGTGCCACCCACGACCCCAGCGTGTTCACGATCGACCGCTTGGGAAAGACCGTGGTCATATAGGTGCTGTGGGCGTCAGAGTACTCCACCATGCCCAGCAAGGCGGCCAGGTCCGGGCGCGGGCCGGTGTCGAAGCCGTCAAACGCCGGGGCGGCGATTGCCGCGAGGATCTCGCGCGCGCGGTCGGCCCGGAAGTTGAGGCAGAAGACGCCGTCGCCGTCGCTGATGCCGTCAAAGTCGCCGATCACCGTGGGCGGGATGAACTCGTCGGTCTGACCCGCCGCCCAGGCCTGCGCCACGGCAGCGGCCGCGTCGGGTGCGCGGTCGCCATCGCCGGTCATCATCGCGCGCCAGGCCCGGGCGACGCGTTCCCAGCGATTGTCGCGGTCCATGGCATAGTAGCGCCCCAGAACCGTGGCGACCCGGGCGCCGCCGGGCAGGCCGGCTGTCAACGCGGCAAGGCAGGTGTCGGCCGATCTTGGCGCGACGTCGCGGCCATCGGTCATGGCGTGGATGCGCACCGGCACGCCGGCGGCGGCGATGGTGCGGGCGGCGGCCAGCATGTGGCCCGTCATGCCATGCACCCCGCCGTCCGAGATGATGCCCAACAGATGCGCCGCGCCGCCGCTGGCCTGCAACCGGGCAATGAAATCGCCCAGCGCGGCATTGGCGGCAAAGCTGCCGTCCTCGATCGCCAGGTCGATCTGGCCCAGATCCATCGCCACGATACGCCCGGCGCCGATATTGGTGTGCCCGACCTCGGAATTGCCCATCTGCCCCTTGGGCAGGCCCACGTCCGGGCCATGGGTCACCAGCCGCGCGTTGGGACAGCCGGCCATGATGCGGTCGAAATTCGGCGTGTCGGCCAACAGCGGGGCGTTGTCGGCGGTGGTCAGGCCAATGCCCCAACCGTCAAGGATGCAAAGAACTACGGGTTTCGGCGACGGCATGCACCAGACCTCCTGCCAGATCAACTGCCTTCTAGCCCGTTGCCGCAACAGGCGAAACCGCTTCAGCGCAATTTGGCGGTTTGACAGCCGGTGCCGACCGGGGCACGCATCTTCTTCTTCCTTGTCGCGCGGAGCTCGCCTTTCCTGAGTCTTCGAGACCAGCCTTTCCCTGAAGCACGGAGCTAGCCTTTCCCCTATAGACCTTAGACTTCCTTCCCATATCGAAACCCTCCTTGGAGAGCCGACCCGGTGAACAGCCTTCTTCGATCCTGGGCTGAGAGCCTTGGACGTTGGTGATTCTGCTCAGGACACTTTGTGTCCTGCCATGATCTAAGAGTATAACAACAGGCCGACGGACAAGAGTTGGTCAGAAGCGCTTGTCGATGCCGGCATCTCTTAGGATGCTGTCAGCGAGATTTTTGCTCTTGAGGTTCTTGGCGACGAGAGCTCTCTGCTGCGTGATCTGGCTTTCCAAAACCTCATGAGAACCCTTGCCGCGTTTTGGCAACTTCGAGAACCCGTTCTTGCGGAGTTCTTTCACTACATCTCGATAGAATCCTGCCGGCATATACAGGATTACGCGGCTTTCACTCCTGGCACGTCAACAAACACGATCTGTGTTGAAGGGATGGTGGATGGGACGCAGTGGTTGGCCTGGATGAACTCCGCAGCGAACTCCTCGACGAGAGCGTTGAATTCGTCCAGCGTATCCGCCTGGATATTCAGACCGATGATGTCGGTTTTCGAGATATAGACCTCGGCGTCATCGTCCCAGACCGGCGAGATCTTAAAGATTTGTGGTGTCACGTTTGACTTCTCCC
>CAYYMJ010000103.1:0-6024 GCA_964472855.1 uncultured Rhodobacterales bacterium | reverse complement strand
CGGCGGCCAGCGCGGATTTGTGCTGTCCGACCATGCCGACTGGCCCGGCCTGCAAGACGCCATTGCCGCCACCGGGGCCGAGCGGGTCTATTGCACCCACGGCTATGACGCGGTTCTGGCCCGCTGGCTGCGCGAAAACGGCCAGTGGGCCGCCCCGCTGTCGGCGTTGCGCGCCAGCGGCGATGCGTGATTTCTGCCGCCTGCTGGCCCGGCCCTCAGCCACGGCGATTGCCGACTATTTCGCGACCGTCCCGGCGCCCGACCGCATGGCGGCGCTGCAATTGCTGGCCGGACACCGCCCGGCGCGGCTGGCGCCCAAGGCCGATATCACCGCGTGGGGGTGCAGCGCGGCGGGCCTGCCCGACTGGCTGTTCGACGCCACCGCGAAAGAGCTTGGCGACCCGTTCGAGGTTGCCGCCCTGTCCCTGCCCGACGGCCCGGGCGACGCGCCCCTGTCCGAGGTTGTTGCCGCGCTGGACACGCTGCGCGCCGCTGGTCCCGACCAGCGCCAACAGGGCCTGGCCGACATCTGGGCCCGGCTGACCGGACAACAGCGGCTGGTCGTCAACCGCCTGGCCTGCGGCACCGCGCCAGCGGTCGACCGCGCCGCGCTGTTGCAGGGGCTGGCGCAGGCCACGGGCTGTCCGCCCCATGACGTGGCGTGGCGGCTGGCGGGAAACGACGCGCGGGCCGGTGACAACTGGCAAGACTTCTGGCACCGCGCTGATGCCTTTCTGAACGCTGCCCGCCCCCTGCCCCCGGCGCCGGTGAACGAGATCGGTGACACCGCGCCGCCCCTGTCTGGCGCGCGCCCCGCCATTCCCCTGCTGGGCGGCCCCGAGGTGCAGCTTGTCCTGCGCCCGGGGCACCATTACCTCTGGTCCCACAGTGGAGACCTGCTGAGCAACCTTGCCCCGGCCCTGGCGCCGCTGGCCGACTTTCTGCCGCCCGACACCGTTCTGACGGGCGAGCTTGCCCTGGATAACGGCGCCCAAGGCCTGCGGCCGGCAACCGGGCTCGACACCGCCCGGGCGCGCCCTCTGGCCGGGCTTTGCCTTGTCGTGCTGGACGTGCTGCAACTAGACGGCGTGGCCCTGAGCCATGAAACCTTCGCCACCCGTATGCAGCGGCTGCGCCAACTGGCAGCCGGCCTGCCCGACAGGTTGCCCTGGCATATGCCAACCCTGTCCGACGACCCGGCGGCGGCGCGGGCCCGGTTGCGCGACAATGGCCAAATCGCGCTGCGCATGCCGGCGCCGGACGCGGCGGGGTTTCTGCAGTGGCCGGCACCGCCGCTGACCCTGACGGCGGTGCTGACCACCGTCACCACCGGCAGCGCGCCGCAATGGGGCATGGCGCTGGCCCGTGGCAACCGCTGGGTGCGGATCGCCGCCGTCACCCCGCCCGACCCCGGCGCCGACCCGGCCCTTGCCGCACGGCTTGCGCCGCTGATCGGCGACCGCTTTGGCCCGGCCCGCGCGGTTTCGCCGGGGCTGGTGTTCCGCATCGCCTATGACGGGCTGATCGCCAACAGCCGCCGCGACGCGGGGCTGGAATTGCTGCGCCCACGCCTCGACGCCTGGTTGCCCGACGCCGACATCTCGGACGCCAGCGACCTTGACAGCCTGCGCCCCGGCGCCAGCTAGCACGGGGCGCGCGCCGCCGGGGGTGCCCGCGCGCACCGGCCAGACTTGTGACCGCGCCGGCAACAGGATACCGCAAGCCACGCGACCCCGAAGGAGACCATGATGCGCCCAACGTTCCAGTCCCGCCTGACCCGTGACACCGCCTCGGGCGGCAGTGCCGAGCTTGGCCAGTTGCCCGAATGGGACCTGAGCGATCTTTACACCGCCACCGACGCGGCCGAGTTGACGCGCGACCTCGGGTGGCTGGACACCGCCTGCACCGACTTCGCGGCCGATTATGCCGGCAAACTGGCCGCGCTCGACGCCGCCGGCATGCTGGACTGCGTCCTGCGTTATGAAAAGATCGACCTCGTGGCCGGGCGGATCATGTCTTTCGCCGGCCTGCGCTATTACCAGCAAAGCACCGATGCCGAGCGGGCCAAGTTCCTGTCCGATTGCCAGGACCGGATCACCAACTTCACCACGGCGCTGGTGTTCTTCGCGCTGGAAATCAACCGGCTCGACGACGACCATCTCGAAACGCTGTTTGCCGCCAGCCCCGATCTGGCCCGTTTCCGCCCGGTGTTCCGCCGCCTGCGGGCGATGCGGCCGCACCAGTTGTCGGACGAGCTGGAAAAGTTCCTTCACGACCAGTCGGTGGTGGGCGCCAGCGCGTGGAACAGGCTGTTCGACGAAACCATCGCCGGGCTGACCTTTGACGTCGACGGTGAACAGCAGGGGATCGAGGCAACGCTGAACCTGCTGACCGATGCCGACCGCGCCCGCCGCGAAACTGGCGCCCGCGAACTGGCGCGGGTGTTCGGCGACAACGTCGGCCTTTTCGCGCGCGTCCACAACACGCTGGCCAAGGAAAAAGAGGTCGAGGATCGCTGGCGCAAGATGCCCACCCCCCAGACCGGACGCCACCTGGCCAACGATGTCGAGCCCGAGGTTGTCGAGGCCCTGCGCAACGCCGTGGTCGCGGCCTACCCCCAGCTTTCGCACCGCTATTACGAGCTCAAGCGCAAATGGCTGGGGCTGGACAAGCTCGAGGTCTGGGACCGAAACGCCCCCCTGCCGATGGAACAAGACCGGCTGGTCGGCTGGGCCGAGGCGCGGGCGACGGTGCTGTCGGCCTATGACGGCTTTTCACCGCGCATGGCCGAACTGGCCGAGCCCTTCTTTGACAAGGGCTGGATCGACGCGGCCGTCAAGCCGGGCAAGGCGCCGGGCGCATTCGCCCATCCCACGGTGGTCGACGTGCACCCGTATGTGATGCTGAACTATCTGGGCAAACCGCGCGACGTGATGACGCTGGCCCACGAACTGGGCCACGGCGTGCACCAGCGGCTGGCAGCCGGGCAAGGCGAACTGCTGGCCGCGACCCCCCTGACACTGGCCGAAACCGCCAGCGTCTTTGGCGAGATGCTGACCTTCCGCAAGCTCTTGTCCGAGGCCCCCGACGACGCCGCGCGCAAGGTGATGCTGGCCGGCAAGGTCGAGGACATGATCAACACCGTGGTGCGCCAGATTGCCTTTTACGATTTCGAATGCAAGCTGCACGACGCCCGCCAGGGCGGCGAACTGACCCCGGCCGACATCAACGCGCTGTGGATGAGCATTCAGGGCGAAAGCCTTGGGCCGGCCTTCAACTTCATGGACGGCTACGAAACCTTCTGGGCCTATATCCCGCATTTCATCCACTCGCCCTTCTATGTCTACGCCTATGCCTTCGGCGACGGGCTGGTGAACGCGCTGTATGCTGTCTACGAAGAAGGCGACACGGGTTTCCAGGACAAGTATTTCGCCATGCTCGAGGCCGGTGGATCCATGCATCATTCGCAATTGCTGGCCCCGTTCGGGCTCGACGCCGCCGATCCCGGCTTCTGGGCAAAGGGGCTGTCGATGATCTCGGGCTTCATCGACCAACTGGAAGCCATGGAAAGCTGACCATCCGATTTTCCGCCGAAAAATCGCCCCCCGGCCCGCGAACAATCTCGCAGGCCGGGGCCGGTTTCACCGGCCGCCCGAACAGTCGTTCGCGGTTTTTTCCCGATCGTCAAAATCGGGCCATATTGTTTCGTTAACCATGCGGCGAGCAGCGAAGAAGAGGCGGCATGGTCCCCTATTCGATAACATACATCGCCTATGCGATGCTGTTTCTGGGGGCATTGGCCATCAGCTATCTCGACCTGTTCGACGGCAGCGCAGACGACAGCTTTACCGGCACCGAAGATGACGATTTCTTCGAAGACACCGGCCTTGGCCCCGGCAGCTACGACCTTCTGGCCGGCGACGACACGCTGGACGCCAGCGACCAGGGCGACACCATCGACGGCGGCGCCGGCGACGACCTGATCTATGCCAGGCTGGGCAATGACGTCGCCGACGGCGGCGACGGTGATGACAGTATCGAGGGCGGCTATGGCGCCGACACGCTGCTGGGCGGGCTGGGTCTGGATACGCTGATCGGCAATTCCGACAATGATTCGCTCGACGGCGGTGGCGGCAACGACCGGCTCGACGCCGGCAAGGACAGCGACACGCTGATCGGCGGCGACGGCGACGACACGCTGTTGGGGGGCGAAGGGTCAGACACGCTCTTTGGCGGCGCCGGCAACGATTTCCTCAGCGGCACGAGCGAAAGCTCGTCGCTGTCCAGCACGGTCGACCCCGACGGCGCCGACTATCTCGACGGCGGCGACGGCGACGACACGTTGCTGCTGGGCGCCGGCGACACCGGCGTCGGCGGCACCGGCAGCGACCATTTCGCACTGGACGACGGCATCGGTGCCGACGGCGTCGCCACCGTGACCGACTTCGACCCGGCCAGCGACACGCTCGAGGTCGAGCTTCCGTCCGGCAGCGATCCGGCGCTGGTTTCACTCACCGATTTCAGCGACGGCACCGGTGCCACGATTTCCTACGCCGGCACCGACCTCGCCGACGTAACCGGCGCCCAGGGCCTGACCAGCGCCGATATCGCCATCACCGTGCTTTGACATGCCCCGCGACGGCGTCGCCACGGTGACCGGCGTCGACCCGGCCAGCGACATGCCCGAAGTCGAGCTTCCGGCCGGCAGCGATCCGTCGCAGGCCTCGCGCGCCGATTTCAGCGACAGCACCGGCACCACGATTTCCTACGACGGCACCGACCTCGCCGCAGTAACCGGCGCCCAGAGCCTGACCAGCACCGACATCGCCATCACCGTGCTTCAGCGGTCCTGCCCATCATCTTGGCAGAAATATCCCGGGGTGAATGCGCGGGAACCGCGCAGAGGGGCCGCGCCCCTGCGGGTTTTCGCGCAAGCCCGGCCCCGGAACGCTAACGCCCCTTGATCCGGCCCTCAATCCAGCGTCGTCGCGCCGGCGAATGCGGCGTCCAGCGTGGCCTGGGTGCCGCGGCTGAACTCCAGCGGGCAGGCATAGGGGCCGCCGGTCCGCGCGGCTCGGGCAAAGGCCTCGACCTGCGCGACATAGTGATTGGCGGCCGGCCAACGCTCGGTCGTGATGCTCATCCCGTCCCGCTCCAGCGATAGCTGCGCCTCGCCAAAGCTGGCCGGGTTGAACGGCGCCGTCAGCTGCATCACACCCTTGTCGCCGTGAAACACCATGCGCTGGTGCGGGGCCAGCCGCATCGAGACATAGCCGTCAAAGCTGAACCCGGGAAACCTGGCATCGACCCGCGAAAACACATCGACGCCATTCTCCCAGCGGATCGCGGCCGACAGCTGGCGCGGCTCCTGCCCGGTCACGAACCGGGTGGACCCCAGGATATAGACACCGATGTCCGGCAAGGCGCCGCCGCCGGTCTCGGGGCGATTGCGAATATTGCCGGGGTCGCCCGAATTGTCATAGCTGAAGGCGGCGCTGACATGCACCAGCCGGCCGATGGCGCCCGCGTCGTAAAGCGCCTTGGCGCGCTGCCACTGTGGATGGTGCACGATCATGAAGGCCTCGGCCGCCAACCGGCCCGCGGCATCGCGCGCGGCAATCAGCCGGTCGAAATCGCCGGCCTGCATGGCGATGGGCTTTTCGCACAATACATGCTTGCCCGCCGCCAGTGCCTTCAGCGTCCATTCCACATGCAGGCTGTTGGGCAACGGAATATACACCGCCTCGATCGCCGGATCGGCCAGCAGCGCGTCGTAACCGTCGAAAACCCGCGTCTCGGGTGAAAAGGCCAGGAACGGCGCGGCCTTGTCCGGCGACGACGTGGCCAGCGCGGCCAGCCTGCTTCCGGCGGCCATGTGAATGGCGGGGGCCATGAATTGCCGCGCAAAGTCCGAGGCGCCCAGAACACCCCAATTCATCGGTTCCATTGCATTGCCTTCCATGTTTGCCCAGCGGCAGAAATCCGGCCCCGTCCCGGACCCCACCGCGACTGTGGCGCGGTCGG
>CAYYMJ010000102.1:3963-6239 GCA_964472855.1 uncultured Rhodobacterales bacterium | reverse complement strand
CGAATAGCGATGTCGCATTTCATGCTGGATGACTGGCTGGCAGAAAGAATGCCGGATTTCCACCGGTTGTTCCCCGGTATTGAAGTCAGCTACGCAGTTTCCGAAAGCTATGTCGATCTGCTGAACAGCGACGTCGACATGGCTATTCGGTTCTCGCCCGAGCCTGGCCCAGAGTATGATTTTGATCACTTGCATCATGGCGGCTTTGTGCCGCTGTGCACGCCGGAATTTGCCGCAGCCAACGGGCTTGACCCACGAACTGATGACCTGACCGGGGTAGCCTTGTATCAATTTCATGATGTAACGACCGATCCCGCCTGGGTTGGTTGGCCAGAGCTTCTGGCCCGTCATTCGATCTCAAAAAACGACCCCGGGCCGGTGCAGCAAATCTCTGGCTATCGGGTTGCGCTGGCGGGCGAAGGGTTGGTTCTGGTCGGCCTGACCGAGAGTTTCAATGATTTGAAAGATGGTCGCCTTGTTGCGCCACTCGGGCCAGAGTTCGTTAATCAATTCTCGTTTGGTTATCGATTGGTTTGGCCATCGGGTCGGACACTGACCCGTGCCATGCGCGACTTCAGGACGTGGGTCTTGGCCGAACGAGATGTGTTCATTCGAGAGGCATCGCAACTGCTGGGCGTGAAACTCAGGTAAGCGCGGCCTCAAACCGGGGTCGAAGAATATCCATTTGGCCTCTATGTCAGCGAAGCGGTCCCCGGTATTTTCCATTCTACAAGATCGTTTGGCTTGGGAATGACTCTGGACGCAGAGATTTCTCAAGCACTTGATGAATAACGTTATTATTCCGTCACCTATCTCGTCCATCATCTGGGCGACGGACAGGGCGCGGCGGGCCCGAGATCGTATCGCTGGTTCATGGCTGTTTCCTGCGGCCCGTCCGCGATCAGGTCGACCACGGGCAGCCCAACCCTATAACCGGCGCTCCATGAAATAGACATAGGCGCGCATGGCGTCCGGAAAGTCTTGGGGTTGGGGCATGGCGACAAAGCCGGCGGCTTCGTACATGGCCCGGGCGTGGGTCAGAAAGGTCGCCGACGAAAAGAATACTTTCCCATAGCCATCGTCGCGCATCTGCCGCAGCATCCGGTCAAGCATCCGCCGCCCCAGCCCATGGCCGCGCCCGGCCTCGCTGACGAACATGCGGTTGAATTCCGCGACCCCGGGCCTTGCCTCGTGATACATCACGCATGCCGACACTAGCCCGTCGACACGGCCCAGCAACACGCCGCCCCGGGGGCGCGCGTACCGGCGGGGCATATCGGCCAGCGACGCCGTGAAGCTGTCGGGGTTCATGGGATGATCGGGGCCTTGCGGCCAACCGTCAGGATAGTTGCGCCAGTGCCAGTCCAGCCATTCAAGGCACAGGGCGCGGGCCGCCCCGAAATCGGCCGCACTGGCCGCGAAATGCACGCTCGCCCGGGTCATGGCACCTCCGCCCCTTGGGGCAAGCCTTGCCGATGTCAGCCCCCGAGGCCAGCCAATTGTCGCGTCACCGCGTCGCGACGCCGATTGCCCGGGGCCTTGTCGCGGCGGGCATCATAGACGCCCGCCCCTGTTCCGCCAGCGCGCCGGGCACCCGAGGCGAACACGACACCCCCGCCAGCACCCGGCACGGGCTGCCAGGAAAAAGGCCGGACAACGCGACCCGCAAGCATTGCCTGTTCGGAAACCCGAGATGGGAATTACCGGCAACTCGGCCCGGTCCCACTGTCGCCCCGGCAACGCCTGCCGGCACAATCGCGCCGCCCCGCTGCCGGGGTGGCCGGGCGTGCCGAGCCCCTGCCTTCGCTGGACGCGGGCGCCGGCGCCGGCGCGACAGTATAAAGGCTGCCACCTCGTCTTGCGCCATTTCTGCCTGTTGCGCGCCCATGGCCTTTACCGCCGACCACTCCCAGCCGCACCAGCCCACCGCCACCCTTGACCGACCCGAGGATCTTCAGCCAACCTTCCACCGGAACTGGCAAAGCCGCCTGCCCCGACTGGAGATCGCCGACGCCCTGCCCGACCATGACGGAACCCTGCCGCATTGGCCTCGGCCCAATCGCCCGCCCACCAGCCCGCCGCCACCCTTGACCGGCCCGAGGATCTTCAGCCAACCTTCCGCGTGAGCCGGCAATGCCGCCTGCCCTGACCGAAAATCGCCGACGCCCTGCCCGAACATGTCAGAACGCCGCTGCATCGGCCCCTGTCCGATCGCCAGCCCCACCAGCCCACCGCCACCCTTGACCGACCCGAGGATCTTCAGCCAACCTTCCACC
>CAYYMJ010000102.1:1408-3863 GCA_964472855.1 uncultured Rhodobacterales bacterium | reverse complement strand
GCCCAATCGCCCGCCCACCAGCCCGCCGCCACCGACCGCGCGCCCCCATGACCCCGGAGACCCGACCCGTGCATATCGAACCCTTCGCGGTCGAACAGTGGATGAACGCCTGGGAAACCCGCTGCCGCCTGAACCTTGCCGAGACCTGCGTCGACAGCCTGACCATCGCCGGCCTGCTGGCCCTGTGCGGGCGCAACCGCGCCGATCTTGCCGACTTGCTGGACGTCACAATGACCTACGGCGCCATCGAAGGCTCAGACAGGCTGCGCGACGGCATTTGCGGCCTCTACGACCGCCAGCAGCGCGACAACATCGTCGTGACCCATGGCACCATCGGCGCCAACATGCTGGTCTACCGCGCGCTGGTCAGCCCCGGCGACCGGGTGGTCAGCATCGTGCCGACCTATCAGCAGCATGTCGCCATCCCCGAAAGCCTGGGCGCACAGGTGCACAAGGTCGCCCTGCGCCCCGAAAACGGCTATCTGCCCGACATGAGCGAACTGGCCGCCGCCGTCACCCCGGGCACGCGGATGATATCCATTGCCAACCCCAACAATCCCACCGGCGCCCTGATGCCGGGGTCGATGCTGAACGATCTGGCCGCCATCGCCCGTAAGGCCGGCGCCTGGATACTTGGCGACGAGGTCTATCGCGGCACCGACCAGAACGACCCCGGCGTCACGGCGTCGATCGCCGACATCTACGACCGGGGGATCAGCACCGCCGGCATGTCCAAGGCCTTTTCGCTGGCCGGCCTGCGCCTTGGCTGGATCGCGGGCCCGCCGGATCTGCTGCGCGATGTGGCCATCCACCGCGACTATGACACCATCTCGGTCGGCATCCTCGACGACCACCTCGCCGCGCTGGCGCTGGAACATCGCGCCGCCATCCTCGCCCGCAGCCGCCAGATCACCCGCACCAACCGTGCGCTTCTTGACGACTGGCTGGCCGGGCAACCCCGGCTTGGCTGGGTGCGCCCAGCCTCGGGCACCACGGCCCTGATCCGCTATGAGCTGGACCTCGGGTCCGAAGATTTCTGCCGCCGGCTGCTGCGCCAGACCGGCGTTCTGCTCACCCCCGGTGCGGCACTGGGCATGGAAGGCCAGGTGCGTATCGGCTATGGCTGCGCGACGGAAACCTTGCGCGCCGGGCTGGCCGCGCTGGCCGACTTTGTTGCCGCCGCCCCGGCCCCGAACCACGGATGACCCCATGGACTCTTCCCTGCCCGAAACCATGACCGCGGTCGTCACCACCGGCAACGGCGGCTATGACAAGCTCGAAATCCGCACCGTTCCCGTCCCCCGGCCCGGCCCCGCAGAAGTGTTGGTCAAAGTGCTGGCCGCCGGCATCAACAATACCGAGATCAACACGCGGCTGGGCTGGTACAGCGCGTCTGTCACCGGCGACACTGCCGCGACCGCGGCCCATCAGGCCGGCGCCGGCGACCAAAAATCCGATGGCGGCTGGAACGCGGCAACACCCTTTCCCCTGATCCAGGGCACCGACTGCTGCGGCCGGGTGGTCGCGGCGGGCGATGCAGCCAGCACCGCAATGGTCGGGCGCCGCGTCATCGTGCGCGCCTGCATGCGCCCGCAGGGCTTCGGGTCGATGGAAAACCTCTGGATGGCGTCCGATTTCGACGGCGCGTTCGCCCAATATGTCAAACTGCCGGCGTCCGAAGCCTTCGCGGTCGACAGCGACTGGACCGATGCCGAGCTTGCAACGCTGCCCTGCGCCTATGGCACCGCCGAAAACATGCTGCACCGCGCCGCGGTCGGGTCTGGCGACATCGTGCTGGTCACCGGCGCCTCGGGCGGGGTCGGCTCGGCCAGCGTGCAACTGGCCCGGCGACGCGGCGCAACCGTCATCGCCCAGACCAGCCCCGCCAAGGCCGACGCGCTGGGCCGGCTCGGCGCGGCCCGGGTCATCACCCGCGACCAGGACCTGCTGCAAAGCCTCGGCGAAAACAGCGTCAGCGTGGTCGTCGACAATGTGGCCGGGCCCGGCTTTCCCGCCCTGCTCAAGGTCCTGCGGCGCGCAGGACGCTACGTGTCCTCGGGCGCCATTGCCGGGCCCATCGTCAGCCTCGACATGCGCGACATGTATCTCAAGGACATCCGCCTGATCGGCTGCACCGCCTGGGACGCGCCGGTGTTTCCCAATCTGGTGACTTATGTCGAAAACAGCGAAATCCGGCCGCTGCTCGCCGGCTGCTTCCCGCTCGAGCAGATCGTGACCGCCCAGAAAACGTTTCTCGAAAAGCGCCACGTGGGCAAATTCGTCCTGATCCCGCCTGACTGACCGCCCCCATCATCTTGGCCGAAATATCCCCGCCGGAGGCCGCCGGCGCGCCAGCGCCGGCCCGGAAAAAGCGGCTTGCGCCGCAGGCGCGCCATCGGATCAGCCGCCACACCGCAAGCGCCATCGGGTCAGCCGTCACGCCGCAGGCGCGCCA
>CAYYMJ010000102.1:0-1308 GCA_964472855.1 uncultured Rhodobacterales bacterium | reverse complement strand
GCAACCGCCCGCGCCTCGTCGGGCGTCAGCAGCGCCGCCGCCCGGTCGTCCGGCCCGGTCAGGCGCGCGTCGGCGATATCCAGCACCGCCTCGGGGCCCGACTGTCGGTTGGCCAGCACCACATCGCGGGTCGCGGGCAGTCGTTCGGCCTCGTAGGCGCGCAATCCTGCCGACACGTCGCCGCCTCGCAGGTGCCGTGCCAGCGCGTCGGCATCCAGAATGGCCTGACTGGCCCCGTTGGCGCCGATGGGATACATCGGATGCGCCGCGTCCCCCAACAGGCTCACCCGGCCCCGGCCCCATGCCGCCAGCGGGTCGCGGTCGATCATCGGATAAACCGTGACCCGCTCGGTCCCGCGCATCAGCGCCACGATATCGACGTCGGGCATGGCAAAGCCGTCGAAGGCGTCGGCAAAGCCCGCATCGGCTTCAAGCGTCCAGTCGGCCTCGGCCGCCCGGCGCGGCCGGTCGACCCGCACCTCTGCCACCCAGTTGACCAGCGACCGCCCGCGCTGCCGCGCCTGTTCCGAGATCGGGTAGCACACGAATTTCAGATCGTGGTTGCCGGCAATGAACATGGTGCGGCCATCGCCAAAGGGGGCCTGTTCGCGGGCGCCGCGATACAGCACCATGCCCTCGGCATGGGCCGGGCCTTCGTCAGGGTGCAAGAGCCGGCGCAGCATGGAATGAAAGCCGTCGGCGCCGATCAGGCAATCGGCCTCCAGCGTCACCGGCCCGTCTGCGGTCTCGAACCGGCCGGCGACCCGGTCGCCATGGTCGTCATATCCGGCCAACCGGTGCCCGGTTCGGAAAGCGTCGGCGCCGGCCCGCTGGATCAGCGCATCGCGCAGCATGACCTGCAACCGGCCGCGATGCACCGAATACTGCGGATGCGCGAAACCGGCCTCGGTGCCGCGCGGGTCGCTGGTCAGCACATGGCCGAAACGGGTGCGGTATTCGATGGCCCGGGTCTGGATGGCCAGCCGCCCCATGGCCGGGCCCAGCCCCAGCCCGTGCAGCGCCCCGGCGCCGTGCGGCAGGATGTTCAGCCCCACCCCCAGCGGCGCCAGCCGCGACACCGCCTCGCAAACCGTCACGCGCCGGCCGGCCGCGTGCAGGGCCAGCGCCGCGGTCAGCCCGCCAATGCCGCCGCCGGCAATCAATACATGCACGCGCCGCCCTCCCCGTTCAGGTGCAGCGACAGTCTGCAGCAGCCCAAGGGGCAATGGCAAGGCAGGCACGGGCCATGCGGGCGCTGCGCGCAGTCCACTCCGCGGCGTCTTTTGCAGCGGTCATCGGGGGTGGCGC
>CAYYMJ010000101.1:0-6463 GCA_964472855.1 uncultured Rhodobacterales bacterium | reverse complement strand
GTGGTGTTGCCGTGGATCAGCGGGGCGTAGCAGATATAGCTGTGGCCCACGACCCAGCCGACATCGGAGGCGGCCCAGAACACGTCGCCCGGGTCGACGTTGTAGATATTCTTCATGGTCCAGTTCAGCGCCACGAGGTGGCCGCCGGTGGGGCGGATCACGCCCTTGGGCTGGCCGGTGGTGCCGGAGGTGTAGAGGATATAGACCGGGTGGTTGCCCTCGACGGGCAGGCAGTCGGCCGGGGTGGCGCCGTCCTGGAAGGCGGTCCATTCATGGTCGCGGCCGCTGACAAGCGGGGCGATGGCTTGCGGGCGCTGGAGGATGACGCAGAAGTCGGGCTTGTGGGCCGCAAGTTCGATCGCGGTGTCGAGCAGGGGTTTGTATTCGACGATGCGCCCGGGCTCGATCCCGCAGGAGCCGGCGATGATGGCCTTGGGGGTGGCATCGTCGATGCGGGTGGCCAGTTCGTTGGCGGCGAACCCGCCGAACACCACCGAGTGGATGGCGCCGATGCGCGAGCAGGCCAGCATGGCCTCCAGCGCCTCGGGGACCATGGGCATGTAGATGACCACGCGGTCGCCCTTGGTCACGCCACGGGCTGCCAGGGCGCCGGCCAGGCGCGCCGTGCGGTCCTGCAACTCGGCATAGCTGATGGTCGACTTGGTATCGGTGACCGGGCTGTCATAGATGATGGCGGTCTGGTCGCCGCGACCGTCGGCGACGTGGCGGTCGACGGCATTCCAGCAGGTGTTGACCATGCCGTCGGCGAACCATTCGTAGATGGGCGCGTTGTCGTCGAAAAGCGCCTTTGACGGTTTGCGATCCCAGTCGATGGCTTCGGCGGCTTGCATCCACCAGCCTTCGGGGTCTGCCTGCCAGGCGCTGTAGACGTCATTGTATGCCATGGTGTGCCCTCCGCTATCCGGGCACAGCATTAGTCGCGGCGATGCGGCTGGGCAAGCGTTCGCCTGTGCGCCATGCGGTCACGGTTGGCGCTAACCTCAAGATTAGACGAACAATAAGGCCAGGCTGTTGCCAACGGCCGCCGGGCTGTCAACCGAGAATCGCGTCGAGATCGGGGTTAAAGCCGATGGCCAACTGATCGGCCTGTGCGCTGCCGATGCCCAGCAGGGTGACGGTGCCACCACCGATCGCCGTGGCGTCGATGACAAGTGCATCCTGCCTGGCGTTGTAGGTGGTGACCAGATCCGCGGCGCTGCCCGCCAGATCGGCAAAAACCAGTCTGTCGAGGCCCAGGTTGAAATCCTGCACAACGTCGTTGCCGAACGCGCCGGAGAAGACAAACGTATCGGCACCCGAAACGACGCTTGAGGCATCGCCGTTGTTGTTCACATCGCCGAAATCGCCGACGAGGAAGTCGTCGCCGGCACCGCCGACAAGCGTGTCGTCGCCGCAGACGATCCGACCGGGGGTTTCCTGAAAGTTGACTTTGTAGATCGACCCGATATTGAAGTCGCCATAGACGCCCGCGCCGGTGTCGTTCGTTATGATCAACAGATCGTCGCCCATCAACGCTTCGGACACGCCCGCCGTGCTGGCATAGACGACGACAGAGAATGCGTCGCCATTGGCGGAGCTGCCGCCCACGATGACGTCGTCTCCGAACGTCACGGTGACGAGCCCGGTGTTAAGCCGTCCGACGCCGTCTTGAATGCTGGCGTACAGCACGTCGCCATACACCTCGCCGCGGTCACCCGCGAGGATCGTGTCGTTGCCCAGAACCAGCGTCGCGACCGAGCCGTCATTGGCGCCGACCACGATTTCGCTGGCATCGCCCATGGACAGGGCATATTCGCCCGGGTCGGCTTGTTGACCGACGATCAGATCGTCGCCGGTCTGGGCGCTGCTGTCGCCCGAGGCGTCTGCCCTGACGTCGATGCCAAGTGCGTCGCCGTATATGGTGGCGCCGTCCGGTCCAGCAATCAGGACATCGCTGCCAAAGCCCGGGCCGGTTGAACCCGGTCCCATCCGGGCAGTGTCGTCGTAGTCGCCGAACAGCAAGTCGTCGCCGGTGCCGCCGATAATCGCGTCGTCGCCGGCGCCGCCGAAAATCGTGTCGTTTCCTGCATTGCCCTGGATCAAGTCGTGGAAGGGACCGCCGGCCAACTGGTCGTCGCCGTCCGTGCCTCCAAGTGTGAAATCGGGCGAAAACGACGGTGCCAGCCCTGGTGAAAAGCGCTTCATCGAAGATTCCTCTTACGGCTAAGACTTACTTTAAGCGAAATGCGTAACGCTGGAAGCAAAATGTATCACCTATCGCGTTGAAATCTTTGATTTCAGGCAGCGACTGGTGATTCAGGTATTTTGCATTCCGCTCTAGCGGGCAACGGACCTGCGGACGGGTGGCCGAAGACGGCCCATATTCCTACGCAGTTCGCCGCACCTACCCGTAATGCGCCACCGGCGTGCCGGCGATGGCGGACATGTTCAGAAGTCCGCGCGCGGTGATGGACGGGGTCACCACGTGGGCGCGGTTGCCCATGCCCATCAGGATGGGCCCGACTTCGAGCCCGCGGGCCTTGGACTTGAGGATGTTGCGCACCCCGGCGGCGGCGTCGGCCACGGCAAACACCAGCACGTTGGCGGCGCCCTCGAAACGGGCGTCGGGGAAGATGCGGGCCCGCAGTTCCGGGTCAAGCGCGGCGTCGGTATGCATCTCGCCCTCGTAATCGAAATCGCGCGGCTTGGCGTCCAGGATCGCGACAGCGTCGCGCATGCGCCGGCCGGTCGCGCAGTCGAGATTGCCAAAGGACGAGTGGGCGCAAAGCGCGATGCGCGGTTTCAGGCCAAAGCGGCGCACGTGGCGCGCGGCGCCGATCGCGGTTTCCGCGATCTGCTGCGGCGTGGGTTCGGGGTTGACCTGGGTGTCGGCGATGAACAGCGGGCCGTCTTCCTGGATCATCAGGCTGAGGCCGCCGACCGGGCACAGGCCGTCGGTGGCCAGCACCTCGGTGACATAGCGCAGGTGCCAGTGATACTGGCCGAAGGTGCCGCAGATCAGGCTGTCGGCGTCGCCGCGATGGACCATGATCGAACCGATGGCGGTGGTGTTGGTGCGCATGATGGCGCGGGCCAGATCGGGCGTGACGCCGCGCCGGGCCATCAGGTTGTGATAGGTGGTCCAGTAGTCGCGATACCGCGGGTCGTTCTGGGGATTGACGATCTCGTAATCGGTGCCGGCGCTGATGTTCAGCCCGGCGCGCTGGACGCGACTTTCGATCACCTCGGGGCGACCGATCAGGACCGGGGTGTCGGTCATGTCCTGAACCATTGCCTGCGCGGCGCGCAGAACCCGTTCGTCTTCGCCCTCGGCAAAGACGATGCGGCGGTGGCTGGTGGCTGCGGCCTCGAACACGGGGCGCATCAGCAGGGACGACTTGAAGACCGAACTGTCGAGGTCGCGCTTGTAGGCTGCCAGATCGGGCAGGGGCCGGGTGGCGACGCCGCTTGCGCTGGCGGCGCGGGCCACGGCGGTGGCGATCACCCCCGACAGGCGCGGATCGAAGGGCTTGGGGATCAGGTATTCGGGCCCGAAGGTCAGGCGTTCGCCCTTGTAGGCGGCGGCGGTTTCGGCCGAGGTCGTGGCCCGGGCCATCGCCGCGATGCCGTCGATACAGGCCAGTTGCATTTCGTCGTTGATGGTGGTGGCCCCGACATCCAGCGCGCCGCGGAAGATGAAGGGAAAACACAGGACGTTGTTGACCTGGTTCGGAAAATCCGACCGGCCGGTGGCGATGATCGCGTCGGGCGACACGGCGCGGGCGGCGTCGGGCATGATCTCGGGCGTGGGGTTGGCCAGCGCGAAGATGATCGGACGCGCGGCCATGCGGCCCACCATGTCGGGCGTCAGGACATTGGGACCGCTGAGACCGAGGAACATGTCGGCGCCGTCGATGACATCGCCCAGCCCGGCCGGGCTGGTGCCCTGGGCAAATCCGGCCTTTTGCGGGTTCATGTCCTCGGGCCGGCCTTCGTAGACCAGACCGTGCAGGTCGCACAGCCAGATGTTTTCCCGCCGCACGCCCAGCTTGACCAGCATTTTCAGGCAGGCCAGACCGGCCGCGCCGCCGCCGGTTGACACCACCTTGATGTCTTCGAACTTGCGGCCGCACAGGTGCACGGCGTTGGTGGCCGCCGCCCCGACAACGATGGCGGTGCCGTGCTGGTCATCGTGAAAGACCGGGATGTTCATGCGTTCGCGGCAGATACGTTCCACCACAAAGCAATCCGGCGCCTTGATGTCTTCAAGGTTGATGGCGCCAAAGGTCGGTTCCAGCGCGCAGACCACCTCGGCCAGTTTCTCGGGGTCGGATTCGTCAAGCTCGATGTCGAAACAGTCGATCCCGGCGAATTTCTTGAACAGGACCGCCTTGCCCTCCATCACCGGTTTCGACGCCAGCGCCCCGATATTGCCCAGCCCCAGCACGGCTGTGCCGTTGGTGACCACGGCGACAAGGTTGGATTTGGCGGTATAGGCGTGGGCGGCGGCGGGGTCGGCCTTGATTTCCAGGCAGGCCTCGGCCACGCCGGGCGAATAGGCGCGGGCCAGGTCGCGGGCGTTTTCCAGCGGCTTGGTGGCGCGCACCTCCAGCTTTCCGGGCCGCGGCTCGGCATGATAGCGCAGCGCTTCCTGGCGCAGGGTGTCCTGACGAACGTCGCTCTTGTCTTCGGCCACGGGGGTATCCTTGCTGGGTTTACCTGCGATACCGCAACCGCAGCGGCTGGGCCAGTCCCCCAATGTCGTGCCGCGCCCTGCGTCACGCTTGCGGGCGCGCGCCAGCCGCAGCAGGATGCGAACAGCAACAGGCGGAGGCACAGCGAAATGTCCCTAGTCACCCGGGCTCGCGAGGTGCGCGCGCGTGCCCATGCCCCCTATAGCGGCTATAAGGTCGGCGCCGCGGTCGAGGACGAGGCCGGCCGCGTGCACGTGGGCTGCAACGTGGAAAACGCCGCCTATCCCGAAGGCACCTGTGCCGAGGCCGGGGCCATCGCGGCGATGATCGCGGCCGGCGGCACCCGGATTGTGCGTGCGGCGGTGATTGCCGAAAGCCCCGCGCCGGTGCCGCCCTGTGGCGGCTGCCGCCAGAAGCTGGCCGAGTTCGCCGACGCCGACACGCCGATCACGCTGGCGACGACCGATGGCGGCGCGCAGGTGGTGACCGTGGCCGAATTGTTGCCCGGCGCCTTTACCGCCGCCCATATGGGCAAGGGCTGAATGGACGCGGTCGGCATCCTTTCGGCGATGCGGGCGGGCGAGCGGCCCGACGCTGGGGCGATGCAGTGGGTGGCCGCTGCGCTGGCCAGCGGCGAGATGTCCGACGCACAGGCCGGTGCCTTTGCCATGGCCGTCTGCCGCAACGGTCTGGGCGAGCCCGGGCGCGTGGCCCTGACCATGGCCATGCGCGACAGCGGCGACCGGCTGGACTGGTCCGACCTGCCGGGCCCGGTGTGCGACAAGCATTCCACCGGTGGCATCGGCGATTGTCTCAGCCTGGTGCTGGCCCCGGCGCTGGCGGCGGCCGGTCTGTTCAACCCCATGATCTCGGGGCGCGGTCTTGGCCATTCGGGCGGCACGCTGGACAAGCTCGAGGCCATTCCCGGCGTCGCGACCGAGGTGGGCAATGACCGCCTGCGCGAGATCGTGCGCGATTGTGGCTGTGCCATCGTGTCGGCCTCGGGCCGGATCGCGCCCGCCGACCGGCGCCTTTATGCCGTGCGCGACGTGACCGGCACCGTGCCCAGCATCGACCTGATCGTTGCGTCGATCCTGTCCAAGAAGCTGGCCGGCGGGATCGGCGCGCTGGTGCTGGACGTCAAGACCGGCTCGGGCGCCTTCATGGAAAACCGCGACGATGCCCGCGCGCTGGCCCGGGCACTGGTCGACACCGCGCGGGGCGCCGGTTGCAAGACGCAGGCCTTTCTGACCGACATGAACCAGCCGCTGGCCGACGCGGTGGGCAACGCGGTCGAGGTAGCGGCGTCGATGCAGGTGCTGACCGGGCGCGTCGGCGGGCGGCTTTACGACCTGACACTGGAACTGGGCGGCGCCTGTCTGGCGCTGGCCGGTGCCGCCGAAAGCCCGGCCGACGGCGCGGCGCGAATCGCGGCGCTGCTGGCCTCGGGCGCGGCGGCCGAGCGGTTTTCGGCCATGGTGCGCGCGCTGGGCGGGCCGGCCGACGTGGCCGAAAGCTGGCGGCGCGATCTGCCGGTTGCGCCGGTCACGCTGCCGGTCCCGGCGCCGCGTGCCGGCCATGTGGCCGCAATCGACGGGGTGGCGCTGGGCATGGCCGTGGTGCGCCTGGGCGGCGGGCGGCTGCGCGGCAGCGATGTCATCGACCCGGCGGTGGGTTTGGGCGCCATGTGCCGGCTTGGCGACCGGGTTGCCGCCGGCGCGCCGCTGGCCATGGTGCATGCCGCCGACCCCGCAGCGGCGCGGCTGGCC
>CAYYMJ010000100.1:0-6803 GCA_964472855.1 uncultured Rhodobacterales bacterium | reverse complement strand
GCCGCGCTGGCCGATCTGGAACGAACGCTGGAATTGTCGCCGACCCATGTCGCGGCCAAGGCCGGGCTGGCGCTGACACATATGGGGCTGGGCGACATGGACCGGGCACAGCGGCTGCTGCGCGAGGCGCTGGCGCTGAACCCGTGGCTGCCCGAACGCCGCATGCTGACCGAGCCCGCGGACCAACAGCTTTGATCCCGCTCGCTCGCTTGACGGGCGCTGCCGCTGCTGCCATCCCCGGGGCCGCACGTGGCCGCGTGGTGGAATGGTAGACACAGGGGACTTAAAATCCCCAGCCTCAGGGCGTGCCGGTTCGAATCCGGCCGCGGCTACCACCCCGGATCGGGCCGGCTGTTCCACAGCGCGCGCGGGTCCACAAGTTGCGCGGCCCGCATGGTGCAGATCACCGACAGCGCAAAGGCCAGCGCCGCCGGGCCGGGGCGGACGGCGGCGATCAGGTTGAACTGCACCAGCGTCGACAGCAAGGCGACGATGAAGACGTCGATCATCGACCAGCGCCCGATATATTCCACAAACACATGCCCGCGCCGGCGCAGCCACGGGCTGACCCGGCCGCGCCGCAATCCACCCAGCAGGGCGGCCATGACCGCGAATTTGCCCAGCGGCACCACGATGCTGAAAATCACGATGACCGCCGCCAGCAGGACCGAGCCCGCCTGCGCCAACTCCCATGCGCCGCCGACGATGGTGCTGGCGCGCGCGTGCAGAAAGGTGCGCGTTTCCAGCATCGGCAGCAGGTTGGCGGGGATGAACAGGGCGGCCCCCGCGGCCAGCCACGCCCAGGCCGGCCACAGCGCCTGGCTGCTGTAAGCGTGCAGCGGCAAACCGCAGCGGTGGCAGCGGCTTTCGCCCTCGGGCTGCACGGCGGCACAGTGGCGGCACCCGGAAAGCTGCTGGCTGGCGGCGGTCGTCATGCGCGCGGCCGCCCCAGCGCGGCCCAGATCGACCAGCGGCACACGGTGCCGTCCTGCAGCGCCCCCACCGCCGCCATGGCCAGCAACAGCCAGAACCCGGTGCCGATGTCGACATGCACAAGATCGGCGGCCTTGGTCAGCGCCAGCGCCGCCGCGATGGCGAAGATTTCCGCCATCGACCAGGGCCTCAGCGCCTCGGACAGGCCAAAGGCCCGCCGGGCCGAGGGCAACCTGCGGCCCCCGCCGACCAGCGGCAGCAGGGCATAGGCCAACAGGGCAAAGCGCAACGCCGGCAGCACCAGGATCAGGACAATGGCCAGCCCGCCAAGGGCAATGGGCCAGCCGCTGAACGACAAGGCGAAATCGGCAAAGGTGGTGGCATTCGACAGCCCCAGCGACCGCACGGTGATGAAGGGGGTCAACAGCACGCCGGCGGCCAGAAACAGCCCCGCCAGCGCCAACCCGAGATTGACCAGCCCCGATTGCCGCAACGGCGCGATCAGCCGCTTGCCGCAGCGGTCACAGCGCAGACCAGCGCCGGGTTTGGCCGGCACGTCGTGCAGCTTGTCACAGCGCGGGCAGGCCAACAGCGCATCGAGCCCGGTCAACGGTTGGTGCGGATGCCGGCCGCGGCCTCGTCGGCTGCGCTGGTCACGCGCCGTTGCCGGGTGTCGGGGCGTTTGGCTGCTTGTATCCATGCCAGGGTTCCACGGCAGATTGACCGGGGAAAGCTCTCCCAATTCTCTGTGGCGCCGGGGCGTTCGGCCAGCGCCTTTCCTAGATCGGGCGGAACGACAAGGTTTTCAACATCGTCCAGCAGGCTCCAACTGCCGTCGGCCTTGGCGAGGGCAATGGCGCTAGCCCCGGCGGCATGCATCTGCCCATCGGCTTCCAGCCGGGCCACCAGCCGCTTGTTGGCCGCCGACCAGCCGCTGCCGGGTTTGCGGGGCGAGATATAGTGCATGGTGCGCCGCGCGTCCAAGCCGCGGCTGCGGCTGTCGACCCAGCCGAAGGCAAGGCATTCGGCGACGATGTCGCCCATGGGCAGATAGTGGCCCGCGCCCTTCTTGTAGCTGACCAGCCAGATACCGCCGTCCAAGGCATGGTTGCGCGCCAGCCAGTCGCGCAGTTCGGCGCGGCTTTTCACCTCGACCGACGCCTCAGTGGGGCCGGGCGCGGCCATCAGCCCCGCTGGCCGGCGAAACGGTCCTGCCATTCGGCGCGTTCGTCATCGCTGATCTTGCGGAACAGGTTGTCGGGCACGTCAAAGGCGTGGCCGGGGTCCAGCACCGCCAGCGCGTCGGCCGCCGACCCGGGCCAGCCGGTGTCGGCGCTGTGCATTGCCGTCAACAGGGCGGCGCTGGCATCGGGGATGAAGGGGGCGGATACCTGCGCGTAAAAGCGGATCAGGTTCAGAGACAGGCGCACGACGGCGGCGGCACGATCGGGGTCTTGCTTGTAAGCGGCCCACGGCGCGGCGGTTTGCAGATATTCGTTGCCCAGCACCCACAGGGCGCGCAACTCGGCCGCCGCCTTGCGCACCTCGATCGCGCTCAGATGGCCGGTCACGCGGTCCAGCCCCTGTTGCAGACGCGCGGTCAGCTCGGCCTCGGCCGGGCCATATTCGCCGCCTTCCGGCACGTCGGTTCCGAATTTCGAGCGGCAGAATTTCGTGACCCGGCTGACAAAATTTCCCAGCACGTCGGCCAGATCCTTGTTCACGCCAGCCTGGAAGTTTTCCCAGGTAAACTCGCTGTCGCCGGATTCGGGCGCATGGCTGAGCAGCCACCAGCGCCAATAATCGGCCGGCAGGATTTCAAGCGCCTGATCCATGAACACGCCACGGCCCTGACTGGTGGAAAACTGGCCGCCGTCATAGTTCAGGTAGTTGAAGGACTTGATATAGTCGACCAGCTTCCAGTCTTCGCCCGAGCCCATGATCGTGGTCGGGAAGCCGAGCGTGTGGAAGGGCACGTTGTCTTTGCCCATGAATTGCACATATCGAACATCGTCGGCGCCCCGCTCGGTCCGCCACCAGCGTTCCCAGGCGCTATCGTCCAGCCCGTTTTCGTCGGCCCATTCCCGTGCGCAGGCGATATATTCGATGGGGGCGTCAAACCAGACGTAGAACACCTTTTCTTCCATGCCCGGCCACGGTTCGCTGCCCTTCTTCACGGGCACGCCCCAGTCGAGATCGCGGGTGATCCCCCGGTCCTGCAGGCCGTCGCCGTCGTTCAGCCACTTGCGGGCGATCGAGGTTGTCAGCACCGGCCAGTCGGTCTTGGCGTCAATCCAGTCATTGAGCTTTTCCCGCATTGCCGACTGGCACAGGAACAGGTGCTTTGTTTCGCGCACCTCAAGATTGGTGGCCCCCGAAATGGCCGAACGCGGCGCGATCAGATCGGTGGGGTCCAGCTGCTTGGTGCAGTTTTCGCACTGGTCGCCACGGGCGCGGTCATAGCCGCAATTGGGGCAGGTGCCCTCGACATAGCGGTCGGGCAGAAAGCGTCCGTCGGTGGGCGAATAGATCTGGCGCTCGCTGACCTCCCGGATCAGGCCGGCCGCCGCAAGCCGCCCGGCGAAATGCTGGGTCAGCGCATGGTTCTGCGGGCTGGACGAGCGGCCGAACTTGTCAAACGACAGCCGGAAGCCATTGGACAGGCGCTGCTGAACACCGTGCATCTCGGCGCAATAGTCGGCCACCGGCACGCCGGCCTTGGCCGCGGCCAGCTCGGCCGGGGTGCCATGTTCGTCGGTGGCGCACAGAAACAGCACCTCGTCGCCGCGCGCCCGGCAGAAACGCGCGTAAAGATCGGCCGGCAACTGGCTGCCCACCAGATTGCCCAGGTGCTTGATCCCGTTGATATACGGAATCGCCGACGTGATGAGGATGCGCGCCATGTCCGGCCCCCTTGATGGTCGCCGCACCCTTTAGCGCCTGCCGCCGGCAAGGGCCAGTGGCCAGGGCGCGCGCGCCGGCACGTTGCGCGGCGCACCATGGCCGGGCGGCGCCTTTGGCACGGCTCGTCCTAGCGCCCGCGCCGTGGCTGGTCGCGGCGGGTGCCCAGCAGCCGGCCGATCAGGAAGGTCGTGCGCGGCGCAAACACGAAACGCGTGCGGTCTTGGACCGTGTCGCGCCGCGACATGCGGATCAGGCCAAACACGATCAGCAAGCCATGCGCCAGCGACACGAAGCCGAACATCGCCGAGGCTCCGTAGACGTCGATCAGGCTCGACACCACCAGCGGCGAGGCAATGGCCCCGATCGCATAAAGGAACAACAGCGCCGCGCTCAGCTCGATGCGTTCCGAGGCGTCGGCAAAGTCATGGGCGTGGGCCACCGACACCGAATAGATCGGGAATGTGGTGAACCCGAACAGCACGGCGGCCAGCATCACCGCCCCGGTGCCCTGATCGCTAAGCGCCACGGTCACCAGACAGGCCAGCATGGCCGCCACCGAAAAGCCGATCAGCACCCAGCGGCGGTCGAATTTGTCGGCCACCCAGCCCGCCGGCCACTGTCCGATGGCCCCCCCAAGCACGAAGGCCGCCAGAAACAGCGCGATCTGGTCGGCGCTGAGGTTGACCTCAAGCCCGTACAGAGGCCCCACCATCCGGAACGCGGCCGAGCTTACCCCGGCCACCATCACGCCCATCACGGCCAGCGGCGAATTGGCCCAGGCCCTGCCCGGACGCAGGCGCGGCGCGGCCGGCGCCTGTGGCGGCGACGCCTTGGTCAGGGTCAAAGGCAGCAGGGCCGCGCAACACAGCAGCGCCAGGATGGTGTAGGACACATAGCTGGCCGGATCGAGCACGCCGATCAGCAACTGCGCCGCCAGCGACCCGCCCATGTCGACCATGCGATAGGCCCCCATCGAGCGCCCCCTGGTTGCGTTGGTCACCTTGGCCTGCAACCAGCTTTCCACCACCGTATAGCTGCCGGCGATGCACATGCCCGACATCACCCGAAAGCCGGCCCAGGCATAGGGGTCGGACACCAGCGTATGCGCCAGGATGCCGATGGTGCCCAGCGCGGTAAACGTCGCGAAGGTGCGCGAATGGCCGATGCTGCCCATCAGGCGTGGGGCCCACCAGCAGCCGGCAAAGAAGCCGACGAAATGCGCCGACCCCAACAGGCCCACCTCGGCGCGGCTGAATCCGGCGGCAATGCCCGAGATGGCGTCAAGCGGCGCGATGCCGCCCGATCCCAGCTGCAGAAGGATGACCGACAGGAACAGGGCCGCGAATGAAAAGACTAGCCGCATGGGACCGTTTTGGTTGCCCGACCGGCCTAGCGCGGGCGCAGGCGGCGCTGCCTGCCCGTTTTCGACCTTGCTGTCGCATTCGGGCGCTCAGGCGGCCGCAACCTCGGCCGGGGACGCGGCATAGCCCTTGTCGGCGCAGCGTATGCTCCAGGCCGCGCGGGGGGCGTTGCGGGCGCGCAGCCGTTCCAGATGCCAGCATTCGCCGGTGGCCGGGCTGTGCCGGGGCTGGAACTGCCAGCGGCTTTCGATCCCCTGCGCGCCGCCGGCGTCGGGGGTCAGGATGATGCCGGTGGTCGCCACGCCCTGGGCGCTGCCGGTTTCCGCCGCCAGATGCAGCCGCCGCACCTGTGTCAGCCCCGGGGGGGCGGGCAGGTCGGCCACCACCAGCGAAATCAGCCCGCTGCGCAGGACCTCTTCCATCACCCAATACAGGTCGTCGGCCCGGTCGGGGCCAAGAAACAGGAACCGCCCCGGGTCGGCGAAACGCTGCAGGCCGCAGGGGTTGGGCCCGCCCAGCGTCCAGGACGGCGCGACCCAGAACACCGCGCCCGCGCCTTGCCCCGCCGCCATGGCCGCCAGCGTTCGCCGGGCGCTGCCGCAAAACTCGTGCAGCCGCCCAGCCGCCAGCACCAGCGGCGGCAGCACGGTCAGCCCCGGTGCGTCGCTGTTGCGGTGGTGCGAAAGGGCCGAAGCGGTGAGCGCTGCGTTCATGGGCAAAAGATAGGATGTTCGCGAAATGTTCTCAAGCCCCCCTTGCCCGCGTTGACGCATCGTTTACCAAGACCGCGACAAGAACAGGGGGGGGGGCCGAGCCCATGAAACGTGTGAAACTGGGACGAACCGACATCGCGGTGTCCGAACTCTGCCTTGGGTCGATGACCTGGGGCACCCAGAATACCGAGGCCGAGGCCCACGCTCAAATCGACATGGCGCTCGATCGCGGCTGCAACTTCATCGACACGGCCGAGATGTATCCCGTCAACCCGGTGCGCGCCGAAACCGTTGGCCGCACCGAAGCCATCATCGGCAACTGGGTCGCCAACAGCGGCCGCCGCGACGCGGTGGTGATCGCCACCAAATGCTCGGGCGCAAACGGTGGCTTCGTGCGCGGCGGGCGCGGCATCTTCCGTGACACGCTGACCGCGGCGCTGGACGGCTCGCTGCGGCGTCTCAAGACCGACGTGATCGACCTCTACCAGACCCACTGGCCCAATCGCGGCTCGTTCCACTTCCGCCAGATCTGGGGCTATGACCCCGGCCAACAGCCGCTGCCCGAGGTCGAGGACAATATCGCCGAAGTGACCGAGACCCTGCGCGACTGCGTCAGGGCCGGCAAGATCCGCGCCTTCGGCCTGTCCAACGAATCCACCTGGGGCACGCTGCGCCATATCGCGGCGGCCGCGCGCATCGACGGGCCGCGTCCGGCGGCAATCCAGAACGAATATTCGCTCCTGTGCCGCCAGTTCGACAGCGACCTTGCCGAGATGAGCGCGCGCGAAGACGTCACGCTGCTGGCCTTTTCACCTCTGGCAGCCGGGCTTCTGACCGGGAAATACCAGAACGGCGCCGTGCCGGCCGGCAGCCGCATGTCGCTGTCTCCGGG
>CAYYMJ010000099.1:0-6976 GCA_964472855.1 uncultured Rhodobacterales bacterium | reverse complement strand
GCCATCACCACCACGTCCAGGCAGGGCTTGATCGGCTCGCTGACCAGCGCCTGCAGCGCCACCGATTCGATGGGCAGCCGGAAACCCGCCATGTCGGCCAGCACGCCCGAATGCCCGGCCACGACCATGCCCAGCCGGTCGCAGGCAATGTCGCCCTTGGTGGTGCGCACGCCGGTCACGCGCCCGGCCTCGGTGGTGACGCCGGTCACCTCGCATTGCTGGATGATGTCCATGCCCATGTCGGAACAGGCGCGGGCATAGCCCCATGCCACGGCATCGTGCCGGGCGGTGCCGCCGCGCGGTTGCCACAGCGCGCCCAGCACCGGGTAACGCGGGCCGCCGGTTTCGATGATCGGGCACAGCTCTTTCACGCGCGCGGGCCCGATGTATTCGGTCGACACCCCCTGCAGCGCGTTGGCCTGCGCGGTGCGCTTGTAGCCGCGCACCTCGTGCTCGGTCTGGGCCAGCATCATCACGCCGCGGGGGCTGAACATGATGTTATAGTTCAGGTCCTGGCTCATGGTCTCGTAAAGCGAGCGCGCCTTTTCATAGATCGCGGCGCTGGCGTCCTGCAGATAGTTCGAGCGGATGATCGTGGTGTTGCGGCCGGTGTTGCCGCCGCCCAGCCAGCCCTTTTCCAGCACCGCGACATTGGTCAGCCCGTGGTTCTTGCCCAGCCAATAGGCCGTGGCCAGCCCGTGGCCGCCGGCACCGATGATGATGGCGTCGTATCTCGCCTTGGGCTGGGGCGCGCGCCAGGCCCGTTCCCATCCGGTGTGAAAGCGCAGGGCCTCGCGGGCAATGGCAAAGGCGGAATAGCGTTTCATGGCTCCCCCGGGGAATGGCGCTGGATTTGGCCCGTTCATGTCGCACGGGCGGGCGTTTGCCAAGGCGCGCAGCGTCACTTGGAGAAGAATAAGCGACACCGGCACGCGGCGAAGTGACCGGCTGCCTCTTTCGCCGCCGATCGCACAAAGCTAGACAGGCCGGGCAACCGCGGAGACTGCATGAACATGGTATTCTGGATCGTCGTAACGCTGGCCACGCTGATCGTCGCGGCGGCGGTTCTGGGGCGGCTGTTCCGCGCGTCCGGGGGCGCGGCGGCGGACAATGCCGACGTCGGCGTCTATCGCGATCAGATGGCCGAGATCGACCGCGACCGTGCCCGTGGCGTGCTGAGCGATACCGAGGCCGGGCAGGTCCGCACCGAAGTGGCGCGCCGCCTTTTGCAGGCCGACAGGGCCGCAGTTGGCGTTCCCCGCGATGCGCCCCGTGCCGCCACCCTGACCGTGGCGGCCTTGGCCGGGTTGGTGATCGTCGGCGGTTCGCTGGTTGCCTACCGCCTGATCGGGGCGCCCGGCTATCCCGATTTTCCCATGTCCGACCGGCTGGCCCTGTCCGAGACCCTGCGCGCCGAACGCCCGACCCAGGCCGAGGCAGAGGCCGCGGCCGCGCCCCGGTTTCCCCGCCGCGACACCAGCAGCGACCCGACCTTCGGCGAATTGATGGACAAGCTCCGCGCCGCCGTGGTGGACAACCCCGACGACCGGCGCGGCCTGCAGCTTCTGGCCCGGAACGAGGCGCGCCTTGGCAACTATGCCGCCGCCGCCGACGCACAGGCCCGGCTGGTCGCGGCGATGGGCGCCGAGGCCAACGCCGACGAACTGGCCAGCCTGGTCGAAATCTTGGTCGCTGCCGCCGGCGGCCAGGTCAGCGCCCGCGCCGAAACCGCCATCAACCGCACGCTGGCGCTGGACCCGACCGAGCCGCGGGCGCGCTATTTCGCGGGGCTGCTGAACATCCAGATCGGGCGCCCCGACCGCGCGTTTGCCTATTGGCGCGACCTGCTGGAACAAGGCCCCGAAGGCGCGCCGTGGATGGCTCCGATCCGGTCCGAGATTGAGTCTCTGGCCCGGATGGCCGGGGTCGACTATGTGCCGCCCGCCTTGCCCGCCGGCCCGGGCCCGACCGCCGCCGACATTGCCGCCGCGCAGGACATGACCGACGAGCAACGCCAAGAGATGATCCGCGGCATGGTCGGCGGGCTGTCTGACCGGCTGGCCACCCAAGGCGGCCCCGCCAGCGACTGGGCCCGCCTGATCCGGGCGCTGGGAGTGCTGGGCGACACCGAACAGGCCGCCGCGATCTGGGCCGAGGCACAGCAGATATTCGCCGACAGCACCGATCTGCCCGCCGTGCAGGCGGCGGCCGTGTCCGCCGGCGTGGCCGCGCCGTGATCTGCGAATCGGTCGAGGATTTCCTGCGCCACGCCCCCCCCGGCCGGGCGCTGATCGGGCTGGACCTTGGCACGCGAACCATCGGCGTTGCGGTGTCCGACGGTCTGCGGCAGGTGGCCAGCCCGCTTGAGACCGTGCGGCGGCGCAAATTCACCGCCGACGCCGGGCGCATCCTTGACATCGCGGCCGGGCGCAGCGTTGGCGGTATCGTTCTGGGCCTGCCTCTGAACATGGACGGCAGCGAAGGCCCGCGATGCCAGTCGTCCAGGGCCTTTGCCCGGAATCTGACCGCCCTGACCGACCTGCCGATAACCTTCTGGGACGAAAGACTTTCCACCGTCGCGGCCGAAAGAGCGCTATTAGAGGCGGATACGTCACGAAAACGTCGCGGAGAGGTCATCGATCATGTCGCCGCTGCCTATATCCTGCAGGGAATACTGGACAGGATTGCCCATCTGGGAGTGTCGGGGTGAGCGACGAAATCTGGCAACGAATCGAACCGGCCTCGCCCTGCGTGAAGGTCTGCGTCGTGCATCCGGCCGAGCGTATCTGCACCGGTTGCCTGCGCACGCTTGACGAAATCGCCGGCTGGTCGCGGATGACGGCGGCGCAACGGGCCGAGGTGCTGGCCAGCTTGCCGGCGCGCAAGGGCGCGCTTTACAAACGCCGCGGCGGACGGGCGGCACGCATGGCCGAACGCCTGCCCAAATCGGCCTGATCGCGGCGCCTTCCTTGCCAGCCGCGCGCAAACCCTGGAAACCCGCGCCGTGACCGGCAAGGTCGCCCTTGTCACCGGCGCCGCCCGCGGCATCGGCCTTGCCACCACCAGATTGATGCTGAAACGCGGCTGGCAGGTGGCCATGGTCGACCGCGACAGCCGCGAACTGGCGCTGGCCGCTGCACCGCTGGACGGGGTGCGCAGCTATGACACCGATGTGTCCGACCCGGCGGCGGTTGCGGCGCTGCTGCCCGCCGTGACGGCTGATTTCGGACGGCTCGACACGCTGGTCAACAATGCCGGCGTGGCCGATTTCGGGCCGATCGCCGAAACCTCGTTCGACCGCTGGCGCGCGGTGATGGCCACCAATCTCGACGGTGTCTTCCTGATGTCGCAGGCCGCCATTCCGGCGTTGACGGCCAGCCGCGGCAGCATCGTCAACATCGCCTCGATCTCGGGTCTGCGCGCCTCGACCCTGCGGGTGGCCTATGGCACCTCGAAAGCGGCGGTCATCCAGTTGACACGGCAACAGGCGGTCGAGCTGGGCGAGCTTGGCATCCGCGCCAACTGCGTCTGCCCCGGACCGGTGCGCACCAAGCTGGCCATGGCCGTGCACAGCCAGGATATCATCGACGCCTATCACGACGCGATCCCGCTGAACCGCTATGGCGCGGAGAACGAGATTGCCGAGGCCATCGTGTTCCTCGGCTCGGACAAGGCGGCCTATGTGACCGGCCAGATCCTGGCCGCCGACGGCGGGTTCGAAGCCACGGGCGTCGGCCTGCCGGCCTTGCGCCGCTGACACCGGTCACTGGCCGGCAGGCAGCGGGCGCGGATCACGATCAGAATCACGGCAGGGTCACCCTGCCGATCTCGGGCCAGTCCGTCACCGCCGCCAGCGCCGGGCGGAAATAGGCAATCGCCCGCCCGGCCGGATCTGCCGCCGCGCCTTCGGCCCAAGGGGCGACGCCGTGCAGGCACAGGCGGTGCAGCAACAGCGCCTCGCCCGGGCTGGCCGGCAATGCGACCCGGGGGCAATGCTCAAGGCAGCGGCGCCGGGCGGCGTGATAGGCCGCCGTGACATCGACCGCCGGCCAATGTGCCGGGTCGCGGCCGCGCAACAGTGGCGCCAGCGCGTCGGCCATGATCCGGTGACTGCCCTGGTAAACCACCAGCGGGCTGGCGCCGGGCGCGGCCCGGGTCAGGGGAAGGCCAAGGATATAGGCGTGAAACTCTGCCGGCACCCGCCGCCGCGCGGGGCCTTCGGGTTTCAGCCCATCGACATGAGCGGCATCGCGCTGGCGGCGAAACCGGTGCGCGGCCTCGGATGCACCGGCATCCCGGCGCGGATATCCCGGCTGGCAGATCGACACCTGCGCCCGGTCGAACGGTAACGCACCCCCCAGCGCGGCGTTGATATGCGCCACCGCAGCCCCGCTCAGCGCCGGGCCGTCGCCGACCCGGCCAAGGGCGTCATTGGCCAGCACGTTGACCCCGGCAAACCAGGTCTGCCCGTGGCGGTGCCAATGCGCATGCGCCGGGTCGCGGGCGGTGGCCAGCGCCGCGTCGCGCACCGAGCCCACCCAGTCCAACACCGCGGGCTCGGCCGGGAAACGCCGCCAGCCGGGCCCGGCGCTCATTCCGCCGCCCTTGCACCCGGCGCCATGGCAGACAGGGCCGCCAGCACCACCTCGGGGCCGGCGCCGTCGCGATGGGCCTCTTGCGACAGATGCCGCCGCCAGGCCCGCGCGCCGGGCCGCCCCGTGAACAGGCCCAGCATGTGCCGCGTCACCTGATGCAGGCGCCCGCCTTGGGTCACATGCCGCTCGATATAGGGCAGCATGGCCTGCACGGCGGCAAGCGCGGGGTCTGGCACGCCGGCATCGGCCCCGAATACGCGCCGGTCAACGTCGGCCAGCAGCGTCGAGGGATCGTTGTAGGCCGCGCGCCCCACCATGACCCCGTCAAGCCCGGCATCCAGAAATTCACAGGCCGCACCAAGCGTTTCCACGCCACCGTTCACCGAGATATGCAGCCCCGGGAATGCCGCCTTGATGTCATGCACCAGCCCATAGTCCAGCGGCGGCACCGTGCGGTTGTCTTTGGGGCTAAGCCCTTCAAGCCATGCCTTGCGCGCGTGGATCGAAAAGCGGCGCACACCGGTTGCGGCCACCGTCTCGACAAAGCGGGGCAGGATGTCGCGCGGTTCCTGATCGTCGACACCGATGCGGCATTTGACCGTGACCTCGCGCGGACCGGCTGCCTGCATCGCCGCGCAGCAGTCGGCCACCAGGTCGGGCGATTTCATCAGGATCGCCCCGAAACTGCCCGACTGAACCCGGTCCGACGGGCAGCCGCAATTCAGGTTGATCTCGTCGAAACCCGCCTCGGCCCCGATCCGTGCCGCCTGCCCCAGTTCGGCCGGGTCGGCCCCGCCCAGTTGCAGCGCGACGGGATGCTCTTGCGGCGAATGATCCAGCAAATGCGCGGCCCCGCCACGCACCAGCGCCGGCGCTGTCACCATCTCGGTATACAGCAACGCCCGAGCGCTGAGCAGCCGGTGCAGATACCGGCAATGACGGTCTGTCCAGTCCATCATCGGGGCAACGCTGAACCGTGCGTGTTGTTCCAGAGTGACACCTGCCGCCATGGGGGTCGTCTACCAAAGAACTCAGGACGCGTCGACAATGCTCGGAATGAAGCGAATGACCGCAACGATCCCGGGGCTGACCCGATACCGGTGCCACCGGCCCGTTTACCGGCGGGCCGGTGGTCGCCCTCAAAGGCGTTCTCAGCCGCCTGCGAATTCGCAGGACACATTCATGTTCATGTCTGCAAACGGGCCAGCGGGATTGTCGCGGTGTGCCCAGACATGGAGTTCATAGAACGGGTCGAGGCCGTAGCGGTTGGGTGACCCATGAAAGTCCAGCAAGTGGCCTTGCATTGCGGCAGGTCCGGCGAACGTGATGTATTCGACACCGACGAGCACAAGGCTTCCGTCGGGCTGTGGCTCGTACATGACCGCCTCGGGTTTGGCGATGTCGAGGACGTTGTCATCCTCGGTAAGATAAGCCGCGTTGACATAGTGAATACCCATTCCGCCGCCCGAGGCGCCGCTGGCGCAGGGGATGGGACCGTAGCCTTCCGCCTCTGCGATGCTGACATCGGCAAAGCGATCGGTGGCCACGCGCACGCGGTCAACCATCGTTTCCGCGCATGAGGCACCCGCAAGGCAAAGCCCGGCCGCCGCGGCGACAAGCGCCACGATTGATTTCTGTCTCATGACAATCTCCTGTTTTGGTTGAGTCAGACTGCTGTCGACGGATCGATGATGGTCTGAACCTCGGTTATGATCGTGGCCGGAAAGCCACTGATCCGTGCATGGTCCTGGATGGCGGTCTCATTTTCGGCGAAGTAGATGCAGAACGTCTTGTCGCCGGCGACGTAGGAGTGGCTCCATTGGACGCGTGGACCAAGTTGGGCGAGGGCGTCGTTTGACGTGGCCGAGGCCCCCGACAACTCGTCGTCGCTCATCGCGCCGACCCCGACGATGTCTCTTTCAATAACGTATCGTTTCAACTGCATATGATCCTCCTTTGCGGTGATGGGCCATGGTTTCAGCTCAGGCGCCGCAAGTCACATCAGGTTTCCCCAAGAGGTCTAAAGCTCTGCTATAGTCGGTAAATGAAGCTCTCGCATCTCAATGGCTTACGCGCGCTTGAAGCGACTCTTCGCAACGGCACGTTTACTGCCGCAGCCGATGAACTCGGGGTCACCGTTGCCGCGATCGGGCAGCAGATCAGGGGATTGGAGGCGTACCTTGGCACCATGCTGTTCGAAAGGTTGCCTTCAGGCGCAAGGCCGACGCAAGAGGCTCTTTCGGTTGCGACCAGATTGACGGTGGGCTTTACACAGATAGACGATGCCTTTGGCGATCTTGCCCGGACAAGAAAGTCGGGCAAGCTTCGAATAGCGATGTCGCATTTCATGCTGGATGACTGGCTGGCAGAAAGAATGCCGG
>CAYYMJ010000098.1:0-7128 GCA_964472855.1 uncultured Rhodobacterales bacterium | reverse complement strand
CCGTCGCGGCCCTTGAATTCGGGCCAGAATTCAATGCCATAGGGGTCTTGCAGGTCTTCGAAGGCAACCTCGGCCTCGGGCAGGCCCAGCTCTTCGCCCTGGTAGATGCAGGCCGAGCCGCGCAGGCACATCATCAGCGTTGTCATCAGGCGCAGGACCCGGTCGTCGGCGTTCCAGCGGCTGGCGTGGCGTCGCACGTCATGGTTCGAAAACGCCCAGCACGGCCAGCCATCGGCGGCGACATGGTCGACCTTGGCCATGACCGCCGCGACCTCGGCCGCGTCGGGCCGGTCGTTGGCGAGAAACTCGAAGGCATAGCACATGTGCATCAGGTCATCACCGGCGGTGTATTCGCCCATGATCTCCATCCCGCGTTGGGCATCGCCGACTTCGCCCACCGCCGCCGCGTTGAAGGGCGCCATCTCGGCGCGAAGTTTTCGAAGGAAATCAAGGTTTTCCGGCCGGTTCTTGTCGTAGATATGTTCCTGGTGATTATAAGGATTGACCGAGGGCGCGATGGTGGCGGTTCGCTGGTCGACCGGCAGCGGCGGGTTGCTGCGCAGCTGTGCGTCGTGGACATAGAAGTTGATCGTATCCAGCCGGAACCCGTCGACCCCGCGCTCCAGCCAGAAACGCGCCACGTCAAGCAAGGCCTCTTGCACCTGAGGTTCGTGAAAATTCAGGTCGGGCTGGGCGGCAAGGAAATTATGCAGGTAGTATTGCTCGCGCCGGCCGTCCCATTGCCAGGCCGAGCCGCCGAAGATCGACAGCCAGTTGTTGGGCGGCGTGCCGTCAGCGCGCGGGTCGGACCAGACATACCAGTTGGCGCGGGCGTTGTCGCGGTTCAGCCGGCTTTCGGCAAACCAGGGATGCTGGTCGCTGGTGTGCGACAGCACCAGGTCGATCATCACCCGCAGGCCCAGTTCGTGGGCGCGGGCGACGAGACGGTCGAAATCGGCCATGGTGCCGAATATCGGGTCGATGCCGCGATAGTTGCTGACGTCATAGCCGAAGTCTTTCATCGGTGACGTGAAGAACGGCGACACCCAAACCGCGTCGACCCCCAGCGAGGCGATGTGATCCAGCCGCGCGGTGACGCCGGCCAGATCGCCGACCCCATCGCCGTTGCTGTCCTGAAAGCTGCGCGGATAGACCTGGTAGATCACCGCGCCGCGCCACCAGTTGGCGTCAGATTTAGGCATGTTTACAGACACTTGACGCCCTTACTTCACGGACCCGGCCAGCAGGCCGCGCACCAGGTAACGCTGCATGGCGAAGAAAACGGCCAGCGGCACCGCGATCGAGACAAAGGCGGCGGTGGCAAGGATCTCCCAATTGCCGCCGCGGGTTCCCAGCAGCTCGACGATGCGGTTGGTCATCACCGTGGTGTCGCCGGTCGCGTCGATCAGGAACACCTTGGCCACCAGCAAGTCGTTCCATGTCCACAGGAACTGGAAGATGGCAAAGCTGGCCAGCGCCGGAAAACTGAGCGGCAGGATGATCCGCAGGAAGATCTGAAAGTCGGTCGCGCCGTCGACCTTGGCGTTTTCGATGATGTCCTTGGGCAGGCCCACCATGTAGTTGCGTAACAGATAGATCGCCAATGGCAGGCCAAACCCGGTGTGCGCCAGCCAGACCCCAAGGTAACCTTTGCCGATGCCAATACTCAGATGCAGCTTCAACAGCGGGATCAGCGCCAGTTGCAGGGGCACGACCAGCAGGCCGACGACGGTGGCGATCAACAGCGCCCGTCCCGGAAAATCCATCCACGCCAAGGCATAAGCGGCAAAAGCTGCGATGACGATCGGGATGATCGTGGCCGGGATCGTCACGGTCAACGTGTTGAAGAAGGCCTTGGCCATGCCTTCGATATTGCTTTCGTCGAACAGCATCTTGTCATAGTTGGCCACCGTAAAATCGGGCGGCGTTGTCGCGGTGGCAAACACCCGCTGGCCGCGGCCCGTCATCTGGTCGGCGTTGCCCTGCCAGACATAGTTGCCGAAGGCGTCGACGGTGATGGTTTCGCCGTCGCCCAGGTCGGCCACGTCGCCGGGCACATATATGTCGATGGCCCGCGACGAGGTGCCCCAGACGCTCAGCTCGGCCTCGGTCCCGTCGTCGAACAGCTTGCCCGCAACCACGAAGACGCCGTCACGTTCGACCCGAAAGTCATCGGGGTCGGCGGCGCGCAGAACCACGTTCTGTTCGGCCGGAAACGGCGAGGCCCACCAGCCGCTGGTCGAGATCTGGTCGGCGGTGCGGAATGACGACACGAACAGCCCCACCGTGGGAAACAGCCACAGCAGCACGAGGAAGGCGACCGAAATGTGAACCGCCCACACCAGCGCCGATTTCTGGCCGGCCATCCCCTCTTGCACCTTGCCGCCACGGCGGAAAAGGCGCCCCAGCATGGTGCCGCGATCAGCAGTGTCGGACATCAGCGCATCTCCTTGCGGGCATTCATGACGTTCCAGATCAGGATGGGCGACACCAACAGCATGATGATGATCGCCGAGGCCGAGCCCACCCCCCAGTCGTTGGCGCGGAACAGCTTGTCGAACATGTAGTTGGCCAGAACCTGTGTCTGCCACTGGCCGTTGGTCATGGCGAAGACGATGTCAAAGACCTTCAGCACCGTCAGCGTGATCGTGGTCCAGACGACAACGATCGTGGGAATGATCTGCGGCACCTTGATGCGGAAGAACACCTGAAACGGATTGGCGCCGTCGACAATGGCGGCCTCGACCGTTTCTTCGGGAATGCCGCGCAGGGCCGCCGACAGGATGACCATGGCAAAGCCGGTCTGGATCCAGATCAGCACCACCATCAGGAAGAAACTGTTCCAGAAGGGCAGCGTCAGCCACTGCTGGGGCTCGCCAAAGTTATAGGGCACCGAAAACACTCGCGCCGCGTTGATCAACGCGAGGATCGCCAGGTAAGCGCCGAAAACCGCTAGGAAAAGCTGGACCAGCGCGACCAGCAGCCCATGCTTGCGCCGCTCCAGCAGATTCTGGCGAACAAGCAACCAGGCGGTATACAGCACCACCCCCGCAAACCCGAGCAGGATAACCGCCGGAAGGATACGCAGGAAAATGACCGAGCCCGCCCCGCCTTCGAACTGCAGCCAGATGGCGTTGAGAATGCCGATCTGCGCCTGCTCGACCGGGCGGGCGTCGTAGACCAGTTTGAAGATGACCGAGGCGCCGACAAAGGAAATCGCCATCGGCATGAAGATCAGCGACTTGGCCAGATTGCCCCACGAGATGCGGTCGGTCAGCTGCGCGACCATCAGCCCGAACGCGGTGGACGCGGCCGGCACGACGATCAGCCACAGCATGTTGTTGCGCAGCGCCTCCCAGAATTTCGGCTCGGCGAACATCTGGTTGTAGTTGGCCAGCCCGACGAAGGCGCCGCCCTGCGAGCGGTCGGTCAGGCTGAGGCGCAGCGTCTCGAACACCGGGTAGGCAAGGTAAAGGCCCAGGGCGAACAGCGCCGGGAACAGAAACAGCCACGGGCGGATCATGTTGGCGCGGTTTATGTTGCGCCCGGCATTCTTGCCCCTGGCGGGAAAGATAACCTTATCAATAAGCTGGTTGGCAAAGTAGAAGTAAGCCAGACAGGCGCCGACGCCGATAACTATGGTCACGAGACCCTGGATTGCAGGATGCATGAGTGCCCTTCCCCGAAGTCACGATGTCTGGAAAGAAAGGGCGGCAGCCCGCAGATGGGGCTGCCGCCAAGTCAGTGCCTATTTCAGCGCGTCCCAGGACGCCTGAATTTCGGCGGCCACGTCAGCGGCAGACTTGCCGCCGGCATAGTCGACCATGCCGGTCCAGAACGAACCTGCGCCAACGCCGCCGGGCATCAGGTCGGACCCGTCAAAGCGGAAGGTGGTGGCATTCAGCAGAATGTCATTCATCTTCTTCAGCGTCGGGTCGCCGAACACGTCGGTATTCACGCCCTTGTGCGGGGTCAGGAAGCCCTTGCGCGCCATCCAGATCTCGTGGGCCTGAGCCGACTCGAGATAGGTGATCAGGTCATGCGCGGCCTGGTTCTCGTTGGTGATGGCCCAGACGGTGCCCGCACCCAGAACCGGGTTGCCCAGATCCTTGCCCGCGTAGGACGGGAAGTAGAAGAAGTCGGCATCTTCGCCAACAACCGTCCCCTCGGGGAAGAAGGCCGGGATGAACGACGCCTGGCGGTGCATGTAGCACTGCGGCGGCGACGAGAACAGACCCTTGGGCGAATCGCGGAAGTCGGTCGACGCGACCGCACCCGCACCGCCGGCGACATAATCGTCGTTGCGGGCAAAGGCGCCAAATTCGTCGATCGCGGCCACGACCTTGGGATCGGTGAACTTCAGGTCGTTGGTGACCCACGCGTCATAGTCGGCGGGCGACTGCGTGCGCAGCATCAGGTCTTCGACCCAATCGGTTGCCGGCCAGCCAGTTGCCCCGCCCGAGCCAAGACCGATGCACCAGGGCGTGCCGCCGTCGGCGACGATCTGGTCGGTCAGGGCCTTGAGCTCTTCCATGGTCGTCGGCACGTCATAACCGGCGTCGTCGAAGTTCTCGGGCACATACCAGACCAGCGATTTCACATCGACCTTGTAGAAAAAGCCATACAGATGGTCGGCGCCGTCGGCACCGGCATAGGTGCCCAGGTCAACCCAGGACTGGCCGGCGGCATAGTTTTCGCGCACCCAATCGGCCGTGCCATCGGCCAGCGGGGCAAGGAACCCGCGCGAGGCCATGTCGGCGGCCAGGCCGGGTTGCGGGAACACGGCGACGTTGGGGGCCGATCCGGCCTCGGCATCTACCATGATCTGCTGTTCGAAGCTGTCGGAACCGACATAGCGCACGTCATGGCCCGACGCGGCGGCGAAGGGGGCCAGAACGGCTTCGACGTTTTCCTGGTCCGGGCCCAGCCAGGGGCCAAAGACGGTCAGCTGCTCGGCCGAGGCCGACACAGATGTAAGCGCCAGCGAGGCGGCGCCCATCAAGAGAATCTTTTTCACGACTTCCTCCCAGAAATTGCGCGGGGCCTTGCCCGCGCTTGAAGAGATCCACACAAGCGCCCGAGGCTTTCAAAGCGCTTTGAGTGAGTTAATACTGTATTTGATTGACCTGCTAGTCAATCCGTTAAAACATGCAGGCCATCACGTGAAATGGTCCCCGCACTGCGGCAGGACCGCCTTGCACCACTATGGCGCCCCTGCCCGAGGATCAGATGAATGCCGCGCGGTAACCAGATGAACCTGAAAGAACTTTCCAGAATTCTAGGGCTGTCGCAAACCACGGTCAGCCGGGCGCTGAACGGCTATCCCGAGGTCAATATCGAAACCCGGCGCAGGGTCGAGGCCGCGGCCAAACGTCATAATTACCGGCCGAACTCCCGCGCCAAGGGTCTGGCGACCGGCAACAGCATGGCCATCGCTCATGTCATTCCGGTGTCGTCGAATCGCGAGATGATGAACCCGGTGTTTGCCGACTTCATCAACGGCGCGTCCGAGGTCTATGGCCGCGAAGGCTATGACATGGTCCTGTCGGTGGTGCGTGACGAGGACGAGGCCGACACCTATCGCGACATGGCCGCCCGCACCACGGTTGACGGGGTGATCGTGCATTCGCCGCTGGTCGGCGACCCGCGGCTGGAACTGCTGCGCGGTCTGGGCCTGCCCTTTGTGGCCCATGGCCGCTTTGGCCGCGACGAGACCACCTATTCCTGGCTGGACATGGACAACCGCCGCGCCTTTGGCACGGCCACGCGCCACCTGATCGAACTGGGCCACCGCCGTATCGCCTTTTTGAACGGCGGTGCGCAAATGGTGTTTTCGCATCGCCGCGAAGAAGGCTTTGACGCCGCATTTGCCGCCGCCGGCCTGCACCCGGACCCGCAGCTTATTCGCCACAGCGAGATGACCGAGGAAAACGGCTTTGCGCAGGCCACGGCCATGCTGGACCTGCCCGCGCCGCCGACCGCCTTTCTGGCCTCGTCCATCGTGCAGGCCCTGGGGATCGAGAGGGCGGCCCATGTGCGGGGCCTGCGCCTGGGCCGCGACTTGTCGCTGGTCACCCATGATGACGAGTTGTCGTTTTTCCCCAACGGCCCCGAGCCGCGCTTTACCGCCATGCTGTCGCCGGTGCGCGAACATGGCCGGCTGGCCGCGGAAATGCTGTTGCGCCGCATTGCCGCCCCGCTTTCCCAGCCTGAACAGCGCCTTCTGACCGCAGAATTGGTGCTGGGGCCCTCGACAGCACCGGCAGGGCCGCTAAACAACGGCTGACACCTGCCAGAACCGATGAACCGGACCCCGATGATGCCTGCCGCCACCGCCAACGACCTGTCCCTTGTCGCCGATATCGGCGGCACCAACACCCGCGTGGCGTTGGCCCGGGGTCAGACGGTCGAGCCCGGCAGCATCGAGCGGTTTCGCAATGCTGACCACGCGGGGCTGGAGCAGGTGCTGGCGGCCTATCTGGCGGCGCGCGGAATGGCCTCGGTCATCGGCACCTGCGTTGCCGTGGCCGGGCCGGTGCGCGGCAACGCGGCCCGGCTGACCAACCGCGACTGGTCGATGACCACCGCGTCGATCGGGGCCGCCACCGGCACGCGCCGGGTGATCATCCTGAACGATCTGCAGGCTCAGGGCCACGCGGTCGGGCGGATCGCGGACGACAAGCTGCGCGCGGTGCTGCCGGGGCGGGCTTCGGCCCCGGGTGCCACGCGGCTGGTGATTGGCATCGGCACCGGCTTTAACGCCGCCCCGGTGCACAGCCGGCCCGGCGGGCGGCTGGTTCCGCCGGCCGAGGCCGGGCATGTGTCGCTGCCGGTGCGCACGGCCGACGATTTGCGGCTGGCCGGGTTTCTCGAACAGGCGCACGGGTTTGCCTCGGTCGAAGATGCGCTGTCGGGGCGCGGGATCGAAAACCTCTATGCCTGGCACAGCGCCGAACAGGGCGACGGCGGGCGCCGCGCCTCGGTCGACATCATCGGCGCCGCCGGCGACGGCAGCGACCCGCTGGCGGTGGCAACCGTGCGCACGGCGGTGCGCCTGTTCGGCGCCGTGGCCGGCAACCTGGCGCTTGAAATCCTGCCCTTTGGCGGCATCTGGCTGATCGGCGGCAT
>CAYYMJ010000097.1:0-7174 GCA_964472855.1 uncultured Rhodobacterales bacterium | reverse complement strand
CTGATGGCCAAGCCGTCGGGCGAGATCATCGAGACGCCGATCATCTCGAACTTCAAGGAAGGCCTGACCGTTCTCGAATACTTCAACTCGACCCACGGCGCCCGCAAAGGCCTGTCGGACACGGCGCTGAAGACGGCGAACTCGGGCTACCTGACCCGCCGTCTTGTCGACGTGGCGCAGGACTGCATCGTCCGCACCGTCGACTGCGGCACCGAGAACGGGATCACCGCCGAAGCCGCCGTCAACGACGGCGAGGTGGTGTCGTCGATCGGCGAGCGCATTCTGGGCCGCGTGGCCGCCGACGATGTGCTGGTTCCCGGCACCGACGAGTTGATCGTCGCCAAGGGCGAGCTGATCGACGAGCGCACCGCCGACGCGATCGAGGTGGCGCGCATCCCGTCGATGCGTATCCGGTCGCCTCTGACCTGCGAAAGCGAAGAAGGCGTCTGCGCCCAGTGCTATGGCCGTGACCTGGCCCGTGGCACCCGGGTGAATATCGGCGAAGCGGTGGGCATCATCGCCGCCCAGTCGATCGGCGAACCGGGCACCCAGCTGACGATGCGGACCTTCCACATCGGCGGTGTTGCCCAGGGCGGCAGCCAATCGTTCCAGGAAGCCGGGCAGGAAGGCCGCGCGGTTCTGCGCAATGCCAACCTTCTGACCAACGAGCATGGCGAACAGATCGTCATCGGGCGCAACATGCAGCTGGCCATCGCCGACGAACACGACGTGGAACGCGCCAGCTTCAAGCTGGGCTATGGCACCAAGCTGTTCGTGGCCGACGGCGACAAGATCGCCCGTGGCGACAAGCTGTACGAATGGGATCCCTACACCCTGCCGATCATCGCCGAAAAGGCAGGCACGGCGAAATTCGTCGACCTGATCTCGGGTCTCGCGGTGCGCGAGGAAACCGACGATGCCACCGGCATGACCCAAAGGATCGTGGCCGACTGGCGCTCGGTTCCCAAGGGCAGCGATCTCAAGCCCGAGATCATCGTTGTCGACGCCGACGGCGAGCCCGTGCGCAACGACGCCGGCAACCCCGTGACCTACCCGATGTCGGTGGACGCGATCCTGTCGGTCGAGGACGGACAGCAGATCAAGGCCGGCGACGTGGTGGCGCGTATCCCGCGCGAAGGGGCCAAGACCAAGGACATCACCGGCGGTCTGCCGCGGGTGGCCGAACTGTTCGAGGCGCGGCGTCCCAAGGACAATGCCATCATCGCCGAAATCGACGGCTACGTGAAATTCGGCCGCGACTACAAGAACAAGCGTCGCATCGCCATCGTGCCTGCGGACGAGTCGCAGGAACAGGTCGAATACATGGTGCCCAAGGGCAAGCACATCCCGGTGGCCGAAGGCGACTTCGTCCAGAAGGGCGAATACATCATGGACGGCAACCCCGCGCCCCACGACATCCTGTCGATCATGGGGGTCGAGGCGCTGGCCGATTACATGATCAACGAGGTGCAGGACGTCTATCGCCTGCAGGGCGTGAAGATCAACGACAAGCATATCGAGGTGATCGTTCGCCAGATGCTGCAAAAGTGGGAAATCCAAGACAGCGGGGATTCGACGCTGTTGAAGGGCGAACACGTGGACAAGGCCGAATTCGACGCGGCGAATGAAAAGGTTCTGGCCCGTGGCGGTCGCCCGGCCCAGGGCGGGCCGATCCTGCTGGGGATCACCAAGGCCTCGCTTCAGACCCGGTCCTTCATCTCGGCGGCGTCCTTCCAGGAAACCACGCGCGTGCTGACCGAGGCTTCGGTTCAGGGCAAACGTGACCGGCTTGTCGGCCTGAAGGAAAACGTCATCGTCGGCCGGCTGATCCCGGCTGGCACCGGCGGCGCCACCCAGCGCGTGCGCCGGATCGCCGCCGAGCGTGACCTCAAGGTGATCCAGGAAGCTCAGGCCGAGGCCGAGGCCGCCGCCGCTCTGGCCGCGCCGGTGGACGATTTCGCCGGTGACGACCCGTTTGACAGCGGCCTTGTCGATCTGCCGGAAAGCCGCGACTGAACCGGCCCGAAACCAATGCAAAAGGCCCCGCTTTGGCGGGGCCTTTTTTGTTGCAACGCGCGGTTTCCCGGACACGAGGGGCCGCGCGTGTTAGCAAGATCGTGGTGCATTTCGAAACCGGAGAATTTTCATGGCGATCGATCCTGAAAAGGTCAAGGAACTGGCCGAAAGCTATGTGGCGGCCTGGAACAGCGGCGAGGCGGCCCGCGTTGCGGCGCATTACAACGAAGGCGGTGAACTCGTCATCAATCGCGGCGATCCGTGGAAGGGGCGCGCCGGCGTCGAAGAAATGGCGGCGGGATTTTTTGCCGACGTCCCGGACCTGGCGCTTGTCTGCGACGACCTGCGCTGCACCGCGGGAAACCATGTCCTGTTTGCCTGGACCTTCACCGGCACCCATTCAGCCAGCGGCAAACCGCTGCGCGTCCGCGGCTGGGAAGAGTGGAACCTGGCACCCGACCTGACCGTGCGCAGGTCGCGCGGTTGGTTCGATGCCGACGACTACGCCCGCCAGGCCGCGGGCTGACCGGTTTCGGTTTGAGCCTGAATGGCGTTGAACGCGAAACGCTGTGGGCCACCGGTTGCCCGGCCCATGAGATGAGCGGGCGCGCCAATCTGTGCCGCGCGGCGTCCATGCCCGCCACACCTCGCTGCTGGTGGCCATGGGTGCCGGCGTCACCTTCTTCGGTGAAACCCGCGACCGGCTGACTCTGCCGGGTGCCGGCCACGGTGCCTTGCTGGCGCGCACTGCCTGGCCTCTGGCTGACGCGGTCCGCGCTCTGATTTCCGCCGGCGCATGTGCGATACGCGGCGTCCGGGGGGTCGCAAGCCGGACGCCACCGCCGCGCGTGCCGTGTAGGGTGGCGCGCATGAACCTGTCCGACAATGCCCGTGGCGCCCTGTTCATGGTGGGCGCCATGGCGGCCTTTACCATCAACGACGCCTTTCTGAAGGGCGTGTCCGGGTCACTGCCACTGGAACAGGCCGTGTTTCTGCGTGGGCTGGGCACCAGCGCGCTGTTGTTCCTGATGGTGCGCGGCGCACGGCTGCGGCTGCCGCCGCTGGCCCGCGACCGCTGGCTGCTGGGGCTGCGCTCGCTGGCCGAGGTTGGCGCGGTCTGGCTGTTCCTGACCGCGCTGTTCAACATGCCATTTGCCAATGCGCAGGCGCTGTTGCAGGCGCTGCCGCTGGCGGTGACACTGGCCAGCGCGCTGTTTCTGGCCGAAAAGGTGGGTCCGCGCCGCTGGCTGGCCATCGCGGCCGGGTTTGGCGGCGTCGTCCTGATGATCCGGCCCGGGGCCGAAGGGTTTACCGTTTATTCGGTGTATGTCGTCGGCGCCGTGTTCCTTGTGGCGGCGCGCGATATCATCCTGCGCAAGATGTCGCGCGATGTCCCGACCAGCATGATCGCCTTTGCCGGTGCGCTGGGGCAGATGCTGTTCTTTGGCGCCTTCTCCCTGGGGCGCGACTGGGCCCCGGTCGATGCCGGCATGCTGGTCTATCTGGCGGGGTCCACGGTGTTTGTGGTTGCGGCGCATTTCCTGACCGTTTCCGCCGTGCGCACCGGAGAAATCGGCGCGGTGGCGCCGTTTCGCTATTCGTCGCTGGTGGTGGCGCTGATCATCGGTTTGCTGGTCTGGGGCGAATGGCCCGATGCGCTGACGCTGGCCGGCGCGGCGGTGGTGATCGCCAGCGGACTGGTCACCCTTGCCCGCCAGCGCAAGCAGCGATTTACCGCGCCCCGACCGGATGCACCCATCCGCTAGGGTGCATGCGGTGTTGACACCTTTGGCGACTCCTTCTATTACGCGCGCACTCAGACACCGGGCTCAGAGCCGGGTGGACTGGCCTGCAGAATTGAGTGGTCATGATCCGGCCCTGTGCCCGATCCTCTGTATGCCCACCGCGTGATCCCCGAACCGGGAACCATGCGGTTTTTGCGCTTTGCCGAATGCAGGGCGCGCCATGGACGCCGGGGCCCGACCCGGCACGACGAATGCACCCCGTGGCCCGCCGCGGGGAGATGAAATTGAAAGTTGCAAAACGGGGATACGTCCGGAATGCCAACGATCCAGCAGCTGATCCGCAAGCCGCGGCAGCCCAAAGTCAAACGCTCGAAGTCTCAGCACCTCGAGAGCTGCCCGCAAAAGCGTGGGGTCTGCACGCGCGTCTATACGACCACGCCGAAAAAGCCGAACTCGGCCATGCGGAAGGTGGCAAAGGTGCGCCTGACCAACGGTTTCGAGGTCATCAGCTATATCCCCGGTGAAAGCCACAACCTGCAAGAGCACTCGGTGGTCTTGATCCGTGGCGGCCGGGTGAAAGACCTTCCCGGTGTCCGTTATCACATCCTGCGCGGTGTCCTCGACACCCAGGGCGTCAAAGATCGCAAACAGCGCCGTTCGAAATACGGCGCCAAGCGTCCGAAGTAAAAGGAACAGCCGATGTCCCGCCGTCACGCCGCCGAAAAGCGCGAAATCCTGCCCGACGCCAAATTTGGCGATACGGTCCTGACCAAATTCATGAACAACCTGATGATCGACGGCAAGAAGTCGGTCGCCGAGCGCATCGTCTACAATGCGTTCGACCGGGTTGAAGGCCGTCTCAAGCGTGCGCCCGTCGAGGTGTTTCACGAGGCTCTGGACAATGTGAAGCCGTCGGTCGAGGTGCGTTCGCGCCGCGTGGGCGGTGCCACCTATCAGGTGCCGGTCGAGGTGCGCCCCGAGCGTCGCGAAGCGCTGGCCATCCGCTGGCTGATCGAGGCTTGCCGCAAGCGCAACGAAAACACCATGGAAGAGCGTCTCGCCGGCGAACTTGCCGATGCCGTCAACGGCCGCGGCTCGGCCGTGAAAAAGCGCGAAGACACTCACAAGATGGCCGACGCGAACAAAGCGTTCAGCCACTACCGCTGGTAACCCCCAGGCTCTAGGACCATAGCAATGGCACGCGAATTCCCTCTCGAGCTTTATCGTAACTTCGGGATCATGGCCCATATCGACGCAGGCAAGACCACCTGCTCGGAGCGGATCCTGTATTACACCGGTAAAGAACATAACATCGGCGAAGTGCACGATGGCGCCGCGACCATGGACTGGATGGAGCAAGAGCAGGAGCGTGGCATTACGATCACCTCGGCGGCGACCACCACCTTCTGGGAACGCACCGAAGACGGCGAAACCGCCGACACGCCCAAGCACCGCCTGAACATCATCGACACCCCCGGCCACGTGGACTTTACCATCGAAGTCGAGCGTTCGCTGGCCGTGCTCGACGGTGCCGTCTGTGTGCTGGACGCCAACGCCGGTGTCGAACCCCAGACCGAAACCGTCTGGCGCCAGGCCGACCGCTACAAGGTTCCGCGGATGGTCTTTGTCAACAAGATGGACAAGATCGGCGCTGACTTCTTCAACTGCGTGCGCATGATCGAAGACCGCACCGGCGCCCGCGCCGTGCCTGTTGGCATCCCGATCGGCGCCGAAACCGCGCTGGAAGGTCTGATCGACCTCGTGACCATGGAAGAATGGCTGTGGCAGGGCGAGGATCTGGGCGCGACCTGGATCAAGGCCCCGATCCGTGCCGAGTTGCAGGACATGGCCGACGAATGGCGTAACAAGATGATCGAAGCCGCCGTCGAAATGGACGACGACGCGATGATGGAATATCTCGAAGGCAACGAACCCGACGTGCCGACCTTGCGCAAACTGCTGCGCCAGGGCACGCTGGAAATGGCCTTCGTTCCGGTTCTGGGCGGTTCGGCCTTCAAGAACAAGGGCGTCCAGCCGTTGCTGAACGCGGTCATCGACTATCTGCCCAGCCCGCTGGACGTTGTCGATTATGTGGGTTTTGCCCCCGGTGACGAAACCGAGGAACGCAACATTGCGCGCCGTGCCGACGACGACATGGCTTTTTCGGGCCTTGCCTTCAAGATCATGAACGACCCGTTCGTCGGCTCGCTCACCTTCACGCGCGTCTACTCGGGCACGATCAACAAGGGCGACACCGTCCTGAACGCGACCAAGGGCAAGAAAGAGCGCATCGGCCGCATGATGATGATGCACTCGATCAAGCGCGACGAGATCGGCGAGGCGTTTGCCGGCGACATCATCGCGCTGGCGGGCCTGAAGGACACCACGACCGGCGACACCTTGTGCGATATCAAGCAGCCGGTGGTTCTGGAAACCATGACCTTCCCCGATCCGGTTATCGAGATCGCGGTCGAGCCCAAGACCAAGGCCGACCAGGAAAAGATGTCTCAGGGCCTGCAGCGGCTTGCCGCCGAAGATCCGTCTTTCCGCGTCGAAACCGACATGGAATCGGGCCAGACGATCATGAAGGGCATGGGCGAGTTGCACCTCGACATCCTGGTTGACCGTCTCAAGCGCGAATTCAAGGTCGAGGCCAATATCGGTGCGCCGCAGGTGGCCTATCGCGAGACCATCGGCCACGAGGTCGAGCATACCTATACCCACAAGAAACAGTCGGGTGGTTCGGGCCAGTTCGCCGAGGTCAAGATGGTCATCTCGCCGACCAAGCCGGGCGAAGGTTACAGCTTTGAATCGCGCGTCGTCGGTGGATCGGTGCCGAAGGAATACATCCCCGGTGTCGAAAAGGGCATCAACTCGGTGATGGATTCGGGTCCGCTGGCCGGCTTCCCGGTCATCGACTTCAAGGTTGCGCTGATCGACGGCAAGTTCCACGACGTCGACTCGTCGGTTCTGGCCTTCGAAATCGCCGGGCGCATGTGCATGCGCGAAGGCATGCGCCGGGCCGGGGCCAAACTGTTGGAACCGATCATGAAGGTCGAGGTGCTGACGCCCGAGGACTATACCGGCAACGTCATCGGCGATCTGACGTCGCGCCGTGGCCAGGTGACCGGCCAGGAATCGCGCGGCAACGCCATCGCGATCAACAGCTTCGTGCCGCTTGCCAACATGTTCGGCTATATCAACACGCTGCGCTCGATGTCTTCGGGCCGCGCGCAGTTCACGATGCAGTTCGACCATTACGACCCGGTGCCGCAGAACATCAGCGAAGAAATCCAGAAGAAATACGCGTAAAGGGCCCCCGCGCCCCAACGCACGCAAAGACAGGAGGCCATCATGGCGAAGGCAAAGTTTGAACGTACGAAACCGCATGTGAATGTTGGCACGATTGGCCA
>CAYYMJ010000096.1:3058-7588 GCA_964472855.1 uncultured Rhodobacterales bacterium | reverse complement strand
GGGCCGGGGTCAGGGTTGGGGTCAGGGCCGGGTTCTGGGTTGGGCGAGGCCCAGAGCGGACAGCTCGGCGGCGGCGGTCTGTTCCCAGGTCTGGCGCAGCTTGGCGCCGGCGGAGTGGCGCAGGCCCATGGCGCGCAGCGCGGCCTCGCGGTCGGGCCGGCCGGTGCCGAAGCTGGCCGCCACCCGCGGCCACCAGTAGGTGGCGGCGGCCTGGGCGTTGTCGGCGCCGCCTTCGTTGATGATCCGCGCCAGCCCCGTGGCGGCAAGGTCGGCGTGGCCAAGCTCGACCGGGGCGATCGTGCGGAAGGCCGCGGCCAGCGGCTGGTAGGACAGCCGGACCATATCGGCCAGCTGGGCCGAAACCGCCCGCCCCATCAGCAGGTTCATCACCACCGCGTCGGTCCAGCCGGTCAGCGGGTAGTTGAACACCGCCAGCCGCATGTCGTGGTCGGACCGGGTGGCGCCGATGTCGGCGTTGCGGTCAAGCCGGGCCGTCCATGGATGCTGGTTGGCATAGCGCGCGGTATCGGCGCCGAATTCGCCCATGATCCGCAGCACGCGTTCGGCGTTGCCGGTTTTTTCCAGCACGATGCGGGCGGCGGCGGCGCGTTCGCGGATGCCGGGGCCGTCGTTGATGATGTCGGCGAAGCCGGCGGCGCCGGCCAGCGAACTGTCGACGAAGGTGGCCATCAGCTTCATCAGTTCGGCCCGGTAGCGGGGCGGCACGTTGGCGGGCGAGGTCAGCACGCCGCCGGCCTGCAGATAGCTGTCGATGGTCATGTCCTGCATGGGGGCGCTCCTATTGGTCATAGTCGACGACAAGGTTGTCGGTCAGCGGATAGGACTGGCAGGACAGGACATAGCCCTTGGCGACCTCGTAGTCTTCGAGCGCGTGGTTGGCGGCCATCTCGACCTCGCCCTCGAGCACGCGACAGCGGCAGGTCGAGCAGACGCCGGCCTTGCAGGCGAAGGGCACGTCCAGTGCGTTTTCCAGCGCCGCGTCCAGCAGGGACTGGGTCTTGTCCATGGCAAAGCTGCGCGTCGATCCATCCAGCGTGACGGCGGCGCTGGTGCGGTTGGCAGCGCTGGCGGTGCCGGTGGTGGCGGCGCGGCGTTTCAGCCGCCCGGGCTGGGCGCTGGCGAACAGTTCGAACCTGATCTGGCTGTCGTCCAGCCCATGTGCCCTGAGCGCCGCCGCGATGCCCAGCATCATCGGTTCCGGCCCGCAGATATAGGCCATGTCGACATTGGCGATGTCGATCCAGCCGGCAAAAAGCTGGCCGCATTTTTCCTCGGTCACCATGCCGGTGAACAGGTCGATTTCCTGCGCGTCCGCTTCGAGCACGTGGATCACGTTCAGCCGCCCCATGTAGAGGTTTTTCAGGTCCTCGAGCTGTTCGCGGAACATGATCGAGCTGACGCCCCGGTTGGCATAGACCAGCGTAAAGCGCGACCCGGGTTCGCGGGCCAGCGCCGTGCGCATGATCGACAGCACCGGCGTGATGCCCGAGCCGCCGGCAAAGCCGAGATACTGCTGCGCGGTTCCGTCTGGCCCCGGGGCCCAGAACGCCCCCATGGGCGCCATGGCCTGCAGGCGGTCGCCGACGCGCAGGTCCTGATTGGCCCAGGTGGAAAAGGCGCCGCCGTCGATGCGCTTGATCCCCACCTGCAGCAGCCCGTCGTCGCGGCCGGCGCAGATCGAGTAGGACCGGCGCAGTTCCTCGCCGTCAAAGTCGCGCCGGAAGGTCAGATACTGGCCCTGCGTGAAGGCAAAGGCCGACGCGGCGCCGTTTTCGGGTTTCAGCGTCACGACCACGGCATCGCGGATGGTCTTGTGGATGTCGGTCACCGTCAGGTCGTAGAAACGCGCCATCGGGGCGGCTCCTTCTCAGATACATTTGAAATAGTCGAAGGGTTCGCGGCAGTCGGTGCAGCGCCAGTGCGCCTTGCAGGGGGTCGAGCCGAACTGGCTGATGCGTTCAAGGTTGGTGCTGTGGCAGCGCGGACAGCGTTCGGGGCCGCCGGCGGGCCGGGGCGGTGCGATGCCATAGTCTTCCAGCCGGGCCCGCCCCTTTTGCGATATCCAGTCGCTGGTCCAGGCCGGGGCGATCTGTTGTTTCAGCCTGACCCGCGTGACGCCATGGTCGCGCAGCGCCGTTTCGACATCGATGCCGATGACGCTGGTGGCGGGGCAGCCGGAATAGGTGGGCGTCAGGGTGACAGTCAGGGCGTCGCCGGTCCAGGCGACATCGCGGACGATGCCCAGATCGACCACCGAGATCACCGGAATTTCCGGGTCCGGCACGGTGTCGAGCCATTGCCACACCTGATCGACGCTCGCCCGGTCCATGGCGTTACCAACTGGCCCCCGGATAGGCGCGCTGCAGCCACTGCATCTGGGTCAGGATGTGGCCCAGATACTCGGTATGCATCGTGCCGTTGCGGCCGCCCCGATGCGCGAAGGGGTTGCCGGGCAGCTGCAGGGTTGCGGCCTCGGTCACCTGCGCCAGAGTGGCGTCGAAGGCCGGGCGCAGGCTGGCCGGGTCGGGGGCGATGCCGGCGCCGGCCAGCATGGTGTCGCCATCGTCGCCGATGAACGCCTCGCCGGCATAGGGCCACAGGTAATCCAGCGCCGCCTGCATGCGGGCATGGCTTTCGTCGGTGCCGTCGCCCAGCGCGATCACCGTGTCCGACGACCGTTCAAGGTGATAGGCCGCTTCCTTGCCGGCCTTGGCGGCGATGGCGGCGACGCGGTCGTCGGCGCTGTCCGCCAGCGCCTTCAGCGCGGCGACATGCCAGGCGTCGAACAGGAACTGGCGCATGATGGTCTGGCCAAAGTCGCCGTTGGGCATTTCGGTCAGCAGCAGGTTGCGGAAATCCCAGGCGTCGCGCAGGAAGGCCAGATCGTCGGCCGAGCGGCCGGCGCCCTCGACCTCGCCCGCCAGGCCCAGCCACATCTGGGTTTGCCCGATCAGGTCCAGCGCGGTGTTGGCCAGCGCGATGTCTTCCTCGATCACCGGGGCATGGCCGCACCATTCGCTGACCCGGTGGCCCAGCACGAGGCAACTGTCGCCCATGCGCAGGGCGAACTGAAACAGGGCCGCCTGAGGGTCCATCACATGGCCCCCACGTCGTCGGGGATGTCGAAAAAGGTCGGGTGGCGGTAGACCTTGGATTCAGCGGGCTCGAACAGCGGGCCCTTGTCGCCGGGCGAACTGGCGGCGATGTTGGCTGCCGCGACCGCCCAGATCGATACACCCTCGTTACGCCGGGTATAGACGTCGCGCGCGTTCTTGATCGCCATCTCGGCGTCAGGCGCGTGCAGGCTGCCGACATGGCGGTGGCTCAGCCCGTGCTGGCCGCGGATGAAGATTTCCCACAGGGGCCATTCGTCTTTCATGTCATCCATGCTCCCTATTCTGCCGCGACCCGGGCGGCGGCCTTTTTCCGGGCGTGGGCAAGCATGCCGTCGCGCACCCATTTGCCATCGTCCCAGGCCTTGTTTCGGGCGGCCAGACGGTCGGTGTTGCAGGGGCCGTTGCCCTTGACGACGGCGAAGAACTCGGCCCAGTCGGGTTCGGAAAAGTCGTATCCACCCTTTTCGTCGTTCCACTTCACCTGGTCGTCGGGAACGCTGAGGCCCAGATACGCGGCCTGCGGCACCGTCTGGTCGACGAATTTCTGCCGCAACTCGTCATTGCCGTTGATCTTGATCTTCCAGGCCATGGACTGGGCCGAATGCACCGATTCCCTGTCAGAGGGGCCGAACATCATCAGCGACGGATACCAGTAGCGGTTCAGCGCATCCTGGGCCATGCGCCGCTGGGCATCGGTGCCGCCGGCCATTTTCATCATGATGTCGTAGCCCTGCCGCTGGTGGAACGATTCCTCTTTGCAGATCCGCACCATCGCCCGGGCATAGGGGCCAAAGGACGTGCGCTGCAGCGGCACCTGATTCATGATCGCCGCGCCGTCGACCAGCCAGCCCACCGCGCCGATATCGGCCCAGGTCAGGGTGGGATAGTTGAAGATCGAGGAATATTTCATCTTGCCCGACAGCAGGTCTTCGGTCAGCTCGTCGCGGCTGACGCCCAGCGTTTCGGCGGCGCCGTAAAGATACAGGCCATGCCCGGCCTCGTCTTGCACCTTGGCCAGCAGGATCGCCTTGCGCTGCAACGTGGGCGCGCGGGTGATCCAGTTGCCCTCGGGCAGTTGGCCGACGATTTCCGAATGCGCGTGCTGGCCGATCTGGCGCACCAGCGTGGCGCGATAGTCGTCGGGCATCCAGTCCTTGGGCTCGATCTTCTGGCCGGCGTCGACACGGTCCTGAAAGCGGCGCTCGTCGTCGGTCATCTCGTCGCGCGACTTCACGCCAGTGCCGGCCGTCCTGATCATCTGGGCATACATCAGCTGCCTCCTTCGCTGTCCGCGCCCGCGGGCTGGCGGAATTGGTGACAAGGGCGGATGGGCCCGACGACGAAAACCGCCGTCAGCGCCGGGCCGTCGCGATTGTCGGTGCGCCGGGCGCCC
>CAYYMJ010000096.1:0-2958 GCA_964472855.1 uncultured Rhodobacterales bacterium | reverse complement strand
GCGATGGGCCGAATGCCATCCGGCGGCCGTGTCGAAGCCGACGACCGGCAAGGCCAAAGCGTCATCCCGACAAGGAAGGACCGCCTGGAATGTCGGCACCGTTGTCACCTGTCACACCCTTTCGATAACCATCGCCGCGCCCTGCCCGACACCCACGCACATCGTGCACAGGCCATAACGTCCGCCGCTGCGACGCAACTGGTAGGCCGCGGTCAGCACCAGCCGGGCGCCCGACATGCCCAGCGGGTGGCCCATGGCAATCGCGCCACCGTTGGGGTTCACATGCGCGGCGTCGTCCCGAAGGCCCAGCGCGCGCAACGTCGCCAGCGCCTGTGCGGCAAAGGCTTCGTTCAACTCTATCACATCCATGTCGCCAATGCTCAGCCCGGTGCGGGCCAGCAGCTTGCGTGTCGCCGGCACCGGCCCGATGCCCATCACACGCGGCGCGACGCCGGCGGCGACCATGCCCACGACGCGGGCCAGCGGCGTCAGACTGTTGGCGCTGACGGCGGCCGCGCTGGCCAGCAGCAGCGCCGCCGCCCCGTCGTTGACACCCGACGCGTTGCCCGCCGTCACCGTCAGGTCGGGCCCGTTGATGCCGCGCAGCCTGGCCAGCTTGTCGGCGGTGGTATCGGGGCGGGGATGTTCGTCGGTATCCACGATGACCGGGTCGCCGCGCCGCTGCGGCACGCTGACCGGCGTGATTTCATCGGCGAACCGCCCGGCGGCGTGGGCCGCGGCCCAGCGCGCCTGGCTGCGGGCGGCGAATGCGTCCTGATCGGCGCGGCTGATGTCAAACTCGGCCGCTACGTTGTCGGCGGTCTGGGGCATGGAATCGGTGCCGTAGGCGGCCTGCATCTGCGGGTTGACGAACCGCCAGCCGATGGTGGTGTCGAAAACGGCGGTGGCGCGGCTGAAGGCCGCCGTGGCCTTGGGCATGACAAAGGGCGCGCGGCTCATGCTTTCGACGCCGCCGGCGATGACCATGTCCATGTCACCGGCGCGGATGCCCCGCGCCGCCATGCCCACGGCATCCATGCCGCTGGCGCACAGCCGGTTGATGGTGGTGCCGGGCACGTCGACCGGCAGACCGGCCAGCAGGGCGGCCATGCGGGCGACGTTGCGGTTGCTTTCCCCGGCCTGATTGGCGTCGCCCATGATCACGTCATCGACCCCGGCCCAGTCGACGCCCGGGTTGCGGGCCATCAGCGCCGCGATGGGTGCTGCCGCCAGATCGTCGGTGCGCACCGCGGACAGGGCCCCGCCATAGCGCCCGATCGGGGTGCGCGTGGCGTCGCAGATGAAAGCTTGCATGTCCGGTTCCCGGGTCCCGCGGCAAAAGCCGACCGCTTGGTCGGTTTACGCAGGGTTTCGATTCGCGGCAAGCAATATGTTACCCGCGCCTCAGGCGCTTGCGTATTTGGTAACATGTCTGACCCCGTCGCGCCTTTGGCGCCGGGCGTGCCGGCGGGGCTCTGGCGGGGCGGCGGCCTTCCATGTCACACTGGCGCCATCCCTGTGGGGATACGAAATCTTGCGCCCACCAACCGAGGCAACCGATGACCGCCAGCCAGCGCCAGACCCCAGCGACCCCGGCCGCCCCGGCCTTTTCCGGGCCCGAGCTTTGCGCGCTTCAGGCGCACGAAGTCCGCGCGATGCTGGCGACCGGCGACATCTGCCCGCGCGACCTGCTGGACGCCTGCCTTGCCCGCATCGACGCCGTGGAACCGGCGATCAACGCCATGCCCACGCTGTGCCCCGAACGGGCCTGGGCGGCGGCCGGGGCTTTGGACCGCGCCCAGTCCGGGCACCCCGGCTGGCTGGGTGGCATCCCGCTGGGCATCAAGGATCTCGACAAGGTTGCCGGCGTGCGTTGCACGATGGGCAGCGCCGGTTTCGCCGATTTCGTGCCCGACATCAGCGACCATTTCGTCGAACGGATCGAAGAACGCGGCGGTATCGTCGTCGGCAAGACCAACACGCCCGAGCTTGGCGCCGGTGGCAACACCTTCAACGCCGTCTTCGGCCACACGCGCAACCCCCATGACACCGCGCTGAATGCCGGCGGATCCTCGGGCGGGGCGGCGGCGGCGCTGGCGACCGGCGAAACCTGGCTCAGCCAAGGGTCAGACCATGGCGGGTCATGCCGCACCCCGGCGGCCTATTGCGGCGTGGTTGGCCTGCGCACGACCCCGGGGCGGGTGGCCACCACCCTTGCGGCAGGCGCCAGCGCCGGATTCATCACCGAAGGCGTGGTGGGGCCCATGGCACGCTCGGTCCGCGACTGTGCGCTGTTTCTTGACGCCATGGCGGGGTTCGAGCCACGGGTGCCGCTGTCGTTCGGCGCGCCGGCGACACCTTTTCAACAGGCGGTGACTCGGGCCGGCGACAAGGTGCGCGTGGCCTTTTCGCCCGACCTGAACGGCCTTTGCCCGGTCGAGCCCGAGATTGCCGCCGCCCTGACCCGCGCGCTGGGCCAGCTCGAGCGGGCGGGCGGCACGGTCGAACTGGCCTGCCCCGACCTGTCGGGGCTGACCACCACCTATTACACCCTGCGCGCCATGGGCATGGCCACGTCCCTGTCGCGCCTGCCCGAAACCGCGACCCGCCATCTCAAGCAGACCATCCACGACAACTGGGCCCACGCCCGCAGCCTGACGCTGGACGATTTCGCCGACGCCAACATCAACCGCACGACGCTGTTCCTGCGCATGCAGGCGCTTCTGGAAGATTTTGACGTGCTGGCCTGCCCGGTCGTCGGGTGTATGCCCCGCAAGGCCGAGATCGAGTGGATCGACCAGATCGGCGACCAGCGCTTTGCCAACTATATGGACTGGCTCGGCTTTTCCTTCCTCGCCACCACCACAGGCCTGCCCGCCATGTCGCTGCCGGTGGGCGTTTCCGACGCGGGCCTGCCCATCGGCATCCAGCTGATCGGCCCGCCCCGGGGCGAAGCGC
>CAYYMJ010000095.1:6371-7819 GCA_964472855.1 uncultured Rhodobacterales bacterium | reverse complement strand
GACACATGGTTCTCGTCCGGCCTCTGGCCCATTGGCACGCTGGGCTGGCCAGATTGGGACGAAAGCACCCAGAAGTATTTCCCCACATCCACGCTGATTACCGGGCAGGACATCCTGTTCTTTTGGGTCGCGCGGATGATGATGATGCAATACGCCGTGGTCGGTGAACGCCCGTTCGACACCGTCTATCTTCATGGACTCGTGCGCGACGCCAAGGGCAAGAAGATGTCGAAATCGACCGGCAACGTGGTGGACCCGCTGGAACTGATCGACGAATTCGGCGCCGACGCCATGCGCTTCACCAATGCGGCGATGGCCAGCCTTGGGGGCGTGCTGAAGCTTGATACCGACCGGATCAAAGGCTATCGCAACTTCGTCACCAAGATCTGGAACGCCTTCCGCTTTGCCGAGATGAACGGCTGTTTTGAAGGCCACGCAACCGCCGCGACCCCGCAGCCGGCCGCCACCGTGAACCGCTGGATCATGGGCGAGCTTGGGGCGCTGCGCGAAGAGGTTGACGCCGCCCTCGAAGGCTTTCGGTTCAACGACGCGGCCAGCGCGCTTTACGGCTTTGTCTGGAACCGGGTCTGCGACTGGTATCTCGAACTGGCCAAACCGCTGTTCGCCAGCGACGACGCGGCCGCCATCGCCGAGACCCGGCAGACCATGGCATGGGTGCTGGACCAGTGCCTGATCATGCTGCACCCGATCATGCCGTTCGTGACCGAGGATCTGTGGGGCCAGACCGGACAGCGCGCCAAGCTTCTGGCCCATGCCGACTGGCCCACCTGGGGCGCCGCCGATTTGACCGACCCCGCGGCGGCGGCCGAGATGACCTGGGTGATCGAACTGATCGAGGCTGTGCGTTCGGTTCGCGGCGAAATGAACGTGCCCGCCGGCATGCAGGTGCCGCTGTTGCAGCTACAGCTTGACGCCGCCGGGCGCAGCGCCTGGGCGAAGAACGCGGCGCTGATCACGCGCCTTGCCCGGATCGGCGCGGTCACCGAGGCCGCCGTCGCCCCCAAGGGGTCGGCCACCATCGCGGTGCGCGGCGGCACCTTCGCGCTGCCGCTGGCCGACGTCATCGACGTCGGCGCGGAAAAGGCCCGGCTCGACAAGGCGCTGGCCCGGCTGGAAAAAGAGCTTGCCGGGCTCAACGGACGGCTTGGCAACCCCAAGTTCGTGGCCTCCGCCCCGGCCGAGGTTGTCGAGGAAACCCGCGCCAATGCCGCCGCCCGGGCCGAGGAAGCCGCCAAGATGCGCGGCGCGCTTGACCGGCTGGCCGAAATCGCCTGATCCGCGTTGGCCGGCCCCTCGCCCGGCGGGGCATCGAATTGGCGTGCCAGCCCGTCGGGGCCTGGACGGCGCGGGAACGTGGCCGCCGCCGCCGGGCGACCCTGACCGGGGTGGACGACGAGAGAACGCGGCCACCGCCCCGCGCCGCCGGC
>CAYYMJ010000095.1:0-6271 GCA_964472855.1 uncultured Rhodobacterales bacterium | reverse complement strand
CGGGCCTGGACGGCGCGGGAACGCGGCCACCGCCGCCGGGCGACCCTGACCGGGGCGGGCCTGTCTCTCGCCCGGCGGGGCATCGAATTGGCGTGCCAGCCGGTCGGGCCTGGACGGCGCGGGAACGCGGCCACCGCCGCCGGGCGACCCTGACCGGGGTGGGCCTGTCTCTCGCCGGGCGGGGCATCGAATTGGCGGGCCAGCCCGTCGGGCCTGGACGGCGCGGGAACGCGGCCACCGCCGCCGCGCGACCCATGTCCGCGCTGGCTTGTCCCCTTCTCAGGCCGGGCGCGCGTGCATATCTTTGGCGTGGCGGCCCCGGGCCGCTGCCGCAACGAGGATCGGAACCATGAGCCGCGATCTGCGCAACCTGTCTGAACGCCGCATCCTCAAGGCCGTGGCCGAGGGCAAGCTTCAGGGGTTAAAGGGCGAGGGCAAGCCGCTGCCCTACCGTCCGGGCGACGCCTTTGTCGACCCCGGCCTTGCCGCCGGACACCGCATCATGGCCGAGGCCGGGGTGGTGCCCGAGGAATTCAGGCTGAAAGAGGCGCTGCAAGCGGCGCGGGAAGTCTGGCAAGCAGCCCCCGACGCGGCCGCGCGCAAGGCCGCGATGCAGCGCGTCGCCGAACTGCAGACCAAATACGAAATGGCCCGCGAGGCCCGGCGAAAGTTCATGTCCGGCTGACCCCTTGCGCTGCGGGGCAATTCGGTCTTGCTTGGGCCATGACCGATGATCCCCGCCTGACCCCGCTGACCGCGTCGCTGCCGCCCACCGTGCCCTTCGTCGGCCCGGAAACCCAGGAACGCGCCCGTGGCCGCCCGTTTCGCGCCCGGATCGGCGCCAACGAGAATGTCTTTGGCCCCTCGCCCCGGGCCATCGCCGCCATGGCCGGCGCCGCCGGCGACATCTGGAAATACGGCGACCCCGAGAATCACGATCTGAAGCAGGCGCTGTCGGCCAGCCACGGCGTTCCGGTGGCCAATATCGTGGTGGGCGAGGGGATCGACGGCCTGTTGGGCTATCTCGTGCGCATGATGATCGGGGCAGGCGACGCCGTCGTCACCTCGGACGGGGCCTATCCGACCTTCAATTATCACGTGGCCGGTTTTGGCGGCGTGCTGCACAAGGTGCCGTTTCGCGACGACCGCGAAGACCCGCCGGCGCTGCTGGCGCGCGCCCGCGAAACCGGGGCGCGGCTGATCTACCTGTCGAACCCCGACAATCCCATGGGCACCTGGCACGACGCCGGAACCATCGCCGCCATGATCGCCGGCGTGCCGGACGGCGCGCTTCTGGTGCTGGACGAGGCTTATGTCGAGTTTGCCCCTGACGGGGTGGCCCCGCCGATGAGCCCGGACGAGGCGCGGGTGATCCGGTTCCGCACATTCTCGAAGGCCTATGGCATGGCCGGGGCGCGCGTCGGCTATGGCATCGGCCCGGCGCCGCTGATTGCCGCCTTCGACCGTATCCGCAACCATTTCGGCATGAATCGCGCCGCCCAGGCCGGGGCGCTGGCGGCGCTGGCCGATGGCGACTGGCTGGATCAGACGCGCGCCAATGTGGCCGCCGCCCGGGCCCGCATAGCCGCCATCGCCGCCAACAACGGGCTGGCCTGCCTGCCGTCGGGCACCAATTTTGTCGCGGTCGACTGCGGGCAGGGCGGCGAATTTGCCCGCGCCCTGCTGGCCGAACTGACCGCCGCCGACATCTTCGTGCGCATGCCCTTTCACGCCCCCGGTGACCGATGTATCCGCATCGGTTGCGGGACGATGGCCGAGATGGATGTTCTTGCCGCGGCCCTGCCCGGTGCGCTGGCCCGGGCCCGCGCGCGGTGAACTTGGCGTGACATTGGCGCCCGGGGGGTGACAGACTGCGGACCCGGCGCCATCATCGGCCGCGCAAGTTGCAGGCGTCGTGATGGTTGAAAACTATACCAACGCATTCCTTGTGTCGGCCTTTGTGCTGGTCTTTCTCGGGCTGTTCGCGGTCTGGGCTTTCTGGGGCTTTGTTGCCGCCATGGCCACCGGTTGGGCGGCAGACCGCATCATCGGCCACCCCCACCATGGCGGGGATGACCGGTAGGCCAATGGCCGCCAGCGCGTGCTAGGGCGCCTTGTAGGCGCCCGAGATCTCGCCCGCGCGCTTTTGCATCGCGGTGAATTCCGCGGATGTCCAGGCCCGCACCGTCTTGAGGTTCGTCACGCCCCCGCCGGCCCCGGCCACCATCAGACCGGTGATCAGGTCGCTGGCGTCGTCAGCAGTAACCTTGATCGCAAAGTCGCTGTCACCGGTTGTGAGGTAATAGCTTTCCAGTGTGCCGCCAGCGGCTTCGACGGCGGCCCGCGCCGCCGCCTCGCGGTCGCTCGGGTTCGCGATCATCGCTTTCATGGCGTCAGCGGTATAGCTGCCTGTCACGATAAATCTTGGCATGATACACTCCCTGGGGTGAATGCGAACAGAGCGGCGGCCGACAGGATGCCGGTCGATCCGGCCCTCGGTTTTCCCCGGTCGGCAACCTAGCACACAAGGGCCCGCAACGGCGAATGACGCGGCGACGGGCCCCGGATTGCTGGCACCAGCGGGCTGTTGCCCCGGGCTTGGGCTCAAAAGCGCGCGCCGCGCGTTAACGATCTGCGATGACAGCCGCCGCCGCTGCCAGCGCGCCGGGTCCGTGGGGGATGTCCAGCGCCTGCAGGCCGGCCTCGGTCGCGGCCAGCACGCCCAGCACCATGTGGGCGTCCATATGGCCCATGTGGCCGATGCGGAAAAATCCGTGCCAGGCCGGGTCGTCACGCGCGACCATGCCCAGCCCGATTCCCAGCGTGACCCCGGTATTGGCCGCCACCCATTCGCGCAGCCGGGTGCCGTGTTGCGGGCTGATCCGCACCGCGGTGACGGCGTGGCAGCGGTTGGCGGCGACCGGCACGTTCAACTCGACCGGCCCGCCAACGCCCCATGCGTCCAGCGCGGCCCAGACCGCGCGGGCCATGCGGGCATGGCGGCCAAGCACATGGCCCAGCCCTTCTTCGGCCAGCATGTCCAGCGCCTCGTTCAGCCCGAAAAGATGGTGCGTCGGCGCGGTGCCGTTGAAATAGTCGGAAAAATCGGCCGGGCGGACGCGGGGGTTCCAGTCCCAATAGCGGCTGACCCGCTGTTGCCCGGCCCGCGCCGCCGCCGCCTTGTCGTTGAAAAACACGAACCCCAACCCCGGCGGTGTCATCAGCCCCTTCTGACAGGCCGCGACCAGCACGTCGGCGCCCCAGCCGTCCATGTCGACGCGGTCGCAGGCCAGCGAACAGATGCAGTCGGCGGCAAACAGCGCCGGGTGTCCGGCGGCATCGATGGCCCCGCGGATTGCGCCCATGTCGTTGCGGATACTGGTCGACGTGTCGACGTGAACGCCCAGCACCACCTTGATCCGGCGCGCGGTGTCGGCGCGCAGCACCGCCGCGATCTGCTCGGGGTCGGCGGGCGCCCGCTTGCCGAAATCCACCGTTTCCACGCGGCCGCCCAGCCCGGCGGCCATGTCGCCCCATGCGTGGGCAAACCGGCCCGTGCCGACCACCAGCACCGTGTCGCCGGGGGCGAGAATGTTGGCCAGCGCTGCCTCCCACACACCGTGGCCGTTGGCGATATAGATCGCGGCCTGGTGCCGGGTGCCGGCCACCGCTTTCAGCCGGTCGATGATGGTGGGGACCATGTCGACCAGCGGGCCTTCGTAGATGTTCGGGGCCGCGCGGTGCATGGCGCGCAGGACGCGGTCGGGCATGACCGAGGGCCCGGGAATGGCCAGATAGTCGCGTCCGCCGGCAAGGCTCATCTCGGGTGTCTCCGCTGTGCCTCATCCGCCTAGGCCGGGGATCGCCGGGCGTCAATCATGCGCCCTTGTGCCGTTGCGCTGCGCCGGATACATCGCCCGGATCAAGAGGCCGGCCATGCTGAAAAATCTGTTCAAACGCCTGAAAGACTGGGAACGCCGGGTCAGCTGGTCTTTTGGCGACGATATCTCGACGCCCGAGAAACGGCGCGAGGCGCGGCGCCATTTCAATCTGGTCGACCATGCCTTTCTGCGGGTCTGGTGGACCAACCTCGGACAGGTGGCGCCCGGTGTGTGGCGGTCGAACCAGCCATCGCCCGAGCGCATCGCCAAATATGCCGAGATGGGCATCAAGAGCATCATCACGCTGCGCGGCCCCAACCGGTTCAGCTATCATCTTTTCGAAGAGGAAGCCTGCGCCAGGCATGGCATCGACTTTCACATTTGCCATCTTGCTGCGCGCAGTCTGGTCCCGCGCGAGCTGGTTCTTGAACTTCTGGAACTATTCGAGACGGTTCAGCGCCCGGTGCTGTTTCATTGCAAATCCGGCGCCGACCGGGCCGGGCTGGCCGCGGCATTCTGGCTTTTGCACATGGAAGGCGCCACGCTGGAGCGGGCCAAGCAGGAATTCAGCTTTCGCTATCTTCACATAAAAAGCACCAAGACCGGGGTGCTGGACTATATGCTGAATGCCTATGGCGAGGATACGAAAGACAATCCCATGGGCATCAAGGAATGGATCGCGACCCGCTATGACCATGCGGCCCTGATCGAGGGCTACCGCGCCAGCCGCGAGGGCGGGTCGTGACACAGCCGCTGATCGGCTGGCTGTGGCGCGGCTATCTGCGCCGTCACTGGCCGCTGGTGGCGGTGTCTCTGGTGCTGATGGCGCTGGAAGGCGGGATGCTGGGGCTGCTCAGCTATCTGGTTCAGCCCATGTTCGATCAGGTGTTCGTGGCCGCCGACCGGTCGGCCGTGGCCTGGGTGGCGCTGGGGGTCAGCGGCGTCTTTGCGGTGCGCGCGCTGGCCGGGTTCGGGCACCGGGTGCTGATGGCGATCGTCGGGCGCCGGGTGTCGGCGGCCCTGCAGCGCGACCTGGTCGGCCACCTGCTGACGCTGGACCTGAGCTTTTTTCACGTCACCGCGCCGGGAACGCTGATCGAACGGGTGCGCGGCGACACGCTGTCGGTGTCGACGGTCTGGGCGGTGGTGTTCGGCGCGGCCGGGCGCGACATGGTGGCACTGGCCTCGCTGCTTTACGTCGCGGTGTCGGTCGACTGGCTGTGGGCGGTGATTGCGGTCGCCGGGGCGCCGCTGCTTTTGTGGCCCATCACCGTTCTGCAACGTCTGGTGCGGCGCACCACTCTGCGCGCCCGCGAAGCGGCGGCGGTCATCGCGACGCGGCTGGACGAATCCTTTCACGGCATATCGACCATCAAGCTCATGGGCATCGAAACCCACGACCGGCAGAGGTTCGGGCAGGCGCTGGGCGGTTTCGTGCGGGCCGAGATCCGGGCCGAGGCGGCACAGGCCGGCATTCCGGCGCTGATCGACATTGTGGCCGCCATCGGCTTTGCCGGTGTGCTGGCCTATGGCGGGCTGCAGATCATCGACGGCGAAAAGTCGGTGGGCGAGTTCATGTCGTTCTTCACGGCCATGGCGCTGGTGTTCGAACCGTTGCGCCGGCTGGGCAATGTCTCGGGCGCGTGGCAGGTGGCGCGGGCCTCGCTGCAGCGCATCCGCTCCGTGTTCGATGAACGGCCCACGGTGCTGCCGCCACCGGCGCCGGCGGCGATGCCCGCGGGCGACATCGTGTTTGACGACGTCTCGTTTGCCTATGACGACGCGCCGGTCTTGAACGGGCTGGGCTTTACCGCCCGGGCCGGTCAGACGACGGCGCTGGTCGGCCCCTCGGGTGCCGGCAAAAGCACGGTCTTCGCGCTGCTGGCGCGGCTGGTCGATCCGCAAAACGGGGGGGTCAGCATCGGCGGCACCGACACGCGCGACCTGTCGCTGGCCGATCTGCGCGGCGCCATTTCAGTGGTCAGTCAAGAGGCGTCGCTGTTCGACGAAAGCCTTGCCGACAATATCCTGCTGGGCCGCGCTGACGTCGATGCCCAGAGGCTGGCCGATGTGTGCGCCGCCGCCCATGTGTCCGATTTCCTGCCCGCGCTGCCCGCCGGGCTGGACAGCCCGGCCGGACCGCGGGGCAGCAACCTGTCCGGCGGTCAGCGCCAGCGCGTGGCCATTGCCCGCGCCCTGTTGCGCAATACGCCGATCCTGCTGCTGGACGAGGCGACCTCGGCGCTCGACGCCCAGTCCGAGGTTGCGGTTCAGTCGGCGCTGGACGGGCTGGCGCAGGGGCGCACCACGCTGGTGATCGCGCATCGCCTGTCAACGGTGCGCAATGCCGACCAGATCATCGTTATGGACAAGGGCCGCGTGGTCGAGGC
>CAYYMJ010000094.1:0-7864 GCA_964472855.1 uncultured Rhodobacterales bacterium | reverse complement strand
GAACACGTTGACGCCGCGCAGGATCATCATGTCGTCGCTGCGCCCGGTGATCTTGGCCATCCGCCGCATCGACCGCGCCGTGCCGGGCAACAGGCGGGTCAGGTCGCGGGTGCGATAGCGGATCATCGGCAGCGCTTCCTTGGTCAGGGTGGTCAGGACCAGTTCACCCTCTTGCCCGTCGGCGCAGACCTCGCCCGTTTCGGGGTTGATGATCTCGGGATAGAAATGATCCTCCCAAATCACCGGGCCGTCCTTGGTTTCCACGCATTCGTTGGCAACACCGGGGCCCATCACCTCGGACAGGCCGTAGATATCGACCGCATGCATGTCCAGCGCCTCTTCGACCCCGGCGCGCATGGCGTCGGTCCACGGTTCGGCCCCGAAGATGCCGACGTCAAGCGAGCTTTGGCGCGGGTCGATGCCCTGGCGGCGAAATTCCTCGACGATGTTCAGCATGTAGGACGGCGTGACCATGATGGTCGACGGCTTGAAATCCTGGATCAGCGTCACCTGCCGGGGGGTCATCCCGCCCGATACCGGCACCACCGTGCAGCCCAGTTTCTCGGCCCCGTAATGCGCGCCCAGACCACCGGTGAACAGGCCATAGCCATAGGCGACATGCACGATGTCGCCGCGCCGGGTGCCGCTGGCCCGCATCGACCGCGCCACCAGCGCGGCCCAGTTGTCGATGTCGCCAGCGGTATAGCCCACAACCGTCGGCTTGCCGGTCGTCCCCGACGAGGCATGGATGCGCGCCACCCGGTCCTGCGGCACCGCGAACAGCCCGAACGGGTAGTTGTCGCGCAGGTCTGCCTTGTGGGTGAAGGGGAACTTCGCAATGTCGGACAGGCTGGCCAGATCGTCGGGATGCACCCCGCGTTCGTCGAACCGCTGGCGATACGTTGCCACGTTGTCATAGGCGTGGCGCAGCGACCATTGCAGCCGCTTTAGCTGCAGCGCGCCGATTTCATCGCGCGAGGCAATCTCGATCGGGTCAAGGTCGGCACGGTTCGGGGTCAGGTCTTTCATGTCGCTTCTCCGGGTGCGGATTCCTCGAACAGCCGGCCGCGGATCGCGCAGGAATGCCCGCGAAACTCGGCGACCTTGTGGCCGAACTGGTTGGTTACGGTGACGTCATAGATGCCGAAACGCCCGCTCAGGCTGACCTCGCGGGCGCTGGCGACGATGCGGTCGCCCACATGCACCGGGGCGAGATAGGAAATCAGGTTGTGCTGGGCCAGCGTGTTCTGGTTGCGGCTGTTGCAGGCAAAGGCAAAGGCGGTGTCGGCCAGCGCGAAGGTTACCCCGCCATGACAGATGCCATGGCCGTTGGCATGGTGGGCCGCGACGGTCAGCGCAAAGTCGGCCGTGCCCTCGTCGACGGCGAGCATTTCCATGCCCATCCAGCTGCTGGCGCCGTCGTCGGACCACATGATTTCGGCGCATCTGCGGGCGCGGTCGCGGGGTGACAGGGTCATTCCGGGCGCCCGGTGAATTGCGGGGCGCGCTTGTTCAGGAAGGCGCTGACGCCCTCGGCATAGTCGGGTGACCGGCCGCAGCGGCCCTGGGCCTGCGCCTCCAGCGCAAGCTGGTCGTCAAGGCTGTTGACGGCGCCGGCATGGATGGCGGCCTTGGTCTGCGCCAGCCCATAGGTCGGCGCCCGCGCCAGGTCGCCGGCCAGCGCCCGCGCCTCGGCCATCAGGCCGGCGTCGGGCACCGCCTTCCAGATCAGGCCCCAGTCGGCGGCCTGCGCGGCACCCAGCGGCTGGGCCGTCATCGCCAGCGCCTTGGCTCGCGCCTCGCCCAGACGTCTGGTCAGCATCCACGATCCACCGGCATCGGGCACCAGCCCGACCTTGGCGAAGGACTGGATGAAGGTCGCGCTTTCCGCCGCCAGCACGATGTCGCAGGCCAGCGCGATATTGGCCCCGGCACCGGCAGCGACGCCGTTGACCGCGCAGACGACCGGCAACTCGAGCGCCCGGATCAGCCGCACCAGCGGGTTGTAGAACTCGGTCAGGGTCACGCTCAGGTCGGGGGGTGCGTCCATGCGCGCGGGATCGCGGTCGCCAAGGTCCTGGCCGGCGCAAAAGCCGCGCCCGGCGCCGGTCAGCAAGACCGCGCGGGCACCGCTGTCGCGGGCTTGCGTCAATGCCGCGAACAGCGCCCGGTGCATCGTGTCGTTGAAGCTGTTCAGCCGGTCGGGCCGGTTCAGCGTGATCTCGGCCCAGCTGCCGTGATCGGTGACCAGAACAGTCGGTTGCGCTGTCATTGGCTCGCCCTCCGCACAAGAACGGTCTTGCATAAACCGACCGGTTGGTCAATGAATATTGCATGTCGGAACGCGAGGCCATCCCATGACCAAGCCATCGCCGGTATCGGTGCAACAAGACGGCGATGTCGCCTGGGTGAGCATCGACAATCCGCCCGTCAACGCAACCTCGACCGCCGTGCGGGCCGGGCTGATGCGCGCGGTGGCGCAGGTGCAGACGGCGCGGGTGGCAATTCTGGTGTGCGCCGGGCGCAGCTTTGTCGCCGGGGGCGACATGGCCGAGTTTGATGCCCCCCCGGCCGAACCGCACCTGCCCGACCTTTGCCAGGCCATCGAAGACAGCGCGACGCCGTTCGTCGCCGCCATGCACGGCAATGTCATGGGCGGCGGGCTGGAGCTGGCGATGAGCTGCGCCTGGCGCATCGCGGCGCCGGGCACGCGCTTTGGCCTGCCAGAGGTCAACGTCGGCCTGATCCCCGGCGCCGGCGGCAGCCAGCGCGCCCCCCGCCTGCTGGGCATGGCGCTGGCCATCGACCTGTGTTGCCGGGGGCGGCTGGTGGGCGCGGCCGGGATGCTGGACGCCGGCGGCATCGACCGGATCGCGCCGGGCGATCTGCGCGCGGTGGCCCGCAACTTTGCCGACAACCTGCCGCCGCGCCCGGTGCCGGTGTCGCGCCGCGCGCCGGTGCCCATGACGGCAGCCATGGCCGAAACCGCTGCCGCCGCGTTGCGCCGCAAATTCCGGGGCCAGCAATCGCCACATGAAAACCTGACCGCGCTGGGCTGGGCGTCCGAACCCTTTGCGGCAGGCCAGCCGAAAGAGCGGGCCCGCCATCTGGCGCTGCGCAAGTCCGACGAAAGCCGTGCCCTGCGCCACGCCTTCTTTGCCGAACGGCAGGTCGCGCGCCCGGCGGCGACGGCCAATGCCCGCCCGCGCGAGACCCAGCGGCTGGCCGTTGTCGGTGGTGGCCTGATGGGCGCTGGCATTGCCGCCGCCTGCCTTGGCGCCGGGCTGGAGGTGACGGTGATCGAGCGTGACGCCGCCGCCGCCGACGCGGCCCGCGCCCGGGTCGGGGCGCTGCTGGCCGGGGCGCTGAAACGTGGCAAGATCGACCAGCCGGGCCACGACGCGCAACTGTCGCGGCTGGCCACCGCCGCCACCCATGACGCCGCCACCGGCGCCGATCTGGCCATCGAGGCGGTGTTCGAGGATGTCGCGGCCAAGCGCGCCGTCTTCACGGCGCTGGCGGCGGTCATGCCGGCCGACGCGATCCTTGCCACCAATACCTCGTATCTCGACCCGCGCGACATTTTTGCCGGCATCGCCGGTCCGTCGCGCTGCATCGGTCTGCATTTCTTCAGCCCGGCCCATGTGATGAAGCTGCTGGAAGTCGTGCACACCCCCGACAGCTCGGCCGAGGTGCTGGCCACGGCCTTCGCCCTGGCCCGGCGGCTGAACAAGGTCGCCGTCATGTCCGGCATCTGCGACGGATTTATCGGCAACCGCATGCTGGCCGCCTACCGCCGCGCGGCGGAATACATGCTGGCCGACGGCGCATTGCCGGGACAGGTCGACGCGGCCATGCGCGGCGCCGGCATGGCCATGGGCCCGTTCGAGGTGCAGGACATGGCCGGCCTGCAGATCGCCTGGGCCAACCGCAAGCGGCAGGCGGCGGCCGGGCGCGACCCGGGCCAGCGCTATGTCACCATCGCCGATCAGCTGTGCGAGGCCGGGCGCCTTGGTCAGCGCAGCGGCAAGGGCTGGTACCGCTATGCCCCGGGCGACCGGACCCCCCACCGCGATGACGTGGTCGAGACGCTGATCCACGACTATTCGCGCCGCCACGGCATTGTTCGCCGCAGCTTTTCCGACGCAGACATCAGCACCCGGCTGCTGGCGGTTCTGGCCAACGAAGGCGCGCTGATCGTCGACGAAGGTATTGCCGAAGACGATGCCGCAATCGACATGGTGCAACTGCACGGCTATGGCTTTCCGCGCTGGCGCGGCGGACCGATGCACCACGCCGGCGCCCGTGGCTGGGGCGACACCGCCCGTGCCATGCGCGACGTTGCCGCCGACAGCCCGGGCAGCTGGCGTCTGGCCCGGCGGCTGGCCCGGCATCTGGAACAGCAGGGGAACGACCGATGACGATCATGGATGTCGCCAGCTTTGCGGCCGGGCACTGGATTTCGCCCGGCACCGGTGCGCGCAATATCGCCAGTGCCATCACCGGCGACATCATCGCCAGCGCCGGCAACGACGACCTCGACGTGCAGGCCATGTTGGACCATGCGCGCAACGTCGGCGGCCCGGCCCTGCGCCGGATGACCTTTCACCAGCGCGCCAAGATGCTGAAGGCGCTGGCGGCGTATCTGGGCGACTACAAGCAGTCGCTTTACGATCTGTCCTTCGATACCGGCGCCACCCAGCGCGACCACCTGATCGACATCGACGGCGGCATCGGCACCATGTTCGTCTTTGCCTCGAAAGGCCGGCGCGAGATGCCGGACGGGCAGATCCTGCTCGACGGGCCGGTAGAACAGCTCAGCCGCAACGGAACCTTTCTGGGCCAGCATGTTCATACGCCGATGCAGGGCGTGGCCGTGCATATCAACGCCTATAATTTCCCGGTCTGGGGCATGCTGGAAAAGCTGGCGCCGACGCTGCTGGCCGGTATGCCGGCCATCGTGAAACCGGCAACGTCCAGTTGCTATGTCACCGAGCATTGCGTGCGCCTGATGCTGAACGCGGGCCTTCTGCCCGAGGGCGCGCTGCAACTGGTGTCGGGGCAACTGGGCGACATGCTGGACCGGCTCGACTTTCGCGACGTGGTCAGCTTTACCGGGTCGGCCGCCACGGCGGCGCGGCTGCGGTCGTCGCAACATCTCGTCGACAATTCGGTGCGGTTCACCGCCGAACAAGACAGCCTGAATGCGGCGATCCTTGGCAGCGACGCCATCCCCGGGACCAGCGAATTCGAGATCTTCATCAAGGAAGTCGTGCGCGAGTTGTCCACCAAGGCCGGCCAGAAATGCACCGCCATGCGCCGGCTGATCGTGCCGCAATCGCGGATCGGCCCGGTGATCGACACGCTGTGCCTGCGCCTGGAAAAGCTCGTGGTCGGTGACCCGCGCCTCGAGAAAACCCGCATGGGCCCGCTGATTTCGCGCGAACAGCGCCAGGACGTGATCGCCAAGTCGCACAGCCTTCTGGCCGAGTCCGAGCGCATCCTCGGGCAGATACAAGGCTTTCACGTCGCGGGTGCCGACGCCGACCGCGGGGCCTTCTTGCCACCGATCCTGCACTATTGCCCCCAGCCTGACCGCGCCCAGCGGGTTCACGATACCGAAGCGTTCGGCCCGGTTGCCACGATCATGGGCTATTCCGGCACCGACCACGCGATTGCGCTGGCCAACAAGGGCGGCGGCAGCCTCGTCGCCTCGGTCTTTACCCGCGACCGGATGCTGGCCCGCGATTTCGTGATGGACGCCGGCGCCTGCCACGGGCGCATCTATTTCAACAACGACATCTCGAAGGCCGAGGCCACGGGCCACGGATCGCCCCTGCCGCACATGGTGCACGGGGGGCCGGGCCGCGCCGGCGGTGGCGAGGAACTGGGCGGCATACGCGGGGTCAAACACTATATGCAGCGCACCGCCCTGCAGGGCGACCCCGAGATCCTGACCGCCATCGGCGGCCAGTGGGTGCCGGGCGCCGACGAATTCGTCGACCGCGACCACCCGTTTACCCGCCGGTTCGGCGATCTCGACATCGGCGACACGCTGCGCACCGGGTCCCGCACCGTAACGCTGGACGATATCGAACATTTCGCCCGCTTCACCGGCGACACCTTCTATGCCCACATGGATCACGACGCCGCGCAGCGGAACCCCTTCTTCCCGGGGCGGGTGGCCCATGGCTATCTGCTGCTGTCCTTCGCGGCGGGCCTGTTCGTGCAGCCCGACGAAGGCCCGGTTCTGGCCAACACCGGGCTGGACAACCTGCGGTTCCTGACCCCGGTCGAACCCGGCGACAGCATCGCCGTGCGCCTGACCGTCAAGAACAAGACCGCCCGCAACAATGACTATGGCGAAGTGCGCTGGCACGTCACGCTGACCAATCAGACGGCGGATACCGTGGCCGAATACGACCTGCTGACCATGGTGGCGCATTAAGGGATCGACCGAAACATCTGATTCCCGCCGCCGGGCGAAGACCCTGATCATAAACCATTCAAATGTTTCGATAAGTTGATGCATGGTGAAAAGACTGGTGGCCCGAAACGTCAGGTTCGATCCATCAGGCGTCTGGTTCCATCGCGTGATGGTCCATCGACCTGTGACCATCAGATAACGCGTTACGTGGCCAGCCTTGCACGGGCCCGCCAGAACAACCCACGCGATCCCGGCTCTCAAACAACGATCACGCTCCCGGCGCGGTCCGTCACGACCAGGCGCCTGTCGGTCCACACATCGCCTCTGCCGGTCAAGAATGGCGGGGCGAGCCAAGGCCCTGTCTTCGCATGAAGACGCGGAAAGCCATGAGACAGGCATTTTGGGTTGACCGCGAACCACCCGGCGCGGCCGGAACTCACGAATTCCAACCCATCAGGCGATGCCCGCCGGACCAACACAACCGAAACCCAGCAGCCGGCCCGCAACCGGTGGCCCCGCCACCGCGATCGGCCTAGGTTTGGCCATGGACCCACGCGACGACATCATCGCCCGCGCCGCCGCCGGCCTGAGCGGCGGCCAGCCCCAGCGCGTCTGGTCGCTGATCGTCACCCTGTTCGGCGATCTCGCGCGTGCGCCAGGCGACAGCATCTCGGGCGCCGCCCTGTCGCGCATCACCGACCTGGCCGGCGTGCGCCCCGAGGCCATGCGCGTCGCCCTGCACCGCCTGCGCAAGGATGGCTGGATCGAAAGCGAACGCCGTGGCCGCAGCAGCATCCACCGGCTGACCCGTTCGGGACGCGAACAAAGCGAGGTCGCGTCGCCCGGAATCTACGCCCGCGTTCCGCCGACGCCGGCCGACTGGCATGTCCTGCTGGCCGGCGACACGGCCTCGCGGGCGGCGCTGGCCGACCTGCTGCTGGCGCAGGACTATGTCGAACTGTTCCCCGATGTCGCCATCGGTCCCGGCCCGGTGCCCGCCCATGCCGACGAGCTTCTGGCCTTCGGTCCCGCGGCGGTGCCGGTTCCCGGCTGGGTGCGCCGCCGCATCTGCCCGCCGGCGCTGGAACAGGCCGGTCACGCACTGCACGCCGCGCTGGGCGAGCTGTCCGAACAGCTGGCACAGGCGCCGCAACCGGGGCCCGGCGCCACGGCGGCGCTGCGCACGCTGGTGGTGCACAACTGGCGCCGGCTGATCCTGCGCCACCCCGATCTGCCGGCCGGCATCTTCCCCGAAACCTGGGCCGTGCCGGCCTGCCGCCAGCGGGTCCACGACGTGCTGGGGCGGCTGCCCCGCCCGGAACTGGCGGCGATCGAGGCCGATCTCGCCCCAACCAGCCAACCGACGCCCGGACCTACTCTTGTCGGAAAATATCCCGGGGGGTAGGGCGCCCGGCCACCGCCGCGCAATCGGTCGCC
>CAYYMJ010000093.1:5112-7997 GCA_964472855.1 uncultured Rhodobacterales bacterium | reverse complement strand
GCGCCGCCCCGACGGTCAGGCCTGCAGCGCCGCGAAGGCGACCACGTCGCTTGCGCCGGCTTCGCGCCCGGCCAGTCGCAACTCGGCCGACAGCGCGTGCCCCACCATGCCCTCGGCGCGGCTGATGGCCGACGATGCCTGCGCCAGCCGGTCCACCGACGTGCCGCGCGTGCGCTGCCAGGTCACCGTCTTGGTGAATTTCTGCACTGACAACCCGCCAGTATAGCGGGCCGCGCCGCTGGTCGGCAGCACATGGTTCGGCCCCGACGCCTTGTCGCCGAACGACACCGTGGTGCCGGCGCCCAGAAACAGCGAGCCATAAACGCTGAGCCGGTTCAGCCACCAGTCAAGGTCGGCCGCCTGCACATGCAGATGTTCGGGCCCGATGCGGTCGGCGGTGGCGGCCATGTCCTCGCGGGTGTCGCACAGGATAATCTCGCCAAGCGCGGCCCAGGCCTGCGCGGCGACCTTGCGGTTGGCCTCGGGCAGGTCGGCGATGACGGTGGGCATCAGGCGCGCGACCTCGGCCCCCAGTTGCGCATTGTCGGTCACCAGCCACACCGGGCTGTCGGGTCCATGTTCGGCCTGCCCCGCCAGATCGACGGCCACAACGCGGGCATCGGCCGTGACGTCGGCGATGACCAGCGAATCGGTGGGCCCGGCAAACATGTCGACACCGACCCGGCCGAAAAGCTGGCGCTTGGCCTCGGCGACAAAAGCGTTGCCCGGCCCGGCCAGAATATCGGCCGGCACCGTGCCGAACAGGCCCAGCGCCATAGCCGCCACCGCCTGAACCCCGCCCAGGGTCAGGATGTGGTCGGCACCGGCAAGGTCCATCGCGAAGACCACCTCGTCAGGAATGCCGGCCTTGCCACGCGGCGGCGATGCGGCGGTCACATGGGCCACGCCCGCCACCTTGGCGGTGGTCACCGTCATCAGGGCGCTGGCCACATGGGCATAGCGCCCTCCCGGCACGTAACAGCCTGCGCTGCCGACCGGAATCTGACGCTGGCCCGCGAAATGGCCGGGCAGCAGTTCGACCGTGAAATCGGACAGCGTGGCCTTTTGTGCCTCGGCAAAGCGGCGGATATTGTCATGGGCAAAGCGGATGGGGTCTTTCACGTCATCGCCCAGCCGGGCCACGGCGGCGGCGCGATCTTCGGGTGACAGAACCACGTCAGCGGTCCAGCGATCGAAGGTTTCGGCGTAATAGAGCGCGCGGGCCTCGCCCTCGGCCTCGATATCCGACAGCATGAATTGCACGGTGTCGCGCAGATCACTGGCGGCGGCCTTCGAGCGTGGCTGCGCCTGTTTGATATAGCGTATGGCCATGGCGGTATCCCCCCAAACAAATGCGCCGGAACCGGCCGGCGCGTGACACCGCTGGTCCCCTAGCACGAATTTCCGCCCGGAAGAACAAAAAATCGTTCAATTTCATGTATTTAGAAAGATGAGATTCGATATTCAGGAATCTGGAAAATCAGGCGCGCATGGCCTTGTTCAGCGCATCGGCACCCTTTGACAGGATTGTCGCATCGGTGCCGCAGGCCACGAAGGCAAAGCCCTGATCGATCAGCCTGCGCGCCCGGGATGTGTCGAACACCAGCGTGCCAACCGGAATACCTTGCGCCATCAGCGGTTTGGCCGCCGCCATGATCGCCGCCCACAGATCGTCATGCGCAAGCTGGCCCATCAGGCCCATGTCGGCAGCAATGTCGGCGGGGCCGAAAAACACGCCGTCGACGCCATCTGTCGCCGCGATGTCGGTGGCCGCCTGCAGCGCGGCGCGGGTTTCGACCTGCACCAGCACGGCGGTTTCGTCCTCGACCCGCTGGAAATAGTCGGTGATCCGCCCGAATCGCGTGGCCCGCGTCATGCCGCTGACCCCGCGAACGCCGCGCGGCGGGTAACGGGTGGCCGCCACTGCCGACGCGGCTTCGTGGGGGGTCTGGACCATGGGGAACAGCAGCCCCGGCGCCCCGGCGTCCAGCAGCCGTTTGACCAGCACCGTGTCGTTCCACGCAGGGCGCACGATGGCGGTGCCCGCGTAGGCCGCCAGCACCTGAAGCTGGCCGACAACCGACGGGATGTCGCCCGGCGCATGTTCGGTATCAAGCAGGAACCAGTCGAACCCGCTGCCTGCAACAACCTCGGCCACGTAAGGGGTGGCGAGGCTGACCCAAAGGCCAATCTGCGGCGTGCCGCTTTTCAGGCCGGCAAGAAAGCTGTTGGCTGGCAGTTGCATCGCGTTCGTCCCATTGATCGTGTCGGCGGAAAGGTCACCGGCGGGCCGGCGAAGGTCAAGGCCGCTTCGGGGGCAGGGCCGGTCAGCGGCTCGTATGCGCGGCCACCACCCGGGCAATCATCGGGGCGAAATGGTCGAAGGGCGGGGTGGCCAGCGCGGCCTCTTTGCCCATGTCGTCATAGCGGCGCACCCGCACGATGGCGGCGGCATTGTCCAACTCGCCAAAGGCGCGCGCCTCGTCCGCAGGCATCGGCCCGCCCTGCAGTGACAGCGAATGCACCGAGGCCGCCGACAGCGCGTTGAAATAGTCCGGGTCGGTGGCGCACAGATAGCGTTTGGCGGCAACATGGTGGCGCACGCAGTCGATGACCAGCGGCGGAAAGAAGGGCGCCAGCACGGCGGCACCGGCCTCTTCATGGTGGCGGTCACGGGTGTCGGCCATCGAAAATGTCCCGAACTCGGACGTGAAATGCCCAAGGTCATGCAACAGCGCGGCGACGATAACCACTTCGGGCTCGTGCGCCTGTTCCGCGAAATGGGCGGCCTGCAGCATGTGTTCGGCCATGGTCACCGGTTCGCCCAGATATTCCTCGGACCCGCGGCGTTCGAATATGCCGGCAACGAAGGGCACGATGCTGTC
>CAYYMJ010000093.1:2922-5012 GCA_964472855.1 uncultured Rhodobacterales bacterium | reverse complement strand
GTCGGGGCAGCGGTCGGGGCGGCGGGCGCGGTCACGCCGCCGCCTGCGCGGCCCGGGCCTCGAGCACCGACAGTGTCGACAACAGGCCATCCTTGTCGGCATAGCATCCCTGCAGCCAGCGGCTGCCGGCGGTTGACGAATAGCCCTTGCGCGCGTGCAGAACCCGGGTGTTGTCGATCAGAAACCCCTGCCCCGGTTCCAGCTTGAACCCGACCGCCATGGCCGGGTCGTCGATGATTTCGCTCAGACGCCGATAGGCTGCGTAATACGCGGGCATATCGGCGTAGGGCACATCGGTGATCGGCGCGGCCGAGCGATTGTTGAAGCGCACCGACATCAGCTCGCCATCAGGCGCAAGCTCGATCATCGGGCGGCGGCTTTCCAGATGCACGCCATCGGCGCCGCGATACTGGAAGCGGGCGCAATGGCGGCTGAGCAGGTCGAACTGATGCGGGGCCTCGTCGCGCAGGCGCATCGCGGCGGCAAAGCCGTCAACCACCTGGCTGTCGCCGCCTTTGGCCGAATTCTCAAGACAATAAAGCAGCTGCAGCGTTGGCACCGGGTCGCGATAGGGGTTGTCGGTATGGGCCTGCAGACCCAGCCCGGTGTAGGCCAGATTGACGGGGTTCACCTCGGTTCTGACCTCGAACCAGCGGCCATAGTTGGTTTCGCGCACAAAGCCGAACAGCGCGATCACCTTCAACAGCGCGCCGCTTTCCACCGTGCCGCCGGTCAGCCGGGCAAAGCCATACCGGCGCATGTGCCCCAGCCAGCGGCGCAGGCTGTCGCGATCGGCCGTCAGCCGGCCCATGTCGTCGGTCACCGCGGCCGCGTCAAGCCGGCCGTCGAAGGGCGTGATTGCCGGGGCCAGCCAGCCCGGGTGCTGGCGGTCGCCGTGATCGTAGATGCGCGCGCGCAGCCACGCGGCGGGAAAGATCACAGACTTGCCCTCGGGCGCGAAGGTCACGCGCAAATCGCCGTCGTCGCAAGACACCGCCTGTGCCCGTGTCGCCGCGGGCAGGTCGCCCAAGGTTACCAGCCGTTGCCCGTTGCCGGGGTCGCGGGTTTCGGGGTCAAGCGCGTTGTCACGCAGCCAGATGGCGTGAAACCGCGCCGTCAGCCCGTCGTCCCACGTCAGAGCCGTCGCCGCGCCGCCGTCGATGATTTCGCCAGATCGCAGATTTCCGTCCATGCCGCACCTGATTATCCAAGCCCCGGGGTTTCGGCAATCATGGCGCCGGGCCAACCGGCTGACAAGTGGCTGTCAGCGTTGCCAGATGCCGCAATCTCGGGCAGCATGGCCCGCGGGGAGACAATACCGCCATGCCGGAAAACGATCACGTCTTTGTTGGCGCTGTGCCCGAGGTTTATGACGACTATCTCGTGCCGCTGATATTCGAATGCTACGCCAACGATCTGGCCCGGCGCGTGGCCAGCCGCGATCCGGCGGCTGTTCTGGAAACCGCAGCCGGCAGCGGCGTGGTCACCCGCGCCGTTGCGCCGTGCCTGCGTGCGGACGCGCATTACGCGGTGAGCGACCTCAACCCGCCGATGCTGGAACGCGCCCGCGCCCGCCAGCCCGATGACGCCCGCATCGGCTGGGCCCAGGCCGACGCCACCGCCCTGCCTTACGATGACGCAAGCTTCGACATGGTGATCTGCCAGTTCGGGGTCATGTTCTTCCCCGACCGGGTTCAGGGCTATCGCGAGGCGCGGCGCGTTCTCAGACCCGGGGGAGCTTTTGTCTTCAACGTCTGGGACCGGATCGAGGATAATGTCTTCGCCGATCTCGCCACCCGGGCCGCCGCCGACTGCTTTCCCGACAACCCGCCGCGCTTTCTGACCCGCACGCCGCACGGCTATCACGACACGCTGGACATTGCCGCCGATCTGCGCAGCGCCGGGTTTGCAGATTTCGACATCGAAACCATCACCGACGAAAGCCCCGCGCCATCGCCGTTGCAGCCGGCCATCGCCTATTGCCAGGGCACGCCGCTGCGCGATGAAATCCTGCTGCGCGATCCCGATGCGCTGCAACGGGTCACGGCGGCGGCAGCGGCCCGCATCGGCGACGCCCACGGGCCGGGGCC
>CAYYMJ010000093.1:0-2822 GCA_964472855.1 uncultured Rhodobacterales bacterium | reverse complement strand
AACGGGTCACGGCGGCGGCAGCGGCCCGCATCGGCGACGCCCACGGGCCGGGGCCAGTGACGGCCCGCATCCAGGCGCATGTAATCACTGCGGTCCGCTAAGGCGTTTCGCGCTGAACGTAAGATCACCCGACGCTGCCGGGCGATGCCCCGCGGATCAGGTAAAGCGCAAACCGCTGTGGTGGCGGGGCGGCTTTGTCGCTGGCACGCAATTTCGCTTCGCAACCGCGGCTTTTCTCGGCGGGCCGCCACGGCTAGCGTCATCGGCAAACAGGTTACCGGGGGAGACGTCGCGTGAAGTCGCATTACAGGGTTGTCGTCATCGGCGGCGGGGTCGTCGGCTCGTCGGTTCTTTATCACCTCGCGAAATTCGGCTGGACCGATGTGGTCATGCTGGAACGGCGGCGCCTTGCCTCGGGGTCGTCATGGCACGCGGCGGGCGGTATCCACGCGCTGAACGCCGACCCCAACATGGCGGCGCTGCAGGCCTATACCATCGACCTTCTCAGCGAGATCGAGACGGAATCGGGCCACAATATCGGCCTGCACATGACCGGCGGTCTGACCCTGGCCGGCACGCCCGAACGATGGGAGTGGTTGCAGGCCAATTACCGCATCTTCCAGTCCATCGGCATCGAGGATTGCGAACTTGTGTCGCCGGCCGAGGCGCAAAGGCGCTGCCCGATCATGTCGACCGACGGCGTGCTGGGCGCCATGTGGGCCGACCGCGAAGGCTATATCGACACAACCGGCACCGTGCAGGCCTATGCCACCGCGGCGAAAAAGCGGGGCGCCGAATATTACGAGGGCACCAAGGTCACGGACCTGATCCAGACCGCCGATGGCTGGAAGGTGGTCACCGACAAGGGCACCATCACCTGCGAACATGTGGTCAACGCCGGCGGCCTGTGGGCCAAGCAGGTGGGCCGCATGGCCGGGATCGAGCTGCCGGTCAGCCCGCTCAAGCACCATTACCTTGTGACCGACACCATCCCTGAAGTGGCCGCCGCCGACTTCGAGATGCCGATGACGGTGGACCTCGAAGGCTTTACCTACATGCGCCAGGACCAGCAGGGCGTTCTGGTCGGCATATACGAGGTCGAGCATGAACACTGGGCCATGGACGGCGCCCCGTGGACTTATGGCGAAGAGCTGTTCCAGGAACAGCTGGACCGGATCGAGGACGAACTGGTGCTGGGCTTTCGGCGCTATCCGGCCATCGAGGATGTGGGCATCAAGACATGGGTCAACGGCGCCTTCACCTTTTCGCCCGACGGCAACCCGCTGGTGGGCCCGGTCGACGGCAAGCCGGGCTATTGGTGCGCCTGCGCGGTCATGGCGGGCTTTTTGCAGGGCGGCGGCGTGGGCAAGACGTTGGCAGAATGGATGATCCACGGCGAGCCTCAGGCCGACGCCTGGCCGATGGACGTGGCCCGCTATGGCAAGTTTGCCGAGAACAAGCGCTATATCCGCGAGACCACCGGTCAGTTCTATTCGCGCCGCTTCGTGATGACCTATCCCAACGAACAGCTTTGGGCCGGCCGGCCGCTGAAGACCGCTCCTGCCCATGACGCGATGCAGGCGGCGGGCGCCAAATTCGGGGTGTCGTGGGATCTGGAAACGCCGCTTTATTTCGCGCCGCCGGGGTTCGAGGAAACGCCGACCCTGAAACGGTCGAACGCCTTCGACATCGTGGGCGAGGAATGCCGCCACGTGCGCGAAAAGGTCGGTTTGCTGGATATCACCGGGTTTTCGCGCTTCGAGGTGTCGGGCCCCGGGGCCGAGGCGTGGCTCGACACGCTCTTCGCGACCAGACTGCCCGGGCCGGGCCGGGCGCGGCTGGCGGTGATGCTGTCGGAAAGCGGGCGGCTGAAGGGGGATCTCACGTTGTTCAACTGGGGCGACGGGACCTGGTGGATCATGGGGTCCTATTACCTGCGCGCGTGGCACATGCGCTGGTTCAACGATCATCTGACGCCCGGCGTGCGGGTGCGCGACCTTGGCGACGAGATTTGCGGCTTTTCGCTGTCGGGCCCCCGGTCGCGCGGGGTGATCGAGAAGCTGACCGATCAGGATATCGGCGCGCTGGCGATGTTCGGCTGTGGCGAGTTCGACATCGGCCTGATCCGCGCCAAGGTGGCCCGGATGAGCGTGACGGGCGAGCTGGGTTTCGAGATCAACTGCCGCGCGGGCGACCATGTGACGCTGCGCGAGACCCTGATTGCCGCCGGCGCCGACGCCGAGATCCGCGAATATGGCTTCAACGCCATGCTGTCGCTGCGGCTTGAGAAAAGTTTCGGCATCTGGTCGGCGGAATTCACGCAGGACCGCACGCCGGGCATGACGGCCATGGACCGCTGGATTGCCTGGGACAAGGGCGATTTCATCGGCAAGTCCGGTGCCGTGGCCGAGCGTGACGGCAACGGCCCGGCGCGGCGGCAGGTCACTATCGAGATCGACAGCGCCGATGCCGATGTCTCGGGCTATGAGCCGGTGTGGCATGACGAGCGCAAGGTCGGGTTCATCACCTCGGGCGGTTATGGGCACACGATCGGCAAGTCGCTGGGCATGGCGCTGGTCGACAGTGACCTCTGCGCGCCCGGCACGCCGGTTACGGTTCACGTGGTCGGCAAGGAATGCGGCGGAACCGTCATCGCGCCCTCACCGCGCGACCCCGAGGGTCTGGCGATGCGCGCATGACCGGCGCGCGGCGCGGGCGGTTCCCGTCAGCGAGCGCAGCCCAAGCCGGGCCATAGTGGGCGCCCGGCTTCTGTTGCGCACAACCCAAGCCGGGCCAGCGGCGGACCGGGGTGTGCCGCCGCA
>CAYYMJ010000092.1:0-8010 GCA_964472855.1 uncultured Rhodobacterales bacterium | reverse complement strand
TGATCGGGGCGGCGTCACCTGCCGCGCCGCGATCCACGATTTCAGCAAACCTCGGGTGAGCCAAGGGCCAACGCGAAGCGCATGGCGTTACGGACGGCGGTAGCGGTGGCGCAGGTGGGCAAAGGCCGCGATGGCGTAAATGATCACACCGCCGCCAAGACAAAGCAGCAGAAAGCTTGCCAACGCCGCCGCCGGACCCTCGCCCAGCGGCCGCAGCAGCGCCGGTTGCCCCACCAGTTCGGCCCCGATGGTCGTGGCAAAGCCGGCGGCGCACAGGGCCACCAGCGACCACGCGGCCCGCGCGGCGGCCCCGGCCCGGCGCGGGGCCAGCGCCCGGCGCGCGGCGCGGCGCAGTTTCCTGATGTCGTCCTGCATGGCGATCAGCGCCGGCACGATCATCAGAACCAGCACCAGGCCGAACCCCAGCCCATAGCACAGCGTGATCACCGTCGGCTTCAGGAACTGCGCCTGAACCGAGCTTTCGTAAAGCAGCGGCGCCAGCCCCAGCACGGTGGTGGCGGTGGTCAGGATCACCGCCCGCAGCCGGTCGGCCGCACCATCGACGATGGCCGGGATCAGCCCGCGCTGTTCCGCCTTCTGGTCGATCGTGGTTACCAGCACGATGGAATCGTTGATGATGATGCCGGTCATGCCGATCAGCCCGACCACGGAAAACATCGACAGCGGCACGCCCCAGGCATGGTGCCCATAGATGGTGCCCACCAGCCCGAAGGGAATGACGGCCATGACCACCAGCGGCCGCGTCCAACTGGCGAAAATCCATGCCAGCGCGATATAGATGCCGACAAGGCACAGGACAAAGCCGGTCAGCGCATCGTTGAGAAAGGCGCTTTCCTGTTCCGCCAGCCCGGCCTGACGGGTCGCGACGCCGAACTGTTCTTCCAGCGCCGGCAGGATGCTGTCGGTCAGGTTGTCGGCGATCAGCCGGGCGCGGTCGGGGTCATCTTCGGAAATCGTGCCGGTGACCGACACCAGCCGGATGCCGTTTTCCCGGTCGACCGTGGAAAACCCGGTGCGGCCGGCCACGGTCACCACGTCGGCCAGGGGCACATAGCCGCCGGCGGGCGTGCGAATTTGCATGCGGTCCAGAATATCGGCGGTCTGTTCCTGCGCCGGCAACTCGACCAGAATCGCCCCCGTGCGCGGCCCCACCGGGAAGGTTGCCGCCTCGATCCCGTTCAGGCGGTTGCGCAGCACGCGGCCAAGCTCGTCGATATTCAGGCCCAGCGCCTTGCCCTGCGGCGTCAGGTCAAGGATCAGCTCTTCCTTGTCATAACTCAGCGTGTCCTCCAGCGCCGACACCTCGGGGAAATCGGCCATGCGGGTCTTGAGCGCCTCGGCCGCGGCCTTCAGCGTGTCGGTCGCGGCGCCGAAGATCTGCACATCCAGCGAATCGCCCCCCGGGCCGGCGCCCCAGCGGCGAAAGCTGAGCGTTTCCAGCGCCGGGTGGCGCGGCACGCTGTCCTGCAGGTCGCTGACCAGCTGGAAACTGGAATAGGGGCGCAGATCGGCGTCGATCAGCTCGATCGCGATCGACCCCAGCTGATAGCTTTCCTTGGTGCCCGCGCCGGCCAGCCCGCGCCCGGTGTTGCCGCCAACCTCGGCCAGCGCATAGGTAACGGGGTTGCGCCCGTGTTCCTGTTCATAGCGGTCGCCCAGATCCGCGACCGCGCCCTGCAGCAGGCGCATCATGGCCAGGCTGTCTTCGCGGGTGGCACCGGGCAGCATGGCGAAATTGGCGGAAATGCTGCCCTGTTCGGGCGCCGAGAAGAACCGCCATTGCACGTCGCCGCGGATAAACGCCGACACCTGCAGCGCCAGCAGCGCCACCACCCCGGCCATCACCGGATAGCGCAGGCGGATCACCAGCAGGACCAGCCGGCGGAAGATACGTTCGCGGAACCAGCCAAAGCCCCGGTTCACCTGCCGCGACGGCCAGTCATACCAGTGCTGGCGGCTGGCATGGGCGATGGAATGCGCCATGTGGTTGGGCAGGATCAGGAAGCATTCGATCAGGCTGGCAATCAGCACCACGATCACGGTGAACGGAATGTCCGAGATCAGGTCGCCAAACCGCCCCCCGATGGCCATGAGCCCGAAAAAGGCGATCACGGTGGTCAGCGTCGCCGACAGCACCGGCGGAAACATGACGCGGGCGGCGTTTTCGGCCGCGTCGACAGGGCCTTCGCCAAGGCGGCGCGCCCGGTGGTCGGCATGCTCGCCCACCACGATGGCATCGTCCACGACGATGCCCAGCGTGATGATCAGCGCGAACAGCGACACCATGTTCAGCGTCAGCCCGAAGGCATACATCAGCGCGATCGCCGCCGTCATCGCGACCGGTATGCCGGCGGCCACCCAGAACGCGGTGCGGGCGTTCAGGAACAGAAACAGCAGCGTCACCACCAGCGCCAGCCCCAGCACGCCGTTGTCGAACAGGATGTTCAGCCGCCCCGAGATCGCCTCGGCCCGGGTGCGGATCAGGTCGATATGCACGCCCTGCGGCAGGCTGGCCTGCATCCGGGCGGCGACATCTTCGACCTGCCGCTGGATCTTGATGGCATCGCCCCGGTCCGAGCGGTCGATGCGGATCGAGATGGCCGGGTGGTCGCCGACGAAATAGGCGCGGTTGCGGTCGATGGCATCCTCGCGCACCGTGGCCACATCACCCACAGTCAGGGTGGCGCCGTCGGGCGCGGTGCGGATGGCCACCGCCTCGATCTGGTCGGCCGTGCGCCGCCGTGCGCCGGTGCGCAGCCGCGTCCCGGCGCCGACATCGCCAGCGGGGTTGCTGTCGGCCTGCGCCGCGACGGCGGCGGCAATCTCGGCCATGGTGACATCGAAACGCACAAGGTTCAGCGACGGCACCTCGACCACGGTTTCCGGGGCGGCGATGCCGCGGATGCTGGTGCGCGTGACCCCGGCCTGAAACAGCCGGGTGACGAATTCGTCGGAAAACCGCGCCAGCTGGTCCACGCCCACCGGCCCCGAGATCACCACGTCCGTCACCCGGTCGCGCCACGCGCCGCGCCGCACGTCGGGGGCTTCGGCCCCGTCAGGCAGGTTGCCGGCCGCGGCGTCGACGGCCTTGGTCACGTCATCGGCGGCCCGGGCCATGTCCCAGCCGGGCTCGAACTCCAGCCGGACCGCGGCGCGGCCTTCGCTGGACGTCGACCGCGAGCTTTCGACCCCCTCGATCGCCAGCAGGACCGGTTCAAGCACCGCGACGATGGCGGCGTCCACATCCTCGGCGCCGGCCCCGTCCCAGGCGACACTGACCGACACGCCGTCGATGACCACGTCGGGAAAGAACTGCGCCCGCATGCGCGGCGCCGCGGCGATGCCCAGCGCCAGCAGCAGCACCAACAGCAGGTTGGCCGCCGTCCCGTGGCGGGTGAAATAGCTCAGGATACCGCCGGTCATTTCCAGGCGCCGCATGGCCATGGGCGTCTAGCCTCCCATCCTTGATTCGAGCCGCTCGACCATCTGCACCGGCACCTCGGGCCCTTGCAGCGCGTTCAGGATGCGGGTCTTGACGTCGGACGGCATGCGCTGGTTCGCCTCGACAAAGGCGATCAGCCTGTCGCGCCTTTCCGGCGCCAGCGCGATGGTTTCGGGCGCGGCCGGGGCGGCCGGGGCCGGTGTGCCACCGTCGGCCACGGGCGGCGCGACCGGGCGCACCCGGATACCCGCCCCCAGCAGCGGCGAGCGTTGGGCCACCACCCAGGCGCCATCGGCCAGCGGCGCGCGCAGCAGCACGTCGTCACCCTGCCGGCGCAGCAGGTCGACCGCCACCACCGCCAGCCGGTCGTCATCGTCGACCACCAGCATCGACGGGCCGGCGTCGACAGCCGACGACGGCAGCCGCGCCACGCTGCGCAGGGGTGGCTCGACAATACGGACAGTGGCAAAGTCGCCGGGGCGGAAACCGGCGGCGCTGTCCAGCGTCGCGAACAGCAGGCGGCCGGTCTGGCCTTCGGCCACGGCGGCGCTTTGGCGGCTGATGCGCCCGCGCGCCGTAATCGCGATGCCGCCCACGTCCAGCGACACCGTCAGCGGCAGGCCGATCAGGTCGCCGTTTTCGTCGATCAGCCGGGCATGCTGGGCGGTCGAGACCAGAAACGACACCTCCAGCGCCGCCGGGTCGATCAGCCGGGCAAGGCGTTCGTTCCCGGCGACCAGCCCGCCCTGCGTGGCAACAACGTCGCTCAGAACCCCGTCAAAGCCTGCGGTGATGGTGGTGTCGTCCAGATCGCGCTGGGCCTCGTCCAGGGCAATCGCGGCCCGGGCCAGCCGGGTTTCGGCCTGCCCGACCCGGGTTTCGGCCTGCGCCAGCGCCTGCCGGCGCGACACGATGGACTGTTGCGCCGCCGCCGCCGCCAGTTCGGCCGTTTCCACCGACGCCTCGTTCCCGACGCCCCGCGCCAGCAGGTCGCGCTGGCGTCTCAGGGCGCGTTCGCGGATGTCCGATTGCGCCCGGGCCGAGGCCAGATCGTCATGGGCAAGCTCCAGCGCGCTGCGGGCATCGTCAAGCTCGACCTCGCCATCCTGCAGATCGGTCCGGGCAACCGCCAGCGCGGTTTCCGCGCGGGCCGGGTCGATCTGGAACAACAACTGACCCCGCGCCACCGCCCCGCCCTCTTCGACGCCCGCGCCAAGCCGGGTCAGCGTGCCCGAGGTGCTGGCCCGAACGTCCAGCGTGCGCCGCGCGCGGATCTCGCCAAAGGCGGTCAGTTCGGGTGCGATATCCTGGGTCCGGAAGGCCACGACATTGACCGCCAGCACGCGTTCGCGCTGAGGCCGGACGCCGCCGGCCGCGTCGCGCCGCGTTTCCAGCGCCGACCTGACCGTGATCGCGGCAAAGGCCAGAATACCGGCCGTCATGGCCAGCAGCGCTATTCCGAACAGGGCGCGGCGCAAGAATTGCATGGCGTCTCCTCTGGCCCGATACACCAATCTGGGGCCGTCATCGGCCCTGACCAGTCCGGGCAGCCGCCGCGCGGGTCATTTCCGGCGCAATCTTTCACCAAGGCGCGGGAAGATTTCAACGAAGTTGCAGGGCATGTGGCGATAGTCGAGCTGATGGACCAGGATCTCGTCCCAGGCGTCGCGGCAGGCCCCGGGCGAGCCCGGCAGCGCAAACAGGTAGGTGCCCTGTGCGACACCGCCACAGGCGCGGCTTTGCACCGCGCTGGTGCCGATCTTCTGCATCGAGACATGGGTGAACACGGTGCCGAATGCCTCGATCTCTTTCTCGTAAACGTCGCGATGCGCCTCGACCGTGACATCGCGCCCGGTCAGGCCGGTGCCCCCGGTGCTGAGGATCACGTCAATGTCGGGATCGGCGCACCATGCCCGCAGTTGCTCGGCGATCTGGTCGCGTTCGTCGATGCACAGTGCCCGCGCCACAAGCTGGTGGCCCGCCGCCGCGATGCGCGCCACCAGCGTGTCGCCGGAACGGTCGTCGTCGGGGCCACGGCTGTCGCTGACGGTCAGAACCGCGATGCGCACCGCGATGAATTTACGGGTTTCGTCAATGCCTGCCATCGCCGCCTTCCATTTCGAACCAGTTTACCGTGGGGCCAAGATTGTGAACGCTGGTCGGGCCGATGCTGCCGCCCTGCCCCCAGCTGTCGTGGATATGGCCGCACAGCAGCAGGCGCGGGCCAAGGCGCAGCGCCGCGTCGCGAACCGCGGTGCTGCCCACCGACAGCCCGGCCGAGGTGACATCGGCCACGCCCTTGGGCGGCGCGTGCGACACCAGAATGTCGGCGCCGTCGCAGCGGCCGAGCATGGCGGCGGCCTCGGCCTCGGTCAGGTCGCAGCTCCAGTCGCCGAACGGCGTGAGCGGCACGCCATAGCCCAGCCCGAACAGCCGCAGATCGCCGACCGTGACCGCCTCGCCATGCAGCACGGTGGTGCCGGGGCGGGCGGCGGCGCGCAGTTCGTCGGCGCTTTCCGCGTTGCCCGGCACGGCAATCATCGGCGCGGCCAGCCCGTCGAGCATGGCCAGCGCCCGGTCAAGCCCGTCGCGCATGTTGCAGAAGTCGCCGGCGCCGATCACCAGATCGGCCGACGCGCTGGCGGCGACAATGTCGGCGGCCCGGGCGCGGGACATGTGCAGATCGGAAAAGGCAAGGATGCGCATGGTCAATTGTCCCGCAGCCACGCCTTCAGCGCCAGCAGGTCGGCCCAGGCCTCGCGCTTGGCGGCCGGGCTGCGCAACAGATAGGCAGGGTGGAACATCGGCAGGGCCGGGCGGTCCAGCGCCCGGGTCCAGTTGCCGCGAATGCGCGTGATGCCTTGTCGCCCCAGCAGGCCAAGGCAGCTGACATTGCCCATGGGAATCAGCACGTCCGGCTGCGCCAGGTCGACGTGGCGGCGCACGAAGGGCATCATCAGGTCGATCTCGCCCTGATCGGGCGTGCGGTTGCCGGGCGGGCGCCACGGCAGGATGTTGGTGATATAAAGACTGCCGTCGTCCCGGGCCAACCCGATGGCGCGGAACATGGCATCCAGAAGCTGCCCGGCCCGGCCGACAAAGGGCTTGCCCAGCCGGTCTTCGTCAGCGCCGGGGGCCTCGCCGACAATCATGACCCGGGCCCCGGCCTGCCCGTCGGCAAAGACCGTGTTGCGCGCGCCGCGTTTCAGTTCGCAGCCGTCGAACCCGGCGACGGCCGCCTGCAGGTCGGCCAGTGTCATCGCCGCGCTGGCGACCGCTGCCGCCGAGCCAGCCGCTGCCCCCGCCCCTGCATCGCCGGGCGCGGGTGCACCGGCAACCACCGGCGGTGCCCCGCGCACCGGGTCGGGCGGCGGGGCCGGGCGCGGATCTGCCGCTGCAGCCCTGTCAAAACGGTTGATGGGCGCTTCGCCGATCGCCTCGTCGGCGCCAAGCTCGATCTGCCAGTCAAGCGCTTCGATCAGGGCGCGTCGGTCGGGTGCGGCGGTCATGGGCGAAAACTACGCCGCCCCCGTCCGGCGCACAAGCTTGCCCCGCCCCGGCGCGCTTTCTATAAGCGGCGCGAACGAGAGCAGGGCAGCGCATGGATTTTCCGCACCGGCACCTACTGGGCATCGAGCCTCTGCACCCCGATCATATCCGCACCCTGCTGGATGTCGCCGACGGCTATGTGGCGCTGAACCGCAGCGCCGACAAGCACCGCGCCATCCTGTCGGGGCTGACGCAGATCAACATGTTCTTTGAAAACTCGACCCGCACGCAGGCGTCGTTCGAGCTGGCGGGCCAGCGGCTGGGCGCCGACGTGATGTCGATGCAGATGCAGGCAAGCTCGATCCGCAAGGGCGAAACCCTGATCGACACCGCGCTGACGCTGAACGCCATGCACCCCGACCTGCTGGTGGTCCGCCACCCGCATTCGGGCGCGGTCGATCTGCTGGCGCAAAAGGTCAACTGCGCGGTTCTGAATGCCGGCGACGGGCGGCACGAGCACCCGACCCAGGCGCTGCTGGACGCCCTGACCATCCGCCGCCGCAAGGGGCGGCTGCATCGGCTGGTGGTGGCCATCTGCGGCGATATCGCCCACAGCCGCGTGGCCCGGTCCAACATCCACCTGCTGGCCAAGATGGAAAACCGCGTGCGCCTGATCGGTCCGCCGACCCTGTTGCCCCCGGGCGCCGCCGACTGGGGGGTCGAGGTGTTTGACGACATGCGCGCCGGGCTGAAAGACGCCGATGTCGTGATGATGCTGCGGCTTCAGAAAGAGCGGATGGACGGCGGCTTCATCCCGTCCGAGCGCGAGTATTACCACCGCTACGGGCTGGACGCGGCCAAGCTGAGCCTGGCCCGCAGCGACGCCATCGTCATGCACCCCGGCCCGATGAACCGCGGGGTCGAGATTGACGGCACGCTGGCCGACGACATCAACCGCAGCGTCATTCAGGAGCAGGTCGAGATGGGGGTGGCGGTGCGCATGGCGGCGATGGGGCTGCTGGCCCGCAACCAGCGCGCCAGTCGCGAGGGGGGCGGAT
>CAYYMJ010000091.1:0-8086 GCA_964472855.1 uncultured Rhodobacterales bacterium | reverse complement strand
ATATTGACCAGCGGCATCGGCGCCGCGATCCCGGTCAGATTGGTGAATTTGTCCAAGTCGGTGTCTCCACGATCATGTGTTGTTGGGGTAGGTATCTGCATTCCTGCGCATGAACTCAGCAAAAAGCGGTACGGTAAAGTCAAGATAGCCATGCTCGGTGCTATAGATCATTCCCTTGCTGATAATTTTCGCCCGCGCCGGACCAAGAGAGGACGGGGTTCGGTTCATCTTTTTGGCAATGTCGGCAATCGGATAGGGCCCGTCACCCAGACCGGCCATCACGGCTACGAATTCTGTCTCGGCCCGGGCAAGTCGATCCATCCGCACCTTGAAGAACCCTGCGTCAAGCGATGCGATAACAGGGTCATAGCTTGCCTTGACATCATCCAGCGTGACGGTCGGGCCGGCCGCTACATCCCATGCCTGTGATGCCCACTCCTGGATGAAGAACGGATATCCTTTGGTTTCTGCGACGATCTGCGTAACAGCTTCATCGTGAATTGCTGCGCCTTCATCCTTGATCGGCTTTCGGATCGCCTGTGTGGCGGCCGCTTCGTCAAGCGCGCCGACAGGAGGGTATGCGAACAAGCGCTCGGCATAGGACTTCGCATCGCCCGCCAAGCGTGCAACTTGCGGAAGGCCTGCCCCGGCAAACACAATCGGCAACTCCGATTGCGCAACCCTGTGAAGGGCCACGATGAGGGCCGACAAGTCTTCTGTGCTCAGATACTGCACTTCGTCGATCAACAAGAGCCAGCCCTTGCCGGCGGCCGTGACGCCTCGCCAAGAACGTCGAACAGATCGGGCAAGTCGAATTGGATATCGCCGCTATCGGCAAGCCCGGGCTCCGGGTCTGACGCCCCCTCGATGCCAAGGCCTATGCCGCCGGCTTCGATTTTGAAGAGCGATGCGAAATTTCGCAGCCCCCGCAGCGCACGCGTCGCGATGTGGTGGGCCGCTGCCGCGCCCGATAGCGAACGCATGACCTTGCGCATTTCGGGGACGATAAGCCTTGCCAGATTGGTATCTTCGGGCGCTTCGATCCTTGACACGAGAAACCCCTCACGGTCCCCGATCTTCTTGATCTCGTTAATCAACACGGTTTTTCCAGTGCCGCGCAATCCGAGCAACATCAACGGGCGCGCATGCCTTCCAAGCAGCGCGCGCCGGCAAGCGGTGGTCGCCGAAGCCAAAATTTGGTCACGCCCCGCCAATTCGGGCGGGCGGCGACCGGCGCTTGGTGAGAAGGGGTTACTTACAGGGTCCATGCCGCAAGAGTAGTGATGTATACTGAAGTGTAGCGAATTTTGCTATTTCTTCCTATACATTGCTATCACATCATCTCCCGTACATCCGTCAGCTTGCCCGTGACGGCGGCGGCGGCAGCCATGGCGGGCGACACAAGATGCGTGCGGCCCTTGTAGCCCTGACGCCCCTCGAAGTTGCGGTTCGAGGTCGAGGCACAGCGCTCGCCCGGTTTCAGCTGGTCGGGGTTCATCGCCAGGCACATCGAACAGCCGGCCAGCCGCCATTCGAATCCGGCCGCCATGAAGATGTCGGCCAGGCCTTCCTGTTCCGCCTGCGCCCGCACCAGGCCCGAGCCCGGCACGACCATGGCGCGCATACCGTCCTTGACCTTCTTGCCTTTCAGGATCTCGGCCGCGGCCCGCAGATCCTCGATCCGGCCGTTGGTGCAGGACCCGATGAAGACCGTGTCGATGGCAATCTCGGACAGGGGGGTTCCGGGTTGAAGGCCCATATAGTCCAGCGACCGTGTCGCGGCCTCGACCTTGCCGCCTTCGAAATCCGACGGGGCCGGCACGCTGGCGGTGATGGGCAGCACATCCTCGGGGCTGGTGCCCCAGGTGACGACCGGGGCGATGTCTTCGCCTTTAAGCGTGATGACCTGATCCCAATCGGCGTCGTCATCCGAAAACAGCGTCTGCCACCAGGCCAGCGCGGCCTCGAACTGGGCCCCTTTCGGCGCGTGCGGGCGGCCCATGACATAGTCAAAGGTCTTCTGGTCGGGCGCGATCAGGCCAGCGCGGGCGCCGCCTTCGATGGCCATGTTGCAGACGGTCATGCGGCCTTCCATGGAAAGCTCGCGAATCGCCTGCCCGCAATATTCGATGACAAAGCCGGTGCCGCCGGCGGTTCCGGTGGCGCCAATCACCGACAGGGTAATGTCCTTGGCCGTCACGCCGGGGCGCAGCGAGCCGGTGATCTCGACCTTCATGTTCTTCGATTTCTTCTGAATCAGCGTCTGCGTGGCCAGCACATGCTCAACCTCGGACGTGCCGATGCCGTGGGCCAGCGCGCCAAAGGCGCCGTGCGTGGCGGTGTGACTGTCGCCGCAAACCACCGTCATGCCCGGCAGGGTCCAGCCCTGTTCCGGCCCGACGATATGCACGATGCCCTGACGGATGTCGCTGACCGGGTAATAGTGGATGCCGAAATCGCGGGCGTTCCTGTCCAGCGCCGCCACCTGAATGGCGCTGTCTTCGGTCATGTTCTTGGGGTCTTCACGGCCGGCGGTGGTGGGCACGTTGTGGTCGGGCACGGCGATGGTCTTTTCCGGGCTGCGCACCTTGCGGCCGGCCATGCGCAAGCCCTCGAACGCCTGCGGGCTGGTCACCTCGTGCACAAGGTGGCGGTCGATATACAAAAGGCAGGTGCCGTCGTCGGCCTCGTGGGCCAGGTGGGCATCCCAGATCTTGTCGTAAAGCGTCTTGGCGGACATGGGCGTTCCTCGGTTGTCTTGGGGTCTGAAATGGATGGGCGCGGCGCGCCTAGCCCAGGGCGTGCACGGTGATCGCCTGACCGTAGAAACGTTCGCTCAGCCGGGCCCGGTCATCCATATCGAAGACATGCGTCATCCGGCACGGATTATGCCAACTGGCGCTTTGAGGCAAGCCGCCTTGCGTGCCACCAAAGGGTTCCGGGGGGGGGCATGACCAAGCCGAATATCCTGTTCGTTCAGGGCGACCGGCTGGCGGCGGTGTCCTTGCGTGCCCGTGGCGGGGTGGCCATCACCCCCGATCTTGACGTGCTGGCCGCGCGCGGCGCAGCGTTCTAGGCCGCCTGCTGCAGCTATCCGCTGTGCGCGCCAAGCCGCCTGTCGATGGCCACGGGGCAACCGTGTTCGACCGTGGGCGCCGGTGGCCTGACCGCCCGCCGCGCTGGAAGCATGGCGAAACGCCAGGACAAGCAACGCCATGGGATCGGGGCGAGGCCGGTTACAACGCCCGGGCCTTTCAGTTTGAGCCCGACGGCGACTAGACGCCGCCGGCGACAGCGCCTTCGGGCTCGGGGTTGCCGAAATCGGCCGGGCGGAAGCGCACGGTCACCCGGTGGCAGTGTTCCAGCTTGATGCTTTCGTATTCCCCGCCCAGCTGGGTCGCGAACGCCTCGATCAACTGGCTGCCCAGCCCGGTGCCCGCAGGCAGGCCCGACAGCGGCTCGGGCCCGACCGAATTGATGATGTCCAGCCGCACCAGACCTTCGTCGTCCTCGGCCATGCGCAGTTGCAGCCACGGCTGGGCCCCCGCTTCGGGCGCGCCGAGGTATTTCAGCGCGTTGGTCATGGCTTCGGTCAGGAACAGCGACAGGGGCACGGCCTGATCGGGGTAAAGGCTGACCGGCCTTGTCTCCATCGAAAAGTCGATGCTGTCGCCGGGCTGGGTCGAGGTGCGGAACAGCTGGTTGGCCAGTTCGCGCAGCAATTCGTCCGCCCGCACCTCGGACAAGGTGCGCGCCTCGTACAGCCGCCGGTGCACGGTCGCCAGCCCCAGCACCCGGTCGTGCAGCCGGCGCAGCGCGGCGCGGGTCGGGCCGTCACTGGCGCGGCGCATCTGCATTGATGTCATCGAGGCGATAAGTTGCAGGTTGTTCTTCACCCGGTGGTGCACCTCGCGCAGCAGAACGTCCTTTTCGTGCAGCGAGTTCTCAAGCTCGGCCTCGTCCTTGACCACCTGGCTGGTCAGGCGCTGGAACGCCTCGGTCAGCTCGCGAAACTCTTCCGGCATGCGCTGGTCGCTGCCCTCGAAAAGCTCGCGCTTGTTGTAAAAGGCGCGCATGCGCTGGCGCAGGGTGCGGATGTGGCGCACCGCCAGCGCGTGCACCGCGAAATAGGCCACCGCGAGCGAGGCGATCCACATCGCGAAGGGCAGGATCACGGCGGTGCCCAGGCTGAAGCCGCCGGCGCCCGCGACCCGCGGATCCCAGATGGTCAGCGTGAAGATCATGTCGGCCAGCAGCGGCGTGACGGAATAGATCTGCTCGCGCCCGTTGATGTCGTCTTCGCGAAAGATATGGTCTTCGCCGTCGGCCATCCCGGGCAGCGACATCTCGCCCGGCAGACTGTCGGCGATGGTGCGCAGCCCGTTGACGGGGGCAAGGATGTGGCCGGCCTTGCTGAAGGTAACCACCGCGGCAGGGCGGATGGTGTCAAAGGCCGAACTGTCGCGGGCGATCCCGCTGTGAACGGTGTCGATCAACAGGACGCCGGCCAGTCGCCCGTTGTGTGCCAGCGGCTGACTGATCAGCAGCACCGTCTCGCCGCCGCTGGCGGCGCCGGGCACAAGGTCGACCCGTTCTTCGGGGCGCGCCAGGAACGAGCGGAAGGCGGCGTTTTCGGACAGGTCGCTGCCGATCCCGGTGGTTCCACACAGCACGCGGCCGTCGGCGTGAACCACCCGCGCCGCCGTGACCTGAGCCACCTGCCGGACAACCTCGGCCATGATCGCGTTACAGCGCTCGCGGTCGTCGAACAGCCGCCCGCCCCAGGACGCGACCGAGCGCGAGGCGCCGATGGCGGAAAAGATGATCTCGCGCTCGACAGCCGCGGCCTCGCGGGTTTCCCCCATCAGGGCGGCGTTGGTGCGCGCTTCGGAGGCGACGATCATGCGATAGGTCTGCGTCATCGCGATCAGGCCGATCGGCAACAGGGCGATGCCCATCAACAGCACCAGCCGCAGGTCCAGCCGGTTCAGCGTGGCAAACCCGCGCCCGCCCGGCAGCATCAGCTCAGGCCCCCGCCGTCGGGCATGGCAGCAACGACCGTCATGTCGGAAATTGTCGGGCCCTCGCCGTCTTCGAGCTGCAAAAGCTCGGCCAGACGGCGCCGCGCCCGGTTGGCCCGGCTTTTCATGGTGCCCGAAGGGACGCCGCACATCGCCGCCGCCTCGTCATAGCTGAAGCCCGACGCACCGACCAGCATCAGCGCCTCGCGCTGTTCCACCGGCAGACGCTGGAACGCGGCGTGAAAGTCGTTCAGCGCCAGCCGCCCGTCATGGGCCGGGCGCTGGGCCAGCGTGGCGGTAAGGATGCCGTCGCTGTCCTGCACCTCGCGCGACAGGCGGCGGCGCGAGGAATAGAAGCTGTTGCGCAGGATCGTGAACAGCCACGCCCGCATGTTGGTTCCGGGCCGGTAAGAGCCAAAGGCGCGCCACGCCCGTTCGATACAGTCCTGCACCAGATCGTCGGCCGCGTCCGGCCGGCCCGTCAGGCTGAGCGCAAAGGCGCGCAGGGCCGAAAGATGCTCCACGATCTCGTCGCGCGGATCGCGGTCAGTCGTCATCCTGCTTGTCCTGCTCGCGCAGCTGCTCCAGAAGTTTCAGAAACCGGTCAGGGATCGCCTCGTCGGTCTTTTCCCGGTAGACGTGGCGCAGGTTTTCATCGATCTGCCGCATGAGGCTTGAACTGTCGCGTCTCTGACCCATGATGAAGACTATACCCTGCCGCACCCCACGGGATACTAAATGCGTTGTTTTCCCTGTGGTTCCAGTCCGGCCAGAGAAATTTACGGGAGCGTGTAAATGAGCACCACGTCCGCCGCCGCCAGCCGGCCCGATGAAATCGCCGCCGATCTGCCGTTTCTGCGGCGTTATGCGCGGGCCCTGACCGGCAGCCAGACCAGCGGCGACAGCTTTGCCGCCGCGACGCTTGAGGCGATCATCGAGGACCGGTCGGTTCTGGGCCATGGCACGTCGGGCCGCGTCGGCCTGTTCCGGGCCTTTCACATGATCTGGTCGACCGCCGGCGCCCCGATGGGTGACGGCGACGCCGGCAACCGGCTGGAGGCGCGCGCCCAGGACCACATGGCCGGGCTGACCGCCAACACCCGCGAGGCGCTGTTGCTGAATTCGATCGAAGGCTTTTCCTTTGGCGAGATCGGCCAGATCATGGATGTCGACGCGGCCGAGGCCGAGGGGCTGGTGGCCATTGCCGTGACCGAGATGGAGCGCACGATGGCCGGGCGCGTGATGATCATCGAGGACGAGCCGATCATCGCCATGGACATCAGCTCGATCGTGACCGAGCTGGGGCACACGGTGACCGGCATCGCCCGCACCCGCGCCGCGGCGGTCGAACTGGGCAGCAGCGACCGCCCCGACCTGATTCTTGCCGACATCCAGCTGGCCGACAATTCCAGCGGCATCGACGCGGTCAACGACCTTCTGGCGCAGTTCGGCAATATCCCGGTGATCTTCATAACCGCGTTTCCCGAGCGGCTGTTGACCGGCGACCGCCCCGAACCGGCCTTCCTGATCTCGAAACCCTATTCCGAGGAACAGGTCCGCTCGGCCGTCAGCCAGGCGCTGTTCTTCCGCAGCACCGAATCCCTGACGGCGCAGCCGGTGGGGCGGTAACGGATTGAGATCGCGGGAAGACATCGTTAGACTTGACCCAGCGCCGCCCCATGGCGGCGCGCTGCAACGGAGGACAATGTCCTGTCTGTGTTTCAAGACGCGGCGGTTCAAACCGCCGCAACGGCCGCCGGAATGAGCCGCGCGTCCGCACGTGCCGGCAAGCACAATGACCTGCTGAGGCTCATCCTTTCATCGCTGGAAGACGACAAGGCCGAACAGGTGGTCACCGTCGCCCTGTCGGGCAAATCCGAGATAGCCGATTTCATGGTCATCTGCTCGGGGCGGTCGTCGCGGCAGGTGTCGTCGATTGCCGGCAGCCTGGTCGACCGGATCAAGCAAGAGCTTGGCGTCGCCAGCAAGGTCGAGGGCAAGGATGCCGGCGACTGGGTGCTGATCGACGCCGGCGACGTGATCGTGCATGTGTTCCGGCCCGAGGTGCGCGAATTCTACCAGCTTGAAAAGATGTGGCTCAGCCCCGCTGAACAGGCCGCACTGCAGGCCTGAATGCGGCTGGCCATCTGTGCCGTCGGGCGCGCGCGGCGCGGACCCGAACGGGATCTGACCGAAGACTATCTCGACCGTCTGAACCGCACGGGCCGGCCCCTGTCGCTGGGCCCGGCCACGATATCCGAGGTCGAGGATCGCAAGGGCGGCGGCATGGCGGCCGAGGCCGGCCTGCTGGCGCGTGCGGTGCCCGACGGCGCGCTGATCTGCGCGCTGGACGAACGCGGGCGCACCATGACCTCGCCGCAACTGGCCCGCAGCATTGCCAACTGGCGCGACCAGGGTCAGCCGGCGGTTGCCTTTCTGATCGGCGGCGCCGACGGGCTGGACCCGGGCCTGCGCGCCCGCGCAGATGTCGCGTTGTCGCTGGGGGCGATGGTGTGGCCCCACATGCTGGTGCGGGTGATGCTGGCCGAGCAGTTGTATCGCGCCGCGACCATCCTTGCCGGCACACCCTATCACCGGGCCTGAACGGGGCGCGCGCGGGCGCCATGTCGCGGCGATGGTGAGGCTTGAGGCAGATCGGACGGGCGTGCCGGTCGGCTTGGACGCCCGGGTGGCCGGCCTATGTCGCGAGAACGGAGTAGGACGCCGAGAATACGGACCGCGCCAATTTCCGCACTGCATCCCGCGACATGGTCGAATTCATGGAAGCTCGCAGATGGAAAGGTTCCTCAAGTATGACCCTTGATGTTTGATCCTACTGGCAGAAGATTCGCTACAACCCCGGTCACTTGCCCTGCACAAATGCCGCATCAGAACCTCCAGCGTCGCCAGTCGCACGGTTATAATTGCTTCGTGACCAGTCAAAGCCATACAGTAACCATACCCTGTCGATAGGGTCTCGTTTGGTGGCTGCGAAACTTGCGGCCGATCTGGGAGAAGTCAAACGTGACACCACAAATCTTTAAGATCTCGCCGGTCTGGGACGA
>CAYYMJ010000090.1:0-8200 GCA_964472855.1 uncultured Rhodobacterales bacterium | reverse complement strand
CCGGCCGGACGAACCGGTCAAGCCCGGTCTCGTAGGGGTCAAACTCGGTCAGCAGCTCGGCCTTCCAGTGCACGAACCCCTTTTCCAGGCGCATGCTGTCAACCGCGCGGGCCCCGAACAGGCGCAGACCAAAGGCCCGCCCCGCCGCGCGCAACGCCAGATAGGCGGCATAAGCCGAAGGGTTGGGCACATGAATCTCATAGGCAAGCTCGCCCGAAAAGCTGACGCCCATCACCGTGGCCGGGGCGAAACCGATGCAGGCTTCGCGCACCGACAACCACGGAAAGGCCGCCGCTGACCAGTCGCCCCGCGCGCAAGCCGACAGCACGTCGCGGGCCCGTGGCCCGGCCAGAACCAGGATCGTGAGGTCGTTGGTCAGGCTGCGAAACCGGACGTCTTCGCCCTGGCTCGCATGGGCGCGCAGCCAGTCCATGTCGTGAAGCTCGGCCGCCGCCGCCGACCCGAACCACAGCCGGGACGGGCCGCTGGCAGACGCGGGCAGGTTGGCCACCGTCGCCTCGGCCTTGACCATGCCGCGATGGTTCAGCAGATACCCCAGCCCGACACGCCCGTCGCGCCAGGTGACGTTGCCGCACATCATGCGGTCAAGAAAGGCATGCCGGTCGGCGCCGGTAATCTCGATCCGGTTGAAGCCGCTGACCTCGCACAGGCCGACATTTTCCTGCAGGTTGTGCACCTCGGCGGCGACGACGGGGAAGGCTTCGTCAAAGTCAAACCCGTGCGAGACCGCGAAATCGGGCGCAGGTTTGAAGAAATCGGCGCGCTCCCAGCCATTGACCACCGTGAACTCTGCCCCCTCGGCGGCCAGCGCCGGGGTCAGCGGCGTGGTCTTGGCCGGGCGGCCGGCGGGGCGGTGTTCGTGCGGGAAATGAAAGCGGAACTCGTTGCGGTAATCCTCGATCGCCTTCAGCGCCGTCAACGCGACATTGGCGTGGCCGGCAAAGCGGCGCGGGTCCAGGCACCAGGTGTCATAGCAGGCCTCGCCATGCACGATCTGCTGGGCCAGAAGCCAGCCGTGCCCGCCGCCTTCGCCAACGCCGGCGCGCAGTCCGATGATGCAAAAGGCATTGCGCCTGCCCGGGATGGGCCCGACCAAGGGCGCCCCGTCGATGGTATAGGTGATCGGGCCGTTGACCACCCGCTTGATCCCGGCCTCGCGCAGCACCGGCATGCGCGCGAAGGCGCCTTCCAGCACGTCCATGACCCGGTCCAGATCGTCGGGACACAGATCGTTGGAAAAGGTCGGGCTGATCCCGTCCATGCCCCATGTCTTGCAGCCCTGTTCATAAAAGCCGACCAGCAGGCCCTGCTTTTCCTGGCGCGCGTAAAAGTCCGAGATCGGGCAGCGCAACAGCGGCATCCTGTGTCCGGCGTCGACGATGGCCGGAATGTCCTCGGTCACGAAATACTGGTGTTCCATCGACGCCACCGGGTGCTGCACGCCCATCATCGCGCCAACCTCGTTCACGCGGTAACCGCAGGCGTTGACCACGATGTCGGCGTCGATGTCGCCCTGGGTGGTGCAAACGGTCCATGTGTCGTCGCCATGCTGGGCCAGCCCGGTGACGGCGGTATCGCGATAAACCTCGGCGCCGGCCCGGCGCGCGTGAAAGGCCAGCGCCTGGCACAATTGCGCGGGGTCGATGTCGCCATCCTCGCCGTCCCACAGGCCGCCGATCAGGTTGTCGGTGGAAATCAGCGGGTGGCGCCGGGCGCATTCCTGCGCGTCGATGACCTCGAACCTGACCCCCATGCCGCGCGCCATTGACGCGAAATGGCGATAGCCCTGCATCTGCGCCTCGGTATTGGCCAGCCGGATGCCGCCGTCGCCATGGTGATAGCCGACGGGATAGGCGGGATCGTCGCGCAACTGCTTGTAAAGGCTGATCGAATGCGATTTCAGCCCCACCATGGTCTGGTTCATGCCGAAATTGGTCACCTGCGCCGCCGAATGCCATGTGGTGCCTGACGTCAGCTCGTCACGCTCGATCAGGACCACATCGGACCAGCCTTCGCGCGTCAGGTGATACAGTGTCGAGCAGCCGGCGATGCCCCCGCCGATGACCGCGACGCGCGTGCGAGATTTCATGACCAGTCTCCTGCCCTCGGTGGCTGGATTGGGCGGCATCTCGGCGCGGGTTTCAATTGAAAAATCACCACGCGGGCCAGCCGCGCCACTGCGCTGGCAAAGGGCCCGGCGTGGCGGGGCGCGCGCGGCTTGTCGAATTCCATTGCAATACGCCGGCAAAGCAACCTTGATCCGACCCATGGCCAATGGATCGGAACCGGCAGCAGGGGCGCGACCCAAGCGCGGCGGACGCAAGCAGCGGCTGGCCAAGCGCGCGGCCGGGCCGGCGGTTGACCCATGCCCGCCGGGGCAGATCGGCGGCGCCTACAGGCCCCTGTCAGACGCCGACCTGCGGGCCATTTTCGATACCGCCCTGCGGCTGCTGGAAAGTCTGGGGCTGGGCGAGGTGCCGGGCCGGTTGATGGACGATCTGGTCGCCGCCGGTGCTGCCGACAACGGGGCCGGGCGCGTGCTGTTTCCGCGCGCGCTGGTTCACACCGCGATTGCCGGGGCGGCGCGCCGGTTCACCCTGCACGGACGCGACCCCGCACGCTCGATCGAGGTTGGCGGAGACCGGGTCCATTTCGGCACCGGGGGTGCGGCGGTGCAGACGCTGGACCTTGACAGCGGGCTTTACCGGCCCTCGACGCTGGCGGACCTGCACGATTTCACCCGCCTTCAGGACACGCTGGCCAACGTCAGCTGGTTCACGCGCTGCTGTGTGGCCACCGACGTGCCGGACAATTTCGATCTGGACGTCAACACGGCCTATGCGCTGGTCAGAAACACCACCAAGCCCACCGCCACCGCCTTTACCCTGGCCGGGCATGTCGCGCCCATCGTCGAGATGCTCGACATCGCCGCCGGCGGCCCCGGCGCCTTTGCCCGCCGCCCGTTCATGAAGGCGCACATCAGCCCCGTCATCTCGCCCATGCGGTTCGGCGCCGACGCGGTCGAGGTGGTTTATGAATGTATCCGCCACAATATTCCGGTGTCGTGCATCACCGCCGCGCAGGCCGGGGCGACCGCACCGGCGACGCTGGCCGGGTTTCTGGCGCAATCGCTGGCCGAGACCCTGGCCAGCCTGGTGATGGTGCATGCCATCCGGCCGGGTTTTCCCATGGTGTTTTCCAACTGGCCGCTGGTGATCGACCTGCGCACAGGGGCCTTTTCGGGGGGCAGCGGCGAAACCGCGGTGTTGAACGCGGCCTCGGCGCAATTGTCGAACTGGCTGGGCCTGCCGTCGGGCGTGGCCTGTTCGATGACCGACGCCAAGGCCATCGACGCGCAATACGGGGCCGAGAAGGCGCTGACCTCGCTGGCTGCGGCGCTGGCGGGCGGCAACCTGATCTACGAAAGCTCGGGCATGACGGCATCGCTGCTGGGGGCCAGTTTCGAGGCCTTCGTGCTGGATGACGAAATGCATTCGCACACCTACCGCGCCCTGCGCGGGATCGAGGTCAGCGACGACAATCTGGGCTATGACGCCATCGTCGCGGCGGTGATGGGCGAGGGGCATTTTCTGGGCGGCGCGCATACCCACGCAGCGATGGAGCGCGACTATTTCTATCCCAGCCTTGCTGATCGTGACGCGCCGCGCACCTGGGCCGAAAGCGGGGCGGCAGACGCCTGGACCCGCGCCCGCGACCGGGCGCGGCAGATCCTGGCGACCCACCGCCCGGCCTATCTGAGCGACGCGCAAGACCAGGCCATTCGCGCCCGGTTCAGGATTTTACACTGACGCCTGCGGCGTTTCGCGTTTGGCCTGGCCCGACAGGCATCACCCAACGCGCGTTGAAATCCATGATTTCAGGCAGCGTCGGGTGATGCAGGTTCGGCGCGAGACGCTTTATGCGCCCAGAACCTCGTTGACGGCCTTGGCGGTCTTGGCGACGACCTCGTCCGCCTCGGCTTGCGACAGGCACAGCGGCGGCGCAAAGCCCAGAATGTCGCCCTGCGGCATGGCCCGGCCGATCACGCCATGGCCCAAAAGCGCCGCCGAGATCTGCGGGCCGATCTTGTCGCTGGCATCGAAAAAGCGGCGTCCGTCGCGCTGTTTCACGAATTCAACGGCGCACAGCATGCCCTCGCCCCGGATGTCGCCCACGTTCGGATGCGCGCCCAGCGCGTCGCGCATGGCGGCCCGCAGATAGGTGCCGACGCGGCCGGCGTTGCCCACAAGGTCAAGATCGTCGATCAGCTTCAGGTTCGCCACCCCGGCCGCCGCGCCGATGGGATGGGCCGAATAGGTCCAGCCGTGCCCCAGCGGGCCAAACGCGTCGCTGCCCTGCTCCAGCACCGCCCAGACCTTGTTGGAAACGATCGACCCCGACAGCGGCGCATAGGCCGACGTCAGGCCCTTGGCGATGGTGATGATGTCGGGGCGGATGCCGTAGTGGGTGCTGCCGAACATGCTGCCCAGCCGTCCGAAGCCGGTGACAACCTCGTCAGCGATCAGCAGGATGTCGTGGCGGTCCAGAACCGCCTGGATGGCCGGCCAGTAACCCTGCGGCGGCGGCACGATACCGCCGGTGCCGAGAACAGGCTCGCCGATAAACGCGGCGATGCTGTCGGCGCCTTCGCGGTCGATCAGCGCCTCAAGCGACGCGACACAGTGGGCGACGAACTGTTCTTCGCTCTGGTCCTGATTTTCCCGGCGGAAATAATCGGGCGCCTCGGTGTGCAGCACCTGCGCCAGCGGCAGGTCGAATTTCTTGTGAAACAGCTCAAGCCCGGTCAGCGAACCGGTCATCAGCCCCGAGCCGTGATAGCCCCGCCAGCGCGAGATGATCTTCTTCTTTTCGGGCCGGCCGCGCACGTTGTTGTAATACCAGACCAGCTTGATGTTGGTTTCGTTGGCATCCGACCCGCCAAGCCCGAAATAGACCTTCGACATGTTGTCCGGCGCCCGGTCGAGGATCATCTTGGCCAGCGTGATCGACGCCTCGGTCCCGTGCCCGACATAGGCGTGGTAATAGGCCAGCGTGCGGGCCTGTTCGGCGATGGCCTCGGCAATCTCCTGACGGCCATAGCCGACGTTGACGCAATAGAGCCCGGCAAAGGCGTCAAGCAGGCGGTTGCCGTCGCGATCCTCGATATGGCAGCCCGAGCCGCCGGTCACCACGCGGGTGGGGGTTTCGCCGCGCGCGTGCTGCGCAAGCGGCGTGGACGGGTGGAAGAAATTCTGACGGTCCCACTGGTCGAGTTGGTCGTTTCTAAGCATGGTTTTTCCCGATTGTCAGGCGGCGCGCCGCCGTTCGATTGCATGATCGGAGCCTGTTGCGCGCGTTGGCGGCAGATTGCTCCGCTCGAACCTGGCAGCAGCGCGCAGTGCCTTTATTGCCGGGTTGCCGTCTGGTTAGCAGATGTCGGCGCCGGGCTCTAGCCCCTTGGCCCGTTGCGGTGGGGAATGTCGCGCGGCCGGGTCGCGGGCGCCTGCGCTGACGTGCCGGCGGCCAATAACCGCCCCTTGTTGGCCATGGCGCGCGTTTCTGAACGCGCGCCATGGTCGTGTGTCATGCGGGCGCCAGAGGCGCGGGCCCGATCTTGCCGACATGCACCGAGTCTTTTGCGAGGCGTACGCCAAGCCCGTTCGTGGCCGGCAATCTCGGCCTAAGACCCGCGCACCGCGCGGGCGCCATGTGCGTTGCAGTCACGAAGAATAGGCTTCGTCGACCGTCTGGCCAATTACCTCGTGCGCGTCGGCCATCAGCACGTCGCCATGAGCCGGCAACAGATGCTTGAATTCCAGGGCAAGAATTCGGTCAAAGTCCGCCCGCTCGGGCTGAAGATTTGCGCGCCACGCGGGACCGATGTTGCCGCGCTTGAAAAAGCCACCCTTTTCGAATGTCGCCAGCGTTCCGTCATCGAAAAATTCGTTGGGTCCGGTCATGTTTTGCAAACTGTCGCCGGCAACGAGGATCCCCCCGCTTCGATGAAGGCAAAGAACAGCCTCTGCCGCCGCGATGCTTTCGTAAACCAGTATGGTCGCGTCCTTGACAGGACCCGCGTCTCCCGCGGCCAAGGTCGCCGGATTCTTGACCGGACGGGCCTGTGCAACGCCTTCCAGCGCCCAGACCGGAACATCGTAGCGGTCGGAATAAAATGCATCGTCGCGCCCGTGGTTTGCCGCAAGACGAACGACGTTTTTGACAGTACCAAGACGGTCCAGCGCCTGCAGCCCGTTGTCATCCAACCGCAAGGTGTTGACCAGGGTCAGGCTATCGCCGTCGCGTATGACCGTCATCGACCGCGCAAACTGTGCCGTTTTGCCCTGGACGTCGAATTTCGACTGGCCCACGACGAAAAAGACGTCGGGAAAGACTTCGCTTATTTCGCCATGCGGCAGTTGTTCCGGAAAATCTTGCATAGTCGTCTCCATCTTCGTGACTGTGTTTCACCGACATCAGGCAGCGGGCGCGTTGACCGGGCGGTGTCGCCCGGTATCTGGTCGCTCTGCCGCCGGGTTGGCGAGATTGCTCGCTATTGCGCGACCTTGGAAGGCGCTTGCCCCACGACGCGCAGTTTCGCGACAATACCTTCAACGTAGCTCTTGAATTCACGCTGCGCGCCTTTGATGGTCTTGTTGAACTGCGGGCTAAGCGCAAATCTTTCCATCAGGGCGCCGATTGGCCAGAACCGGGTTTTCAGGTCGATGAATGTTACGCCGCGGGTTCGGTTCGGGCCCAGTTTTTCCAGCCGCCACCCCCCGCTCGCCTCTTTGATGAAGAACGGAAGCCCTTCGAGAGACAGGCGAAAGCTTTTGCCCTCGTCCCATTCCAGAACGTTTTCGACAAGCGTTCCAAACCCCGGGACATCGCAGGTGCGACCGGCGCCAAGGCCACGCTCGATCTTGGTATGAAAGTGCGATTCCTTCACCGCCTTGGTCCAGTTCTGAATGTCGGCAAGATTGCTGATCTTGTCCCAGACCAGGTCGATCGGGGCGTCGATTTCAACTATGTGCTCTACGTGCATCGTCTTCTCCTTGTGACGTTTGTAATGCGGGCTGGGCCCGCGGTTTCATTCCCTCGAGGACCAGGCCAAGCGACGCCCGCACCCAATAGGCGCGGTATTCCGGGTCCAGCGACGTCACGCTGAACAAATGCGCGTGGGTATGGGCGTACCGCGCCTGGTTGATCAGTCTGTCCAGCAAAGTGCCGGCCACAATTCCCGTGTCGACGTCCTGGCCCACGAAACCGCGGTCCTTTCCCTTCTGAACAAAACTCGACAGCGAATGGTTGACCGCGATCAGCTCGCGAAGCGCGCTGTCGCCGGTATCTGGTGGAAGTTGTTCAAATTCGCGAAGCGCGATCAGCAGCGTCTCGCGGTTGTCCAGGTAGGCCTCCAGAAGCTGGCCCAGAAACATCTCGAGGCGAACCGCGAATTCCTCTTGCGACCGCACCTCGCCCGATAGAACCGACTGCGTTTTCTCGTTCTGTAACGTTGCAAAACTGTCCAGGATCGCCCGGTAGAGCTTTTCCTTCGAACCGAAGTGATAGGTGATTGCGTTCGCGCTGGCACCGGCGCGCGAACAGATATTGCGAACCGACGCGCCCTTGTAACCATGCGTCCAGAATTCCGAGACAGCGGCATCCAGTATCGACTGGCGGGTTGTTATGTTGGGTGTGTGTGACATTCGAGACATTATTTATGACAGTTGTCACAAATGTCAAGGGCACGGTGGCAATTGCCGCTGCCAGCCGTGGTCGCAGGCGGGCCGCTGTTCCCGCCCGAGAATGCCCAGACCAGCCGGTCCGGCCGCTGTCGTCGTGACAAGTTTTCAGTCGGCTTCGGCAGGACAGGCTGACGCTTCTGCTTGTGAACCAGCAGCCGCAGAGGCGCGACGATGAACCCGTTGCCACCCTGCGTCTGGGTTGATCAGGGCACGGTCCAGCGGACCGGAACCGCCGGGCTTTCGTCGTCGATTGGCAAGCGGATATTCAACCTGATCGCAACAGTTGCAGCGCCGCCGTGAATGGCGATGTCATTTCATTGCCATGCAGATTGCGTTGCCGTTGCGTCGCGGAAATTGCGCTCAAAAATAGCTGCGACCGCACCCCGACCGGACAGCAGCGCGTCTGGTATCGCAGGTCTTGTGAAAATGGCTGGCTG
>CAYYMJ010000089.1:0-8325 GCA_964472855.1 uncultured Rhodobacterales bacterium | reverse complement strand
TGCCCCCACCACAACTGGCGCGAGATGCACCAGGGCTCGATATTATCCAGCCAGTGGTAATAGGTCTTTTCGCCGCTTTCAGGCAGGATTTTGACCGTGCCATCGCGCACCGCTTCCAGCGCCGGGCCGACAACCTTTTCGGCGTCAACGAACCACTGGTCGGTCAGCATCGGCTCGATCACCACTTTCGAGCGGTCGCCAAAGGGCTGCATGATCGGCTTGTCCTCGACCATGGGCACGGCAACTTCGATGTCGTTGCCGTCATCATCTTTGCTAGTCTCGGTCGTCATGACCGCCAGCCCCTCGCCGGTGATCTGGTCGACCACGTGCTTGCGCGCCGCGAACCGGTCAAGGCCGCGCAGGTCGTCGGGCACCAGGTTGATCTGGTCGACCTCGGCTTCCGTCAGCGCTTTATCCCCCTTGGCGACCGCCATGGCGGTCGCCGCCGCTTGATTATAAGGATCACCGTCGGCGCGCATCACACCGCGCGTGTCCATCAGCCGGTACATCGGGATGCCGCCGCGTTTGGCGACCTGATAATCGTTGAAATCATGCGCGCCGGTGATCTTGACCGCGCCCGAGCCGAAGTCGGGGTCGGGGTATTCATCAATGATGATCGGGATCAGCCGGCGATGCTGTTTGGGGCCGACAGGTATTTCGCACAACTGGCCAACGATGGGGGCATAGCGCGCGTCCGACGGATGCACCGCGACCGCGCCATCGCCCAGCATGGTTTCGGGCCGGGTGGTGGCGATCGCGATATAGTCGCGCGTCTCGCGCAGGGTGACGTTGCCGTCCTCGTCCTTTTCGACGTATTCATAAGTTGCCCCACCGGCCAGCGGGTATTTGAAGTGCCACATATGGCCCGGCGTTTCGATATTCTCGACTTCAAGGTCACTGATCGCGGTTTCAAAATGCGGGTCCCAGTTGACCAGCCGCTTGCCGCGATAGATCAGGCCCTTTTCGAACATGTCGACGAAAACCCTGATGACCGCGTCGTGAAAATTCGGAGAATTTTCGTGGCCGGTCCTCGTGTCGCCGGCGGCGCCTGCCATGGTAAAGGCGGTGCGGTTCCAGTCGCACGAGGCGCCCAGGCGCTTGAGCTGCTGAACGATGGTGCCGCCGGATTGCTCTTTCCACTCCCAGACCTTTTCCAGAAACTTGCCGCGCCCCAGTTCGGCCCGCGACGGCTGCTGGGTTTCGGCCAGCATGCGTTCCACCACCATCTGGGTGGCGATGCCCGCGTGGTCGGTGCCCGGCTGCCAGAGCGTGTCAAAACCCTGCATCCGCTTCCAGCGGATCAGGATGTCTTGCAACGTGTTGTTGAAGGCATGGCCCATGTGCAGAACGCCGGTGACATTCGGCGGCGGGATCATGATGCAATAGGTGTCGGGCCGGCTGGCGTTGGCCCCGGCGGCGAAGGCGTTGGCCTTTTCCCAGTCGCCATAGATGCGCGGCTCGGCCTCGGCCGCGTTGAACGTCTTTTCCATCGCCATCTCGCGTCATCCTTCGCTGTCGCGCGACGGTCTACATGCGGGGCGCCGGAAGGAAAAGGGCGGGCGTCAGAACATCAGCCGCCAGACAAGGAACGGGGTGATTTCCAGCGCCGCGACGATCAGGATGGTCAGCCGTGCCGCGACCGAGCGAAAGCGCAGCAAAAGACCGATGCCCAGCAGGGTGACCAGGGCAACCTCGGCCGGGCCGAGGATGTTGCCGTAATGGGCCGGGTCCCAATAAGAGAGGGGCGAGACGAATTTCCAGTCGCTGAGCGGCCAGAAATGCAGCCGCGCGTCGTGGTGATGCAGAAGGAAGTCGAAGACCAGATGCAACAGCGCGGCCCCGGCAAGGGCGACCGCCCAGGCCCGGCGCGCCACCAGTGCCACGCCAAGGCCAAGCCCCCAAAGAACAAAGCTGTTGTCGACCGCAAAGACCTGTTGCCAGGCGTCCGAGAAATAGAGCCGGCCGAAGATCTCGCGCGCCGGATAGCCCATGGCAAGGGCCGCCAGCGACATGGCATAAAGCGAGGCGTCGGGCAGAAAGCTGCCCGCCAACGCGGCGGCAGTGGTCTTGCCGTCGGCCGGGCGCCCGAAGGCGGCCATTCCCACAATCAGGTGCGCCGGTGTGTTCATGGCCTTTTCCCTTGCGCGCTGGCGTCGTATTGCGGCGCAGACTATCGCCGTTCGGCATGGGGGCGAAGCAACGTATCGTGACCGGCGTCGCGCCAGGGCGGGCCATGGGCGCACGAGCCGGAATGAAGGGGACGGTGCCAGTGGCCAAGGCGATCATGATCCAGGGCACGGGCTCGAACGTGGGCAAGTCGATGCTGGTGGCGGGGCTGGCCCGGGCGCTGACCCGGCGCGGCCTGTCGGTGGCGCCCTTCAAGCCGCAGAACATGTCGAACAATGCCGCGGTGACCGCCGACGGCGGCGAAATCGGCCGGGCCCAGGCGTTGCAGGCGCTGGCGTGCCGCCGCGATCCGGTGACCGACATGAACCCGGTCCTGCTGAAGCCCGAAACCGACCGCGGCGCACAGGTCGTGGTGCTGGGCCAGCGGGTCGCCACGCTGCTGGCCCGCGACTATGCGGCCCGCAAACCCGAATGGCTGGCGGCGATCCGCGCCAGCTTTGCCCGGCTGAGCGCAACGGCCGACATCGTGCTGGTCGAAGGCGCAGGCTCGCCGGCCGAAACCAACCTGCGCGCGGGCGACATCGCCAACATGGGCTTTGCCGAGGCAGAGAACATCCCCGTGGTTCTGGTGGGCGACATCGACCGGGGCGGGGTGATCGCGCAGCTTGTCGGCACCCATGCGGTGCTGGGCGCCGCCGACCGTGGCCGCATCGTCGGCTTCGCGGTCAACAAGTTCCGGGGTGATCCGGGCCTGTTCACCGATGGCATGGACACGATCGCGCGGCAGACCGGCTGGCCTTCGCTGGGGCTTGTGCCCTGGTTCGCCGGTGCCGGACTGTTGCCGGCCGAAGACGCGCTGGACCTGGGCGGCGGCGCGATTGGCGGGGCGGTGAAAATCGCCGTGCCGCGCCTGCCGCGCATCGCCAATTTCGACGATCTCGACCCGCTGGCGGCGGAACCGGACGTGACGCTGGAGATCGTGCCGCCGGGCCGGGCCCTGCCGGGGGACGCGGCGCTGGTGATCCTGCCGGGCACCAAGTCGACCATGGGCGATCTTGCGGCGCTGCGGGCCGAGGGGTGGGACATCGACATCGCCGCCCATCGCCGCCGGGGCGGGCATGTGCTGGGCCTGTGCGGCGGCTACCAGATGCTGGGCCGCACCATCGCCGACCCCGACGGGATCGAGGGCGCGCCGGGAACGGTGCCCGGGCTGGGCCTGCTGGATGTCGTGACCCGGATGACACCGGAAAAGCGCCTGGCAGTCGTGCGCGGCCGGCACCCGGCATCGGGCGCCGAGGTGGCGGGATACGAGATTCACATCGGCCGGACCGAGGGCCCCGACGCCGGCCGGGCGTGGCTGGAGGTTGGCAGCCGCCGCGAAGGCGCCGCGTCGGCCGATGGGCGGGTCATGGGCACCTACCTGCACGGGATATTCACCGCCGACGCCTTTCGCACCGCATTCCTGCGCCGGCTGGGCGCCGGGGCGAGCGGGATCAGCTATGCCGCGACGGTCGACGAAACGCTGAACGCGCTGGCGGCACATCTGGAGGTGCATTTCGACATCGACCGGCTGTTGCAGATGGCATCGGGGCAGCGGGACGGGCACATGGGCGTATCGCGTTGAGCCTGGACCGCGCGGCGCCGACCGAGAGCCTGGATTTTCGCGCGTCAGGCGATGCCTTGTGGGTCAGGTCAAAGGCGAAACGCCGTTGTTGCGGCGCGACGTCGCGCGCCGCGGTGTCAGGGGGCGCTGCCCCCTCTTCGCTTTGCGAATTCACCCCCGAGGTATTTGCAGAGCCAAAGAAGTTTCAGGTTTGTCGAACGCTTGCAGGCCGTTCCGCCCGTCGAGCGCGTTGCTGACCGGGGGCGGACGCTGACCCCGGGCGATGCGCGCGGAGGGGCGCCGGTTCCGGTTCGCGGATCGTGGGCTCGGCTTGCGGCGCACCGGATTGCGCAGGTTGCAGCAGTGCGTCTGCGACCGTGCCTGACCGCGTGTTCGGGCCGGCTGATCGACAGCGCGCGGCCCGGCGGTGCGTGGTCGGCCGCTGACTTCGTTCCTGCGTGACCCCGGGGGGGAGGTTATTCCAGTTCGCGGATCGTCAGGGCGCGCTGAATTTCCCGGCGCACCAGTTTGCGCACGTTGCGCGTGATGCGTTCGCCCAGCGAGCCCTGCAATTCGCGCCGGACGATTTCGGCCACCATGTCGCGCAGGATTTCCTCGTCGATTTCCTGGGTGTCGGCGCCCAGATCCAGCGGCTCGCGGTCGTCGCCAAGATGGGCATATTCCTGCTCGGGTGGCGGTTCGCGGTTTTCTGTCCCGGCTTCGGGCATGGCGTCAATCGCCTCGGCCTTTTCGGCCGCTTCGGCAATCGCGGGCTTTGACATGGGCTCGGCGTCTGGCCGGGGCGGCAAATCCGGCCCGGGGCCGGCGGCGGGTTCGGCCGCGAAATCGGGAGACAGGTGCAGCGCCTCGGCTTCGAACGCCGCAACATCTTCGGACGACATACGCTCGAACCTGTCCGCGTCGGGCGCAGGGGCGGCGGTGCCGGTCGCCCGGTCGAGCGCCCGGGCAATCCGGTCGCTCATCTCGGCGTCGGCGAAACCGTCGAGGTCTTCGCGGTCGCCCATATCCGACAGCATGTCGGTTGCGGCGTCGGTCGTTTCGGGGGTGCGGGGGTCGATGTCGGCGGGATCGTCTGCCAGCGCTTCGGCCACCCGTTCCAACGTGCCGGCGCTGTCGTCGACGGTGGCCATGGGCGCCTTGCGGTCCGGGCGGACGCTGGCCAGAAAGTCGGCAAGGATCGAGGGCCTTGCCCGCGCCGGTTCGGCGGCGGCCGTGGGCTGGGGCGGGTTGTTGATTTCCGCCTCGGGCCGAGGCGCGGGGCCGATTCTGCGCACGAACGCCGGTGCGGGGGGCGGATCGGCGGCGTCGTGGAGCGGCCCGGCATGGCGAAACTCAGCCGCCGCGGTGGCCTGGCCATCACTATCCGCATCATCTACACCGTCCGGCGCCAGCGCATCCGTCAGGTTCAACGCGATGTCGTCCGCCAGTTCATCGGCCAGTTCATCGGCCAGATCGTCGACGATGCCGTCGACCATGGCATCAAGCTGGGGAACGGCGCTGGGGCGGTGCTGTGCCTCGCCCTCGCTGCCGTCGGGCTCGAACTCTTCGGCGGGGCTGCCGGCAAGGATGGCCGCCTCAAGCTCGGCTATGCGCTGTTCAAGCGTGACCGATTCCGCAGTCTCGGCGTCATCAACGGCGGTATCGGCGTCGCCCCTGCCCGGCAGGTTGGCCACGACGGCGCCGTTCACCATGTCGCGGATGGTGTCGCCATCCCGGTCGTCGGAACGCGGGCCTGGGGCCGCCGCGCGGTCTGCCACCCGGAAATCGGGCGTCAGCACCAGCCGATCCGGCGCCCGGGCGGCGGGTTCGGGGCGCGCGACACGCTCGACCGATACCAGACGCCGGACAGAGGCAAGCACATCCTCGATCTCGACCTGGCTGGCGGTGTCGGTCATCTGGAAGAACCTCTGAAATTCCCGGAAGGATAGCCCCTTGGCCCCATTCCTACAACTGACGGTAGTCGCGGCGCGTGACCGGCCCGTAAACGCGCCGGCGCCTCGGTGGATCGAATCTGACGTTTCGCGCCACCGGTAGTTTCACTATGCATCAACTAATCAAAACATTTGAATGGTTCATGATCAAAGTCTTCGCCCGGCGGCGGGATTCAGATGGTTCGGTCGATCCCCTAGCGGTTCAGCGCCCGCAACACGCGGTCAAGCTGGTCGCCCTGGGGGCTGACCTCGTAGGTCGGGGCATTGCGCACCGCGTTGTAATAGGCCGCGGGGTCATAGGTGGTGATGCCAAGGTTCAGATGCTCGGCGGTCAGCAGGCCCAACGAGGTCAGCAGCGAATAGATCGCCACCGTGCGCTGGGTTCCGGCCGAGATCTCGTTGGTGCGCGCGTTCAGAAGCTCTTGTTCGGCATCGAGAACGTCCAGCGTGGTGCGGGCGCCCAGCGATGCCTCTTCCTGGACACCGCGCAAGGCCAGCGTCGAGGCACGCACCTGTTCCTGGCTGGCCAGCAGGCTGGCATTGGCCACCGTCAGCCCCGACCAGGCGTCGCCGGCCGACTGTTCGACATCGTGGCGGGTGATATGCAGTGCGGCGCGCTGGGCGTCGCGGTTGGCCTGGGCCTGACGATAAAGCGCGCTGAGCCGCCCGCCCTGATACAGGCTGCCTCCGAAGCTGAGCGCCAGTTGGGTCGAACGGTCCCAGTCCTGGTTCAGCGTGTAGCGGTAAGACCCGGTCAGCTTGGGCTTCATCGCCGCGATGGCGCGTTCAATGTTCAACTCGGTCACTGTCACTTGCCGCTGGGCCTGGCGGATGGCCGGGTGGCGGCGCAGCGCGATGGCGCGGGCCTCTTGCAGCGACGCCGGCACGTTGGGCAGGCTGGACGGGGCCTGCAGGGTGCCGGGATACTGCCCGGTCGCGGCGCGGTATTCCTCGCGCGCCACCAGCAGGTCGCCCTGGGCGGCGGCAAGGTCGCTGCGGGCCGCGGCAAGGTGCGATTCGGCCAGCGAAACGTCGGTGCGGGTGATCTCGCCCACGTCAAAGCGTTCTCGCGACGCGTCAAGTTCGCGCGCGATCAGTTGCACGTTGGCTTCGCGCAGGTCCACAAAGGCCGAATTTCGCAGCACGGTCAGATAGGCGACGATGGCCCGGCGCATCACCTCTTGCTCGACCGAGACCAGCGTCTCGCGGGTTGCCAGCACGGTTTCCTTGGCGACATCAATCGCTAACTGGTTGGCACCAAAGTCAAAAATCGTGAGCTGGGCTGAAATGCTTGCCGTGGCACCGCCCGAGGCGATGAAGCCGGAGGAAAAGAAATCGGGCGTGTAGTCCAGCGTCGCGCCAATGCTGTAGCTGACCGCCGCACGGGTCGCCGACAGGGCAACCGCAACGTTTTCGTCAGCGGCGCGTAGCAGGGCGCGGTTCTGCTCCAGCAGGCCCGAATGGCGATAGGCAAGGACAAGCGCGTCGGCCATCGTCTCGGCCGTGGCAGCGACCGGAGCGACAAATACCGACAACGACACTGCAACAGCCTGCAGCGTTTTTCTGCACCTCATCAAGTTTCCCCCCGTCCGGCAACGACGCCAGACTAGCGTCCTATTTTCAGAGTTCGAACACTCTTTCCGCCGCGAAGCCCGGCAAAACCGGGGCCGTTGCGTTAAATACGTCACGCCACGCCACGGCGCCGCGCAGTTTGGTGCCGATCCGGCAAACCCCGACATTTCCGGCCATGAAGATCGCGGCGATCCGGCCGCCTTCGGCCAGCTGATCGGGAATCGCCTGCGGCAGCGATTCGATGCCGCCCTGGATCAGGATCACGTCATAGGGCCCGGCCTTGGGCGCGCCGGCCGCCAGCGGGCCGGTGACCACGGCACTGTTGTCGGCGCCGGTTTCGGCCAGCGCTGTTTCCGCCTCGGCCGCCAGCGCTTCGTCTTCTTCCAGCGCGACGACGGCTTCGGCCATGCGGGCCAGAACCGCGGCCGAGTATCCCTGGCCGGTGCCGATATCAAGCGCCACATCCCCCGGCGCGACCGACACCGCGTCAAGCATCTTGCCCAGCGTACGCGGCTCTAACACCACCCGGCCCTGCCCCAGCGCGACATGCGCCCCGGCATAGGCGGCCTCGCGCTGCGCCGCCGGCACGAACTCTTCGCGCGGCACGCGCAGCATGGCATCGATGATCGGGTATTTGGTGACGTCCGACGGACGGATCTGTGTGTCCACCATCATGCGTCGGCGCTCGGTAAAATCAGCCATCGGGCGATGCCTTTTGAGATACGTCGTTCCGGGCGCGGACGAAAGCCGCCGCGCGGGCCTACTGGTGCCACATTCACCGCGCGTCGGCAACCGGCCACATTGGCGCTGCCGCCGCGCCGGTGTGGCCCGCAAAGGCCCTTGCATCGGCCCGGCGCGGCCCTTACAACCCGCCGCACGCACGGCAATGGCGACGTGGCGGAGTGGTTACGCAGCGGATTGCAAATCCGTGTACACCGGTTCGATTCCGGTCGTCGCCTCCAGGCTGTCCGGCCCGTTCGCGGCCGGCGCCGGGGCCCGGACGTGCCACCCTTGCCGATAGCCAGCCATCAGCTGCCCGCAAGAGCGGCCGCCTTGCCGGTGCGCGGTCAG
>CAYYMJ010000088.1:0-8426 GCA_964472855.1 uncultured Rhodobacterales bacterium | reverse complement strand
CAGCGCGGCCCCGTCGCCGGGCGCGAACTGCAGCCCCGTGGCGCAGCCGGCCGACAGGGCGGCGGCGTTGGCATCTATCACCGTGTCGGCCAGCCCGCCGGTGCGCGTGACCACCGGCAGGGTGCCATAGCGCAGACCGTAAAGCTGGGTCAGGCCGCAGGGCTCGAACCGCGAGGGCACGAGGATGGCATCGGCGCCGGCCATCATCCGGTGCGACAGCGCCTCGTCATAGCCGATCTTCACGGCAACCCGGTCATGGGCCCCGGCCAGCGCCCGCCAGCGCGCCTCGAGCCCCGCGTCCCCCGACCCCAGCAGCGCCAGGGCGCCGCCGCGCTGCAACAGTTCGGGCACCGCGTCGGCCAGCAGGTCCAGCCCCTTCTGTTCGCTTAGCCGCGACACCACGATTGCCAGCGGCCCCGGTGTTTCGGGCAGGCCGAATTCGTCCAGCAGTGCTGCGCGGTTGCGGGCCTTGCCGGCGGGGCCGCGATAGGCATGCACGGCCGGGTCGCTGCGCGGATCCCAGGTGGCGGTGTCGATCCCGTTCAGGATGCCGGTCAGATCGCCCGCGCGCTGGCGGATCACCCCGTCCAGCCCCATGCCAAAGGCCGGCGTGGTCAGTTCGCGGGCATAGGTCGGGCTGACGGTGGTGATGCGGTCGCCATAGACCAGCCCGGCCTTCAGCGCCGAAACCTGCCCGTAGAATTCATAGCCCCGGGGCGTGAAATCCGACAGCGGCAGGCGCAGCCCGGCGATGCGTTCGGCCGGGGCAAGGCCATGGAAGGCAATGTTGTGAACGGTCAGCACACTGGCCGGGCGCCGCGCGGCGGGCAGTTGCCGGGCATAAAGCGGGGCCAGACCGGCCTGCCAGTCGTGGCAATGCAGGATGTCGGGGCGCCAGCCCCCGGCGCCGGTTTCGGCCAGCGCCGCCGCGACAAAGCTGAGCGCGGCAAAACGTTCGGGATTGTCCGGGTAATCGCGCCCGTCGGTGTCCAGATAGGGGCCGCCCCGGCGCGCATAAAGATGCGGCGCCACCAGCACCAGCATATCCAGCCCGCCGGCCTGCATGGGCTGCACCGACAGCTTGCCGCCAAAGCCATGAAACTCGGCCACCGCCGGGCCCATGGGCCCATGGTCCAGCACCGCCGGATAGCCCGGAAGCAGGGTCTTCATCGTCACGCTCTGCCCGGCCAGCGCACCGGGCAACGCCCCGGCGACATCGGCCAGCCCGCCGGTCTTGACCAGCGGCACACATTCCGAGGTAACCGACAGGACCTGCGTCACTGGGCGGCCGCCCGCGCGTCAAGCATCTTCCGGGTGATCAGCGTCACGCCGCCCTCCGAGACCCGGAACCACTTGGCGTCTTCGCCCGGATCCTCGCCCACAACCAGCCCCTCGGGGATCTGCACGCCCTGGTCCACCACCACCTTGGTCAGGCGGGCATGACGGGCGACGTTGACGTAGGGCAGCAGCACCGCGTGATCCAGCATCGAATAGCTGTTGGTATGCACCTGGGTGAAGAACAGCGAATTGCGCACCTCGGTCCCCGAGATCACGCAGCCACCCGAGACCAGCGACGACACCGCACTGCCGCGACGCCTTTCCTCGTCATGGATGAATTTCGCAGGCGGGACAGACTCGGAATAGGTCCAGATCGGCCAGCTCTGGTCCCACAGGTCCAGTTCGGGGTCAAACCCGGTCAGGTCGATATTGGCCTTCCAGAAGGCATCGATGGTGCCGACGTCGCGCCAGTAGACCTCGCGGTCGGGTGAATGGCGCACGCAGGAACTGGTAAAGCGGTGGGCCACGGCTTTGCCGTCGCGCACGATCTGCGGAATGATGTCATTGCCGAAATCGTGGCTGGAGTTGGGGTCGGCGGCATCGGCCAGCAGCAATTCGCGCAGGAAGGTCCATTTGAAGACATAAATGCCCATCGACGCCAGCGTGACTGTCGGATCGTCGGGCGTGCCCGGCGGGTCGGCGGGTTTTTCCAGAAACGAGGTGACATTGTCGTTGGCGTCGATATCCATGACCCCAAAGGCCGAGGCCTCGGCCCGCGGCACCGTCAGGCAGCCAACGGTCACGTCGGCGCCCTGCGCCACATGCTGGCGCAGCATCAGCTCGTAATCCATCTTGTAGATGTGATCGCCGGCCAGCACGAGAATATAGTCCACGTCATAGCTGTCGACGATGTCGATATTCTGCCCCACCGCATCGGCGGTGCCCAGATACCATTTCTCTTCCGAGATCCGTTGCGAGGCCGGCAGGATGTCAAGGTATTCGTTGCGCTCGGCCCGGAAGAACGACCAGCCGCGCTGGCAGTGGCGGATCAGCGAATGCGCCTTGTATTGCGTGGCAATGGCCATCTTGCGGATGCCGGAATTCAGCGCATTTGACAGGGCGAAATCGACGATCCGCGACTTGCCTCCGAAATAGACCGCCGGCTTGGCGCGGTTGTCTGTCAACTCTTTCAGGCGGCTGCCGCGCCCGCCGGCCAGAACAAAGGCCATCGTCTTGCGGGAAATCCGTTCGTGGTTGGCGTCCATGGTCATGATCCGGTCTCCATTGTTTTTCCGATTGCCCGCCGCCGGGGCAGGCTCAGGCGCTGGGCGGCCCGTCTTTCTTGAGAAACAGCGCCGACAGCCCCGGCAGACGCAGCGCCACTGATACCGGTTGCCCCTGCCACGCCGGCCCGTCCGCGGCCATCAGGCCCCCGGGCCCGCGCCCGCCGCCGCCATAGGCAGTGGCGTCGGTGTCCAGCACCACGCGCCAGTTGCCGCCCGACGGCAGACCCAGGCGATAGCCGTCACGCTCGACCGGGGTGAAATTGCAGACGACGACCATCTCGTCGCCACCGCCCCGGCGCACCCAGGCATAGACCGAGTTCTCGGCGTCGTCGGCCTCGATCCAATCAAAGCCCTCGGCCTCGCAATCGGCGGCATGCAGCGCGGGATCCGAGCGGTAAGCGGCGTTCAGGTCGCGCACCAGTCGCTGCATCCCGCCGTGCAGGGGCTGGTCCAGCAGGTCCCAGTCCAGCTGGGCGGCATGGTTCCATTCGCGGGCCTGTGCAAATTCGCAGCCCATGAACAGCAGCTTCTTGCCGGGATGCCCGAACATGAAGCCGTAATAGGCGCGCAGGTTGGCGAACCGCTGCCAGTCGTCGCCCGGCATCTTGCCCAGCATCGACCCCTTGCCGTGCACAACCTCGTCATGGCTGATCGGCAGCACGAAGTTTTCGCTGAAGGCATAGTGAAGCCCAAAGGTCATCTGGTGGTGATGATGATGGCGATGGATCGGGTCGCGCTGGATAAAGCCCAGGGTGTCGTTCATCCAGCCCATGTTCCATTTGAAGCCAAAGCCCAGCCCGCCGGCATCGACCGGGTGCGATACGCCGGGAAAGCTGGTCGATTCCTCGGCCACCGTCATCACGCCCGGCACTTCGCCATAAACGGTGGTGTTGGCGCGCTTCAGCAGGGCGATGGCCTCGTAATTCTCGCGCCCGCCGTCCTTGTTGGGCACCCATTCACCTTCGGCCCGGCTATAGTCGCGATACAGCATCGAGGCCACGGCATCCACGCGCAGGCCGTCGATGTGAAATTCCTCCATCCAGAACAGGGCGTTGGAAATCAGATAGTTGGCAACCTCGGCGCGGCCAAAGTTGTAGATCAGGGTGTTCCAGTCCTGATGAAAGCCCTCGCGCGGATCGGCATGTTCATAAAGCGGCGTGCCGTCGAACTGGCCCAGCCCGTGGGCGTCGGTGGGAAAATGCCCCGGCACCCAGTCAAGCAGCACGCCGATGCCGGCGCGGTGGGCGGCGTCGATCAGGTCGCGAAATTCGTGCGGTGGCCCGTGGCGCACCGTGGGTGCGAACAGGCCCACCGGCTGATACCCCCACGAGCCGTCGAAGGGATGTTCGCTGACCGGCATCAGCTCGATATGCGTGAAGCCCATGTCGGTGACGTAATCCACCAGCTCGACCGCCGCCTCGCGATAGCTGAGCGGACGGTTGCCCTCGGCCGCACGGCGCCGCCACGAGCCCAGGTGCACCTCGTAGATCGAGATCGGGGCCGCGCGGTTGTTGGCGTCGGCCCGGCCCGCCATCCAGTCGCCGTCTTTCCAGCCAAAGCCGGCGATGTCGCGCACCACGCTGCCGGTGGCCGGCGCGTGTTCGGCGCCAAAGCCCACCGGGTCGGCCTTGAGCGGGCCGACCGTGCCATCGGGCCCCAGAATTTCGTATTTATAGACCGCGCCTTCGCCAAGGCCGGGCAGGAAGATCTCCCAGACGCCGGTTGCGCCGCGGCGGCGCATGGGGTGGCATCGCCCGTCCCAGCCGTTGAACGCCCCAACCACCGACACGCGGCGCGCGTTCGGGGCCCAGACGGCAAAGGCGGTGCCGGTCGCGCCCTCGTGGGCCATCACCCGGGCACCCAGCACCTGCCAGATGCGTCGGTGCGACCCTTCGCCCAGCAGATATTCGTCGATCTCGCCCAGCACCGGGCCAAAGCGATAGGGATCGTCGGCGTCGCTTGCCTGCCCGGTGTCGTCAACGCTGCGCAGCCGGTAGGCGCCTTGCGCGCCCGGCACCGGGCCGGCGAAAACCGACAGCCCCTCGGCCACACGCGCCAGCGGATAGGCGGCGTCACCCACCACGGCGGCCATGCTGGCGGCCTTCGGGTTTATCGCGCCAACCCAGCGCCCGGCCCCCAGCCCATGCGGGCCCAGCACCGAAAAGGCATCGTCATGGCGCGCCTCGTGCAGCCGTTGGGCAGCGTCACGGTCCAGCGGCGGTGCAATGTGCTTGTTCTTCTTGACCATATCCCTGCCTGCCAGTGGCCCCCATCTTCACCGACGCGTCAACCGGTTTCCACCGCCTTGGCGCCCCACACGTCGGCCATATAGCCACGGATGGTCCGGTCGGACGAAAACCACCCCGACCGCGCGGTGTTCAGGGCCGCGCGCCGGACCCACCCGGGCCGGTCGGCAAAGGCGGCCTCGGCCTCGCGGCTGGCCCGCCAATAGTCGGTGAAATCCGAGGCCACGAGAAAATAGTCGGCGCCCTCGATATTGTTGGTCACCATGGCGAAATGGTCGCGCACCCCGTTCGAGAACATGCCCGACCGGATGGCATCGAGCGCCCGGCTGAGGCGCGGGTCGGCGGCGATGGCGCTGCCGGCATGGCCGGGCACATGGCGGCGGGCCTCGGCCTCGGGCGCGGTCATGCCGAACAGAAAGAAATTATCGGCGCCGACACGGTCGCGGATCTCGACATTGGCACCGTCCAGCGTGCCCAGCGTCGGCGCCCCGTTCAGGGCGAATTTCATGTTGCCGGTGCCCGAGGCTTCCTTGCCGGCGGTCGAGATCTGCTGGCTGAGATCCGCGGCCGGGATCAGCCGCTCGGCCAGCGACACGTTATAGTTGGCCGGGTACAGCACCTGCAGCAATTCGCGGGTCTGCGGGTCGGCGTTGACCACCGACGCGACCGAGTTGATCAGGTAGATGATTTCCTTGGCCAGCACGTAACCCGGCGCCGCCTTGCCGCCGAATATCCTGACACGCGGCGCCCGGGCCGCGCCGGGGTCATCCTTCAGCTCAAGCCACGCGGCGACGGCTTCGAGAATGTTCATGTGCTGGCGCTTGTATTCGTGGATGCGCTTGATCTGGATGTCGAACATCGCGTCGGGGTCGGTGGCGGGCAGGCCCTGCCCGACCAGCCAGTTCGACAGGTCCTGCTTGTTGGCCCGCTTGGCGGCGGCGAAATCCTGCGCGAAGGCCGGATCGTCGACCCGGTCTTCCAGCCCGGCCAGTTGTTCGAGGTTGTCGACCCAGCCGCTGCCGATGCTGTCGGTGATCACCCGCGCCAGCCGCGGGTTTGCCGACAGCAGCCAGCGGCGCGGCGTCACGCCGTTGGTCTGGTTGACGATGCGACCCGGGTGCAGCCGGTGCAGACCCGAAAACACCGTTTCCTTCATCAGCCCGGTATGCAGCGCCGACACCCCGTTGACCCGGTTGGCCATGACGAAGGCCAGATCGCCCATCTTGACCTCGCCGCCGTCGATGATCGAGCCGTCGCGGCCCGGGTTGGCACGGGCGTGGCTGTCGTCGATTTCCTCGATCAGGCGCATGTGCCGTGGCAAAAGCTCGGACATCAGGGCGACCGACCAACGCTCCAGCGCCTCGGGCAACAGCGTGTGGTTGGTGTAATTCAACGTCCGCCGGCCGAGATCCAGCGCCTCGCCCAGGGGCAGCCCGTGTTCATCATGCAAAAGACGCACCAGTTCCGGCCCGGCAATGGCGGGATGGGTGTCGTTCAGCTGGATCGCCACCTTGTCGGGCAACTGCCGCAGATCGTCATGTTCGCTGAGAAACCGGCGCAGGATGTCGCGCAGCGAGGTCGCGGTGAAGAAATATTCCTGTTTCAGCCGCAGGCGCTTGCCCTCGGGCGTCGTGTCGTCGGGGTACAGCACCCGGCTGATGGTGCGGGCCCAGGCCTCGGGCTCGGCGGCGGCGGCATATTCGCCGCGGTTGAACCGGGCCAGGTCAAAAACGTCGATGGGCTGGGCTTCCCACAGGCGCAGGGTGTTGGCCCAGCGGCCGCCCCAGCCGATCACCGGCGTGTCATGGGCCTTGGCCACCACCGCCTCGGCCGGGGCCCAGCGGTGGCGCCCGTCTTTAACCGTGACCGACCCGCCAAAGCCGATCTCGTAGGTCACTTCGGGGCGGTGGAATTCCCAGGTGTTGATCTGGCGCAGCCAGTCCTCGGGGCTTTCGATCTGGCGGCCGCCGGAAAATGACTGGCGGAACAGGCCGTGCTCATAGCGGATGCCATAGCCATAGCCCGGGCAGCCGATGGTCGACAGCGATTCCAGGAAACAGGCCGCCAGCCGCCCCAGACCGCCGTTGCCAAGCGCCGCGTCGGGCTCGTCGGCCAGCACGCTGCGGGTGTCGAACCCCAACTGCCCCAGCGCGTTGTCCACCGCCTCGAACAGGCCCAGGTTGACCACGGCATCCTGCAAAAGCCGCCCGATCAGAAACTCCATCGACAGATAATAGACCCGCTTGGCCCCGGCGGCATAGGTCGCGCGGGTCGAGGCAAACCACGGGTCGACGATCCGGTCACGGATCACCATCGACAGCGCCAGCCGGAAATCGGACAGCTGCGCGTGCGCCGGATCCTTGCCAAACGCGTATTTGAGGCGATCCAGAATGGCATCGCGCATTTCGTCAGGGGTCATTGTCATGAGGAAACTACTGTGATTCTAGTGATGTTAGCGTTAACGCAGGCCGTAAACCCAGGCAATGGGCACGGCAGCCCAGGCAACGGGTTTGGCCTTGGACAGCCTCTATACCGCAATCCAGGCGTATCACCACGACCATCGGAGGGCGAGACCGTCCGGCGTGCCGCTGCCCCAAGCTAGGTCTTGCTCTCAAACCCCGAAGACAATGCGATTTTCATGGCAGTGGTAGGCCCGGAGGGACTCGAACCCCCAACCAAAGCGTTATGAGCGCTCTGCTCTAACCAATTGAGCTACAGGCCCGCCGCGGCCACAGGTATCAGAGCCGCAACAGGCGTCAAGGCTGTCGCGTTGCGTCCCTTGCCCGCTTGCGCTATCGCCCGGGCCATGGCGCCTGCGGGGCGGCGGGGGAACGGATTTGAGCGACAGGAAAAATGGTCTGAGCTACGCCGACGCCGGGGTCGATATTGCCGCCGGTAACGCCCTGGTCGACCGGATCAAACCGCTGGCGGCCGCGACTGCGCGGCCGGGCGTGATGGACGGGCTGGGCGGCTTTGGCGCGCTGTTCGATCTGAAGGCCGCCGGCTATGACGACCCGATCCTGGTGGGCGCCACCGACGGTGTCGGCACCAAGCTGCGCATCGCCATCGACAGCGGGCAACTGGACGGCATCGGCATAGATCTTGTGGCCATGTGCGTCAACGATCTGGTGTGTCAGGGGGCCGAGCCCCTGTTTTTCCTTGACTATTTCGCAACCGGCAAGCTGGATATCGCCGAAGGGACCCGCGTCGTCGCCGGTATCGCCGAAGGCTGCCGGCGGTCAAATTGCGCGCTGATTGGTGGCGAAACCGCCGAGATGCCGGGCATGTATGGCGCCGGCGATTTCGATCTGGCGGGTTTTGCCGTCGGCGCCGTGGACCGCGGCGCCATGCTGCCGGCCGGCGTGGCCGAAGGCGATATCCTGCTGGGTCTGGCTGCCGATGGCGTGCATTCCAACGGCTATTCGCTGGTGCGCCGCGTGGCCGAAACCGCCGGGCTGGGCTGGGACGATCCCGCGCCCTTTGCCGCCGGTTCGCTGGGCGCGGCCCTGCTGGCGCCAACCCGGCTTTATGTTCGCCCGGCGCTGGCGGCAATCCGCGCCGGCGGCGTGCATGCGCTGGCCCATATCACCGGCGGCGGCCTGACCGAGAACCTGCC
>CAYYMJ010000087.1:0-9105 GCA_964472855.1 uncultured Rhodobacterales bacterium | reverse complement strand
GGTGGCGCGAAACGTCAGATTCGATCCACCGGGATGCCAGCACGAGAGTCGACCATATCTGCCCCAGGAAAGGTCCGCCGATGCACCGACATATCATCGACAAGCCCCGAGTCGTCACAGACAAGCGTCTTGCACGTTATCTCGCCCTTGAACGCCGCGACTGGCTGGCCGGGCCTCCGCGTGCCGTGAATATCCTGCGCCGCCAGCCGCGTGGCACCGCCGCCTCGGCACGGCTGCAGGCTTTCGTCCAACTGGCCCGGGTTTCGGGCTGATCCAATCTACTGTTGTCGCGAAATATCCCGGGGTGAATGCGCGGGAACCGCGCAGAGGGGCAGCGCCCCTTGAACGAAAGGATTGTGCCGCGCGGCGCGCGGCACCCAATGTGGGGGCGCTGCCCCCTCTTCGCGTGCCGCGAATTCACCCCCGGGATATTTTCGGACAGAAGTAGGGGCCGGCGTCAGTCGAGCCCCGGTGTGCCCGCGTCGTCGGGGTGCCGCGCGAGGTGGCTGGCCTTGTAGCCCCGGGACATCTTGCGCGACCCGTCGTGGCTCCACCCCGGCGGGGCGACGGCATACATCAGCCGCTGACGAAGGCTCAGCCCGGGGCGGGTCATGTCGCGGAAGATCGCGACCCATTCATGAAAGGCGACCCTGAGCGGGTTGAAGGTGCCGAGGTTGTGGACAAGGCCATAGTCGACCTTTTCACGATCAAGCTCGGGGACGAAGGTGCCGAACAACCTGTCCCAGACGATGAACACGCCGGCGTAATTGGCGTCGAGATAGCGTGGATTGCGGCCATGATGCACCCGGTGGTGGCTGGGCGTGTTCATGACCGCCTCGACCCAGCGTGGCAGGCGGCCGATGGCCTCGGTATGGATCCAGAACTGGTAGATCAGGTTCAGGCCGCCGACGAACAGCACCATCGCCGGATGAAAGCCGAGCAGGATCAGCGGCGCCCGCACCAGCATCATGAAGGTGAAGGTGCCGGTCCAGGTCTGGCGCAGCGCCGTGGTCAGGTTGTAATGCTGGGACGAGTGGTGGTTGACGTGGCTGGCCCAGACCCATCGGATCCGGTGGCCAAAGCGGTGCACCCAGTAATAGCGCAGGTCGTCGAGGACGAAACAGACGACAACGACGATCCAGCTTGCGCCCAGATCCAGCGGCGTGATGCGCCACAGGAACATGAAGAAGGTCCAGGCGACAAAGCCCAGCAGGATGCCCGAGGCGACATTGCCCGCGCCCATGATCAACGAGGTCACGGCGTCGCGGGTTTCGTATCGGCCGCCACGTCTTGTGATGGCGATCCACAGCAGCTCGGCCACGATGGCGGCGATGAAGAGCGGCACTGCCAGTTGCACGACATCGGGATAGCCGGGCGCGGTCACGGCGCTGCTCCGGTGATGCGGCGCACCCAGTCGTCCTGCGCCGGGCCGGGCCGAACGCTGACCGCCGGCGAGGCAAAGTCCCTGAGCCGGATGACCAGCCCGTGCCGGCTGGGTTCGACGGTTGCGCCGGCCAGTCCGCGCGCCGTGCTGTCGGCGCCCATGGCCCACACCAGACCGCTGCCCCGCGTCAGGACAACCAGGGCGGATTTGCCGTCCTCGGACAGCAGAACGCCCTTTGGCGCCCGGTCGGGAAACTCGCGCAGCCACGCGGCGGCGGCGGTTTCCTTGTTGTCGAAGGTCAGCGGCGGTGTCGGGCTGAGCCAGCGCACCAGAAGCGTGATCGCGGCGATTCCCACAACGACAAGGACCAGAAGCAGTGGCAGCGGCATGGCACAGAATTCGGCGCCCTGGGGCGTGCTGTCAACCCTGCGCGGCGCGCAGGACGCGGGGGCGCGGCGCGCAGGACGCGGGGGCGCTGCCCCCTCTTCGCGTGCCGCGAATTCACCCCCGGGATATTTTCGGACAGAAGTAGGGGCCGGCGTCAGGCGAGCCTAGCCCGACGCGTCATCGCCGATCGGGGCCGATCAGGGCCGCCACGATGGCGCGGGCGCTGTCTGATGACCAGTCGGCGTCGCCGCGCAGCCGGGCGATTTCTTCGCCGTCGGGGTTCAGCAGAACCGAGATCGGCAGCCCAAGCACCGCCATGTCGCGCGCGAGTTTCTGGCGCGGGTCCAGCAGGATCGGCAGGGTCGCGATTTCCTCGTCGGCGAAGAACTGCTTGATCGCCGGCAGGGCGTTGCGCCCGGTGGCGACGGTCACCACCGCGAAGGTGTCACCGCCAAACTCGCCGTTCAGTGCGTCCAGCGACGGCATTTCCTTGCGGCAAGGCGCGCACCATGTGGCCCAGAAGTTCAGCAGCACATGCTTGCCCTGATATTCGGCCAGCGTGTGTTCGTTGCCGGCGGCGTCGGCAAAGACCCTCTGCGACACCGGGGCTGGCGACGCGGCGAAGTTCAGCTTTTTCATGTCGCCGTCGCGCAGGGCGCTGAGCGCGTCGATGTCGGCGGCGTTTGCACCTGCGGCAAGCGCCGTATAGATGATGGCCGAAACAAGCAGTCTCATCAGGGTCTCTCCGGCTTCATGACCGATCAAACTTCAAACGCGATGTGGGGCGGCCGTTTTGCCGCCGGTCCCGATGCCATCATGGAGGCGATCAACGCCTCGATCGGCTTCGACAAGCGGCTGGCGGCTCAGGACATCCGGGGCTCGCGCGCCCATGCTGCCATGCTGGCGGCGACGGGCATCGTGGAACCTAGCGACGTCGCGGCCATACGGAAAGGGCTGGTCACGGTCTTGTCAGAGATCGAGGCCGGGCAATTCACGTTTTCCACCGCCCTGGAAGACATTCACATGAATGTCGAGGCGCGCCTGCGCGAGCTGATCGGACCGGTGGCGGGGCGGTTGCACACGGCGCGGTCGCGCAACGACCAGGTGGCGACCGATTTCCGGCTGTGGGTGCGCGACCAGATCGACGCGACCGTGACCGGGATCGAGGCGCTGCAGCGCGGGCTGCTGGCGCAGGCCGAGGCCGGGGCCGGCTGGGTGATGCCCGGCTTCACTCATTTGCAGACGGCGCAGCCGGTGACCTGGGGCCATCACATGATGGCCTATGTCGAGATGCTGGGCCGCGACGCCGGCCGGATGCGCGACGCGCGGGCGCGGCTGAACGAATGTCCGCTGGGCGCGGCGGCGCTGGCGGGCACCTCGTTTCCCATCGACCGGGCCGCGACGGCGGCCGCGCTGGCGTTCGAGCGGCCGATGGCCAATTCGCTGGATGCGGTCAGCGACCGTGACTTTGCGCTGGAATTCCTGTCGGTGGCGTCGATTGCTGCGATGCATCTGTCGCGCCTTTCGGAAGAGCTGGTGATCTGGTCATCGGCCCAGTTCCGCTTTGTCACCCTGTCGGACCGGTTTTCGACCGGGTCGTCGATCATGCCGCAGAAGAAGAACCCCGACGCGGCCGAGCTGATCCGGGCCAAGATCGGGCGGATTCTGGGGGCAACCGTGGCGCTGTTCACGGTGATGAAGGGGCTGCCGCTGGCCTATTCCAAGGACATGCAGGAAGACAAGGAGCAGGTGTTCGACGCCGCCGATGCGCTGATCCTGTCGCTGGCCGCGATGAACGGCATGGTGCGCGACATGTCGGCCAACCGCGCGGCGCTGGCTGGGGCGGCGGGGTCGGGGTTTTCCACCGCCACCGATCTGGCCGACTGGCTGGTGCGGGTGGCGGGGCTGCCGTTCCGGGATGCGCACCATGTCACCGGCGCGCTGGTCGCCATGGCCGAGGGCCGGAATGTCGCGCTTGACGCGCTGACCCTGGCCGAGATGCAGTCGGTTCATGACTCGATTACCGCCGATGTCTTTGACGTTCTCAGTGTCGAGGCGTCGGTCGCGTCGCGGACCAGTTATGGCGGCACGGCGCCGCAGCGCGTGCGCGAACAGGTTGCCCGGTGGCGCGAGCGGTTGGGATGAGGCGTCTGCTGATCCCGGCGTTGCTGTTGCTGGCGGCCTGCGGCGCCCCCGGCGCGCCCGAACCGGTGGCCGGCCTCGCCGACCTGCCGCAGGGCACCACGATCGGCGTTACCGGCGACGAAGGCTGATTGCGGTCGCGTCGCGTCGGTCCGGTCTCGGCGGTTGAACGGGGATTCGTGGCACCGGGCGGGCGGCAAGGGCGCAGAGCGTGTCGCGCCAGATCGACGCCAAGACAAGCGGCCTCTCGCATTCGGTCGAAGGGTGTCTTGAAACATCCGTTCGCGAAGCGCGGCACGCTCTGTCAGTCGCCGCGCCGAAATCCCGCCTCGTCCAGCAGCCGGTCGGACGCGGCCTCGATCCGCCCTTCCAGCTCTGACAGGAATGCCTGCTTGTCCTGTCCCGGTGGGATGGGGTCGAGAAATTCCACCACGGCTGTGCCGGGTTTGCGGTAGATGCCCTTGCGCGGCCAGAACACCCCGACATTGGTGGCGGCCGGGTAACAGGTTTGCCCCAGCTGGTCGTAAAGCAGCGCCGCCCCCACCTTGTAGGGGGCGTCGACGCCCGGCGCGATGCGGGTTCCCTGCGGATAGATGATCATCTGGCCGGGGTTGCGCCGCCCGGACGCGACATCGTCCAGCATCTTGGCGATGGCCTGCCCGCGTTTGCCGCGCACCACCGGAACACAGCCGATGCGCAGGGCATAAAGGCCAAGGATCGGCGCAAACATCAGCGTGTGTTTCATGATGAAACGCGGCCGCGGCACCGAGGCCACAATCATGATGATGTCCAGAAAGCTCTGGTGTTTCGACGCGATCAGGGCCTCGCCCTGCGGCGGCGTGCCCCGCACCTCGGTGCGCAGACGGGCGATCACCCGGGCGGTCCACAGAACCCACCGGCAATAGGTATGCACGCCGGCCCGCGCGCCGGCCCGCGACACCAGCGCCGGAATGGCGAAGACGATGCCCAACACCAGCATGGCCAGATACATCTGGCCGACGAACACAAGCGAGCGGAGATATTGCATCAGGTAACGGCCTCGAGCGCGCGAAAGGATGCCGACCGGGTTGCCCAGAACGCGATGACGGCAGCAAACGGCGGGATCAGGAACGGCAAGGCCCAGTTCCAGCCGCTTAGCGCCAGGCCGGTCAGCATGGCCGGTGTGCCATCGCCGCCGGGCATCAGCGCCAGCGCCGCGACCGCGGGCAGGATGCCGGCCAGCGCACCGGTAAAGGCCCGGGCGGTAAAGCGGCGCACGAAAGCCCGGGCGATATAGTTGTCGCGCGCCCCCACCAGCCGCAACACGCCGATAACCTGTGCATTGGCCGCCAGCGCCGCGTTGGCCGCCAGCGTGACCATGGCCGCCATGGTCAGCGCGATCAGCCCGACGGACGCCAGCCCCAGCAGCCTGAGCCGCCCCGCCGCGCGCGCCAGCGGGCGGCGCCAGCGGTCGTGGCTGTCAAGAACGGCGCCCGGCACCTCGGCCCGCAGGCGCAGGCGCAGCCCCTCGGTGTCAAAGCCGTCGCCGGATTCGCTGATTTCGACCAGTTGCGGCAACGGCAGATCCTCGACCGGCAGTTCGGCGCCGAACCATGGCGTCAAAAGCCGGCGCTGTTCGTCCACGCTTAGCGCCCGGGCCGATCCGACGCCGGGGGTTTCCGACAGGATGCGCAGGGCATCCGCCGTCTGCGCCGCCAACTGGGCCGCGGGCGCCGAGATGCGCAGCGTGGCGGTGTGCGCCAGTTCGGCCGTCCAGCGCGCCGCCAGCCGGTCGGACGCCAGCGACAAGGCCAGTGCGAACACCGCCAGAAAGGCCATGGCCGCGGCGCTGAACAGGGTCAGTTGCGCGGTATAGCCGGTGGGGGGCACCACCCGGCCGGATTTGCTGTCGCCGGCCAGAAAGCCAAGGGTGCGGGCCAGCATGCTCACAGGTCGGCCCCCGCCAGTTGCAGATGCCGGTTGCGAATGCGCAGGACTCGGGCCGAAACCTGCGACTTGGCCTGCCGCACCAGCGCAAGATCGTGGGTGGCGACCAGCACCGCCTTGCCCAGCCGGTTCAGCTCGACCAGCAGCGACAGCAGCCGCAGCGACATCTCCCAGTCAAGGTTGCCCGTGGGCTCGTCGGCAAGAATCACGTCCGGAGACATGATCAGCGCCCGGGCCAGCGCGGCGCGCTGACGTTCGCCGCCGCTCAGCTCGGGCGGGAAGGCGTTGACATGCCGCTCCAGCCCCACCCACGCCAGCAACTCGCGCAGTTCGTCCGCCTTGGCGCGCACATCCTGCCCGCTGACCGTCAGCGGCAGCGCCACATTGTCGATCAGCGGCAGATGGTTGATGAACTTGCAGTCCTGATGCACGATGCCAACCCGGCGGCGCAGACGGGCCACGCCGTCACGGTCGATCTCGGTGCTGGGTTTGCCAAAGGCCAGAACGCCGCCGCGGGTTGGCGTCAGCTCGAGATAGCACAATTTCAGCAGCGTGGTCTTGCCCGAGCCCGAAGGCCCGGTGAGAAAGTGGAACGACCCCGGCTGCAACGACAGCGAGACATCATTCAACAGGGCGTCACCGCCATAGGAATAACTGACTTCGCTCAGCTCGATCACGCGCCGGTCCCTGCCTGTTCGGGCGACGTTGTGCCCCAGCGGGGGCCGCTAATCAATGCGGGCCCGCGATTTGCTTTGAACTTCGCGCCGGGATCGCTAGTTTCTGTTCGGCAGCGGCCGGATCGGGCCGCCGCGGGCCGGAGCAGCAAACCATGCGACTGATTTGCCCGAATTGCGGGGCACAGTATGAAATCGACGTCGATCTCGTCCCAAAAGACGGGCGGGACGTGCAGTGTTCGTCTTGCGGGCACACATGGTTTCAGCGCCGCGAAACGCTGGCGCAGGATCTGGCCGATGAACTGGGCGTGACCGCGCCCGGATCGCCGCAGCCATCGCAGCCATCGCAGCCATCGCAGCCATCGCAGGCGCCCGCGCGCGAACCGGGGCTGGCGCCAAGGCGCCAAGACGACCCCGCGCCGCGCGCCCGGCGCCCGGACGATGCGGCCATGTCGATCCTGCGCGAAGAGGCCGAGCACGAGGCCGAGGTGCGCCGCCGCGCCGCTGCCGGGCTGGAAACCCAGGGCGATCTGGGGCTTGACGGGCGCGACCCGCGCCAGCCCCTGCCCCGCACCCGGCGCGCCCTGGCGCCCGAAACCGAAACCTGGGCCGGGACGGCGGCCGAACCTGTCCGGCCGCGAGTTTACCGCCACCGCCACGCCGACGACGCCGACCCGCGCCACGGCAGCGAACTTTTGCCCGATATAGAAGAGATCAACTCGTCGCTGGGCGCCACCGAGGGGCAGTTGCCGACCGCCGCCACGGCGCATGCGCCCGGCCCCGATCTCGCGCGCCGGCGCAAAGGCTTTCGGGTTGGCTTTTTCCCGGTCCTTGGCATCGTGGTCGCGCTGATCGTTGCCTATGCCTATGCGCCACAGATCGTCGACCGCTTTCCGGTGGCGCGGCCCTATGTGGCCGATTTCGTCGATTGGGCCAACGCGGCGCGCGACCAGATGGACCTGGTGATGGGGCGGCTGGTGGCGCTGGTCGACGGCGCGCAGACCTGAGCGCCGCACCCTCGGGACCCCGGTTCAGAACCTGTCGAGCAGTCGCTTGAGATAGTCGCGCTCGGCCTCGGGGCGGTCGCGTTCGCCGGCGCGGCGCTGGATCTCGTCCAGCAATTCGCCGGCCCGGCGATAGACATCTTCGCCCTGCAGCATGTTCTCGTCCGATCCGACATTGCCCTCGGCACCAGTGTTGCGCCCAAGCGGGTCGCGGTTCTGGCCTTGCGGCAGGCTGCCCTGTATCGCCTGCCCCTGCCCGTTTTGCTGTTGCTGCTGCTGGGCCAGAGCCTCGCCCAGATTGCGCATGCCTTCGCGCATGGCCTGCATGGCCTCGGCCTGTTGATCCAGCGCCGCGCCATAGTCGCCGTCACGCAGGGCGCCTTCGGCATTGTCCATCGCGCCTTCGGCCCGGCCCAGCGCATCGCGGGCGGCATCGCCTTCGGGCGTGCCGGCGCCGGGCAGGCTGCCGCGCCGGCGGTTCAGTTCGTTCTGCAGACCCTGCTGTCGGTCGGCCAGCATCTGGCCGGGGCTCTGGCCGGACAGGTCGCCGGGGCCGCGAGCGTCGCCCTGCTGCTGGCCGGGCTGGCCCTGCGGCCCGTTCTGGCCCGGCTGTTGCCCGGGCTGTTGTTGGCCGGGCTGGTCCTGACCGGGCTGGTCCTGCTGGCCCTGCTGCGAAAACTGGCGCTGCAACTCTTGAAAGCTTTCGTCGCTCAGGTCTTGCTGGTCGCGCAGCATGTCCTGCAAATCCTGCAGCGCCTGCTGGCCCTGCTGCTGCCCCTGCCCCTGCTGCCCACGGGTGACCTGCATGTTCTCCATCATGCGGTTCATCTGGTCCAGAAGGCGGCGCGCCTCGGCCATGCGGCCCTGTTCCATCAGCGATTGCAACTGGTCCAGCATGTCCTGCATCTGGTCGCCGGTGATCTGCTGCTGTTGCTGACCCTGTGCCAGGTCCTGCTGTTGCTCGGCCGGGTTCTGGGCAAGCTGGCGCATGTAATCCTGCATCGCCTCGCGCAGTTCCTGCATCAGTTCGGCAACCTCGGCCTCGCTGGCGCCGTTCTCGATGGCCTCGCTCAGCCGGTCCTGCGCGCGGCGCAGACGTTCCATGGCGTCCGACAGGTCGCCGAATTCCAGTTTCATCGCCAGATCCCACAGGGCCTTGGCAATCTCGTCGCGGACCGGGTCGGCCAGCGGGCCGCCGGCGATGGCGCCTTCAAGCTGGCCGATGGCAAAGCGCAGTTTCAGATAGTCGCCCTCGTCGGTGAACAGCCCGTCCGGCTGCCACGACACCGCGCGCAGGATCTGCGCGACGCGGCGGGCATTGCTGCGGCTCCACAACAGGTCACGCCGCTGTTCGACGATGGCCTGCGCCAGCGGATCGAAAAAGCGCAAGCCGCCCAGGTTGCCGGAAATTGGCGGCGCCACACCGGTTTGCCCGGCATCGTCCAGCACCTCGAACAGCGTCATGACCGGCAGATTGGCCCAGGGATGTTCGGAAAAGTCGCCCACCAGGGTTTCGCTGAAATCCCGCCGGTCACCGGTGATCGGCATGGGCAGATCGACGATCAGCGCCGCGCGCGGGTCGGGCGCG
>CAYYMJ010000086.1:0-9181 GCA_964472855.1 uncultured Rhodobacterales bacterium | reverse complement strand
CAGCACCGCCGAGATCACCGCCGGCGTCGCACCCACCGTCCCGGCCTCGCCCGCGCCCCTGACACCCAGCGGGTTCGACGCGGTCGGTGTCGACATGGTCAGAAAGTCGATCGGCGGAATGTCCGCCGCGCGTGGCATGGCATAGTCCATGAAACTGCCGGTCAGCGGCTGGCCGCTGTCGTCATAAACGAAATCTTCCCACAACGCCTGCCCCAGCCCCTGCACGATCCCGCCGACGATCTGGCCTTCCAGCAGCACCGGATTGATCACCCGGCCGACATCATCGACCGATACGATCCCGCACACCGCGACCACACCGGTTTCGGGATCGACCTCGACCTCGGCGATCTGGCAGCCCGAGGGAAAGGTAAACCCGCGCAGCAGAAAGTCGCCCTGCCCGGCCAGACCAAGCCCCAGTTCCGGCGGAAAGATCGGCTTGTAGGACAGCTCGGCGATCTTGGCGATCGGCATCCGGCGGTCGGTTCCGGTCACGGCGAACATGCCGTCTTCGAAGGCAATGTCGTCCGCGGCGGCCTCGAGCAGATGCGCGGCAAAGGCCCGGCCCTTCTCGATCACCCGGTCGGCGGCCACGCGCAGCGCGCCGCCGCCGTTGATCATCGACCGCGACGCCACGGTGCCGCGGCCAAAGCCCACGCGGTCGGTGTCGCCCTGAACGATGCGGATCCGCCCCGGTGGCACCGAAAACCACTCGGCGATCATCTGGGCATAAACGGTTTCATGCCCCTGACCGTGGCTGAAGGTGCCCACGGTGGCCGTGACGCTGCCCGAGGGGTCAAAGCGGATATCGCAGGCCTCGTTGCCCAGGCCCGAATTCTCCATATGCATGGCAATCCCGATGCCGCGCCGCCGCCCGCGTGCCGCCGCCGCCGCGCGCCGGTCGGCAAAGCTGTCCCAGCCGGCGCGGTCCATCGCGCGGTCCATCAGCGCGGCATAATCGCCGCCGTCGATCTGATACAGCAGCGGAGTCTTGCAGGGCATCTCGTCGGCGGCGATCAGGTTCTTGCGCCGCAGCGCGATCCTGTCCTGCCCCAGCTCGGCCGCGGCCTTGTCCATCAGACGCTCGATCAGAAAGCTGGCCTCGGGGCGCCCGGCTCCGCGATAGGGCTGGGTGGGCGAGGTGTTGGTGCACACGCCGCGCGCGCTGGCATGGGCCACCGGCACCCGATAGCAGCCGGAGGCAAGGTTGGTGGAAAACATCGCCGACACGCCGCCACCGGTCGAAAGATGCGCCCCCTGGTTATAGTCACAGCGCACCCGCAGCGCGGTGATGCGCCCGTCGCCGTCAAGGCCCAGCTCGGCTTCGACATGCTGGTCGCGGCCGTGATAGTCGCTGACAAGCGATTCCGACCGCGTCGCCTGCCAGCATACCGGCGCGCTCAGCCGGCAGGCCGCCCATGCCACCAGCACATCTTCGGGAAAGCTTCCGCCCTTCATGCCAAAGCCGCCGCCCACGTCGGGGGCGATGACGCGCACGTCGCCATGGGGCAGGCCAAGCGCGGTGGCGATGTCGCCGCGCACCGCGTGCGGTGCCTGGGTCGATGTATGCACGGTCAGCCGGCCGTCGCGCGGGTCGCGCAGCGCACGGGTGGCGCGCATTTCCAGCGAATTGGCCGAAACGCGGTTGTTGACCAGCGCCAGCCGCGTGACATGCGCCGCTTCGGCCAGCGCGGCTGCCGTCGCCGCCGCGTCGCCGATGTCGATGGTAAAGGCGAGGTTGGTGTCGGTGTCCGGGCGGATAGCGGCGGCACCCTCGGCCATGGCCGCGTCGGGGGTCAGCATCGGCGTCAATTCGTCGAAATCCCAGTCGATCGCCTCTGTCGCCGCCACAGCCCGGTTGGGGTGATCGGCAACCACGACCGCCACGATGGCGCCCACATGGCCGAGCCGGCCGGTGGACAGCGGGCTGACGGGCGGTGCCGCCACCACCTTGTGCATGCCGGGCACCAGCGTGTGGCAGCCGATGCCACCGATGCCGTCGGCCACCAGATCGTCCCCTGTCAGAACCGCCGCGACGCCGGGCATGTTGCGCGCCCGGCCCGCGTCAAGCGCACTGATCCGGCCATGGGCGACGGGCGAGCGCAGGAAGGCCGCGAACAACTGTCCGGGCGCGCGAATGTCGTCGGTAAACTGCGCGCGTCCGGTCAGAAAGCGTCCGTCTTCCAGCCGCGCCACGCCCTGACCAATGCCGAATTTCATGCCCGTTCTCCCCCTTGCGCATCGCCGGTCTGGCCCAGCCTAGCCGCTGAAATGGGCGCGAGGCCAGAGGATCCGGCGCTCAGCCCCCGACAAACGCCGACAGACCGCTCCAGATCAGGCGCAGCGATATCAGCACCAGCACCACATTCAGAACCCGGCGAAAGCCCCGGTCCGACATGCGGATCAGAAAAAGCCGCCCCGCCAGCGTGCCGGCAAAGCCGCACAGGATCATCAGCGCGATAAAGCCCAGCCAGGGGCCATAGGCAAAACCCAGCAGCCCGAACGCGAGGATCTTCAGCATATGTTGCAGCGTCATCAGCACGGCATGGGTCGCCACATGCGCCTGCCGGTCCAGCCGCAGCGCCTTGACCATGTTGGCGACAAACACGCCGGTGGCACCGAAGAACATGGTCAGAAAGCTTGAAATCAGCCCGGCCACCCATGGCAAGCGGGTCAGCCAGGCCGGCGGGCGGGCCAGGACGCTCCAGATCACGAAGGCGCCGACGCCGATCTGCACCACCGCCGGCGGCAGCGACACCACAACCGTGCCGCCCAGCGCCGCGCCCAGCGTGGCACCGGCGGCGAAGGTGGCAAACGGCGGCCAATGGGCGTGGCGCAACAGCAAGCTGGCCCGCAGGCTGTTCGAGCCAAGCTGGATCACCCCGTGCACCGGGATCAGCGCCGCCGGCGGCATCAGGCTGGCCATGACCGCCAGCAACAGCGCGCCGCCGCCAATGCCCAGCGCCACGGTCATGAACGACCCGGCAAAGCTGGTGGTGGCCAGCAGGGCCAGAACCAAGGGGTCGAAGCCGCCCGTCAAGGCGGTGATGGCGGCCCCGGTCATCGGTCGGGCAGGGTGGCAAGGATCGCGGCGGCAATGGCCCGCCAGTCGTTGCCGGCGAAGTCTGCGCGGTCGGCCAAGTCGGGCCGGGCAGCGGCAAGACGGCGCTGCCAGTTCACGGTTGCCAGCGCCATGTCGGCCGGCAGCCCAAGGTCGGCCAGCGTTGCGGCGACCTCTTGCATTTCCGCCGCCCGGCGTTCGCCGTGGCGGAGACTGCGTTCAAAGTTGTAGGCGGCCCGCCCGGCAACATCGAGCCCCTGCTCCCCACGGGCCAGCGAGGGGATGACCTCGTCCGCGACCCCGGCGCGCACCGCCGCCAGCACGCATTCGGCGGTCAGCGCCTCGAGCCCCTTGACCATCACCGACCGCACCATCTTGATGGCCGAGGCATGGCCAACCCGGTCGCCCACCACCCGCACCGACATGGGCAAATCCGCCAGCAGGCGTGCCGCCGCCGCCGCGTGCGGGCCGGCCAGAAGGCAGGGCACCATGTTCAGGCCCGGATGCACCGGCGCCATGACCGCAACATCGACATAGCGCCCGCCGGCACGCTCGACATGGGCCGCTGCCGCGCGTTTGGCCTCGGGGGCGCATGAATTCAGGTCGCACCACAGCGCCCCGTCGCGCAGATGCCCTGCGTGGTCGCGGGCCACGGCAACCGCCTGGTTGGCGGTGACGGTGGAAAACACCAGATCGGCCGCGCGCAGGGCGCCGGCGGCGTCGCCGGGCAGGCTCACGGCCAGTTGCCGGGCCGCACGGGCGATGCCGGGCCGGGTTTCGGGGCTGTCCTGCTTGATGTCATAGGCCGCGACCGGGCCGGGCGGGGCGGCCTGCCAGCCGGTAACCAGGGCGCGCGCCGCCTCGCCAAAACCGATAAATGCCAGATTCATGCCCCTGTCCCCTTGCCGGCCAGGTCACAACAGCGCCGGCGCGATCTTGCCCGACCCCGCGTGAAACGCCGGCCCAAGTTCGACCGCGCGTTCGGCCGCGCGCGACAGGAACCCGCGTTGCCCCGGGCATGAATGGCCTGCGAGGCGAAATGGCGCCCATGGGCATCGCGGACCGGCACCGCCGAGGCGACCCTGCCGCCGACGAATTCCTTCCTGTCCGGCGAACAGCCCTGCCGCGAGATCAGCGCCAGTCGGCCCGGCGGGGTTTCAGCCGAAACATGGGTGTTGGCGGCCAGCCGCTGTGATGTCATGACGTTGATTAGGCGCCGCCGCCCGGATTTGGGCAACGGCAATCTTGGCAAGTCCGGGGAAAACCGAGTGGAATTCGACTTTGTCATCGTCGGCGCCGGATCTGCCGGATGCGTGCTGGCAAACCGTCTGAGCGATGGTGGCAAGCATCGCGTGGCGCTGCTGGAAGCCGGTGGCCGCGACACCTATCCCTGGATCCATGTGCCCGTTGGCTATTTCAAGACCATGGGCAACCCGCGCGTCGACTGGGGCTATCAGACCGAGCCCGACCCCGGGCTGAACGGGCGCGCCATCACTTGGCCGCGCGGCAAGGTTCTGGGGGGCTCAAGCTCGATCAACGGGCTGCTGTATGTCCGGGGCCAGCCACAGGATTTCGACGGCTGGCGCCAGCTTGGCAACGCCGGGTGGTCATGGGACGACGTTCTGCCCTATTTCAAGCGGTCGGAAAGCTATGCCGGCGGCGACGACAGTCTGCGCGGCCGGGGTGGGCCGCTGAGCGTGTCGGATGCAGCCGTCAGCCGCCGTATCGTGGACCTGTGGAAAGAGGCGGCGGTGCAGGCCGGCCACCCCTGTAACCCCGATTACAACGGCGAAGCGCAGGAAGGTGTCAGCCAGTTCCAGCTGACCATTCGCAACGGGCGCCGCTGTTCGTCGGCCGTGGCCTATCTCGACCCGGCCAGGGCGCGCCGCAACCTGACCGTCCTGACCGGATGCGCGGCCTCGCATATCCTGTTCGACGGCAAGCGGGCCACCGGGGTTGCCGCCGTCCACAGGGGCAGGAAGATCGAGGTGCGCGCCGTCAAAGAGGTCATCCTGGCCGCCGGCGCCATTGCCTCGCCCCAGTTGCTGATGGTGTCGGGCATCGGCGATCCCGAACGGCTGAAACCGCATGGCATTGCCGTCAGGCATGAGCTGGCGGGCGTGGGCAGCAACTTGCAGGACCATTTGCAGGCGCGCCCCGTTTACAAATGCACCGAAAGCACCATCAACACCGAAATCAACAGCCTGTTCAAACGGGCGATGATCGGGCTGCGGTATGTGGTGACCCGGGGCGGGCCGATGGCGATGGCCGCCAGCCTTGGCACGGCCTTCCTGAAGACCCGCCCCGAGTTGGAGGTGCCGGACATACAGTTTCACGTGCAGCCGTTTTCCACCGACGAGATGGGGTCCGAGGCGCACAGGTTCGACGCTTTCACGACCTCGGTTCTGCAACTGCGCCCCGAAAGTGCCGGGCATATCGCGCTGCGGTCGGCCGACATGCGCGACCATCCGGTCATTCACCCCAATTACCTGGCCACAAGGACCGACCGCGACACGCTGGTTGCCGGTATCCGGGTGGCGCGGGACATCGTGCGCCGTTCGCCGGTGAAAGAGGCGATCACCGAAGAATACCAGCCCGGCGCCGCGATTGCCGATGATGACTATGGCGCCCTGCTGGACTGGGCCCGCGACACGTCGACAACCATTTATCACCCCACCGGCACCTGCAGGATGGGCAGCGATCCGCAGGCGGTGGTCGATGACCGGCTGCGGGTGCATGGGGTCGCGGGCCTGCGGGTCGTGGACGCGTCGATCATGCCGGCCATCGTGTCGGGCAACACCAATGCACCGACGATCATGATCGGTGAAAAGGCTTCTGACATGATACTCGACGATGCCAAGGCCCGGACAGTTGCGCCCCCGGCGGCGCAGGCGGTGCCGGCATGATGCAGTTTGTCTTCGACGCCGGCGCCATCGTGTTGGCCGACCTGATCCTGTCGGGGGACAATGCCCTGATCATCGGCATGGCGGCGGCCGGCCTGTCGCCGGCGTTGCGCGGCAAGGCGATCCTGTTCGGCATGGTCATCGCCGCGCTGTTGCGGATCATGTTCGCGGTGGTGGCAACCAAGCTGCTGGGCATTCCCGGCATCCTGTTCTTCGGCGGCTTCCTGCTGATCTGGGTCTGCTGGCGGCTGTTCAGGGAGATTCGCGAGAGCACCGGGTCCGAGGCCGAACATGCGATGAAGGTCGCCGGCGACCCGGCGGCGGGTTATGTCGGCCCGCCGCGGCGCACGCTGCTGGCGGCGCTGTGGACCATCACCATCGCCGATGTCTCGATGTCGCTGGACAATGTGCTGGCGGTCGCGGCAATCGCCGACGGGCACACCGGGCTGCTGGTGTTTGGTCTGGCGCTGGCCATTGTGCTGATGGCCTTTGCCGCGACGCTGATCATGCACATCCTGACCCGTTATCCCGCCATTTCGTGGCTGGGTCTGGCGGTGCTGGTCTATGTGGCCGCCGAGATGCTGTTTCGCGGTGTCTTCGACATCGACACCGGGGTCGGGCCGATGCTGGGCCTGGTCGAGGGGATACAGTTTGGAGGCGGCCACTAGAACCCTGAACGGTGTGGCCGGTCTGGATGCCTTCGTCGCCGGGCCGGTCGCGCGGCCGGTGCTGATCGGGCTGAGTGGCGCCATGGCGAAGTTGGCCATCGTGGAGGCGGTCTGCGGACCGTCTGGTTTGGGTCCGCCGGTTGCCCTGTCAGCCGATGTCCTGAAGGGCGGGGTGCCAAGCCCGGGTTTGCAGGACATTCAACCGGGCATGGTGCAGTTCATGACGATCGGATTTCCGGGATTCGCGACCTGGCGGCCGGCATTCGCCTGCGGTAACGGACCCGCCGCCTGAAAACCGTTGTCAGAAAGGGGCGCTGCCCCCTCTGCGCGTTGCCGCGCATTCACCCCCGGGGATATTTGCGGACAGAAGTAGGGGCGGGGGTGTAACATTTCCAACAGGCACGTGACAGGGCGTGCTTTGCCGGAACGCGGGGGGTGCCTTAACTCTCGGACAGGCAAAACTGGATACGGACCCGCATGACCGCCATCGTCAACCGACTGAACAGGGCAACGCGCAAGCTGCCGGCCTGGCCGCTTTACATCCTCGGGCCGGTTCCGATCGTCTGGCTGTATTACCTCGGATTCACGGGCCAGTTGGGCGTGGACCCCGTGAAGGCGATCGAGCATCAGATCGGGACATGGGCGTTGCAGTTGCTGATTGTCGGGCTGGCCATCACGCCGGCGCGGCGGCACCTGGGGCTGAACCTGATCAAGTATCGCCGTGCCATCGGACTGTTGGCGTTTTTCTTCGTGCTGGCGCATCTGCTGACCTGGCTGGTTCTGGATATCCAGCTGTTGTGGGGCCAGATCTGGGCCGACCTGTTGAAGCGGCCCTATATCACCATCGGCATGGGCGGGCTGATGTTGCTGCTTCCGCTGGCGGTGACGTCCAACAACCTGAGCCTGCGCCGCATGGGGGCGGCCGCCTGGCGGCGTCTGCACAAGCTGACCTATGGCGCGGTGCTGCTGGGGGCGCTGCATTACGTGATGCTGGTCAAGGGGTGGCAGCTGACCCCCATCATCTATCTGCTGGTGATTCTGGCGCTGCTGGCGCTGCGTCTGCGCATGCCGCGGGTCCGGTTTGCGCGTCAGGCGGGATAGCGGGCGAATCTGCGGGCGGCTTTGGGAGGGGATTGCGGGGTGCGGGACCGGTCGCGAGACCCCCTTGAGCGGCCAGGATGGTTAACACATCGGGAATCCATCTGATCGCCGGGCGCGACCGGGTCAAAAGGAATCGCCGGAACCGGGTGGTGGCCGCAAGAATACGCCGCCTTGCAGCAATTGTTGTGGGTGCAACCCGGCCAACCACCAGATTTTGTGGAGCTTTTTGCAGCGGCAGAAAAAAAGCAAGTTTATCGAAAAAAGCTCTTGCGGCCTCCGGCGTGCATCCGTAAACACCCCCTCACCGGCGGCGCTGAGGCGCCAACGGGGCGCCAGACGGGCCGCAGGGCAACGAGACGCGAACAAGAAAATCTGAGGCACAGAAGGCGGGGCGCGCCAAAAGTAAGGGCGCATCCAGTCGATTTTGTCTCGCCGCTCTTTGAAATTGCTAGTAACTGAAGAGATATGTGGGCGGTTTGGTCCATCCGATGGATCAACATCTGCATATCGGCTCTGTTAGGGTTTCGGCCCGATGATCAGAGTGTCAGCTTCACTGTTTGTACGGCTTCTGGTTTCTGATGAAACCTGAAGCACATCAAACAGATGACTTTCCCGGCCTTTGCCGGTCGGGAAGATGTGCAGAGGTTCGAACGTCAAGGATAAGCTGGCAACAGCTTTTCAACTTGAGAGTTTGATCCTGGCTCAGAACGAACGCTGGCGGCAGGCCTAACACATGCAAGTCGAGCGCTCTAACCACTTCGGTGGGGACGGGAGCGGCGAACGGGTGAGTAACGCGTGGGAATATGCCCTTCTCTGCGGAATAGCCTCGGGAAACTGAGAGTAATACCGCATACGCCCTTCGGGGGAAAGATTTATCGGAGAAGGATTAGCCCGCGTTGGATTAGATAGTTGGTGGGGTAATGGCCTACCAAGTCGACGATCCATATCTGGTTTGAGAGGATGATCAGACACACTGGGACTGAGACACGGCCCAGACTCCTACGGGAGGCAGCAGTGGGGAATCTTAGACAATGGGCGAAAGCCTGATCTAGCCATGCCGCGTGAGTGAAGAAGGCCCTAGGGTCGTAAAGCTCTTTCGCCAGGGATGATAATGACAGTACCTGGTAAAGAAACCCCGGCTAACTCCGTGCCAGCAGCCGCGGTAATACGGAGGGGGTTAGCGTTGTTCGGAATTACTGGGCGTAAAGCGTACGTAGGCGGATTTGTAAGTTAGGGGTGAAATCCCAGGGCTCAACCCTGGAACTGCCTCTAAAACTGCAAGTCTAGAGATCGAGAGAGGTGAGTGGAATTCCGAGTGTAGAGGTGAAATTCGTAGATATTCGGAGGAACACCAGTGGCGAAGGCGGCTCACTGGCTCGATACTGACGCTGAGGTGCGAAAGTGTGGGGAGCAAACAGGATTAGATACCCTGGTAGTCCACACCGTAAACG
>CAYYMJ010000085.1:0-9206 GCA_964472855.1 uncultured Rhodobacterales bacterium | reverse complement strand
AAGAGGAGACGGAAATGCCCAAGATGAAGACGAAGTCGAGCGCCAAGAAGCGCTTTAAGGTGACCGCGACCGGCAAGGTCGTGGGATCGCAGGCCGGCAAGCGGCACGGGATGATCAAGCGCACCAACAAGTTCCTGCGCAACGCCCGCGGAACGCGGGTGCTGAGCGAGCCCGATCAGAAGCTCGTCAAATCCTACATGCCCTACAGCCGTTAACCGAGGTCTGCTGATATGTCCCGTGTCAAAGGTGGCGCCACCAGCCACGCCCGTCATCGCAAGGTCGTCAAGGCCGCCAAAGGCTATTATGGCCGCCGCAAGAATACCTTCAAGACCGCCCGCCAGGCTGTCGACAAGGCAAACCAGTATGCGACCCGCGACCGCAAGAACCGCAAGCGCAATTTCCGCGCTTTGTGGATCCAGCGGATCAACGCCGGTGTTCGCGCCCATGACGAGGCGCTGACCTATTCGCGTTTCATCAATGGTCTGTCGAAGGCCGGTATCGAGGTTGACCGCAAGATCCTTGCCGATCTGGCCGTGCATGAACCCGATGCCTTCAACGCCATCGTCGATCAGGCCAAGGCCGCGCTGGCCTGAGCCATCGCACCTTCAGGTTGAGAAGGGGGCTGTGCCAACGGGCGCGGCCCCTTTTTTCTTTACGCTGGGGCAAGCTTTGATGCGTGGGATCTGTCTACAATTTGCCATATTCAGGTGAAATTGTCGCCGGAACCGAAACGGGGGCAGCCGTGGCACGGATCAGCGAGTTACATTTTTCCAACAGCTATGCGACGTCGAGTGGCGTCAGCGAGTTTGTCGAGGTCGCCCTCGACCCGGCCGAGGACCCGGCGAATTATTCGATCGTCTTGTATAACGCCGACGGCACGGCCGGGCTGACGGTGGCCCTGGACGATCCTGCCGTGACGGTCAGTTTCGACGCGGCCTCGGGCGAGAATGTCTATGTGATCTCGACCGACAGCTTCGGCTTTCTGCTGACCGATCCCGACAGCGCCCGTCCGGGGAACTACGAGGCGGTCAGCCTTGTCGATACCTCGACCAGCACGGTGACCAATTTTCTGGACATCGGTGGCGGCACCACCGGGATCACCGCTGTCGACGGGCTGGCCGCCGGGGCGACATCGACCAATGTCGCGACCCCGACCGCGCCGCGCGATGCGACCTATACCATCCAGTTCAACCAGCCGAACCCGGGGACGGCGTCGTTTGCGGCGGTATCCTCGGGCGCGTCGGGCGCCATCTGCTTCGGGCCGGGCGCCATGATCCGCACACCGAGCGGTTTGCATCCGGTCGAGGTTTTGCGCCCCGGCGACCTGGTCGAGACCGCCGACCACGGCGCGCGGCCGATCCGCTGGGTCGGGCGCAGCCGGGTCGATGCGCGGGGGCAGCATGCCCCGATCGAGGTTCATGCCGGCACCAGCCTGTCCGAGGGCGGGGCGTTGCTGGTGTCGCCGAATCACCGGCTTTGGGCCTGCAACCCGCGTCTGGCGTTGTGCTTTGGCGACAGCGAGGCGCTGGTCGCCGCCAAGCACATGCGCGGCCGTCCCGGTTATCTGTGCCGTCCCCGCCGCGCGATCGTGTATTTCCATCTGATGTTCGACCGCCACGAGCTGATCTGGGCCAACGGTTGCCTGTCGGAGAGTTTCTATGTTTCCGACCAGAGCCTTGGCGCCATGTCGCCGGCCCAGCGCGCCGAATTTGCCGTCCTGTTCCCGGCCCTGATGTCGGGCGGCACGCCGCTGGGCGCCCTGGCCCGGCCCATGCTGCGGCGGCGGGAAAGCGCGCTGTTGGCGGCCTGAGCGGCTGCGCGGCCCGGCGTGACGCTGCGCCGCGCGCCGGCTAGGTCGTTGATGGCGGCCACAACTCTGCTAGCCTGACCCCGGATATGGTTGAACAAAACTGGGGAAAACGATGCTTGGTAAGACAATCCTGGGTGCCGGCCTTGTGCTGGCCACGTCCCACATGGCGCTGGCCGCCGGCGAATGCGCGGCGGGCAAGACCATCGCCGACGGCATGCTGACCGTTGCTACCGGAAACCCGGCCTATTTCCCGTGGGTGATCGACGACAATCCCGCCGGCGGGCAGGGGTTCGAGGCGGCGGTGGCCTATGCCGTGGCCGGGGCCATGGGCTTTGACGCCGACGCCGTGGCCTGGGTGCGCGCGGGCTTTGACGAATCGATCCAGCCCGGGGCGAAGAATTTCGATTTCAACCTGCAGCAATTCTCGATCACCGACGAACGCGAGCAGGTGGTGGATTTCTCGGACAGCTACTATTCGGCCGCGATGGCGGTGCTGCTGCGCCAGCCCACGGTTGACGCGGGGGCCGAACCGACGCTGGCCAGCCTCAAGACGCTGAAATGGGGGGCGGTTGCGTCAACCACGGCGTTGCCGGTGGTGACCGAGATCATCGCGCCCGACCAGTCGCCGCTGTTGTATGACGACAACACCAACGTGGTCGAGGCGATGAAGGCCGGCCAGATCGACGCCGCCATCTTCGACCTGCCGACCGCGCTGTTCCTGTCGGCGGTAATCCTGGACGACGGGGCGATCCTGGGGCAGTTCCCGGCCGACCGGGCCGCGAATCCCGATCGTTTCGGGCTGCTGATGGAAGACGGCAACCCGCTGGTCGCCTGCGTCAACGAGGCCATCGCCAGCATCAAGGCCGACGGTTCACTGGCCGCGATCGAGGCCCAGTGGCTGCAGGAAACCACCGGCGTTCCGGTCATCCAATAGGGTGAGCGACGCGCGCCCGACCCGGCGCCAGCAGTACGAGGCCAACCTGCGCCGGCGCGCCCTGTGGCGCGCCGGGATCAGCAGTGCCGCCTTTGTGCTGGCAATCATCATCCTGGTGCCCATGGCGCCGGGATGGGTGGCCGTGAAGAAAAGCTTTTTCAACTGGGACATCCTGCAGCGCACCTTTCCGGGCCTGTTGAAGGCCTTTGTCTGGGACGTGGCCATCTTTGCCTGGTCGATGCCGCTGATCGCGATTCTGGGGCTTGCGCTGGCGCTGGCCCGTGACGCGCACAGTCCGGGGCTGTTTCCGCTGCGGATCGGGGCCATCGCGTTCATCGATATCTTTCGCGGCATCCCGGTGATCCTGGTAGTGTTCCTGATCGGTTTCGGCATACCGGGCCTTGGCCTGCCCCGGCCGTGGAACAGCCCCTATATCTGGGGCACCGTGGCGCTGGTGCTGACCTATTCGGCCTATGTTGCCGAGATCTTCCGCTCGGGCATCGACAGTGTGCATGCCTCGCAGCGCGCCGCCGCAACCTCGCTGGGGCTGGGCCACGGCGACGTGATGCGCTTTGTCGTGCTGCCGCAGGCCATTCGCCGGGTGGTGCCGGCCAACATGAACATGCTGATCGCGCTGCAAAAGGATGTGGCACTGCTCAGCTTCATCGGGCCGGTCGAGCTGTTGCGGCAAGCGGGGGTCTACAAGTCGCTGCTGGCCAATTTCACGCCCTATGTGGGGGCGGCGGTCATCTTTCTGTTCATCACGATCCCGGCGACGCGTTTTGCCGATCACCTGCTGGCGCGGCAAAAGCGGGCGCGGTCATGAAACTGCGGCTGGTGGACATCGACAAATCCTTCGGCGCCAACCACGTGCTGAAACGGTTTTCGCTGGACGTGGACGAAGGCGAATGCGTCTGCCTGATCGGGCCGTCGGGGTCGGGCAAGTCAACCGTCCTGCGCACGGTCAACCTGCTGGAGCCGGTGGACGACGGGCAAATCCTGCTTGACGGGGTCGACATCGCCGAGCCCGGGCTTGACCCGCAGCCGATCCGCCAGCGCATCGGCATCGTGTTCCAGTCCTACAACCTGTTCCCGCACATGACGGCGGCCGACAATGTGAAGCTGGCGCCTCGGCGCCTGCTGGCCGAGGCGCCGGCCGCGCTGGCCGACCGGGTGGGCGGCCTGTTCGAAACCTTCGGCCTGTCGGGGCACATGGACCATTATCCCGACCAGTTGTCGGGCGGACAGCAGCAGCGGGTGGCCATCATCCGCGCGCTGGCGATGCGCCCCGAGATCATGTTGTTCGACGAGGTGACATCGGCGCTCGACCCTGAACTGGTGGGCGAGGTGCTGGACGTGATGCGCCGCCTGCGCGACCAGCGCATGACCATGATTGTCGCCACCCACGAGATGGACTTTGCCCGCGAGGCCGCCGACCGGGTGGCCATGCTGGACGGCGGGCAGATCATCGAGCAGGGCGCGGCCGAGGCGCTGCTGACGGCGCCGGCGCGCCAACGCACCCGGGATTTTTTGCGGCTGGACCGTTCCAAGTAGGTTCGAAACGCTGTAGGCAGCGGCGCGAACCCCGACGAGGACCCAACATGCAAGAGCTGCGCAGGAAATATCTTGAGTTGATCACCCGCGCCGACGATGTCGACGGGCTCGAGGCGGTGCGGGTTCAGGCGCTGGGCAAGAAGGGCGAAGTCAGCCTGAAGATGCGCGAACTGGGCAAGATGACCCCGGACGAGCGCAAGGTCGCGGGCCCGGCGCTGAACGCGCTGAAGGACGAGCTGAATTCGGCGCTGGCGGCACGGAAAGAGGCGCTGGCCGACGCGGCGCTTGACGCGCGGCTGGCCGGGGAATGGCTGGACGTCACCCTGCCGGCCCGGCACCGCCGACAGGGCACCATTCACCCTGTCAGCCAGGTCTGGGAAGAGGTCACGGCCATTTTCGCCGACATGGGATTTGCGGTGGCCGAAGGCCCGCAGATCGAGACCGACTGGTATAACTTCGACGCGCTGAACATCCCGTCGCACCACCCGGCGCGGGCCGAGATGGATACCTTCTACATGGCGCGGGCCGAGGGCGACAACCGCCCGCCGCATGTGCTGCGCACCCATACCTCGCCGGTGCAGATCCGGTCGATGCAGGCCCAGGGCGCGCCGTTGCGCATCATCGCTCCGGGGCGGGTGTATCGTGGCGATTATGACCAGACCCATACGCCGATGTTTCACCAGATCGAGGGGCTGGCGGTGGACCGCGACATCTCGATGGCGCAGTTGAAATGGGTGCTGGAAGAGTTCCTGTCGGCGTTTTTCGGCACCCATGTGAAGACGCGGTTCCGCGCCTCGCATTTTCCGTTCACCGAGCCTTCGGCCGAGGTCGATATCCAGTGTTCCTGGGATGGCGGAAAGCTGACAGTGGGCGAAGGCGACGGCTGGCTGGAAGTGCTGGGGTCGGGCATGGTGCATCCCAAGGTGCTGGCCGCTGGCGGGATCGACCCCGACCAGTGGCAGGGCTTTGCCTTTGGCATCGGCATCGACCGGCTGGCGATGTTGAAATACGGCATTCCCGACCTGCGGGCGTTGTTCGACAGCGACCTGCGCTGGCTGCGCCACTACGGGTTTTCGGCGCTGCAGGCCCCGGCGCTGCACGCGGGCAGCTGACGTTGCGCGCACCGCTTGCGGCGGGTGGCGCCCGGGCCTGGCGGGGGCGATTGTGGCCGTGGGTCGGAGATTTGGATATTTTTGCCAAGATGATGGGGCTTGCGCCCTGCCCCGGCCCGGACAAATGTTGCGGGAGCAGCTTTGGGAGGTTTCAGATGCGCATTTTCGGGATAATGGCCGGGCTGATGCTGGCGGCCGGGCCGGCGACGGCCGACGAGGTTTGGTCCACCGACCTGGGCGACATCATCTACGAGGCCGAGGAAGCCGGGGCTGCGATCCTGTCATTTGGCGGCTTTGACGGTTATCGCGGGACGCTGGTGCTGCCGGGACTGGCCGGGAATTACGAACAACGCGGCGTGCATCACGGCTATTGGATCGGCACTTCGGGGGTGGATTGCGGCGCCGCACTGACCGGGCCGACGGGCAATGCCAGCCGCGCCTGGGGGCAGGCCGTGGTGGCCTTTGACGGGCCGGCCTTCCCGACCTCGTTCACCGTGTCGCTGGGCGATTGCTTTGGGCCGCTGAACCGGTCGATCCGCGCCGTGGCGCGCTGAGCGCCGGGCCTTTCGTTTCGACGGGGCATGGGGTAACAGGCGCGCGCGACGCTTGCGTGGGAAAGGTTCCGGCTCATGAAATTCACCCTGTCCTGGTTGAAGGATCATCTTGATACCGCGGCCAGCGTCGACGAGATCGCCGAGACGCTGACTGACCTTGGTCTCGAGGTCGAGGGGATCGAGGATCGCGGCGCGCGGCTGGCGGGTTTCACCCTGGGCTTGGTGACGTCGGCCGAGAAACATCCCGAGGCCGACCGTTTGCAGGTGTGCGTCGTGGCCACCGACGCCGGCGACCGGCAGATCATTTGCGGCGCCCCCAATGCCCGGGCCGGCATCACCGTGGTGGTGGCGCAGCCGGGCACCTATGTGCCGGGCATCGACACCACGATTCAGGTGGGCAAGATCCGCGGCATCGAGAGCCACGGCATGATGTGCTCGGAACGCGAAATGCAGCTGTCGGACGAGCATGACGGCATCATCGAGCTGCCCTCGGGCGCGGTGGGGACACGGTTTGTCGACTGGCTGGCCGCCAACGATCCGGCCAAGGTGGACCCGGTGATCGAGATTGCCATCACCCCGAACCGCCCCGACGCGCTGGGCGTGCGCGGCATTGCCCGCGACCTGGCGGCGCGGGGGCTGGGGGTGCTGAAGCCGCTGGCGCCGGTCGAGATTGCGGCTGGCTTCGCGTCGCCGATCACGGTGTCGATCGACGATGACACGCTGGACGGCTGCCCGCTGTTCACCGGGCGGGTGGTTCGCGGGGTTCGCAATGGCCCGTCGCCGGCGTGGTTGCAGGACCGGCTGAAGGCGATCGGGCTCAGGCCGATCTCGGCGCTGGTGGACATCACCAATTTCTTTACCTTCGACCAGTGCCGGCCGCTGCACGTGTTCGACGCCGACAAGGTGGCCGGCGGCGCGCTGAGGGTGCATCGCGCCCAGGGCGGCGAGGCCATTCTGGCGCTGGACGACAAGCAATACAGCCTGCAGGCCGGGCAGATGGTGATTTCGGACGCCAACGGCCCGGCAAGCATTGCCGGCATCATGGGTGGCGCTGCGACCGGCTGTGGCGACGCGACAGTCAACGTCTTTCTGGAAAGCGCCTATTGGGACCATGTCGAGATTGCCGGCACCGGCCGGGCGCTGAAGATCAACTCGGACGCGCGGTATCGGTTCGAGCGTGGGGTCGACCCGGCCTATACGCCGGTGGGTCTGGACCGGGCGGCCGAGATGATCGTGGCGCTTTGCGGCGGTGAGATTTCCGAGATGGTGGTGGCCGGCGCGGTGCCCGACCACGCGCGCGCCTATCGGCTTGATACCGACCGGGTGCAAAGCCTTGTGGGCATGACCATTGCCCCCGAGACCCAGCGCCAAAGCCTGACGGCGCTGGGGTTTCGGATCGACGGCGACATGGCCCATGTGCCCAGTTGGCGGCCCGATGTGCAGGGCTCGGCCGATCTGGTTGAAGAGGTGGCGCGCATCGCATCGCTGACCCGGTTGCAGGGCCGGCCGTTGCCACGGCCGCAGGCCGGCGTTCCGGCGCCGATTCTGACGGCGGCGCAGAAGGGCGAGCGCAGCGCGCGGCGCACCTGTGCGGCGCTGGGCTATAATGAATGCGTGACCTATTCGTTCATCGACGAGGGCTCGGCGGTGCTGTTCGGTGCCGACGCCGCGGCGGCGCGGCTGGAGAACCCGATTTCGTCCGAGATGAGCCACATGCGCCCCGACTTGCTGCCTGGCCTGTTGCAGGCCGCGGCCCGCAATCAGGCCCGCGGGCAGAACGAGCTGGCGCTGTTCGAGGTCGGGACCGCCTTTTCTGGCGGCGAACCGGGCGAGCAGCACACCCAGGTGACCGGGCTTCTGGTGGGGGCGACCGGCCCCAAGGACGTGCATGGCGCGGCCCGGCCCGTCGACCTGTTCGACGCCAAGGCCGATGCCGAGGCGGTGCTGGCCGCGCTGGGCGCCCCGGCCAGATTGCAGGTGCTGCGTGGCGGCGACAGTTGGTGGCACCCCGGTCGGCACGGGCGGTTGTGTCTGGGCCCCAAGAAGATGCTGGGCGTGTTCGGCGCGCTGCATCCAAAGGTGCTGGACCGGATGGGCGTCAAGGGCCCGGCCGTTGCCTTCACGGTCTGGCCGGCGGCGGTTCCGGCCCCGCGCAAGGCCGGGGCGACCCGCGCCGCGCTGCATCTGGCGCAATATCAGGCGGTCGAGCGTGATTTTGCCTTTGTCGTCGACACGTCGGTCGCGGCCGGCGCGCTGGTTGCCGCCGCGGCGGGCGCTGACAAGGGGCTGATCGAGACCGTGCGTGTCTTTGACGAATTCATCGGCGGGTCGCTGGGCGACGGCAAGAAGTCGCTGGCCATCACGGTGCGGATGCAGCCGGGCGACCGCACGCTGACCGATGAGGATATCGAACAGGTATCGGCCCGGGTGGTCGAGAAAGTGTCGAAGGCCACCGGCGGCGTGCTGCGCGGCCAGGGCGCGGTGTAACCCCAGGCGCGAAGGACGCGGAGATGACATTGCGGGTATATCTTTCGGGCGAGATCCACACCGACTGGCGCGACCAGATCGTTGCCGGGGCCGACGGGCTGGACGTGGCTTTCGACGGGCCGGTGACCGACCATGCGGCCAGCGACGACTGCGGCGTCGCCATCCTTGGGACCGAGGCCGACAAGGTCTGGCACGACAACAAGGGCGCGCGGATCAACGCGATTCGCACCCGTAAAGGCATTGCCGATGCCGATGTGGTGGTGGTGCGCTTCGGCGACAAGTACCGGCAATGGAACGCCGCCTTCGATGCGGGCTATGCCGCGGCGCTGGGCAAGTCTCTGATCGTTCTGCATGGGCCCGACCATGCCCATGCGCTGAAAGAGGTTGACGCCGCCGCGCTGGCGGTCGCGGAAACGCCGGCACAGGTGGTGGCGGTTCTGCGCTATGTGCTGACCGGGGCGCTCTGAGGCCACCTCGCGGCCGGGTGGGCGGCGCGCGGCGACCTTGTTCGGCCACTATTCCGACGATCTGAAATGGGCTTGCCGGGCAACCGGTGCCGGGCCGGCCATCGGCTTGGGCGACCTTGCAGCGGCATATTGGCCCAATGCGTTGCAGTCTGCGGCACGACAGGTGCGGGAAGGCGCCAGCGCGACCGGCAAGCTGCGGCGCATGAGCGACAAATTCAGGGATCTCATCGGCCGCGGCAGCGTGATGGGCATGGCCACCGGCATCGGCATCGGCATCGGCATCGGCAT
>CAYYMJ010000084.1:0-9355 GCA_964472855.1 uncultured Rhodobacterales bacterium | reverse complement strand
GCCATGGGGTCCGGCGAGGTGTTGATCCAGGTCGTGCGCGTGCGGGTGTAATCGTCGATGGCCTCCAGCCCCGCCTCGCGCCCATAGCCCGACTGGCTGAAGCCGCTTCGACCGCATGCAAGACGGTATCCGCAGAAACCCCGGCGTCCGGGTCGCGTGGCAGATGAAGCGCTGACCCTCGGCCGTCGGGCGATTTTTCGCAGAAAAATCGTCGCCCTCAGCGGATCACGAACGGGTTGGCCATGGGGTCCGGCGAGGTGTTGATCCAGGTCGTGCGCGTGCGGGTGTAATCGTGGATCGCCTCCAGCCCCGCCTCGCGCCCATAGCCCGACTGGTTGAAGCCGCCAAAGGGCGCGATGGGCGAGATCGCCCGATAGGTGTTGACCCAGCATATCCCGGCGCGCAGCCGGCCCGAGACGCGATGCGCCCGCGCCAGGTCGCGCGTGAACAGGCCCGAGCCAAGGCCGTAAAGGCTGTCATTGGCCAGCGCGATGGCCTCGTCCTCGGTATCGAACGGCAAAAGCGACATCACCGGGCCGAACATCTCGACCTTCAGCGTCGCGGTGTCCGGGCCGGCACAACGCACCAGCGTCGGCGCCATATAGTTGCCGGCCCGCTCCAGCGGGTGCCCGCCAAAGGCGATCTCGGCGCCCTGTTCCACCGCCGCCGCCAGCGTGGTTTCGATCCGGGCAATCTGGGCGGCGGTGCACAGCGGGCCGACATGGGTATCGGGCGCCAGCGGGTCGCCCACCCGAATGTCGGCCGCCTTGGCGGCAATGCGGTCCTGCAACTCGTCGAACACCGGGCGCTGCACCAGCCCGCGCGTGCCGGCCACGCAGCTTTGCCCCGAGGCGCCGAAATTGCCGGCGATCAACCCGTTGGCGGCGCTGTCCAGGTCGGCATCGTCAAAGACCAGGATCGGCGACTTGCCACCCAACTCGAGCGTGGTGACCGCGAAATTTTCGGCCGAGTTGCGCACCACGTGGCGCGCCGTCTCGGGCCCGCCGGTAAAGGCGATGCGGTCGACGCGCGGGTGCCGTGTCAGCGGAATGGCGCAGTTTTCGGCGTCTCCGGTGATGACCGACACCACCCCGGGCGGAAAGCCGGCCTCGTCGATCAGCCGGGCAAAGGCCAGCATCGGCACCGGCGCGATCTCGGACGCTTTCAGCACCACGGTGCAGCCCGCCGCCAGCGCCGGGCCCAGCTTGGTCGCGGTCAGGAACATCTGCGCGTTCCACGGCACGACGGCAGCCACGACGCCAATGGGTTCGCGGGTCGTGAACACATGCATGTCGGGCTTGTCGATGGGCAGGACCGCGCCTTCGATCTTGTCGGCCAGCCCGGCGAAATAGCGGTAATAATCGGCAACATAGGCCGTCTGCGCCGCCGTTTCGGCCAAAAGCTTGCCACTGTCGGTGGTCTCAAGCTCGCCCAGCCATTTCGCGTCACGCTCTACAAGCTCGGCCAGCCGATACAACAGCTTGCCGCGCGCCGTCTGGGTCATGTCGCGCCAGGCGGGGTTGTCCAGCATGCGCGCGGCGGCGGTAACGGCGCGGTCGATATCGGCCGGTGCTGCGCAATCAAATGTGGCCCAGGGCTGTCCGGTGGCCGGGTTTTCGCTGGTCATAACCTGCCCGGCGGCGCCGGCGGTCCAGTTGCCGGCGATGAACAGCGGGTAATGCGGTCGGTCTGACATTTCGGGCCTCATCCAAATGCGGGCATGACGTCGTCGATGAAACGGGACAGGCTGTCGCGCTTGCGCCCGATGCTCATGCCGCTGTCGATCCAGAAAGCGAACTCGTCATAGCCAAGGTCTTCATAGCGGCGGATACGGTCAATGACATGCCCCGCCGTGCCGATCGTCAGGTCACGCAACAGATTTTCCGGCGCCATCATCTTGTTGGCCGCGATCTCGTCGGCGGTCAGGGGCGCGATCTGGCCTTGCACCACCGGGCGCTTGTTCTGGAACCACGCCCCGAAATAGCAATAAAACCGGCTAAGCTCGGACGCCGCGCGGGCCAGATCGTCGCTGTCGCTGGCCACATAGGTGTGATGGAGCAGCATGATCCGCGGGCGTTTGCCGGCCGCGTCGCAGGCATCGTTGAACCGGCCCATCAGGGTCTCGACCTCGTCCATGCCCTGCCACAGCGGGGTGACCTGAACGTTGAAGTCGTTTTCCACCGCGAAGGCATGGCTGTTGGGGTCGCGCGCCGCGATCCAGATCGGCGGGCCGCCGGGCTGCACCGGGCGCGGCGTGGCGCTGGTGGCGGGAAAGCTCCAATAGTCGCCCTGATGCGCGCAGTCACCCTGCCACAGTTGGCGCAACAGCGGCACGCTTTCGCGCATCCGCTGCCCGGCGGCCCAGGCGTCCATTCCGGGCATCAGGCGTTCGTATTCGTAAGAATAGGCCCCGCGCGCCACCCCAAGCTCGATCCGCCCGCCCGTCATCAGGTCGGCTGCCGCGGCCTCGCCCGCCAGCTTGATCGGATGCCAGAAGGGCGCGACCACGGTTCCGGTGCCCAGCCGCACATTGCGGGTGTGATGCGCCAGATCGACCAGCGACAGGAACGGGTTGGGGGCAATGGTGAATTCCATGCCGTGGTGTTCGCCGGTCCAGATGGCATGCATCCCGCCTTCGTCGGCCATGCGGCAAAGGCCAAGGAAGTCCTGGTAAAGCTCGGGGCTGGACTGGTCCGGGGACCGCCGCTCCATATGAGCAAAGAGCGAGAATTTCAACGCGGCAACTCCTTCACTGGCATCCGGCGGCGAACGCGGCGAGCGCGGCATTGACCGGATCGGGGTGGGTCATGGGCATCATGTGGGCGGCGCCGTCAACGATGACGGCGCGCCCACGCGGGGCCAGCGCGGCCATGCGGCGCGACATGGCGGGGGTCGAGTTGGGCTCGTCCCCGCCGGTGACGAACAGGGCCGGGCAGGCCAGCGCCGACAGGGCGGTGTCGGACGGGCCGTCTTCGGCGGCAAAGATGCGGTAGGCGGCGGCATAGGCGCCCCGGTCGACGCCCGTCAGCCAGCGCTGGCAGGCCGCGCGGCAGGGCGACGGGCCCGCGCCGAACCAGCGCTGCAGGGTTGGCCCGGGGTCCGGTTCGGCGCGGTCGAGCGCCCGGGCGCGGGCCCGGACCGCGTTGGCGGCCACCGGGTCGCGGCGATAGATGGCGTTCAGCGCCGCAACGCCGCGGACAAGGTCGGGGTGGCGGCTGGCAAGATCGAGCGCGATCATCGCCCCCATCGAATGCCCGGCCACCACGCTGGGGCCGGCAAGCCCGGCGGCAATGGCATCGGTACAGGCGCGAAGGCCGGGCGCGTCGCCAAGGGGGCTGTGCCCGTGGCCGGGCATATCGACCGCTGTCACCTGAAAGCGGGGGGCCAGCGCGTCGATCTGCGCGCCCCAAGCCTCGGCCCGCAGACCCACGCCATGGATCAGCAGCAACGCCGGACCGCTGCCATGGACCACGGCCGACAGCCGCCCCAGCGGCTGGCGCGGGCGGTCAGCCCAGATGCCCGCTGTCGATGACGCTTGGTCCAATCCTGTGGTTTCCTGTCCTGAGCGCCGGCGCGGCGCCGCGACAGTGTCAAAGCGGCGGCGGCCTTTGGCAAATGAAACATATGGGTTCACATCCATTAGCATCTCTTATACCTGACTTGCCTCATGTCCCGCGCCCTTCCCCACCTGACCTGGTTCCGCGCTTTCGAGGCCGCGTCGCGGCATCTGAGCTTTACCGCCGCCGCCGGCGAGATCGGGCTGACGCAGTCGGCGGTCAGCCAGCATGTGCGCGCGCTGGAAACCCGGCTGGGCGTGGCGCTGTTCCTGCGTCTGCCGCGGGGGCTGGCGCTGACCGACGAGGGCCGGAAGCTGCAGCCACAGGTCGGTGCGGCGCTGGAGATGCTGGCGACGGCGACCCGGGGTTATGACGGCGGTGGCGAACGCGGTCTTTTGACGATCTCGACCTCGGTCAGCATTGCGCAATGGCTGATCGCCCCGGCGCTGGGGGGGTATCTGGCGGCGAATCCGGGGCTGCGCCTGCGCATCCTCAACTCGGTCTGGCCAGACGAATTCAAGGCGTCGATCGCCGATGTCGAGGTGCGCTTTGGCTCGGAGGTTCAGGTGGGAGACGGGGCCACGCGGCTGCTGCCCGACAGCCTGGTGGCGGTGGCCGCACCGGGCGTGGCCGGGGAGTGGGCCCGGCAGCCACTGATCGCGGCGGTGGGCACCTCGGGCGGCTGGCCGGCCTGGGCCGCGGCGGCCGGCATCGCGGACCCGCTGGCCCCGACCACCCTGGTCGACAGCCACGGCATGGCGCTGGAACTGGCGGTGCGCGGGGCGGGGGTGGCGCTGACCAGTTCGCTTCTGGCGGCGGGGCCACTGGCCGATGGCCGGGTCCGGATGGTGCACCAGGCGCGGCTGACTGCGAACGAGGGCTACTTTCTTGCCGTAAACCCGACAGAGCCGCGGGCGCGAGCGCTGGGTGACTGGATCTCCGGGCTGGCGGCGGCAGGCCGGGGCTGAAGGCGCAGCGGGTTGCGCCGCGCGGTTGGCGCGGCGCGAAAAAGGGGGGGGCTCTGCCCCCCCTCTGCGCGGTCGCGCATTCACCCCCCCCGAGGTATTTTTCAGCCAAAGAAGGGACTTTGTGCCGCGGCCTGTCAGGCGGCGACGATGTTGTGATCGGGCCCGTAGGGGAAGCCGGTGATGTTTTCGGCCCCGTCATCGGTGACGATCAGGATGTCATGTTCGCGGTAGCCGCCGGCGCCGGGCTGGCCTTGCGGGACCCAGAGCATCGGCTCGATCGAGATGACCATGCCGGGTTCAAGCCGCGTGTCGATGTCTTCGCGCAATTCAAGCCCGGCCTCGCGCCCGTAATAGTGGCTGAGCATACCGAAGGAGTGGCCATAGCCGAACGAGCGGAAACCGAGGAGGCCCTCGGACCCGAGAAAGCGGTTCAGTTCGGCGGTGATCTCGGCGCAGGTGACACCCGGGCGGATCAGGCTCAGGCCCAGTTCATGGGCGGCGACATTGGCCTGCCAGAGCCGCAGCGACGCCGGATCGGGCGTGCCCAGGAACAGGGTGCGTTCCAGCGCCGTGTAATAGCCCGAGATCATCGGGAAGGCGTTGAGCGACAGGATGTCACCGGGTTCGAGCGCGCGTCGGGTGACCGGGTTGTGGGCACCGTCGGTGTTGAGGCCGGACTGGAACCACACCCAGGTATCGCGATATTCGGCATCGGGATGAGCGCGGGCGATTTCGGCTTCCATGGCGTCGCGGCCGGCCATGGCGATGTCGATCTCGGTGGCGCCGGGGTGGATGGCCGCGCGGATGGCGGCGCCGCCGATATCGGCAACGCGGGCGCCGTCGCGGATCAGGGCGATTTCTTCGGACGACTTGACCATGCGCGCGGCCATGGTGTCGGCGGCGATGTCGACCAGTTCGGGCCGGTCCAGCATTTCAGCGGCCACGTCGCGCATGGCCAGCGTCATGTGATCGGCCTCGACCCCGATGCGGCCCGCGCCGCGGGCAAGCGACGCGACGGCCCTCCAGTAGTTGTTGCGCTTCCAGTCGGTGTAGATGACGTTTTCGCCGGCCGAGCGCCGCCACGGCTGGCCGGCGTCGATATTGGCCGACACGGTGGTGCAGGCGTCATGGGTGACCACGCAGGCATAGGGGCGGCCGAAGCTGCAGTAGAGAAAGCCGGTATAGTAGGCGACATTGTGCATCGAGGTCAGCAGGACCACGGGGATGTTGCGCCGCGCCATGATGGCGCGCAGTCCGGCAAGGCGGCGATCATATTCGCCGGCCGAAAAAGGCAGCGCGGCCTTTTCGCCGTTATGGCAGGTGAAAAACCGGGGGCGCTGGGAAAGGTCGTTCATCGTCGGTCTCCTTGTCCGGGCCGGACAGGGAACACGCCCGGCCACACATCCCGGCGTGCAGGACAAGTGGGGCATCGGGGTCCGATGGCCATGCTTCCCGCCTTGCCGCGACGCCATCGCGGACGGGAAACACGCCCCGTCGCTAGCGCCGGGGCGTGATTCGGTCAAGCCGGATGACGGGTCTCAGCCCGGCGACATGCCGCGCAGGCGTTCCGACCGGCGGCGCAAAAGCTCGACCGTGGTCAGAAGGGCGATCGAGATGACAACCAGGATGGTGGCGACGGCCAGGATGGTCGGGCTGATCTGTTCGCGCAGGCCGATGAACATCTGCCACGGCAGGGTTTTCTGGCTGGCCGAGCCCACGAAGATGACCACGACCACTTCGTCGAACGAGGTGATGAAGGCGAACAGTCCGCCCGAGATCACGCCGGGCAGGATCAGCGGCATCTGCACCCGGAAAAAGGTGCGCACCGGGTTGGCGCCCATGTTGGCGGCGGCCCGGGTCAGCGACCGGTCAAAGCCCACCAGCGTGGCGGTCACCGTGATGATGACAAACGGCACGCCCAGCACCGCGTGCGCGAGAACGACCTTGATGTAGCCCACGAAATTCTTGTCGAGACCCAGCGTGCCTTCCAGGAAATTGCCGATCGAGCTGTAGAAAAAGAACATGCCGGTGGCCGAGATGATCAGCGGAACGATCATCGGCGAGATCAGCACCGCCATGATGGCCTGCCGACCGGGCACGTGGCTTTGGCTGAGTCCGATGGCCGCCAGCGTGCCCATCGACACCGAGATGACGGTCGCAATGGGCGCGATGATGAGCGAATTCTTGAAGCTGCGCTGCCATTCGTTGTTGGTGAAGAAGTCACGGTAATGCTTCAGCGAATAGCCTTCGGGGTCGAAATTCAGCATCTCGGGCGTGAAGGTAAAGAAATCCTGCGCGTTGAAGCTGAGCGGCAGGACCACCAGGATCGGCGTGATCAGGAACGTGAAGACCGCGCCGCAGATGACCCGGAAGGTATAGTGCCACAGCACCTGTCCCGGGGTCAGATAGGGTTGCAGGTGCATCCGGTAGCGGCCTTCGAAAATCCAGAAGACGAACCAGCCGAAGAACCAGCCTGCGCCCAGACCCATCACAAGACCGGGGACCGCGCCGGTGATCAGGCCGGCGATCGCGAAGACCGCGAGCAGCAGCCAGCGCGACAGGCGTTCGTTGTCAAGAAAACGGATCAGGCCGCCGGCAATGGCCGCCATGACCACGGCGCCGATGACGATGCCCAGCAGGCTGGAGCCGTTGGCGGTGCCGAGGAACAGGCCCAGAAAGGCGCCGGCGCCGGCGACCACGGCCATGACAAAGCCAAGCGGGCGGCGCGAGACGGGTGTGAGAACAGCCATCGTTCAGCCTCCCAATTTCACGTTGTCGATGCCCACGATCCGATCATAGGCCCAGTAAAGGATCAGGACCGCCGCCAGCAACAGGGTGCCCAGCGCAGCGGCGAGGCCCCAGTTCAGCGACGACGAGATGTGATAGGCGATCCGGTTCGAGATGAAGACGCCCTTGGTGCCGCCCACGATCTCGGGGGTGATGTAATAGCCGATGGACAGGATGAAGACCAGGATCGAGCCTGCGCCGATGCCCGGCACCGATTGCGGGAAATAGACCCGCCAAAAGGCTGTCCAGTTGGTGGCGCCAAGCGACTTGGCGGCCCGCAGATAAGTGGGCGGAATGGTCTGCATCACTGAATACAGCGGCAGGATCATGAACGGCAGCAGGATATGCGTCATCGCCACGATGGTGCCGATCTGATTGTTGATGATGATCAACCGGGCCGCGTCGTCGACCAGCCCCAACCAGACCAGCGTGTCGTTGATCACACCCTGTTGTTGCAGCATCACCTTCCAGGCCGATGTGCGCACCAGCAGCGAGGTCCAGAATGGCAGCAGCACAAGGATCATCAGAATGTTGGCGGTGCGCATCGGCAGGTTGGCGAGTATCCACGCCACCGGATAGCCCAGAAGGATGCACGACCCGGTGATGACCATCGACATGACCAGCGTGCGCCAGAACAGCTTGACCAGAATACGTTTGCTTTCCGGCTGGGCCTGGATGCCTTCGGGCGTGCGGCGCAGGTCGACCGCATTCAGGAAATAGCCATCGGTCAGCGGAACCGAGTAGGTCTTGATCGTGGCCCAGGTCTCGACCTTGCCCCAGCCATCGTGGATGTCGATCAGCTTGTCCTTGAAGGGCGCGTCGGCGACCGGGTCCATCCTGGCGATCTGCCGGCCCGAGCGGCGGAACATCGACGACATGCCGGTCTGTTCGTAATTCAGCCGCGTGCCCAGCTTGGTATGTTCCTTGTTGTCGATCGCGACAACCATGTCATGAACGAAGGCGTCATAGACCGCCTCGTCCGGCAGCTGTCCGCTTTCGGGATCCCAGTCGTGAAGGGCCTCGACCGTAAGCGGCAGGGTTTGCGATACGATTTCGTTTTGGACCGAACGAAACAGCATGTTGGCAATGGGCAGGACGAACGAGACGAGAACAAAGATCAGCAGCGGCGCGATCAGCATCAGCGCCCGCATCTTCTGGCGCCTCAGGCTGCGCGCGAGGCTGAGTTTCAGCGGCGTGCCGTCGGCGGCAAGCATCGGTCCTGTCTGGGTTGCGTCGGTCATCGGGCCATCATGCTGGGAATAAGGGAAAGCGGGGGCCACCAAGGCCCCCGCCGATTTTTTCAGTCAGCCCTTAGCGGGCCAGCCATGCCTGGAATTTCGCGTCGATGTCGTCGCGATAGTCGGCCCAGAACTCGTAGTTATACAGGAACGTACGCTTCGAGTTTTCCGGATCGGTCGGCATATGCGGTGCCATGTCGATTCCCAGATCGGCGTGCTTGCCGACCAGCGGGGCCGACGAAGCGCGGGCCGGGCCGTACGAGATGTACTTGGCCTGGTCGGCAAGACGCTGGGTGTCGGTCGCGAAGTAGACATAGTCCAGCGCGCGCTGCTTGCGCTCGTCGCTCAGGCCGGCGGGAATGATCCAGCCGTCAAGGTCGAACACCTGCGCGTCCCACAGCATGGCGACGGGCTGTTTCTGCTCTTCGATGACCGAGAACAGACGGCCGTTATAGGTCGAGCCCATCACGATTTCGCCGTCGGCCAGCAGCTGCGGCGTGTCGGCACCGGCCGACCACCAGACAACGTTGTCCTTGATGGTGTCGAGCTTGGCGAGCGCCTGGTTCTGGCCCTCGTCCGTCGCCAGCACGTCATAGACATCATCGAAGGCGACGCCATCGCAGATCAGGGCCCATTCCATGTTGTTGATCGGGCGCTTTTCGAGCGAACGCTTGCCGGGATAGGTTTCGGTGTCGAAAACGGCACAAACGTCGGTCGGCGGCGTGTCGCCAACCAGGTCGGTGCGATAGCCGAAGGTCGTCGAATAGACGATCTGCGGAATGAAGCAATCGCTGACAAGCAGGTC
>CAYYMJ010000083.1:0-9444 GCA_964472855.1 uncultured Rhodobacterales bacterium | reverse complement strand
TCTCGGCAATGAAATCCCCGGCGGTGGGCACGGGTGGCGCCACGTCGGACCACAACTCTGCCCGCATGATGGCCTTTGGGCATTGGAAATAGACCTCGCAAACCGAGACCACGATGACCGTTCGCGGCTGGGTGCCGTCGCGGTCGAACCGGCCACGCAAGTCTGCGTCTTCGGTGATCTGGCCCCGGCCGTTGATGCGCACGACGATGCCGCTGCCTGGCACCATGAACATCAGGCTCAGCCGTCCGTCGGTCACGATGTTGCGCAGGGAATCCAGCCGGTTGTTGCCGCGCCAGTCCGGCAGCAGCAGCGTCTTGTCGTCGACCACCTGCACCACCGGCCCGCGGTCGCCGCGGGGGCTGGCGTCGGTGCCGCCGGGGCCGACGGTTGACAGGATGACGAACCGCGCCGTTTCGACCCAGGCGCGGTAATGCGGCGTCAGCCGCGCCGTGACCTTGGCGACGGCGGCTTCGGGCACGCTGTCGTAAATGGCGTCGAGCGCCGCGATACTGTCGATCGGTTTCACCTCTGGTCCCTCCTTGTGCGGTCATAGCTTGTTGCCAGTGCCGCCGGGTCGGCGCCAGCGAGATATCGGGCCAGCGTCCACAGGTTGCGGGTGCCCCGCCGCACCCATCCGTCGCGGACAAAACGGTCCGCCGCGGTGGCCGCATCGGCGGGCAGCGGCGTCAGACGGCCACGCAGGCGCCCGGCCAGCGCCACGTCTTCCATCAGCGGCAGGTCGGGCACGCCGCCGATTTCGTCCAGCAGGCGGCGGTTGATCAGCAGCCCCTGGTCGCCATAGGGCAGGCCGAACAATCGCGACCGCAGGTTGGCCCAGCCCGCCACCAGCCACGGCGCGGCGCCACGGGCGCGCAAGCGCAGGCGGAAATAGCCCGCCCTGTCCGGCGACCCGGCCAGATGCGCCGCCACCGCCGCCGGCCAGTCCGGCGAAAGCTGTGTGTCGGCATGCAGCAAAAGCAGCCAGTCGCCGGCCGCCGCCGCGGCCCCGCGCGCCAGTTGCCCGCCACGCCCCGGCGCCCCGGCGACCCACACCGCGCCCAACCGTTCTGCCAGCGCCCGGGTTGCATCTGTGGACCCGCCGTCGCTGACGATCAGTTCGCGCACCAGCCCCTGGGCCAGCCCCGGCATCAGCGCGGCCGCGGTCCCCGGCAACCCGGCGGCGGCGTTCAGCGTGGGAATGACAACAGAGATCGGGGCGGGCATCGGCGTGACAGTCAGGTTTGCCCCACCTATATCGGTCACGCAGCATCGGAGCCAGCCATGACCCAAGCCACCAGCAGAAGCATCCTTGCCATCGGCGGGGCCGACCGCACTGGGTTCTTGCAAGATCTGGTCAGCAACGATGTGACGGGCGCCGCGGACGGGCTGGTCTATGCCGCGCTGTTGACGCCGCAGGGCAAATACCTGGCCGATTTCCTGCTGCATGACGATGGTGCGCGCATGCTGCTGGATGTGGCGACACCGCTGGCGGCTGGTCTTGTGCAGCGGCTGACCATGTACCGGCTGCGCCGCGATGTGTCGATCGACGCGGCGCCTGTGCAGGTGCGCCGTGGCACCGGCCCGGCCCCCGACGGCGCGCTGGCCGACCCGCGCCACCCTGCGCTGGGCTGGCGGCTGTATGGCGCCAGCGGCGGCAGCGACGGCACCGACTGGGACGCGGTTCGCGTTGCCCATTGCATCCCGGAAAGCGGGATCGAACTGATCGCCAACGACAGCTATATCCTTGAGTGCGGGTTCGAGCGTCTGCATGGCGTCGATTTCCGCAAGGGCTGTTACGTTGGCCAAGAGGTGACGGCGCGGATGAAGCACAAGACCCAGCTTCGCAAGGGCCTGACCACGGTCGAGGTTGACAGAGCGGCCCCGGTGGGGACCGCGATTGTCAACCAGGGCAAGGCCGTCGGCACGCTTTACACACAGGCCGGCGGGCAGGCGATAGCCTATCTGCGCCTCGACCGGGCCGGGCCGGACATGCAAGCCGGCGCGGCGCGGGTTCACTTTGATGCGTGAAGTGTGCCGCCTGCGGTTTGATGCAGTGGTGCCGCGCCGCAACGGGCCATCGTGCGCGCCGACGCCTCGTTGAAGGCCCACCACGTCACATACCAGCGCGCCGCACCTTGCGCCAAAAGCCGGGCCTTGGCGGCCTCGACCAGCGCACTGCCGATGCCCCGGCGCCGGGCCCCGGGGGCGACGCACAACTGATCGACCTTACCAAAGCGTTCGCCGGGCCGGATTGCGGATGCCGCCCGCTCGTCAACACAGCAGAGCACATAGCCCTCGACCCCGCTTGCGCCGCGCCACACCAGAACTTCGGCGCCCGCGGCCACACGGTCGTGCAGCATGGCGACCAGCGCATCGTCACCCGGCCCGGCCCGGAAATGCGCGGGCATGGCCTGCGCGTGCAGGGCCTGAACCTCGGCGACCAGCGGCAGGATCTCGGCCAGCCGGTTGGTGGGCAAAAGTTCGATCATCGCGGACCTGCGCCCCTCGCGGCTCCGGTCAGGCGCGTTCGGAATATTCCATGGTTTCGGTGTTGATGACGATATCTTCCTCGACCCCCACAAAGGGCGGCACCATCACCTTGACGCCATTGTCCAGGATCGCCGGTTTGAAGCTGTTGGCAGCCGTCTGGCCTTTGACCACCGGCTCGGTCTCGACAATCTTGCAGGTGACCTTCTGCGGCAACGCGGCGCTCAGCGCTTCGGCGTCGTAGAACTCGATCTTGATGGTCATTCCGTCCTGCAGGAACGGGCGCCGGTCGCCCAGAATGTCGGCCGGCAGTTCGATCTGTTCGAAGGTCTCGTTGTCCATGAACACCAGCATCCCGTCGGTTTCGTACAGGAACTGCTGATCCTTCTGCTCCAGCCGCACACGTTCGACCTTGTCGGCCGACCGGAAGCGTTCGTTCAGTTTCGACCCGTTGCGCAGGTTCTTCATCTCGACCTGGGCAAAGGCGCCGCCCTTGCCGGGTTTGACATGATCGCACTTCACGGCGACCCACAGTCCACCGTTATGCTCCAATATGTTCCCGGGTCGGATTTCGTTTCCGTTGATCTTGGGCATGTGGCGAAACCTTGGCGAAAGCTTGATGAAAGTCGGGCGCATCCTATATCTGGGTGGTCTGCCCCTGACAAGGTTACCGGATCTGGTATTGCGCGGCTGAAGCCATGCAGAAATTGCATGGCTGATATTCATTTTAAGACTACCAGAATCGGCAGCGTTCGGCCATAAGAAGCGGCACGCCGAAAATGCAAGAGCAAGAATGGGACGACGAATGTCTGATTTCGTTGATGGTACGGCTTTCAATCACGAGCAGGGAAACCGTGCCCGCAAACTTTTCGCTGCCGTCGTACTGGCAGCGCTCGACGACGCCATTGCCGACGACAAGAAATACGGCAACGGCCCCGAACAGATTGCCCGCTGGTCCCGGTCGCGCGACGGGCGCGAGGTGCTAAGCTGTGCCGGCATCGACCCCAACGAACGGGTTGTCGATGGCCTGATGGATTTCGTGTCGAAGGGCGTTCGCACGTCGGTGGCACTTTCGCGTGAAGAGAGCGAGCGTCGCAACGCCGCTGCCGCGCAGACCGACGCCCAGGCCAAAGCCGCCTGAGCCCACCCGAATGGAACATTGCCGCCGCGTCCGCTGCAACGGGCGCGGCTTTTTCGTGCGGTTGCGCACAAAGCTGTGTCCGCGACACCGGGGCGCGGGGGTGGACAGCCATGCTGACCCGGCTATCGTTTTTCCCTGCGGGGGTTTACGAGGATTGGCCTTGAACGTTGCGGCCCTTTGATACCGGCATACTGAACTGGCTCGGGCGGTTTCGCCGCGTCGAGCAGACCAAGGCCAGCGCGCGCCGGGGCGCGGTGGACCATGTCATCATTCTGGATGGCACCATGTCGAGCCTGGTCGAGGGCCAGGAAACCAACGCCGGTATCGCCTATAAACTGCTGCAAGAGCTTTTGCCCGCTCCGGGGCTTTCGGTGCGCTACGAGGCCGGGATCCAGTGGCAAAACTGGCTGTCGGCGCGCGATGTGGTCGAGGGGCGCGGCATCAACCGGCAAATCCGCCGTGCCTATGGGGCGCTGGCCTCGCGCTATCGCCAGGGCGACCGGATCTTCCTGCTGGGCTATTCCCGCGGGGCCTATGCCGTGCGGTCGCTGGCCGGCATCATCGACCGGATCGGCCTGTTGCGGGCCGAGGCCGCGACCGAACGCAACGTGACGCAAGTCTATCGCCATTACCGCTTTGCCCCCGACAGCGACGCCGCGCGGCAGTTCGCGGCCCAGCATTGCCACGGCGAGATCACGATCGAGATGATCGGCTGCTGGGACACGGTCAAGGCGCTGGGGTTGCGTGCGCCGCTGTTGTGGCGCTGGTCCGAACCGGCCTATGCCTTTCACAACACCAGCCTTGGGCCCACCACGCGCCACGGGCTGCACGCGCTGGCGCTGGATGAAACCCGCGAGGCCTATGCCCCGGTCATGTGGACCAACGCCGCCGGGGTCGGGCAACTGGAACAGGTGTGGTTTCGCGGCACGCATGGCGACATCGGCGGCCAGCTGGGCGGCTTTACCGAGGCACGCGGCTTGTCGAACATTCCGCTGGTCTGGCTTCTGGGCCGCGCCGAGCGGCTGGGGCTAGAGCTGCCCGACGGCTGGCAGGACCGGTTCGCACAGGACCCCGACGCGCCGTCGGTCGGGACATCACGCGGTTGGGGGTGGCTGTTTCTGGCCCGCCGTCGCCGGGTCGTGGGGACCGATGCGTCCGAATGCATCTATTCCAGCGTGGGGCCGGGGCACCGCGCCCGGGCGCCGGTTCAGGCTACCAGTTCCACCGGCTGATCGCTGGCCACACCCAGGGCGCGGCAGACATTGTGGGTCAGGTGCGGCTTGTTCAGCGTATAGAAATGCAGATCGTCGACGCCGCCGTCGATCAGCGCACAGCAAAGCTCGGAACAGACGCTCGCGGCCAGCAGGTCCTGGCGCCCGTCGCGCCGCGCCTTGTCAAAGGCCGCGTCCAGCCACGCCGGCACGGCAGTGCCACAGCGCGCCGCGAACCGTTTGACACCATCCCAGTTCTCGATCGGCAGGACGCCGGGAATGATCGGCTGGTCGATGCCGGCCCGGGCGCATTTGTCGCGGAACCGAAAGAAGGTCTCGGGCTCGAAAAAGAACTGGGTGATGGCCGAATCCGCCCCGGCATCGAACTTGCGCTTCAGCCAGTCGACATCGGCGTCGCTGCCCCGCGCCTCGGGGTGAGGGTCAGGATAGGCGCCGACACGGATGTGGAAATCGCCGGCGGATGCAAGCGCCGCGATCAGCTCGCAACTGTCGGCAAAGCCCTGCGGGTGCGGCTGAAACTGTCCCTGTCCCTTGGGCGGATCGCCACGCAGCGCCACGATTTCGCGAACGCCGGCGCGGGCGTAATTGCGGGCGATTTCAAGGGTTTCGTCGCGCGTGGCCCCTACGCATGTCAGATGCGCGGCGACGTTCAGGCCGTATTTTGGCCCCAACAGCGCCACCGCGTCATGGGTCAGGTCGCGCGTGGTGCCGCCAGCACCATAGGTGACCGACACGAATGTCGGGTCCAGCGGCGCCAGATCGCGCACCGTGTCCCACAGCCGGAACGACGCCTCAAGCGACTGCGGCGGAAAGAACTCGAACGAAACCTGCGGCGCGGACATGGAACAACCTTTCAAAAGCTGTGTCCCTTGTTTCACGTCCGTCGTCGTGAGACAAATTCATAATCTTCAAGACCATTATGAGGCTGGCAGCAATATGCACATCGAACTGCGTCATCTCAGGACCATTCGCGCCGTGCATGAAAACGGCGGGCTGGCCCGGGCGGCGGAACAGCTGCACATCACCCAGTCGGCGCTGAGCCATCAGGTCAAGGGCCTGGAAGAGCAGGTCGGCGTCGAACTGTTCGTTCGCCGCTCGAAACCGCTGAAGCTGTCGTCGGCGGGCATGCGTCTGCTGAAAGCGGCCGAGCGGGTGCTGCCCGAGATCGCCAAGCTTGAAGACGAATTCCTGTCCCTGCAGGCCGGAAAGTCCGGGCGCCTGCATATTGCCATCGAATGCCACGCCTGTTTCGAATGGCTGTTCCCGGTGCTTGAGATGTTTCGCCAGGCCTGGCCGGACGTGGATGTCGATATCCGCCCCGGCCTTGCCTTTGATGCGTTGCCGGCGCTCCAGCGCGAGGACGTCGATGTTGTCATAACGTCGGACCCCGACGCGCTGGCGGGGGTCGATTTCACACCGCTGTTCGATTACGAGCCGGTTTTCGTTGCATCGTCGCAAAACGCGCTGGCCGACCGGGCCTTTGTCACCCCGCAGGATTTCAGGGACCAGACGCTGATAACCTATCCCGTCGACCGGGCGCGGCTGGACGTGTTCAGCCAGATTCTGACGCCGGCCAGGGTAGAACCCCGCGGCGTGCGGCAGGTCGAACTGACGGCGGTGATCCTGCTGCTGGTGGCGTCCAACCGCGGCGTGGCGGTTCTGCCTGACTGGGTTCTGCGCGAGGTCCGCTATCATTCCGACTATGTGACACGGCCGATAACCCGGGCGGGGCTGACCCGGCGGCTTTTCGCCGCGACCCGGGCCGAGGACACGACCCTGCCCTTCATGTCGCACCTCCTGCGCCTTGCCCGGACCGAGCCGGTGAAACTGCAACGCGAACAGGACAAGGCGCGCGCCTGATCGGCGCTTGGCAAGGCGGGCGCGGCACCATATACGCCCATTCTCGGACCAGCGGAGCATGGACATGCATCAGGGCAGCGCAAATCTCAACGTCATGATCAAGACCGCGCGCCTGGCCGCCCGCAGCCTGACCAAGGACTTTCGCGAGGTCGAAAGCCTGCAGGTATCGGTCAAGGCCGCCGGTGACTTCGTGACCAAGGCCGACATCTCGGCCGAAGAGATCATCCGCACCGAACTGACCGAGGCGCGGCCAAACTATGGCTGGTGTGGCGAGGAAAGCGAAGAAGTCGCTGGCGCCGACCCGACCCGGCGCTGGATTGTCGACCCGCTGAATGGCACCGCCAATTTCCTGCATGGCCAGCCGCACTGGTCGATTTCGATCGCGCTCGAGCACAAGGCCGAGATTGTGGCCGCCGTGGTCTTCGACGCGGCCAAGGACGAGATGTTCGTGGCCGAAAAGGGTGCCGGCGCGTGGATGAACAACACGCGGCTGCGGGTCTCGGGGCGCGCGCGCATGGTCGAGGCGCTGCTGGCCACCGGCCTGCCGGGCGGGTCACGGCCCTATCTGCCGGCCGCGTTGCGCGATCTGGGGCACATGTTGCCGATGACGGCCGGCGTGCGCTCGCTCGGGTCGCCGGCGCTTGACCTGGCCTGGGTGGCCGCCGGACGCTTTGATGGCTTCTGGGACCGGGGGCTGGCGCCCTGGGACCTCGCCGGCGGGCTGCTGCTGGTGCGCGAGGCCGGGGGGTTTGTCGGCCCCATCCACGACGGGGCCGACATTCTGGACAAGGGCCAGATCATCGCCGCCAACACCAAAATCTTTGACCATCTCACGGCCGAGTTGCGGGTGCGCTAAAGCCCGCGCCCCCATCATCGTGGCGAAAATATCCCGGGGTGAATGCGCGGAAACCGCGCAGAGGGGCCGCGCCCCTACAGTTTTTCTCCGAAAAACTGCCCAGATTTTTCGCCGGAAAAATCTTCCGGAAACGGCGACGCTCTCCAAGACGTTTCGCGTCAAACTTGGGCCACCCGACGCCGCCTGAAATCATGGATTTCAAGGCGCCGGCTTATGCGGCCGCCACCAAGCACGTCAGGACACGCTTTAACGGTCGCTGGGGTGGCTCTTGCCGTCGGTCCATGGGACCGGGTCGAGTGCCGGAATGTTCACACCGTCGATGCAAGCCGCGTTCACCCCCATTTCCGCCGGGTTCGAGCGGCGGCGATGGTGGGTGTAGATACCGCAGACCGAGCAAAACCAGTGGCGGGCGGTTCCTGTGCCCCACACATATTCGCTCAGAACTTCCTTGCCTTGTAGAATCTCGACATCTTCGACCAACGCCGTGACCGCGACCGCCCCGCGGCGTGCACAAAAGGAACAATCACAGCGACGCGCCGTGTTCAGCCCGTCCAGAAGGCGCACGCGCAGACGCACCGCGCCACAGTGACAGCGGGCGGTAACCGCGGTCATCTGCGCCGCCGTCCGGCCCGCGGCACCGAGCTGCCGCGACCGGCCCGCGGGATCGCGCTGACCACACTCACATAGGTTGCTTCCGGGTTCGGCGGCCGACCGCTGGTCTGCCCCCAGTAACCGGCGCCACCACGGCGCAGCCACAGCGGCAGCGTCATCAACAGGCCGGCGGCAAACCCGCCGACATGGGCCCAATAGGCCACGCCGCCCTGCGCGGTTGGCACCGAGGCGCCCGAAAACAGCTGGATCGCGAACCAGATGCCCAGAACGATCCAGGCCGGGATGGGAAAGATGCGAAAGAAGATCACGAAGATGAACAGGACATCGACCCGCGCCCGCGGAAACAGCAGCAGATACCCCCCCATCACCCCGGCAATCGCGCCGGACGCGCCCACCAGCGGCACCGGTGACGACGGATCCACCAGCGTCTGTGCCACACCGGCCGTGATGCCGCCCAGAAGATAGAAGCCAAGGAACGGCGCGTGGCCCATCTCGTCTTCCATATTGTCGCCGAATATCCACAAGAACAGCATGTTGCCGGCCAGATGCATGAACCCGCCATGAATGAACATCGACGTGACATAGGTGACCGGGTCGGCAACCCGTGGCACGATTCCCCAGACCGAGAACACCGCGTAAAGTGCCCGGTCATCGCCGAACAGCGGAAACATCCACAGGTAAACCGCGACGTTGGCGGCAATCAGCGCATAGGTGACAAGGGGTGTCTTTTGTGACGGGTTGTGGTCACGGATCGGAAACATCGCCGACAATTGGACCGGCGCCCGATCAAGGTCAAGCCGCGATGACGGGCGCGTGATTTGACAGACTATCTGCCAACGCCACCATTCGGGCCATGAAACCGATGCTTGTTCTTGCCGCGCTCTGCCTTCCCGGCGTGGCCCTTGCCGCCTGCCCCGAGCCACCGGACCACAGCGACCGGCTGGCGCAGCTTTTCAACCAGGCGCAGGCCGCCCCCGACGCGAGATCGGGCCAGCTGGTGTCAAACCGGATGTGGGCCCTGTGGGCCGAGGCGCCCGACGATCACGCGCAACAGCTTCTGAACACCGGCATGCAGATGCGCGCGGGCTTTGCGCTGGCCGACGCTGTCGAGGTCTTTGACGAACTTGTCGCCTACTGCCCCGACTATGCCGAGGGCTATAACCAGCGCGCATTCGCCAATTTCATCCGTGGCGACTATGCCGCCGCGCTGGCCGATCTGGAACGAACGCTGGAATTGTCGCCGACCCATGTCGCGG
>CAYYMJ010000082.1:4968-9761 GCA_964472855.1 uncultured Rhodobacterales bacterium | reverse complement strand
GGTGTGTCGGGCCTGGCGTTTCGGGGCTGGTGTGTCGGGCCTGGCGTTTCGGGGCAAGGTCTGGACCCGGGTCGGCTGGGCGCGATGCGCGCGACGATTGCCGCAGCTTTCGCGTCGACCGGATCGGCGGCCACAGCCATGACGGCATGGTTCCGCGACGAACGTGGCAAACGGCGCACGATTTTTTTGCCCCCACCCGCTGCCCGATGAATTGAACCGTCCGGCCTGACACCCCAGATTGGGGGCAGTAACGGAGGTGAACTCATGACGCGGCCCCATGCTGTTATCGTTGGCGCGGGCGCGGGCCTTTCGGCCTCGCTTGCACGTGCCCTGGCGCCCAGCCACAACCTGACCCTTGCCGCCCGCGACGCGGGCAAACTGGAAGAGCTGGCAACCGCAACCGTGGCGCGGACCGTGGCGATGGACGCCGCCGACCCCGACGCCGTGGACGCCCTGTTCCGGGGCCTGCCCGACCGGCCCCGGGTGGTGATCTACAACCCGTCGGCGCGGGTGCGCGGCCCGCTGGTCGACCTTGACCCCGTCGCCGTCGGGCGGGCGCTGGAAGTGACGGCCTTTGGCGCCTTTCTGGTCGGTCAGGCCGCGGCGCGGGCCATGCTTGCCGCGCCGCCGGTCGAGGGGGTGCGCGGCACGATCCTGTTCACCGGAGCCTCGGCCGGGGTCAAGGGGTTCCCGCAGTCGGCGCCCTTCGCCATGGGCAAGTTCGCCCAGCGCGGGCTGGCCCAGTCGATGGCGCGCGAACTGCACCCAAGGGGCATTCACGTGGCCTGGGTCAATATCGACGGCGGCATCCGCAACCCGGGCGTGACCGTGCCGGCGGGCAAGCCCGATTCGATGCTGGACCCCGACGCCATTGCCCAGAGCTACCTGGCCCTTGTTCACCAGCATCGCTCGGCCTGGTCCGAGGAACTGGTGCTGCGCCCGTGGGTCGAGAAATTCTGAACCGCCGCCGGAGGTCCGGGCACAGGCACAGGCACCAGCAGGGGCGCTGCCACAACGGCGCCGCGCGCTATCCGTTGCGCTCGCGGAAGAAGATATAAAGACCGCTGACAACGATGATCGCGGCGCCCGAGATCATGGCCGCGTCAACTGTCTCGCCGAACAGGGTCACGCCGATCACCAGCCCCATGGGCAGCCGCAGATAGCGAAACGGGGCAACCACGGCGACATCGCCCGTGCGCATGGCCGCGGTCACCGTGGCCACGCCGCCGGCAAGGCAGACGATGATCGCGAAAAAGCCCGGCCAGTGCGCGACCGGGATGCTGACGGCGGCATCGGCCCACAGGGTCAGGACCAGCCCCGCAAGCGTTGCGGCCACGCCGCCCCAGGCCGCGACCAGCACCGTTGATATGGTTGGCGGCACAGCGCGCGACGTCAGATCGCGGGCCGACAGGATCACGACAACCGCCACGGCCAGCAGCCACTGCAGCTCGAATTCCGCGCCCCAGGGGCGCAGGATGACCAGAACGCCGACCATCCCGGCCGCGATGGCGGCCCAGCGGCGCGGGCCCACATATTCGTGGAAGAATACCACCGCCCCCGCCGTCACGATCAGCGGCATGGCCTGCATCATCAGCGTGATGATGGTGAAGGGCACGATTGCCAGCGCATAGATCATGCTGCCACCGGCCAGAACTTCGCCCACGGACCGGGCCAGCGGTGCCCCCCGCAGCGCCGCGCGGTCGAAAAGGCGCTCGCCCCGGGCCAGCGCCGCCGCCGCGAAGATCACCGTCGATCCGGCGCCGACCACCAGCAACAGGAACTCGGGCCGGTAGCCACCGGAAAACAGCTTGATCCCGGTGTCACCGGCCGCCAGCAACGCCATGCTGAGCGTCATCAGCAGGATGCCGCGAAGGTTCGGGGACAGTCCGGTCACGCGCTAATGCGCCTCGGCCCAGTTGGCGCCCTGCCCATAGTCGACGATCAGCGGCACCGACAGGTGTGCGGCCGGCGCGGCCGCGTTTTCCATCACCGCGCGCGCGGCGGCGACCAGATCGTCAACGGCGGCTTCGTCAACCTCGAACAGCAATTCGTCGTGGACCTGCAGCAGCATCGTCGCCGGCAGCCCGGCGATGGCGTCGTCCATGCGCACCATGGCCCGGCGGATCACGTCGGCTGCCGTGCCCTGGATCGGCGCATTGATGGCGGCGCGCCGGGCAAACCCCGCATGGGGGCCGCGGGCGTTGATTTCGGGCGTATGGATGCGCCGGCCAAACAGGGTCTGGACATAGCCGTGTTCCTTGGCGAAGGCGACGGTGTCGTCCATATAGGCGCGAATGCCGGGAAACCGTTCGAAATAACGGTCGATGAAGGCCTGCGCCTCGGCCCGGGGGATCCGCAGGTTGCGCGCCAGCCCAAAGCCCGAGATGCCGTAGATCACCCCGAAATTGATCGCCTTGGCCTGGCGGCGGATCATCGGGTCCATCCCCTCGATCGGCACACCGAACATTTCCGCCGCCGTCATGGCATGAATGTCCTGCCCGTCGGCAAAAGCCGCCTTCAGCGCATCAATGCCGGCGATGTCTGCCAGTATCCGCAGCTCGATCTGCGAATAGTCGAGGCTGACCAGCCGCCGACCTTTGGGCGCGACGAACGCCTCGCGGATGCGGCGGCCTTCCTCGGTGCGGACAGGAATGTTCTGCAGGTTGGGATCGGTCGAGGCCAGCCGCCCGGTGGCGGCGCCGGCGATGGAATAAGACGTGTGCACGCGCCCGGTTTCAGGGTGGATATGTTCCTGCAAGCTGTCGGTATAGGTCGATTTCAGCTTGGCCAACTGCCGCCAGTCCAGCACCCGGCGTGGCATCTCGTGCTCGGTCGCCAGATCCTCCAGCACGTCGGCGCCGGTGCCATAGGCGCCGGTCTTGCCCTTTTTCCCGCCGGGCAGGCCCAGCTTGTCGAACAGGATCTCGCCCAGTTGCTTGGGTGAGCCAATGTTGAAACTGTCGCCGGCCATGTCCTGGATCTCGGCTTCCAGCCCGGCCATCTTCTGCGCGAAGGCGTTCGACATGCGCGAAAGCGTGTCGCGGTTCACCTCGATCCCGGCCATCTCCATCCGCGCCAGCACCGGCACCAGCGGCCGCTCGAGCGTTTCATAGACCGCTGATACCCTGGCGCCGTGAAGCCCGGGTTTGAAGGTCTGCCACAGCCGCAGCGTGATATCGGCATCCTCGGCCGCGTATCCGACCGCGTCGTCGACGGCGACCTTGTCAAAGGTGATCTGCTTCTTGCCGGTGCCCAGCAGCGATTTGATCGCGATGGGGCGGTGGTCGAGATAGCGTTCGCTCAGCAGGTCCATGCCATGCAGATGCAGCCCGCCATGCATGGCATAAGACATCAGCATCGTGTCATCGATGGGGGCAACGTCGATGCCGTAGCGCGCAAAGATCTTGGCGTCGTATTTCATGTTCTGCCCGATCTTGAGGATCGCGTCGTCCTCCAGCACCGGCCGCAGGATCGCCAGCGCCTCGTCCCGCGGCATCTGCCCGGCGGCCAGATCGTCCGAGCCAAACAGCCCGTCGTCGGCATTGGCCTTGTGGATCAGCGGAACATAGGCGGCCTGCCCCGGCTCGACACACAGCGATATGCCCACCAGTTCGGCCCGCATCTCGTTCAGGCTGGTGGTCTCGGTGTCCACCGCCACCCAACCCCGGGCCCGGATGCGCGCCACCCAGATGTTCAGCGCCGCCGCGTCGCGCACGCAGTCATAGGCCTGCGCGTCAAACGGCGCGGCGGGTGGCTTTTCGGCCGCCGGCGCCGGCGCCTCGGCAACCGCGGGCGCGTCGACGCCCAACGCCTCGGACACGCGGCGGGTCACGGTGCGAAACTCCATCTCGGACAGGAATTTCAGCAACGCCCCGGCCTCGGGCGGGGTCACCTCAAGCGCGTCGAGGTCATAGGCCACCGGCATGTCGCAATCCAGCGTCACCAGCTTTTTCGACAGCCGGATCTGGTCGGCATTGTCGATCAGTGTCTGCCGCCGCTTGGGCTGCTTGATCTCTCCGGCACGCTCCAACAGCGCGTCCAGATCGCCATACGCGTTGATCAGCAGCGCCGCCGTCTTGATGCCGATCCCCGGGGCGCCGGGAATATTGTCAACCGAATCCCCGGCCAGCGCCTGCACGTCGATCACCCGGTCCGGCCCGACACCGAACTTGGCCTCGACCTGCTCGACCCCGATGCGCGCGTTCTTCATGGCGTCGAACATCTCGACCCCGCCACCCACCAGCTGCATCATGTCCTTGTCCGAGGACACGATCGTCACCCGCCCGCCGGCATCGCGGGCCCTGCACGCCAGGGTGGCAATGATGTCGTCGGCCTCGAACCCCTCTTCCTCGAGGCAGGCAACATTGAAGGCCCGGGTCGCGTCGCGTGTCAGCGGCATCTGCGGGCGCAGATCCTCGGGCATGGCCTCGCGGTTGGCCTTGTACAGGTCGTAAAGATCGTTGCGAAAGGTGTGCGCGCCCTTGTCGAAAACCACCGCCACATGGGTGGGCGCGTCGGGGCCCTTGTTGTCCTCGATCAGCTTCCACAGCATGTTGACGAAACCCGACACGGCCCCGATGGGCAAACCGTCGGACTTGCGCGTCAGCGGCGGCAGCGCGTGATAGGCCCGGAAGATAAAGGCCGACCCGTCGATCAGGCTCAGGTGGTGTCCCTTGCCGAATGCCATGCGCTGCCCTCCCCCGGTGCCCGCACCTTGCTTGCCCGACAAAGCCGCCGAAATCCAGCGCCCGCGCCGCCCGACCACCGACTTTCTGGCGCACTGCTGTTCCCCC
>CAYYMJ010000082.1:0-4868 GCA_964472855.1 uncultured Rhodobacterales bacterium | reverse complement strand
AATCCAGCGCCCGCGCCGCCCGACCACCGACTTTCTGGCGCACTGCTGTTCCCCCACCGCGCGGCAACGTCAGGCCGGCCGCTGCGCCCGTCAGTGTGGCGGCTGAATGAACGTGCCGTTGTTCAACTGGGCAAAGGCTTCGGCCAGTTCCGCGCGCGTGTTCATCACGATCGGGCCATGCCAGGCCACCGGTTCACGGATCGGCTGCCCCGACACCAGCAAAAAGCGCATGCCCCGCGGACCGGCAGTAACCGTGATCTCGTTGCCGGTTCCGAAACGCACCAGCGTGCGCGCACCCGACAGATCGCGAATGTTCAACTCGCGACCCGCGAACTCCTTTTCGACCCGCACCCCCAGCGGGGCCGAGCCATCGCGGAACGTCCCCGCCCCGGCAAACACATAGGCGAATGTGCTGGCATAGGTATCCACCGGCAACCGCTTGCGCAGCCCCGCCGGCACCGTCACGTCCAGATACAGCGGATCGGCGGCAATCCCGTCAACCGGCCCGCGCTGCCCCCAGAACTGCCCGGTGATCACCCGCACCGCGGTGCCGTCGTCATCGGTCACGGTGGCAATATCGGCCCCGGCAATATCCTGATAGCGCGGCGCCGTCATCTTCAACGACCCCGGCAGGTTCGCCCACAGCTGAAACCCCTGATTGCGCCCCGCCCGGTCGCCGATCGGCATCTCCTGGTGGACAATCCCCGACCCCGCCGTCATCCACTGCACCGACCCCGGCCCCAAAAGCCCGGCATTTCCCAGCGAATCCTTATGCTCGACCGCCCCCTCCAGCACATAGGTTATGGTCTCGATCCCGCGATGGGGATGCCACGGAAAGCCCTTGGCATAAGCGGCCGGATCGTCGCTGCCGAAATGATCCAGCAGCAGGAAAGGGTCGGTGGCATCGGTATCCCCGAACCCGAAGGCCCGGTGCAGATGCACGCCCGCCCCCTCGATGGTGGGCTGCGCCTTGGTCGCGGACAGAACGGGACGAAAGGACATCGCACATCTCCGGTTTGAAGCTGTGCCAGATATCGGCCGCGCCACCGACAATTCAAAGCCGCACCGGCGCACAGACCCTGTTCATCCGCCCGGGTCAGGCAAGGAGGGGCCCGATCATCTTGGCGCAAATATCCCCGCCGGAGGCAACGCGACGCCGCAGGCGGCGCCACCAAATCGAGCGCGGGCCGTCAGGCCCGCCCCGGCGGCTCAGCCGTGGCCGCCCGCGCCCTCGGCCAGCACAAAGCGCTTGTCGCAATAGCCGCATTCGACCCAGCCGGTATCTTCCGGGATCTGCAGCCACACGCGGGGATGGCCCAGCGCCCCGCCGCCGCCATCGCAGGCAACGCGAGCAGAGGTCACGGTTTCAACTTCGGGGGCGGCGGGGGCATCGGTCATCTGGCAAAGGGCCTTCACTGATCATGGGGCATCTGGCCCCGGGTCGCAGGGCATGATAGCGATCCGACCGGCACGGGCAAGACCGGGAACATGCGAATGACCGACGCAGCCATCGAAATCACCGATCTCCGCAAGACCTATCGCGGCCGCGCGGGCGAGCCCGCGAAACAGGCCCTGAAAGGCATCAACCTCAGCATCCCGCGCGGGCGCATTGTCGGGCTGCTCGGCCCCAATGGCGCCGGCAAATCCACGCTGATCAACATCCTGGCCGGGCTGGTGATCAAGACCGCCGGCACCGTCAATATCTGGGGCTTCGACCAGGACGTGAACCCGCGCCAGTCGCGGGCCGCCATCGGCGTGATGCCCCAGGAACTGAACCTCGACCCCTATTTCACCCCGCGCATGGCGCTCGAAGTGCAGGCCGGGCTCTACGGCGTGCCCCGCACGCGCCGCCAGACCGACGAAGTGCTGCGCCTGATCGGACTGCAGGACAAGGCCAACGCCTACGCCCGCTCGCTGTCGGGCGGCATGCGGCGGCGGCTGTTGCTGGGCAAGGCGCTGGTGCACCGCCCCAGCGTGCTGGTGCTCGACGAACCCACCGCCGGCGTCGATATCGAGCTGCGCCAGATGCTGTGGCAGAATGTCCGCCGCCTGAATGCCGAAGGGCTGACCATCATCCTGACCACCCACTATCTCGAAGAGGCCGAAGAGATGTGCGACGAGATCGCCATCCTCAACCATGGCGAACTGGTGGTTCAAGATGACACCGCGACGCTCCTGTCGCGGATCGACCGCAAGGTGCTGGTCATCCAGCCCGAAACCGCGCCCACCGCGCCGCTTCCCCTGCCCGACGGCGTCGACATGGAAACCCGGCCCGGCGGCGCGCTGGCCTTCGGCTACCAGCGTGGCCGCCACGCGCCCGGCGACATCCTCGACATGGTCCGCGCCGCCGACATCCGCATCCGCGACGTCGCCACCGAAGAGGCCCATCTCGAGGATGTGTTCCTCGACCTGACCCGCACCCCGCAACCGGCCGCGCCCTAGTGGATCGAATCTGACGTTTCGCGCCACCAGTATTTTCACTATGCATCAACCAATCGAAACATTTGAATGGTTCATGATCAAAGCCACCGCCCGGCGGCGGGATTCAAATGTTTCGGTCGATCCACCAGACATGCCCGCGCAACCCGACCTCTGCCCGCGCTGTTCGGCGCCGGCCGCGCCAACTCCAGCCAGGGCGCGCTGGCGCCCCTGGTCCTGTGCACCGGCGCGCAGTCGCTGACCCCGCCCGGCATCCGCCACCACAGCAGGCCCGCCCTCCGTCAGCGCCCGTCAGGCGACGGCGCCGGCCTCGGTCAATGGGGTAAGAAACATCAGGTCGCACCAGACGCCCCGATCCGATCCGCCTCGCGCCCGACAAGCCGCGCCACCAGCGTTTCCCGCAGCGGCAACATGGTCGCCCCGCCGCCCTGCCCGACGCATCGCTGGAGCCAGCCCCGGCCGCGCACCTGTCATCGGTGGTGCAGACAAAGGGCGTTTCGCGGCCGTCGAAACTCCGGCTGGCGTGGCAGCGCTACACCCTGGGCTTCGGGTCGAACGGGCAGATCCCCACATGTTCAACCCCGGCCACCGGCACCCACACCCCCACATTGGCGGCCAAATTCCGCGCCGCGTGTCGCAATCGGTCGACGCGCTTCGCAAACCTGCAAGCGCGCCCGGGCCCGGCTGGCCATGCCGGAACCTGAAGGAGACATGCGTGACCGACACCAGCTCTCTGCCGGTCCGACGCGGCGGCCGCGCCGCGCGCCGGGCGATGCGCACCGCACCGCGCTTTGACATGCTGCCGGGCCTCGAAGGACGCCTGCCGCTGACCGAGGTCATGGACGGCGCCGCGGTGGACCGCATCGACGCCGCCTCGATGCATATCCTCGAAAACGTCGGTGTCCATTTCCGCGACCCCATCGCACTGGACGACTGGCGCCGGGCCGGCGCCAGGATCGTCGGCGAAATCGTCTATCCCGACCGTGGACTGGTGCGCGACCTGATCGCCACCATTCCGGCGCAGTTCACCTATCACGCCCGCGACCCGAACAAGAATGTCGCCCTGGGCGGCCGCAATTCCATCTTCGTGCCGATGACCGGCGCACCCTACCTGCGCGACCTCGACGACAAGCGCCGCTACCCGACGCTCGACGATCTGGCGATGTTCCACAAGCTCAGCCACATGCTCCCGGCGATGCATTCCAGCGCCCACCATATTGTCGAGCCCATGGACCACCCCATCAGCCACCGGCACCTGCGCATCACCTATTCGTCGATGAAGCATTCCGACAAGACCTTCATGGGCATGACCACAAGCCCGAAGAATGCCGAGGATGTCATAGAGATGTGCGCCCTCCTGTTCGGCGCCGAATTCATGGAAACCCATCCCGTCACCACCGGCAACTGCAACGGCAACAGCCCGCTGGTCTGGGACGAAACCATGCTGGGCGCCATGCGCGCCTTTTGCCGCCGCAACCAGCCGGTCCTGTGCAGCCCCTTCGTGCTGGGCGGCGCCAACACGCCGGCCAGCGTGCCCGCCACCGTGGCCCAACTGAATGCCGAGGCGCTGTCGGCCCTGGCCTATACCCAGCTGATCCGGCGCGGCTGTCCGGCCATCTATGGCCATTACCTGTCGACGGTCAGCATGAAGTCGGGCGCCCCCATGGCCGGCACGCCCGAGATCAGCCTGATGAATTTCATGATCGGGCAAATGGCCCGGCACTATGACGTGCCGTGGCGCACCTCGAACACGCTGGGCGGCGCCAAGACCTTCGACGCCCAGGCCGGCTATGAAAGCGCGGCCACGCTGGCGGCGGTAATCCATTCGGGGGCCAATTACATCTGGCACTCGGCCGGCTGGAACGAGGCCGGAATGCACTGTTCGGTGGCCAAGTTCTTGGTCGACGCCGAACAATGCGCCATGGCCTATCGCATGGCCGAGGGCGTGAAATGGGACGATTTCGACCAGGCCCTCGCCGCGGTGGCCGACATCGGCCCCGGAGGCCACTATCTCGGCCACCCGCACACCCAGGAGAACTTCCAGACCGCCTTTTTCATGCCCGAGCTTTTCGACAACAACGCGATCGAACAATGGGTGGCCGAAGGCGCGGTCGAGATCACCCAGCGGGCGCTGGACCGGGCGCGCAAATTGCTGGCCGACTACGAAGAACCCCGGCTCGACCCGGCCCGCGACGAGGCCCTGCGCGACTATATCGCCCGGCGCGAGCGCGAGATTCCGGCGGCCGACGAACTGAACCAGGATCGCTAGTTGATCGACCGAAACATTTGAACCCCGCCGCCGGGCGGAGGCTTTGATCATGAACCATTCAAATGTTTCGATTAGTTGATGCGTGGTGAAAATACTGGTGGCTGGAAACGTCAGATTCGATCCACCAGGGCCATGAGGCTCGGCACCATCCACCCGGTCG
>CAYYMJ010000081.1:5595-10223 GCA_964472855.1 uncultured Rhodobacterales bacterium | reverse complement strand
GCGGCAGCGTGATGGGCATGGCCACCGGCATCGGCATCGGCATCGGCATCGGCATCGGCATCGGCATCGGCATCGGCATCGGCGCCGCGTTCGACGCCGTCGTCAAGGCGATGGTCGGCGACTTGATTGGCCCGACTGTCGGACCGGCCTTGGGTGGGATCGATTTTTCCAACCTGTTCCCGGCGTTGGCCGGCGGCGGGCCTCGTGCCTCGCTGGCCGGGGCGCGGGCGCGGCGGCGTTTGCCCGAGGCGGTTCACTGACCCGCATCGCGTTGACCCTGAACCGCCCGACGCTGCCACGGGTCATGGATTTCACCGCGCCAGGTGATGCCCGCGGGGCCAGATTGCACGCGCAAGGCTGGGTGGCGCCTTGGTCATGGGGTGAGGAATTTCCTGATCGTTGCCTTGGTGGTGTTCATGCAGGTCATTGGCATCCACCGGGTCAGGGTGGTGGCCGAGGCCCGGGGGAAGTGCCCGGGTCCCGGCCCGAGGCCCCTGGGGGGGGAACCGACCGAGCGGGACCTGCTTTTTCAGATCCGCGACGCGCTGAAGCGCAGACAAGGCTGCGGCGCCGCTGCGGGGTTGCCGCGGCGACGCCTTGCGCCCTGTCAGGCCTTGATCGCCAGTGCCGGCGACAGCACGTCGATGCCCAGCGCCTTGCCGACCGCGTAATAGGTCAGCTGGCCGGCGTGGACGTTAAGCCCGTTCAGGAGATGCGGATCGTCGTCGCACGCCTGGCGCCAGCCCTTGTCGGCCAGCGCGATCAGGAAGGGCAGCGTGGCATTGCCCAGCGCGATGGTCGACGTGCGGGCGACGGCGCCGGGCATGTTGGCGACGCAGTAATGCATGATGCCGTCGACATTATAGACCGGGTCGCTGTGCGTGGTGGCGTGCGAGGTTTCGAAACAACCGCCCTGGTCGATGGCGACATCGACGATGGCGGCGCCGGGTTTCATGTCGCTAAGCTGCGCCCGTGAAACCAGCTTGGGGGCCGCGGCGCCGGGGATCAGCACCGCGCCGATCACCATGTCGGCGGCCTGCACCAGTTCGGCCGTGTTGCCGGCGCTGGCATAGCTGGTGCGGAACAGTCCGCCGAAGGTGTCGTCGAGATAGCGGATGCGCGGCAGCGACCGGTCCAGAACGGTAACGTCGGCGCCCATGCCGGCGGCGACCCGGGCGGCATGGGTTCCCACGACGCCGCCGCCGATCACGGCGACCCGCGCCGGACCCACGCCGGGAACGCCGCCCAGCAGCACGCCACGGCCGCCATTGGCCTTTTGCAGGGTCCATGCCCCCATTTGCGGGGCCAGCCGGCCGGCAACTTCGGACATCGGCGCCAGCAGCGGCAAGCCGCCGGCGGCGTCGGTCACGGTCTCGTAGGCGATGGCGGTGCAGCCCGAGGCCAGCAGGTCGCGGGTTTGGTCAGGATCGGGGGCGAGATGGAGATAGGTGAACAGCACCTGGCCTTCGCGCAGCATCTTGCGTTCGATCGCCTGCGGCTCTTTCACCTTCACGATCATGTCGGCGCTGGCGAAGATATCGCCAGCCGTGGCCGCGATGGTGGCCCCGGCGGCCACATAGTCGGCGTCGGCAAAGCCCGAGCCGTCGCCGGCCCCGGTTTCGATCAGCACGTCATGGCCGTGCAGCACGGCCTCGTGCGCGGCGTTGGGCGTCATCCCGACGCGAAATTCCTGGGGCTTGATTTCCCTCGGGCAACCGATTTGCATGGCAACCTCCTTGCATGTGACTGGGCGCCAATATGGGCCTTTCGCTGTGAAATTCGTTCGCAAATATTTGTGTTGTTAGCGCAAATATTGGCATATGTTTGCGCGAAATCTGGATTGGAGTGCACAAGGTTGCCGGAAATCGGAATAGACGCGACGGATCGTCGAATACTGGATGTGCTGCAGAGAGACGGTCGCATGTCGAACGCCGACCTGGCCGAGCGCATCAACCTGTCGGCCTCGGCCTGCCACAGGCGGGTTCAGCGGCTTGAGCGCGAACGCTATATCGACGGTTATGTCGCGCTGCTGGACCGGCGGATGATGGGCTGTCTGACCACGGTGTTCATCGAGATTACCCTGTCCGGGCAGGCGGTCGAACTGCTGGATGCCTTCGAGCGGGAAGTGTCGCGGCTGCCGAACGTGCTGGAGTGCCACCTGATGGCCGGCACCGCGGATTACCTGCTGAAGGTGGTCGTGCGCGACGCCGAAGACTTTGCCCGGTTGCATCGGCGATACCTGGCGCGGCTGCCGGGGGTGGCGCAGATGCAGTCATCCTTTTCGCTGCGCACGGTTCGCCAGACCACCGCGGTGCCGGTTTAGGCCGCCCGGGGGCATCGCCCCCGGACCCCCGAGGATATTTTCGCCAAGATGATGGGGAGGCATGCGCCGCCCCCCCGGACATGACAAACCCCCGCACGGGTTACCGCCGGGGGCCGTCTGGCGGGCGGGAAACCCCGCCCGGTGCATCGCCTGAGCTTCAGAGAAGCCCTTCGCGCTGCGCTTTCTTGCGTGCGAGTTTTCGGGCGCGGCGGATTGCCTCGGCCCTTTCGCGCGCTTTCTTTTCGGAGGGCTTCTCGAAATGTTGCCGAAGCTTCATCTCGCGGAAGACGCCCTCACGCTGCAGCTTCTTTTTCAGGGCCCGGAGGGCCTGATCGACATTGTTGTCGCGAACGCTGACCTGCATGTGGTTGTCACCACCTTTCTAGGTTTGGGTTTTCGGTATCGTTGCAGGAGGTGGCCTGTTAGCAAACAACTGATAACATGTCCACCGGTCAGAGGATGGGATCACCATGACTGAAATCACCCCCACCGGCGCCGACCTGCGCGATCGCATTCTGGACGCGGCGCTGCCGCAGGTGCCCTTCGACGGCTGGAGCGACACGACGTTTCGTACCGCGCTGGCCGCGTGTGACGTGACACCCGGGATCGGGCGCGCGGTCTTTCCCGGCGGTGCCGTGGACATGGCCGTTGCCTTGCACAGGCGGGGCGACGCGCAGATGGTGCAGCAATTGCGGGCGGCGGACCTGACGGGTTTGCGATTTCGGGACCGCATCGCCCATGCGGTGAAGCTGCGCATCGGGCTGGCGGGCGACCGCGAGATCGTGCGCCGCGGCATGACCCTGTTTGCCCTGCCATCCCATGCCCCGCGCGGGGTTGCGGCGACCTGGGGCACCGCCGACGCGATCTGGGGCGCGCTGGGCGACACCAGCCGCGACCATAACTGGTATACCAAGCGGGCATCCCTGTCTGGCGTGTTCGGGTCCACGGTTCTGTTCTGGCTGGGGGATACGAGCGGCGATGATGCGGCGACCTGGGCTTTCCTCGACCGGCGCATCGACAATGTGATGCAGTTCGAAAAGGTCAAGGCGCGGGTCGGCGACAACAAGGCGTTGGGCCGGCTGACCGCCATGGGCGGGCGTCTGTTGGCTGGTCTGACGGCGCCGGCATCCGGGCATCGCGGGCGGTTTCCCGGCCACTGGCCGGTTGCGCCAAAGACGCCGGGGGGCGAGCGATGAGCCATCTTCCGCCCCGGATGCGCGCCGTCGAGATTTCCCGCCCCGGCGGGCCCGAGGTGTTGCAGCAGGTCACGCGCCCGGTGCCGCAGGCCGGGCATGGACAGGTGGTGATCCGCGTGGCCTGGGCCGGCGTCAACCGCCCCGACGCCCTGCAGCGGGCCGGAAGCTATAACCCGCCGCCCGGCGCGTCGGACCTGCCCGGGCTGGAGGTTGCCGGCACGGTCGCGGACATCGGCGCCGGCGTGTCGGGCCTGGCGGTTGGCGACCCGGTTTGCGCCCTGACACCGGGCGGCGGCTATGCCGAATATGTCGCGACGGCGGCAGCGCATTGCCTGCCGGTGCCCACGGGGCTTGGTCTCAGACAGGCCGCCTGCCTGCCGGAAACCTGCTTTACCGTCTGGACCAACGTGTTTGACCGCGGTGGCCTGCAAGCGGGCGAGCGGTTTCTGGTGCATGGCGGGTCATCGGGCATCGGCACAACCGCGATCCAGTTGGCACATCTGTTCGGCGCCCGCGTCTTTGCGACCGCCGGTTCGGACGAGAAATGCCGGGTTTGCGCGGGTCTGGGGGCCGAGCGGGCCATCAATTATCGCGACGAAGACTTCGTTGCCGTGCTGCACGCGGCCGGGCGCGCCGACCTGATACTCGACATGGTGGGCGGCAGTTATATTGCGCGCAATCTCAAGGCATTGGCCGACGACGGGCGGCTGGTTCAGATCGCCTTTCTGCAAGGTCCGACGGCCGAGGTCAATTTCGCCGAAATCATGGTGCGGCGGCTGACGGTCACCGGATCGACCCTGCGGCCGCGATCGGACCTTGCCAAGGCCCGCATCCGTGACGCGCTGCTGGCACAGGTGTGGCCACTGCTGGCCAACGGGCGGTTTGCCCCGGTCATGGACAGCAGTTTCGCGTTGGCGGACGCAGCGGCGGCGCATGCGCGGCTGGAAAGCGCCGACCACGTGGGCAAGATCGTGCTGCAGGTCGGGGTGTAAACCGATTTGCGTTGAAACTGAATTATCCGTCGCTGCCTGAAATTCTGCCCTTCAGCGCCCGCCGGGCGATGCCCGTTGGATCAAGTCAAACGCCAAACGCTGCCGGCCGGCAGGCTA
>CAYYMJ010000081.1:0-5495 GCA_964472855.1 uncultured Rhodobacterales bacterium | reverse complement strand
GCGTCGGCGCCGCCCATGTCCAGACAGGCCCGGGCATTGCCGATGGTCGCCTCGATCTTGCCGCGGTGGCGCACGATGCCCGCATCGCCCAGCAAGCGGGTCACATCGTCTTCGCTCCAACCAGCAATGACCTGCGGGTCAAATCCCTGAAAGGCGGCCCGGAAATTCTCGCGTTTTCGCAGGATGGTGATCCAGCTCAGCCCGGCCTGAAACCCGTCGAGGATCAGCTTTTCCCACAGCGCGCGGCCATCGCGCTCGGGCACACCCCATTCGCTGTCGTGATAGGCAATATAGTCGGGGTCACCCCCGGCCCAACCGCATCTTTCCGCCATCGCAAGGCCCCTCTGCCAACCAATCCGCCACCGATTCACAAACTCTTAGAGCGCATCTGACACAGTTTGGCCAACAACCGATGGAGTGTCCGATGCCGCCCGCAACCCCAGGAACCGCCCTGCCGCCCGAACCGGGCAGCGACAGCCCCCTGTCATTCGCCGTGGGCAGCCGCGACCGCGATGTCGTGCGGATGGTCGAACAGGCGGTGCGCGACAAGAACGTCCTGCTGGCCTACCAGCCCGTCGTGCCCGCCGGGCAGCCCGACAACCCGGTGTTCTTCGAAGGGCTGATCCGCATCCTCGACGAGAACGGCCGTATCATTCCGGCCCGTGACTTCATCGGCACCGTGGAGACCCAGGAACTGGGGCGCCGCATCGACTGTCTGTCGCTGGGCTATGGCCTGGACAGCCTGCGCCGCCACCCAAAGCTGCGGGTGTCGGTCAACATGTCGGCCAGGTCCATCGGCTACCCGGACTGGCAGCGCATGCTCGACGCCTCGCTGCGCACCGACCCCGAACTTGGCGAGCGCCTGATCCTCGAAATCACCGAAGCCTCGACCATGCTGATGCCCGACATCGTGCAGGTCTTCATGTCCGAGATGCAGGCCCGCGGCGTCAGTTTCGCGCTCGATGATTTCGGCGCCGGCTATACGTCGCTGCGCTTCCTGCGCCGGCTGTATTTCGACATCCTGAAGATCGACGGCGAGTTCATTCGCGGCATCGCCAGCAGTCCTGACGATCAGGCGTTGGTGAAATCGATCCTGTCGGTTGGCCGGCATTTCGACATGGTGACCGTGGCCGAAAGCGTCGAATCTGCCGATGACGCCCGCTATCTCGAACGGTTGGGGATCGACTGCCTCCAGGGCTATTTCTTTGGCGCCCCCACGATCCGCCCCCGCTGGAGCAGCGAGGCCAAGCGCCGCTAGCGGCTACTTCTGTCCCGAAATATCCCGGGGTGAATGCGCGCCAGCGCAGAGGGGCAGCGCCCCTCCCGCCCCGCGGCCAGCCAGACGGCCCGGGGGCAACAGGGTGCGCCCGGCCGCCCCCTGCCTTTCCGCCCTTGCTGCCGAGGCAGCCCGATCAGAGACCAGCCGATCACCGCCTCGATCCCGACGAGAGCGTGTGCGACGGCGTGGCCAACACGCCCGGGGTCAACGAAATGGCCGGGCACTGAAATCCGTGTGCACGCCTCGCCCAACCCCTTCCTGCGATCAACCGGCAATATTGGTTTTCGCTGAGACCTTGCTGGGATATTTTTGGACAGAAGTAGAACGCCATGTCCCCACTGGGGGGAAGCCTCTGTCCCGGAGACCGCCATTGCGACGTGGGTGGCGCGAGGGGCCAGCAAGTTGCGCAGTTGCCCGATCCACGTGCGCAAACAGAGTGTTTGTGGCGGGCGCGGCGATTTCCGGGCATCCCGCGCGGTGTTGTGGGCCAGTTCGTGACCGATCTGGCGGGTCAGCGGGCGGCCAGCGGTAGCGAATTTGCGGGTGGCTTGCATCATGTCACTATCAGGCATCTGCATCACATCACCTCCGGTATTCTGGCGGTATTCGCCGGTTTTAACTTGTTTTTGCGGATTTACAGAGAGAGGCCGCTGGCCGCCCCGGGGCGGCAGTTTCTGGACTGGCCGGTTGAGCTTTGCGCGGGGCTTTGAGCCGTCGGGGTTGAACCGTGCGCGGAATCGGGGGCGTCGGCCCGCCGCGCAGCGCCTGCCTGTTGGGGCGGGGGCGGCGTGTGGGGCGGGGGCTGCGTGTGAGGCGGGGCGGCGTGGCCCAAGACAGTTCCGCCGTCGTTGACTGCCCTCGCACCTTCTCGCGTCACCGTTCGGGTTTGAACCACCCGCGCGCGGAATCGGGGGCGTCGGCCCGCCGCGCGGCGCCCGCCTGTTGGGGCGGGGGCGGCGTTGTTGGGCATGGGCGGAACGTCGTTCGGGGTTGACCGGGTCAGGCGATGATCCGCGCCGTTGCTGCGCCATCCCACGGGCAGGCGGGGCGTGTGCGCTTAGTGCACCGTCACCTTTTGTGGCACGTCTGGCCGCTTGCCGATCGGGTTGGCATTGCGGGGGTGGCCGCGGGCCGCGCGTTCGAAGGTCGGGCCGCCGGGTGGCGCGATCTTTTCCGGCGCGATCTTTTCCGGCGCGGTCCCGTCCGGCGGGGTCAGCCGGGGGCGCAGAAAGGACATCGGGTGCGCCCTGAGGGTCAGGCGCATCGAGACATAGTCTTCCACCACCTCTTCGCCCTCGCTCATCCGGGGCAGGTGCGCGGCCGGTTCGACGATGCCCTCGCCATCGAGATCGCCGGAAAACAGCGGCAGGGGTGTGTCCGAGGCCAGCGCCTTGGCCTCCCAGATGGCATCGCGCCGCGACAGGCCAAGGCTGGCGAAGGCATCGGCCTCGGCCAGGGTGCGCAGGTGGCGGGGCGCCACCCCGGCCCGGCGCCACACGTCTGACACCGCCTGATAGCCGTTGCCACGCGCGGCGGCGATCCAGGCGGCCTCTTCCTCGCGCATGGACTTGATCTGCCGGAACCCCAGCCGCAGGGCCAGCCCGCCCTTGCCATCGGGTTCCATCGTGCAATCCCAGTAGCTTTCGTTGATGCACACCGGCAGCACCGTCACCCCGTGTTCGCGGGCGTCGCGCACGATCTGGGCCGGGGCGTAAAAGCCCATGGGCTGCGAATTCAGCAGCGCGCAGGCGAAGATGCCGGGATGGTGCCGCTTCATCCAGGCCGAGGCATAGACCAGCAGGGCAAAGCTGGCGGCGTGACTTTCGGGAAAGCCGTATGACCCGAAGCCCTCGATCTGGGAAAAACAGCGCGCGGCAAAGTCCTGTTCATAGCCGTTGCGCTTCATCCCCCCCAGGAACCGCTGGCGGAACTCGCTGACCGAGCCGTGTTTCTTGAAGGTGGCAAGCGACCGGCGCAAGCGGTCGGCCTCTTCGGGGGTGAACCCTGCCCCGACAATGGCGATCTGCATCGCCTGTTCCTGAAACAGCGGCACGCCCAGCGTCTTGCCCAGCACCTTGCCCAGCGCGTCCGACGGGAAGCTGACCGGCTCTTCCCCGTTGCGCCGCCGCAGGTAGGGATGCACCATGTCGCCCTGGATCGGGCCGGGGCGGATGATCGCCACCTCGATCACCAGATCATAAAAGGTGCGCGGCTTCATCCGGGGCAGGAAATTCATCTGCGCCCGGCTTTCGACCTGGAACACCCCCAGCGAATCGGCGCGGCACAGCATGTCGTAAACCGCCGGGTCCTCGCAGGGCAGCGTGGCGAGGTTGTAATCAACGCGGTGATGGGTCTCGATCAGGTCAAAGGCCTTGCGGATGCAGCTGAGCATGCCCAGCGCCAGCACATCGACCTTGAGGATGCCCAGCGTGTCGATGTCGTCCTTGTCCCAGCAGATGACGGTGCGGTCCTCCATGGTGGCGTTTTCCACCGGCACCAGCTCGTCCAGCCGGCCCTCGGTGATGATGAAACCGCCCACATGCTGCGACAGGTGCCGGGGAAAGCCCTGAATTTCGCGGATCAGCTCCATGGTCTGGGCAAGGCGGCGGTCGTTCAGGTCCAGCCCGATTTCGGCCAGCCGCTGCGCTTCCAGCCCCGAGGCATCGAAGAACCCCCACAGCTGCGAGGCAAGGCCCGCCAGCGTGTCGTCGGTCAGCCCCATGGCCTTGCCCACCTCGCGGATGGCGCGCTTGCCCCGGTAATGCACCACCGTGGCGCACAGGCCGGCCCGGTGCCGGCCATAGCGTTCATAGATATGCTGGATCACCTCTTCGCGGCGCTCGTGTTCGAAATCGACGTCGATGTCGGGGGGTTCGTTGCGCGCCTCGGACACGAAGCGTTCGAACACCATGGTGCCGATCTCGGGCGACACGCTGGTCACGCCCAGGCAATAGCACACGACCGAATTGGCGGCCGATCCCCGGCCCTGGCACAGGATCCCGCGCGACCGGGCAAAGGCCACCACGTCGTTGACGGTCAGGAAATAGGGTTCGTAATTCAGCTTGGCGATCAGGGTCAGTTCGTGGCGCAGCAGTTTTTGCACATGCTCGGGCGCGCCCGCGGGATAGCGCCATTTCAGCCCGTCGTGGGCCAGCCGCTCGAGCCGCTGGGCGGCGGTTTCGCCGTCGTCCACCTCGGTAGGGTATTCATAGCGCAGTTCGTCCAGCGAGAACGGGCAGCGGGCGGCGATGTCTTCGGTCCGGGCCAGCGCCTGCGGGTAGCGCGCGAAGATGCGCGCCATCTCGGCCGGGTTGCGCAGGCGCTGTTCGGCATTGGCCAGCGCCGCCCGGCCCAGCCGGTCGACCGGGGTGCCAAGGCGGACGGCGGTCAGCACGTCGGTCAGCTTGCGGCGGGCCCCGTGATGCATCAGCGGTGTGCCCGAGGCCACCGCCGGCACGCCCAGCCGGTCGGCCAGGGCCGCGATCCTTTCAAGGCGGGCCACGTCCTGCCCGTCATAGCGCGGCGCCATCACCAGGCTGACCTGTTCGGGAAAGCGGCGCACCAGCCGCAGCGCCGCGCGGTTCCATTCCCGGGTCATCTTGCCTTGGGGCGGGTGCAGCAACAGCTCTGACCCCTCGCCCCATTCGATCAGGTCCTGAAAGGCCAGCCGGCATTCGCCCTTTTCGGCCCGGCGCCGGCCCAGCGTGAGCAGCCGGCACAGTCGCCCCCATGCGGCGCGATCACGGGGGATCATGGTCACCGGCGGCCCGTCTTCGGTCAGGATGCGGGCCGCCGGCATCAGGCGCGGGGCGTTGGTGATGTCGGGCCCACCGGACGCGGAGGTATGGCCGGGGCGCGTCTTTTGGTCGTTGCCATGCAATGCCCTGCCGACCGGCGATTTCAGGAAGTCGCCGATGGGCGGGCCGATGGGGTTCTGGTCGGCTTTGAGCCGCTTTTCCACGCTGCGCCGCACCGCGCGGGCGCGGGTATGGGCGCGCACGATCCCGGCCACGGAATTGTCATCAGCGATGGCAATGGCCGAGATGCCCTGGAAGGCGGCCCGGTCGAGGTATTCCTCCGGGTGCGACCCGCCGGTCAGGAAGGTGAAGTTCGAGGTTATGCAAAGTTCGGCGACCATGGAGATTCGGAGTATATTCACTTTTTGTTCTCATCGCCAGTTGGCCTGCGCGCATCACCGGGCCGGGGTGCGGCGATC
>CAYYMJ010000080.1:0-10388 GCA_964472855.1 uncultured Rhodobacterales bacterium | reverse complement strand
TCGCTGCGCGCCGCCGGCGCCACGGGGGGCGCATCGTCGCGGCGGCTGTCAAAGGCCGTGCCCCCCGGAAGCGACACGTTTTCCGCCGCCGGCCCATGGGAAATCTGGTGCCTGACCGCAAGTTCCGAGGCCACGACAAGCGCCAGCACCGACGCCGCCGCGCCCCAGAACAGCCCTGAAAGCAATCCGCGTATCACGATTACCGGCCCTCGCCTGCCCTGTGCCTCATGTCCCGGGGCATTTGCTTGACCCTCTGCCCCTGCTGTCGTCATGTATAGCCCGACCCGACACCGGGTTCGAGCACTTTAGCGCGGATGGAGCCAGAACCCGAGATGCTGCTGCTGATCGATAACTACGACAGTTTCACCTATAACCTCGTGCACTACCTGGGCGAGCTTGGCGCGGAAATTGCCGTCCGGCGCAACGACGCCATCGATGTTCAGGCGGCAATGGCCCTGCGACCGGATGCGATCTTGCTGTCTCCGGGCCCGTGCGACCCCGACCGGGCCGGTATCTGCCTGCCGCTGACACTGGCCGCGGCCGAGGCCGGGGTGCCGCTGATGGGCGTGTGCCTGGGTCACCAGGCCATTGGACAGGCCTTTGGCGGCAAGGTGGTGCGCGCCGGCGACATCGTGCATGGCAAGACCGCCGACATCCGCCACGGCGGGACAGGGTTGTTCGCCGGCCTGCCCTCGCCCTTCCGGGCGACGCGCTATCACTCGCTGATCGTCGATCGCACCAGCCTGCCGGACACGCTGGAGGTGACGGCCGAGCTTGAAGACGGCACCATCATGGGGCTTTCCCACCGCAACCTGCCGGTGCACGGGGTGCAGTTTCACCCCGAAAGCATCGCTTCGGAACATGGACACAAGATGCTGAAGAACTTCCTCGACCAGGCGCTGGTGCCGGCATGAGCGACGCCATGAAACCCCTGATCTTCGCCGCATCCGAGGGCCCGCTCAGCCGCGCGCAGGCCGAGGCCGCCTTCCAGGAAATGTTCGACGGCGCCGCCACGCCGGCCCAGATGGGCGGGCTGTTGATGGCGCTGCGGGCCCGCGGCGAGGCCGTGTCGGAATATGCCGCCGCCGCGGCCGTCATGCGCCGCAAATGCACCCCCGTCAGCGCGCCCGCCGACGCCATGGATATCGTCGGCACTGGCGGCGATGGCATGGGAACGCTCAATATCTCGACCGCGACCGCCTTTGTCGTGGCCGGCGCCGGCGTACCGGTGGCCAAGCATGGCAACCGCAACCTCAGCTCGAAATCCGGCGCCGCCGACCTGTTGGGGCAAATGGGTATCGAAGTCATGGTCGCGGCCGAGGTGGCCCAGCGGGCGATGGACGAAGAAGGCATCTGTTTCATGATGGCGCCCATGCACCACCCGGCGACCCGGCACGTGATGCCGGTGCGCCAGGAACTGGGCTGCAAGACCATATTCAACATCCTTGGCCCCCTGACCAACCCGGCCGGCGCCAAGCGGCAACTGACCGGCGCCTTCGCCATCGACCTGATCTTCCCGATGGCCGAAACCCTGCTGCAACTGGGCAGCGAAAAGGCCTGGCTGGTGCATGGCGACGACGGCACCGACGAATTGTCGATCGCCGGCAAAACTCAGGTCGCGGTGCTGGAAAACGGCAGCGTATCCGGGCGCGAAGTTCACCCCGAGGACGCGGGCCTGCCCACGCATCCCTTCAGGGACATCCTTGGCGGCTCACCGGTCGAAAACGCCGCCGCCTTCCGCGCCTTGCTTGACGGCGCACCGGGCGCCTACCGCGACGCGGTCTTGCTGAATTCCGCCGCCGCGCTGATGATCGCGGACCGGGCCGGCGACCTGCGCACGGGTACCGAAATCGCCCGCGAAAGCATCGACAGCGGCGCCGCGCGCGCCAAGGTCGACGCGCTGGCCCGTCTCACCACCGCGTGAGCAAAGCGCGCCTTTGGCGCACGCCATTGGTTGCGTGGCCCTGTGGGCCACGCGGTGCCTCCGGCGGGGATATTTCGGCCAAGATGATCCATCGCCTTGGAAAAAATATCCAAACTCGCCCCACGCCAGGGGCGCGGGCGCCGGAAGATCGGCGTCGCGCCGAGATTATGTCTGAAAGGCCTGCGCCGGCAGGCGCGCAATCTGGTCGCGCGGGGCCATCCGTGTTCGCAGGACCGCGGGCAGCGTTGCCGCGATGTCTGTAGCGATCAGGCCGGGGCCGAAGCTGAGCGCACATTCGGTGTGCAGCCAGGCGGCCTGCGTGGCGGCCCGCGCCGGCGGCAACCCGCGCGCCAGGAGGCCGGCGATGAAGCCGGCCAGCACATCGCCCGAACCGGCGGTGGCCAGCCAGGGAGCGGCGCGGTCGTAGAGGCTGGCGTTGACAGCGGCCGGGCCGGCGGGTGACGCGATGACTGTGGCCGGCCCCTTGAACAGCACCGTGCATCTGGCTTCGGCTGCAGCGGTGCGGGTGGCATCGAGCTTGCCCAGGGCCGGTCCACGACTGGCCGGCGCGGCGAGCTTTGCCGCGATTTCCGGAAACAGGCGGCGGAACTCGCCGGCATGCGGGGTCAGGACACAATGCGCGTGCAGGCGGGCGGCAAGATCGGCGTCACGGGCGACCAGCGTCAGGGCATCGGCGTCGAGCACCGTGGGGCGGGCCGCGTCAAGGGCCGCCGCGACCAGCGCGGCCGCGCGCGCGTCGAGGCCAAGCCCCGGACCGAGGCACAGCGCCGTGATGCGCTGGTCGGACAGGCGCGTGACCAGGGCCGACGCGTCGGGGATGGGGGCCTGCATGATCTCGGTGATCTGGCAGGCCACCTCGAGGTCGGCTTGCGGTGGCGTGCCGATCGTCACAAGACCCGCCCCGATCCTGAGCGCCGCGCCCGCGGCCAGGCGGGCGGCGCCGGTCTGGCCGGGTCCGCCGGACAGGACCAACGCGTGGCCATGGCTGTATTTATGGGTCTCGGGGCCGCCTTGCCCCGCCTTGTCGATGTCCTGCGCGCCCGCAACAAGGCGCGCCGCGCCGGGCGCCGGGCCGGCGAGCCCGATGTCAACGACGGCAAGCCTGCCGCAATGGTCGGGCCCCGCATCGAGATAGTGTCCGGCTTTCGGTCGGTGGAAGGTCACCGTCAGATCGGCGCGCACCGCCTGCCCGCCCAGGGCCCGGCCGCTGTCGCTGCAGATGCCTGACGGAAGGTCAACCGCGACGGTCCGTGCGCGCCCGGCCCAGGTGCGCGCCCGGTCGACGACCTGCGCGGCGAGCGGGCGGGTCAGCCCGGTGCCGAAAACTGCGTCGATCAGCAGGTCGGGCGGGCGGGCGCCGCCGCCGGCCTGCCCGAGTTCGACGACAGGCCCCAAGTGCCGCCAGCGGTCGTGATTTGCCTTCGCGTCGGGCGGCAGCTGGTCCGGATCGCCCAGAAGCGCCACGGACACGCCCCAGCCCCGCGCCCTCAGAAGGCGGGCCACCACGAAGCCGTCGCCGCCGTTGTTGCCGGGACCGCAGAGGACAAGCGCGTTGTGGGGGCTGGGCCCGAGGTCGGGCCATGTGCCAAGCAGCGCCGTCACGACGCCGTGGCCGGCGCGTTCCATCAGGTCGTGGCCGGTAACGCGGCCCGATGCCATGGCGGCGGCTTCGGCGGCGCGCATCTGGCTGGCGGTCAGAAGGTCGGCCATGGGATCGCCCCGATTCAATTCTGCCCGAAAAGTGGGCAATCTGCACAGATGCTGCGCAACGAGGCCGAATTCGCGCCGCGCCAGCCGGCCGGCTGGCGGCGGTCGATTGTGGGCCCCGGCGCCGCGTGGTCTCAACCCCCGACAATATCGTAACGGGAGTGACGACGCATGAAAAAGGTCGAGGCCATTATCAAGCCCTTCAAGCTGGACGAGGTCAAGGAAGCTCTGCAGGACATCGGCGTTCAGGGCCTGAGCGTTCTGGAGGTCAAGGGGTTCGGGCGCCAGAAGGGTCATACCGAACTGTATCGCGGCGCCGAATATGTGGTCGACTTCCTGCCCAAGGTGAAGATCGAGGTCGTGCTGGCCGCCGATCAGGTCGACGCCGCCATCGAGGCCATCACCGCCGCCGCCAAGACCGACAAGATCGGCGACGGCAAGATTTTCGTCACGCCGGTGGAACAGGCCATTCGCATCCGCACCGGCGAATCCGGCACCGACGCCCTGTAACAACTTACGAACGAACGACAATCTGAAAAGGGAACTGCCCGAGATGAGCAAATCCGAAATGCTGAAAACGATCCGGGACGAGGCGGTCGAGTATGTCGACATCCGCTTTACCGATCCGCGCGGCAAGCTGCAGCATGTCACGGTGATGAGCGATCAGGTCGACGAGGATTTCCTCGACGAAGGCTTCATGTTCGACGGTTCGTCGATCGCCGGCTGGAAATCGATCGACCAGTCCGACATGAAACTGATGCCCGACACCAGCTCGGCCTATATCGACCCCTTCTATGCCGAAAAGACCATGGCGGTGCATTGTTCGGTGGTCGAGCCCGACACCGGCGAGCATTACGAGCGCGACCCGCGCGGCACCGCCGAAAAGGCCGAGGCCTATCTCAAGTCGTCCGGCATCGGCGACACGTCCTTTTTCGGCCCCGAAGCCGAATTCTTCCTGTTCGACAACGTCCGGTATTCGACCGAGATGAACAAGGTGTCCTACGAAATCGACGCGCTGGACGCGTCGTGGAACACAGACACCGATTATGAGATGGGCAACATGGGCCACCGCCCCGGCGTCAAGGGCGGGTATTTCCCGGTGCCGCCGGTCGATGACGGGCAGGACATCCGCTCGGAAATGCTGTCGACGATGAAGCGGATCGGCATGAAGGTGGACAAGCATCACCACGAGGTCGCGTCGTGCCAGCATGAACTGGGGCTGATCTTCGGGTCGCTGACCAAGCAGGCGGACGAGTTGCAGAAATACAAGTATGTCATCCACAATGTCGCCCATGCCTATGGCAAGTCGGCAACCTTCATGCCCAAGCCGATCGCCGGTGATAACGGCACTGGCATGCATGTGAACATGTCGATCTGGAAGGACGGCAAGCCCCTGTTCGCGGGCGACAAATATGCCGATCTTTCAGACGAGGCGCTGTTTTTCATCGGCGGCATCCTGAAGCATGCCAAGGCGCTGAATGCCTTCACCAACCCGGCAACCAACAGCTACAAGCGCCTGATCCCGGGCTTTGAGGCCCCGGTGCTGCGCGCCTATTCGGCCCGCAACCGGTCGGGTTGTGTGCGCATTCCGTGGACGGAAAGCCCCAAGGCCAAGCGTGTCGAGGCGCGTTTCCCCGATCCGTCGGCCAACCCCTATCTGTGCTTTGCCGCGCTGCTGATGGCCGGGCTGGACGGGATCAACAACAAGATCCATCCCGGCGAGGCCATGGACAAGGACCTGTATGACCTGCCGGCCGAGGAACTGGCGGGTATCCCCACCGTCTGTGCGTCGCTGCGCGAGGCGCTGGGGGCGCTGGAGGCCGACATGGACTTTCTGCTGGCCGGCGACGTGTTCACCCGCGACCAGATCGAAGGCTACATGGATCTCAAGTGGGAAGAGATCTATGCTTTCGAGCACATGCCGCACCCGGTTGAATTCAAGATGTATTACAGCTGCTAGGGAATCGACCGAAACATTTGAATCCCACCCTCGGGTGCAGGCTTTGATCATGAACCATTCAAATGTTTTGATTAGGTGAAGCCCGGTGAAAATACTGGTGGCTCGAAACGTCAGATTCGATCCACCAGGCCAGCCCTGGCGCAGGTTTTGGGGCGTCCCTTCGGGGGCGCCCCAATTCGTTTGGCGTTGCGGGATTGCGACGCCTGGCGGCGTCACGGGCGGCAAGGGGGCGCTGCCCCCTCAGGCGCGCGGGCGCGCCTTCACCCCCGGGATATTTTCGCCAAGATGAGGGTGTTGATCGGAGGCTAACCGGAAAGGCGCCCGTGGCGCGGGTGCGGCTATGGCGCCAGATCGAGGCGAAAGAACAGCATGTGATCCACCAGTTCCGGTGAAATCGCCAAGGCACCGCTGGCCGCCAGCGGTCCGACCCGCGAAAACCCCAGCCGGTCATAAAGGGCCGGCATTTCGGTGTTGGCCGCGAAGGTATCCGCGAGCACTGTGCTCAGCCCCATTTTCCGGGCGTCGTCGATGCGGCGTTGCACCAGCGCCCGCCCCAGCCCGCTGCGCCGGGCGGCGGGGCGCACATGCAGATGCTTCAGCTCGCCGATGTCATCGGACACTTTCCGCAGCACACCCGTGGCGACAAGCTGATCATGCTGGTTCCAGACAAGATAGAATCGCCCGTTCGGTGGCAGGAATTCGTCAAGGTGGTCCCAAAAGCCCCGGATATGCAGCATGTGGTCGACCCTTGGGCCACCGGCACCGACCAGCCGGCCCATCATCAGTTCGCCATGCGCAGTCAGCAGGGCATTGGCGGTCTCGAACGGGATGTCGGACCGCGTGGCGCAGGATTGGAAACGATAGGCTGTCCTATCGTTTTCGTGATCTGGCTTGCCCCTGGCCGTGAGGGGGGCATCATGTTGCGGCATCGGTGCGTCGGGCTCTCGCCCATCAATTTGGCTTGAATTCAGCAGCATCGTGACCTCGGCGTTGTGATTTCACGATACACGATAGCCCGGCCGCCCGATATCTGTTAGTCAGGAATAATTCCTGAACGATAGGTGAGCTATCATGTCACTCGACTGGCGGAGACTGCCCTCGCTGACGTCGCTGCGCGCGTTTGATGCCACCGCCCGGCACAGAGGTTTTGCCGGCGCGGCGCGGGCGCTGAATGTCACACAGGCCGCCATTGCCCAGCAGGTGCGGGGGCTGGAGGCCGAGCTGGGCCTGTCGCTGGTGGTGCGTGAAGGGCGCAGCGTGGGGCTGACCGACATGGGACGGCGGCTGGCCAGATCGCTGGCCGAGGGGTTCGAGACGGTGGCCCGGGGGCTGGCCGATGTCCGCGACGACAACGCGGCGCGCGGTTTGCGGGTGACAACGACACCGTTCTTGTCGGAACGCATCCTGATGCCGCATCTGTCGGAATTCTGGCGGGCGCATCCGGGCGCCGAGATTTCGCTGCTGCCGAGCCGGGAAACGGTTGATATCATCGCGGACCGCTTCGATCTTGGGATCCGGGCGGTCCTGAAGGGGTCGGCGCCGGAATGGCAGGGGACCGATCAGATCCTCGTTGCCGCCTCGCCCTTGATCGCGATTGCCGCGACCGCCGTTGCGGGCAGCGGCGAGGTCGGGGTGCAGCACCTGCCCTGGCTGTGGCACGAGGGGATGGAAACCAAGATCGAACTGATGCGGTCTTGTGGTCTTGACGTCGATGACCTGCAGCGCGTTCCGATTGGCAGTGCGAACCTGTTGCTGGAGGCGGTGCGCCAGGGGATCGGTGTCACGATCTTCAACGAAAAGATCGCGCGCGCGGAAATCAGGGCCGGCGGCATTGTCGAGGTCGCCTTGCCGCACAAGCCCGAGGTCAGCTACATCGCCGCCATGCCGGTGGGCCCGCGTCATCCGCTGGCCGAGCCGTTCATCGACTGGGTCCGAACCCTTTTGTGACGGCGGGGCCAAGGGGGCGCGGCCCCCTCAGGCGCGTGACCGCGCCTTCACCCCCGGGATATTTGCGCCAAGGCGATGGGGCGGTCAGGCGATGGGGCGGTCAGGCCGTGACCCCGCCCCAGATGGATTCGGCCGTCCTGACGACAAGCTCGAGCTTGCGGCGCTGGTCGTCGGCGGTGATGTCGTTGCCTTCCTCGGTCGAGGCAAAGCCGCATTGTGGCGCAATGCCAAGCTGGTCGATGTCGGCGTATTTCGACGCCGCGTCGATCTGGCGTTTGAGCCAGTCGGGGTCTTCGAGCGTGCCGGTCTTGGTGGTGATGAACCCCGGCATCACCCGTTGCTTGCCACGGGGCAGCAGGCCCAGCGGTTGCAGGCCGCCGGCGCGTTCGCTGTCGTATTCCATGAAGAAGATGTCGACGCCGGTCTTGTTGAACACCGCGTCGGCGGCCGGGTCATAGGCGCCGTCGGCGGCGTGGGTCGAGCGGAAGTTGCCCCGGCACATGTGCATGGCGATCACCATGTCGTCGGGGCGGTCCCTGATCGCCTGGTGCATCATCCAGGCGTAGCGGTCGATCAGGTGGTCGGGGTCCTGCCCTTCCGCCTGTTTCGCGGCCCGGTGCTTGGGGTCGCACAGGTAGGCGAAGAAGATGTCGTCCATCTGCAGATAGCGGCATCCGGCATCGTAGAAGGCATGGACCGCGTCGCGGTAGGTGGCCGCGATGTCGGCAAACAGCGCGTCGGGGTCGCCATAGTCGGGCGGGGCGATGTCGGCGGGCGCGGTGCGGAAGTGACAGCAGCTGGGGCCGGGGATCGAGATTTTCGGCACCACGCTGGTGTTGGCGGCGACGAATTTGAAATGGTCGAGCATGGGGTGGTCGGCGGGAAAGCCGAGCTTGCCGGTGATGGTGGGGAAGATCGGCCGCAGCTTGACCCCGGCGAACTGCACGCCTTCGGCGCGCTCGACCAGGTCGAACCCGTCGAGCGCGCCCATGAAGTCGTAATGCCAGAACGACCGGCGCTGTTCGCCGTCGGTGACCGCCGCGAGGCCGACGCTTTCCTGCATGGCGATCAGGTCGCGGATGGCGGTGTCTTCGACGGCGGCCAGGCCTTCGGCCGGCAGGGCATGGTCCTGGAAATGGGCCTTGCGCGCCCGGGCGACGCTGGCGGGGCGCAGGAGTGAACCGACATGGTCGGCGCGAAACGGGGGGGTGGGCATGGCGGGGTCTCCGGCTATCTGGGCTCAGACTGGGTGTCGGCGGGGGGAAATCAACAGAAATCCGACGTCGCTTGACAGTCTCGGGCCGGCAAGGCCCATTGACGCCATGGATGCGGATGTTCTGATCGTCGGGCTTGGGCCGGTGGGCAGCTGCCTGGCCACGATTCTGGGGCAGGCCGGGCTGCGGGTTCTGGCGGTGGACCGGGCCGAGGCGGGCTATCACCTGCCCCGGGCCGTGGTTTTCGACGACGAGATCATGCGGCTTTTCCAAGGGCTGGGGCTGGCCGGCGAGATGACTGCGATCACCGAGCCCGGCACCGGCGCCATCTTTCTGGACGCGGACGAGCGGGTGCTGGTGCGGTGGGAGCGGCCGCTGGAGCCGTCGATCCTGGGCTGGCAGGTCAACCGGCGGTTTCACCAGCCCGAGCTGGAGGATGTGCTGCGTGGCGCGGCAAGCCGCTGTGGCGGTGTCAGCATCCTGTGGCAGCATGATCTGCAGGCGCTGACGCAGGATGACGCTGGGGCAACCGCCAGCTTTGCGACGCCCGGTGGCCAGCGCGACCTGAGGGCCCGATTTGTCGTGGGATGCGATGGCGGCCGGTCGACCGTGCGGCGGTTGATCGGGGCCGGGATCGAGGATCTGGGCTTTCACGAACCCTGGCTGATCGCCGATTTCGTCAACCACCGGCCCGAGGCCGACCCCGATCGCAACACCTATCAGTATTGCGGCGGCGAACGCGCCGGCAGCAAGGTGTTCGTGGGGGCCGGGCGCAAGCGTTGGGAGTTTCGGCTGAACCCGGGCGACGACCCCGCGACCATCGGCACGCCCGAGGCTGTCTGGCCCATGGTCGCCCGCTGGATCACCCCGGCCGATGCCCGGCTGGAGCGCACGGCGGTTTACACATTTCATTCGACGATCACGCGCCAGTGGCGCCGGGGCCGGGTGTTTCTGGCCGGGGACGCCGCGCACCAGACCCCGCCTTTCATGGGCCAGGGCATGTGCGCGGGGCTGCGCGACGCCGCCAACCTGGGCTGGAAGCTGGCCGCGGTTTGCGCCGGGGCCGGCGGCGCGTTGCTGGACAGTTACCAGACCGAGCGCCTGCCGCATGTGCGCGCCTATATCGAACTGACCATGCAGATGGGCCGACTGATCAACGAAACTGCCGCCGCGATCGACAATCCCAACGTGTCGGTTGCCGATGGCGGTCCGCAGGCGCTGAGCCAGATACGCCCGCGTCTGGGGCCCGGGCTGGGCCATGGGCCGCACCGGGGCGAGATGTTTCCCCAGCCGTGCATTACCGGGCAGCCGCTGCGCGACGACCGGCTGGGGCCGGGTTGGGCGCTGGTGGTAGACGGTGATGCGCCCGACATCGGGTCGGCCAGGGTGGCGGTCGAGGCCGGACCCGATGCGATTACCCGCGCCTGGATGCGTGACCGCGGCGCCGTGGCCGCCCTGCTGCGGCCCGACCGTTACGTCTTTGCCACCGCCGGGAGCCGCGACGAAATCGCCGCCCTGCTGGCGGCGGTGCCCTGAACCGCCTGTTGGCGCCGGGGGCAACGCTGAGCCAGATACGCCCGCGTCTGGGGCCCGGGCTGGGCCATGGGCCGCACCG
>CAYYMJ010000079.1:0-10391 GCA_964472855.1 uncultured Rhodobacterales bacterium | reverse complement strand
AATGGTGCCCGGGGGCGGAATCGAACCACCGACACGAGGATTTTCAATCCACTGCTCTACCCCTGAGCTACCCGGGCACGGGATGGGGGGCTGGCCCCCCTTGGGTCGCGGCGTTTTAGACGGGTTCGGGCCGGCAAGTCCAGAGCTTCAGGCAGAATATTTGCCATCCGGGGCCGGGGCCGGCACAGCTTCGCCGTCGGGTGCGTCGTCGATGGCCGGCACGGCATAGTCGCCGCGCAGCCAGTGGGCCAGATCGACGTCGGCGCAGCGGCCCGAGCAGAAGGGGCGATAGCGGCGGTCGGACGGGCGGGCGCAGATCGGGCAGCTCATGTCAGGCACGCCGACAGGGGCAGGCGGTCGCGGCGGCGCTGCAGCTCGAACAGGCCCAGCGGGGTCCAGCCGGCAAGGACCGTGTCCACCGGGTCGGGCCGGAATGCGCGGCCCAGCGCCTGTTCGAACGTGCGCCGGTCCTTGCGGGGCATTGGGGCCGGGTCGATGACGATCTGCCCGCCAAGGCCGCGCAGGCGCAGCTGCACGGGCAGGGCCCGGGCCAGCGCAAGGTTGGCCTTCAGCCCGGCGGCAAGTGACATGTCGGCGCCGGTGTTCACGTCGACGGCGACCAGCGCCTGCGTGGGTTCGACAAAGGCATAGCCGCCGCCGGGCATGTCAAAGCGTGGCGTGGCGAGCGCCGCGATCCTGTCGTCGACGCCGTGGCGTTCGAAACTGCCGGCGCCATCGTCGATCTGATCGGCAAAGCCCCAGTCGGTCCACGCCACGGCATGGGGGTCGGGGCCCTCGACCAGCCGTTCGGGCGCGCCGTCCGCGTCTTGGGCGACCCCGGCCGCCAGCGCGGCCATCTGGCGAATGTCGGCGGCAATATCGGCGTCGTCGCCGGCCTCGGACAGCGACCGCAGGATCATGCCGACCGGGCCGTCGCTGGCGTTGTCGTGCAGAATTTCCAGCAATGTGACCCGCCGCTCTTCGTCGCGGATCGCGCGCGAAACGTTCAGCCCCGGCGCGCCGGGTGTTGCCACCACATAACGGCTGCGCAGGCTCAGCCGCATGGTCAGCGGCACGGCCTTGCCGGGCGGTGCATATCCGGTCACCTGCACCAGCACCGGCGCGCCCTGCGACAGCCCCTTGGCCTGGCGCAAATAGCCGGCCGCCCCGCCGGGCAGCCGCACGGTGACACCGCCCTGGCCCTTCATCGGGCGGTCGATACGCCCGCGAAAGACGGTGCCCGGTGCGGGCCGGTCGCCGGGTGGCGCGACCAGCAGATCGTCGAGCGCTCCGTCCACCAGCCGAGCCGCCGCAGGGCGGCCCGCGACATGGTCAAGAATGATCTGACGGCCCTTCATGCCTGCCCCCATATCGAATAGCCAGCGGCGCCCAGCAGGGCCGCCGTTTCCGCCAGCGGCAGGCCGACAACTGCCGAATGCGACCCGGCAAGCCACGCGACAAAGGCAGCGGCCGGGCCCTGGATGGCGTAGCCGCCGGCCTTGCCCTGCCAGTCGCCGGTGGCCAGATAGCCGTTGACGTCGGCGTCGGACAGCCGCCGCAGGCGAACCGTGGTTTCGACGCAGCGATGCCAGCGCTGCCCGTGCCGGCGCACCGAGACCGAGGTGAAAACCTTGTGGCGGCGGCCCGAGAGGGCAAAGAGAAAGGCCGCGGCCTCGCCCGGATCGCCGGGTTTGCCCAGAATGCGGCGCCCCAGCGCAACCGTGGTGTCGGCGGTCAGGACGATATCGTTGTCGGGCGCTGGCAGCGCGTCGAGCTTTTCGGCGGACATGCGGGCGCAATACTGGCGGGGCAGCTCGCCCTTGCGGGGCGTTTCATCAATGTCCGGGGCCTGCACGGCGTCGGGCAGAATGCCAAGCTGCGCCAAAAGCTCGCGCCGCCGCGGGCTGCCCGAGCCCAGTATCAGACGCGGGCGCGCCAAGCTGACGTTACTTGAAACGATAGTTGATCCGGCCCTTGGTCAGATCATAGGGGGTCATTTCCACCTGAACGCGGTCGCCCGCCAGAACCCTGATGCGGTTTTTCCGCATCTTTCCTGCCGTGTGCGCAATGATTTCATGGCCGTTTTCCAGCTCGACCCTGAACGTAGCATTCGGCAAGAGTTCCTTAACGACGCCGGGAAATTCGAGCAGTTCTTCCTTGGCCATGGTCACTCCGATAAAGCGCGCCCGCCCATTTTGCGGACCGCCCCTAAATGGCGGCAAGACGCCAGATATTCAAGGGAATAGTGTGTGCCCCGGCATCAGCCGCCTGCCGCCGCCCGTTCGGCCCGCGCCGCGGCGACCAGTGCCGCGATCGCCGGGTCGGCAAGCGCGGTGGCCGAGGCGATCGGGATATGGCGCATCGCCTTGCCGGTGCCGGTCAAAAGCCCGGCGGGATCGGGCAAGCTGGCGCCGTGATAAAAGCCAAGGTTCACCCAGCCCGCGTGTGGCTGGATATAGACATACCCCTGCTTCATCTTGGCGGGACCGGTGCCCCAGGTGGCGGCCCGGTCGCCCAGACGCACGGTTTCAACCGCGTCCGGCGCCACGCGCAGCACCAGCGCCCGCAGGCTGTGCATCAGCGGACGCACCGGCGCGGCGGCCAGCAGCACAAGGTCGTCGAAACTGGCGGGATCAGGTGTCATTGGCGACCCCGCCTTCGCGCGGCGGGCCAAAGCGCGCAATGATATGGTTGCGTATCTGGTCGCGCGCGGTGCGATAGCCGCGCAACCGGTCTTCGCGGGCCTCGCCCAGCCCTGTCGGGTCGAGCACCGGCCAGTATTCCACCGCGAGATGATACCAGCGGGTCAGGTCCAGCGCCCGGCGCTGCGATGCCGGCGAAAGAGCGACGATCAGGTCAAAGCCCGACAGGTCGTCGCCCCATTCCTGCATCTGGTCGAAACTGCGCGACCGATGACGTTCAAGCTCGACCCCGATCTCGCGGCAGACGGCGATGGAATAGCCGTCGATCTCCATGTCGCCCTTGACCCCGGCCGACTGAACATAGACCTCTTGCCCATAGAATTTCTTCATCAGCCCTTCGGCCATTGGCGAGCGCACCGCATTGTGATCGCAGCAGAAAAGAACCGAACCGGGCAAGGCTCCTGTCAAGTCAGGCACCGTAATGCAGCACGCAGATCAGCGTGAAAAGCCGCCGGGCGGTCATCTTGTCGACGACGGCCTTGCCGTCCAGCCGCTCGGCCAGAACGCGGGCGCCTTCGTCGTGGATGCCGCGCCGCGCCATGTCGATGGCCTCGATCTGGCTGGGGGGCAGGCGCTTGACGGCCTCGAAATAGCTTTCGCAAATCTGGTAATAGTCTTTCACGACCTGACGGAACGGACCCAGCGACAGGTGAAATTCGGCCAGCCGCTGGTTTGCGGTGTCGTCGACGTCGAACACCAGCCGGCCTTCGCGGATCGACAGGTTCAGATGAAACGGCCCGTCGGGGGCGGGGTGGTCGCCACGGGGCGGCACGGCAAAGCTGTTTTCCTCGAGCAGATCGAAGATCGCCACCTTGCGCTCTTGCTGGATCTCGGGCGTGGGTGGCGGCAGGGCGCTGTCGTCCAGCGCGATGGCGGCAATATGGCTCATTCGTTCAACCGTTGCAGGCGGGCCGTGACGCTTAGCCCGTGGGCCTGCAGGCCCTCGCTGTCGGCCAGCGTCACGGCGGCCGGCCCCACGGCGCGCAGGGCCGAAGGCGTCATGCGGGCGATGGTCGAGCGTTTCATGAAGTCGAGCACGTTCAACCCAGACGAAAAGCGCGCCGAGCGTGCGGTGGGCAGCACATGGTTCGGCCCGCCGACATAGTCGCCGATGGCCTCGGGGGTCCAGGCGCCCAGAAAGAAGGCGCCGGCGTGACTGATGCGGTCGGCCAAAGCCTCGGGCTCGGCCACGCACAGTTCAAGATGTTCGGGCGCGATGCGGTCGGTCAGCGCCGCCGCCTGCGACAGGTCGGCGACCTGAATGATGGCGCCGAAGTCGCGCCACGAGGCGGCGGCAATGTTGCGCCGCGCAAGGGTGGCAAGCCGCCGGTCGACCGCCTTGGCGACCTGTCCCGCCAACCGCGCCGAAGCGGTGATCAGGATCGACTGGGCCGCGGCGTCATGTTCGGCCTGGCTGAGCAGGTCCAGCGCAATCCAGTCGGGGTCGTTGTCGTCGTCGGCAATGATCACGATCTCGGACGGACCGGCGATCATGTCGATGCCCACATGGCCAAACACCCGCCGCTTGGCCGCGGCGACATAGGCGTTGCCCGGGCCGGTGATCTTGTCGACCGGGCGGATGGTTTCGGTGCCATAGGCCAGCGCGCCGATGGCCTGCGCCCCGCCCAGCCGGTAGACCGTGTCGACCCCGGCCAGCCGCGCCGCCAGCAGGACCAGCGGGTTGACCTGTCCGCCGGGGGTGGGCGCGGTGACGACAAGGTGGCGCACGCCGGCCACCTTGGCGGGAATGGCGTTCATCAGAACCGACGACGGGTAAGACGCCAGCCCCCCCGGCACATAAAGCCCCGCCGCCGACACCGGACGCCAGCGCCAGCCCAGAACGGCGCCGGTGGCGTCGGTCCAGCTGGCGTCGGACGGCAACTGGCGCGCGTGATAATCGTGGATGCGTGCCGCCGCCAGTTCCAGCGCTGCGCGTTCCTCGGCGGGAACCGAGGCGATGGCGGTGTCGATCTCGGCCGCGCTGAAGGCCATGGTCTCGGGCGTGAGGCTCAGCTTGTCGTAGGTCTCGGTCAGCTCCAGCACCGCCGCGTCGCCCCGGGCACGCACGTCGGCCAGAATGGCGGCAACGGCGGCGTCGACGTCGGGGCTGTCTTCGCGCTTGGCGCCCAGAAGCGCGGCAAAGCGCGGCTCGAAGTCGGCTGCGCCGGTGTCCAGAAGGTGCGGCAAGGGCTTACTCCGGATGGCGGGGGCGGGCGCCCGATGGGGCGACATAGGGCCGGCTGACGTCACGCAAGACCACCTCGGCCGCTTCGACGGTCACCGCGATGGCGCCGTCACCGGCCAGCGTCAGCACCAGTTGGCCCGAGGGCGCGTCGCCCGCTTGCCAGTCCAGCGACAACAGCGACAGTATCTGGTCGCGGTCCTGCCGGTCGACGCCTTGCGTGCGCACGGCCTGCGCATTCTCGACGCTCAGCAGCGACTGCACGCGCTCATAGCCGCGCCCGGCACGTTCGGCATTGTCGGCGTCTTCCCAGCGGAACCGGTTCACCAGCAGCGCAAAGCGGCGTTCGCCGGGCATCCAGCGCATTTCGGTGATCGGAAACACGGCGTCCTGCAACAGGGCCGACAGGTCGCGAATGCCCTCGGCATCGTTGGCCCACAGGCGCAGCGGGGCTTCGGTGGCATCCTCAAAGCGCGCGTCATCGGTCATTCGGCGCGCACCCGGGTTACGCTGGCGCCCACGGCGGACAGCTTTTCCTCGACCCGTTCATAGCCCCGGTCAAGGTGATAGACGCGGCTGACCACGGTTTCGCCCTCGGCCGCCAGCCCGGCAAGGATCAGCGACACGCTGGCCCGCAGATCGGTGGCCATCACCGGCGCGCCTTTCAGACGTTCGACCCCCGTCACCGTTGCCGTGCCGCCCGCGACCGAGATATCGGCGCCCATCCGGGCCAGCTCGGGGGCGTGCATGAACCGGTTTTCAAAGATGTTCTCCTCCAGCACCGATGTGCCGTCGGCGGTGCACAGCAGCGCCATCATCTGCGCCTGCAGATCGGTGGGAAAGCCGGGGAATGGCGCGGTCCTTACGTCGACGGCGCGGATACGGCCGTTCTTGCGCGCCACCTTCAGGCCGCGCGCGGTTTCCTCGACCGAGATGCCGGCCGCGTCCAGCCGCTCGGCAAAGGCGCTGACCAGGTCCAGCCGCCCGCCGAGGCATTCGACCTCGCCCCCGCACATGGCCGGGGCCAGCATGTAGGTGCCCAGCTCGATCCGGTCGGTCACCACCGGGTGGGTGGCCCCGTGCAGCCTGTCGACCCCCTGAACGGTGATCGTGCCGGTGCCGGCACCGTCGATCTGGGCGCCCATCTTGTTCAGGCAGGCGGCAAGATCGGTGATTTCGGGCTCGCGCGCGGCGTTCTTCAGAACCGTCGTGCCCCGGGCCAGAGTGGCGGCCATCAGCACGTTTTCGGTGGCGCCCACCGACACCAGCGGAAACTCGACCACCCCGCCCTTCAGCCCGCCGGGGGCGGCGGCGTGGACGTAGCCGTCGCGCAGATCCAACTCGGCACCCAGCTTTTCCAGCCCCATCAGGTGCAGGTCGACCGGCCGCGCGCCGATGGCGCAGCCGCCGGGCAGCGACACCACCGCCTGACCAAAGCGCGCCAGAAGCGGCCCCAGCACAAGGATCGAGGCGCGCATCTTGCGCACGATGTCGTAATGCGCGGTCAGGTTGGTCAGATCGTGCGAGCTGAGCGCCAGCACCTGCCCCGACTGCAGGCTTGATACCTCGGCCCCCAGCGACTGCAGCAGCGCCGCCATGGTCGCGATGTCCGACAGGCGCGGCGCGTTGGTCAGCGTCAGCGGCTCGTCCGACAGCAACGTGGCCGGCATCAGCGTCAGGCAGGCGTTCTTGGCCCCGGCGATCGGAATCTCGCCGTGCAGTTCGGCCCCACCCTTGACCACGATTGAATCCATCGGCTGCTCTCAGTCCTTGTTGTCTGTGGCGCGATCGGGCGCCTTCGGGGCGGCGCGGGCCCGGGCCTGCGCCTTGCGCCGCGCGATATTGGCCTTCAGCGCGGCCTTCAGCCGGTCATCGCGCGTCTCGGACGCAGGGACGTGGTCGCCGCTTTTGCCTGTTTTCGCCATGGCCACCCTTTAGCGCAGGCATTTCCGGTGGTCCAGTTGACGCAGGGCGAGAAAATGCGGTGACGCGGATGTTTCTGGCACGGGGCCGGCGCTTTGCTATGCTGGCATCAGGGGAGGGTCGATGTTGCGCTTTATCATCATCGCGCTGGCTGCGCTGGTCGCCAGCCAAGCCACGGCGCAAGAGGCGCGGCCCTTCGCCACCTTCGATCTGGCGTCGGCCCCGATCCTGAACGACCCCCACGATCTGGCCATGGGGCCCGACGGGCGCCTTTATGTGGCCGACAAATTCGCCAATTCGGTTACCGTGCTGGACGCCGAAACGCTGGAGTTTGTTGAAACCATCGGGTCCGGGCGCTTTGCCGGTATCCACGACATTTCCTTTGGTCCGGGCGGCGAGGTGATCCTTGCGATAGCCGGGCTGGGGCTGGCCGCGGTCTTTGCGTCGGTCGACGACCTGGCGGGCGAGCCGGCGTGGATGATCTCGGCGCCACGGACCGAGGGCGCGCTGTATCACAGCAACGGCCGCGTTTACGTCATGGCATCGGGCGCCGGGCAACTGGCGGCCTTTGACGGCAGCGAACTGGCCGCGATCACGGGCGGACATTTCGGGGCCCATGACGTGGCCGAGGCGCCCGATGGCAGCGTCTGGGTCGCCGACAGCGCGGCCGCGCGGCTGGTGCAATACAGCGCCGATCTTGACCTTATCAAGGTGCTGGATCACCTGAAATTCGGCCTTGTCGGCCCGCGCTATCTGGATTTCACCGCCTCGGGCCTGCTGGTGGTGGCCGACCAGGACGCGCACCGGGTTTTGCTGATCGACCCCGACGGGGCCGACGGCGGCACGTTGCTGGGCGTGCTGGGCAGCGGCGCCCCCGGCCTTGGGCCGAACCTGTTTGACGACCCCGAGGGTGTGAGTGTCCAGGGTGGGCGCTATTATGTGTCGGACAGCGACAACAACCGGGTGGTTCGCTATGTGGTGCTGCTGAACTGAGCGGCCCGCGAAAAAGCCCGGCCAAGCCTCTTGCACGGCGCCGCGATTGCGTCTATCGACCCGCCCACGCGCTGCCGTAGCTCAGGGGTAGAGCACTCCCTTGGTAAGGGAGAGGTCGAGAGTTCGAATCTCTCCGGCAGCACCATTTTCCCCCAACACCGGCGACCCGATGACAGCTGCGAACGCCCCTGCGCGTTGCGGTTTGGCCGTGCGTCGCCGGGCGCGGGCCAACCCGTGTTGCGTGGAAATAATCCTAGCAGGATCAAGGTGCTGGCGGCACCCGGGTCGCCATCAGCCTTCCAGCGCGGCGATCTCGCGGCGGAAGGGCAGGGCGTCGCCGATGTCGGCGCAGTCAAGCTCGCGGGCATAGCGGTGGCCGGCATAGGTAGCCCAGGCGATGGGCCCCGGCGCGTTGGCGTCGCCGATCAGCCTGACCGAGCCGATGCCGGCGTCGGCCCACTCGGCGCGGCGCGCGTCCAGATCGGCAAACAGCGTGTTGTTTTCCTGCCGCGATGCCACGATCAGCGCTGCATCGCAGGGCTCGGCCCGGGTCCGCCCGGTGAAGACGCAGTTCGAGACCAGGTGATCGGCGCCAACCGCGACGATGCCGCGATTAAGCTCGATCGTGACACCCAGTTCGGCCAACCGGGCGTGAATGGCGGCCTGCTCCAGCGTGTTGTTGGTCCATTCGCTGACATAGGCCGCCGGGGTGAACAGCGTGACGCGGCAGCCCTGTTGCACCAGCAGTTCGGCCAGCACCCCGCCCATGTAATAGTGATCGTCATCGTAAATCGCCACATGGCCGGTTGGCGTGGCGCCACGCATCAGGTCGTCGGGCGTATACAGCGGCATGGCCGGGTCGATGGGGAAGGGCACGACATGCTGACGCGCCACCCCGTCGCGCCGCCATGTCGCCCCGGTGGCCAGGCACACGTTTTCAAACCCGAACTCAAGGATGTCAGCGGCGGTCAGGGCGCTGTCGCGATAGACCTCGACATTGGGCTTCTGGCCGATCTGGTATTCACGGTAATCGGCCACCCGCCCCCAGGCCGCAAGGCCGGGCAGGCGCCGCTCTTTCGCCACCCGGCCGCCCAGCGTGGTGCCGGCCTCGGCCAGCGCCACGTCATAACCACGCTCGGCCAGGGCACGGGCAGCCTCGAGCCCGGCCGGTCCGGCGCCGACCACCAGAACCGTGCCGCCCGGCCCCTTGGGGTTCATGATTTCTGGATGCCAGCCCTTGCGCCACTCTTCCATGAAGGTGGGGTTCTGGGTGCAGCGGCTGATCGACATGGTCATGTCGCCGGTGATGCAGATGTTGCAGCCGATGCATTCGCGAATGTCCTCGGGCCGGCCCTGTTCGATCTTGGCCGGCAGGAACGGGTCGGCGATTGATGGCCGGGCGCAGCCGATGAAGTCGAGCCGCCCCGAACGTATCTGCCGCACCATGACATCGGGCGAGGTAAAGCGGCCAACCCCGACGATGGGCCGGCTGGTCAGGGCGCGGATGCCCTCGACCAGCCCCTCTTGTGCGGCCTCGTCCTTGAACCGGCTGGGGCCCGAGCAATCCTCCCACGTGCCGTGGGCCAGGTCCCAGATGTCGGGCAAATCGCCGTTCATCTCGATGAAATCGCGCAATTCAGCGTTGGAAAACCCCATTGTGCCGATGGTTTCGTCCAGGCTGACGCGCAGGCTGATGGCCATGCGGTCGCCGACGGCGTCGCGCACATCGGCCACCACCTCGCGCACAAAGCGGGCCCTGTTTTCCAGACTGCCGCCGTATTCGTCGGTGCGGTGATTGGTGGCGCGCGACAGGAAATGCTGAAAGATGCCAAAGCCGTGGGCGCCGTAAAGGCAGATCAGATCGAACCCGGCGCGTTCAGACCGCCGGGCCGCGTTGACGAACCAGCGGCGCAGGTTGCGGATGTCGGTCGCATCCAGCGCGCGCGCCTGAACCGGGTCGTTGGTAAAGGTGCGGACCGGCTGGGCCGACACGGCCAGCGGCACCTCGCGGGAATAGAGATTGGGGCCGTTGACCCCGGAATAGGCCAGCTGAATGCCGGCCAGCGCGCCATGTTCCTTCATCTTGTCGGACATGCGCCGCAGGGCCGGGATGTCGCGGTCGTCCCACAGGCGCAGTTCGATGAAGGGCGTGATTTCCGAGGTATGATGCATTTCGCACTGCTCGGTAAAGATCACGCCCCAGCCGCCCTGAGCCTTGACCCCGCGCATCTGGGCCGCCGCCGAGGGGTCGCGATAGCCGCCGCCGTTGCAATGGGGCACCTGGTAAAACCGGTTCCGGGCCGTGTGCGGGCCGATTTTCACGTGCTCGAACAGAATGTCGTAGCGGGGGTCACGCATGCGCTTGTCACCTTGTGCCGGCGGTTGTTGACGGGGCCAAGCATGCAGGCAGGGCCGCCTTGCCCGCAAGCCCGCCGTCCCGTGGGCGACGACGTGGCAGGCCGGGCCGGGTCAGACCGGCGCGGCCACCGGTTCGATCCCGTTACCCTGTGGGTCGGGGACGCGGGCATCGCCGGGGCGGGTTGCGACCGCGACACCTGCCGCCCGCAGCATCGGGATCAGGTCGTCGACCC
>CAYYMJ010000078.1:0-10649 GCA_964472855.1 uncultured Rhodobacterales bacterium | reverse complement strand
ACGAGGCCGAAGTCGGCGACCTGGAAGATCGGCGCCTCTTCGTCCTTGTTGATGGCGACGATGACCTTGCTGTCTTTCATGCCGGCAAGGTGCTGGATGGCGCCCGAGATGCCGACGGCAACGTAAAGGTCCGGGGCCACGACCTTGCCGGTCTGACCGACCTGCCAGTCGTTCGGGGCATAACCGGAATCGACCGCCGCGCGCGACGCGCCAACGGCGGCGCCCAGCTTGTCGGCCAGCTTCTCGATCAGCGCGAAGTCTTCCTCCGAACCCACGCCACGCCCGCCGGAAACGACGATCCCGGCCGAGGTCAGCTCGGGGCGGTCGCTGGCGGCGACCTTGTCTTCGACCCAGACGCTGAGCCCGGGGTCGGCAACGGCGGCGACGGTTTCCACCGGGGCGGCAGCGCCTTCGCCGGCGGCATCGAAGGTCGAGGTGCGGACGGTGACCACCTTGGTGGCGTCCGACGACTTGACCGTCTGAATGGCGTTACCGGCATAGATCGGCCGTTCGAACGTGTCGCCATCGACAACGCCCGAGACGTCAGAAATCACCATGACGTCCAGCAGCGCGGCGACGCGGGGCATGACATTCTTGGCATCGGTGGTGGCCGGGGCGACGATATGCGAATAGTCGCCGGCCAGCGAAACGATCAGCGCCGCGGTGGTTTCCGCCATGCGGTGGCCCAGCGACGGGTCTTCGGCGACCAGAACCCGGGCCACACCGTCGATCCGCGCTGCGGCATCACCGGCCGCGGCGGCCGACGCACCGGCGGCCAGCACGGTCACATCGCCCAGGCCCGCGACGGCGGCCACGGTCTTGGCGGTGGCGTCCAGCGCCAGTTCACCCGAATTCACTTCGGCAAGAAGAAGTACAGCCATCAGACAGCCCCCGCTTCCTTGAGTTTCTCGACCAGTTCGTCAACCGATCCAACGATGATGCCGGCAGCGCGGGTATCGGGCTCGGTCGTTTTCACGATCTCCAGCCGTGGCGCCGCGTCGACGCCATAGTCGGCCGGCGTCTTTTCATCGAGCGGCTTTCTCTTGGCCTTCATGATGTTGGGCAGCGAGGCATAGCGCGGCTCGTTCAGGCGCAAATCAACCGTGACAACGGCGGGCATCTTCACGTCGATGGTCTGCAGGCCGCCGTCAACTTCGCGGGTGACCTTGGCGCTGTCGCCCGCGATCTCGAGCTCGGAGGCGAAGGTGGCCTGCGCCCAGCCCAGAAGCGCGGCCAGCATCTGCCCGGTGGCGTTCATGTCATTGTCGATGGCCTGCTTGCCGCACAGCACCAGGCCCGGTTGCTCCGCCTCGACGATGGCCTTGAGGATCTTGGCGACGGCCAGCGGCTCGATATCGGTGTGCACGTCATCGGCGGCCACAACCAGAATGGCGCGGTCGGCGCCCATGGCCAGCGCGGTGCGCAGGGTTTCCTGGTTCTGCTTGACCCCGACCGACACCGCGATCACCTCGTCGGCGGTTCCGGTCTCTTTCAGGCGGATCGCCTGTTCGACGGCAATCTCGTCGAACGGGTTCATCGACATTTTCACGTTGGCAAGATCGACCCCCGATCCGTCCGCCTTCACGCGAACCTTCACGTTATAGTCGATCACGCGCTTGACAGGCACCAGGACCTTCATCGGCATGCTCCCAAAGATGACAGCGCCGCGAAAGGGGCGCCTGAAACTGTCCCCCTGTAGACTGCCCGAAGGCAGGAAAACAATGCAAAATCGACGCATGGCGCGGGTGGTATCGCCCAAACCGGCACCCGCGATCTGCCTCTGGGTTGCCGTGGGCATCTGGCCGTTGATCCCGGCGGCGTTGGGACCCGGAGAGGCGGCAACCATCAGGTTCGACCGAATCGAATCGGCACCGGCGCGCCGGCCGGGCAAGGTGAACCGCAGGCAGAGTCCCGCGACGACATTCCGGCGCAGCGGGTCGGCCGCGACCATGACCCAGCAACCGGCGTTGATCGGTGGCCTGACGTTCGGCACGCCGCCTGAAATTGCGGACTTCACCGCGTCAGGGGATGCCTCTCGCACGCGGTCAAACGCCAAGCGCTGAAATCAGTCTCTACTTCTGTCCGAAAATATCCATTCCGGCGGCCGCAGCCACAGCCGCCGCCGGAACATGGGCGCGGACGTCGGCGACGCCTTCGACAGCAAGGCGCTGACCGGTGGTTCCTAGCGGTTGGCGCCCGGCACCCACAGCACGTCGGCGGTGCCGTTGTCGTTGGCAACCCGGGCCGCGACGAAGAACCAGTCGCTCAGCCGGTTGAGATATTTCACGGCCGCCGGGTTCACGTCTTCGCTGGCGGCCAGTTCCACGGCCAGCCGCTCGGCCCGGCGGGCGACGGTGCGGCAGACATGCAGATGCGCCGACAGGGCCGACCCGCCCGGCAGCACGAAACTGCGCAGCGGCCGCAGGTTGGCGTTCATGGCGTCGATCTCGGTTTCCAGCCGGTCCACCTGGTTGCCGGTCATGCGCAGCGGCGGGTATTCGGCCGCCGCGTCCTGGTCACGGTCGGGGCGGCACAGGTCGGCGCCCAGGTCGAACAGGTCGTTCTGGATCGCGGCCAGCCGCGTGTCGTCACCGGCGGCCAACCGTGCCACGCCGACGGTGGCGTTCAGTTCGTCGACAGTGCCATAGGCGCTGACCCGGGCCGCGTATTTCGCCACGCGCTGGCCGGTTCCCAGCGCGGTTTCGCCCTTGTCGCCGGTGCGGGTGTAGATCTTCGACAGCACAACCATGTCAGCCGCCCGTGCCGCGGCGGATCAGAACGAAGGCCAATATCAACACGACCGCGACCGCCTGGGCGGCGATGCGATAGCGCATGATGCGATTGGCGTGCTTGCGATTGAATTCGCCGCCGCGGGCAAAGCCGCCGATGCCGAACAGCAGGATGACCAGCACCAGCAGGACCGCGACGGCGACGACAATGAAAAACGGGTCTTGCAGCATGGGTCCTCCGGTGAGCCATTGGTGGGCGGTCAGCCTTGCGCCATGATCCGGTCGATCAGCCAGGCCGGCATTGCCCGGCGCATAACAGCCGCCGCGCCGGTCTGCCACGTGACGCGATAGCGCGCCTTCGGCCGCCGCGCGTCAAGCGCCCTGATCAGCACCCGTGTCACGGCCGAAGCCGGCAGTTGCGGCTTGCCCGCGCGGTCGGCCTGATACAGCCTTGGCATCAGCTTGCGTTCATACTGGTCACGTCTGGGCGCGTTTTTCCAGTCAATCCATGTTTCGAAATGCGGGATCGAGTTGCGCCGGATCTCGGTTGCGGTCGGCCCGGGTTCCAGCAGGATAACGTCGATCGGGGTGTCGCGCATCTCGATCCGCAGGGCGTCGGTCAGGCCCTCCAGCGCGAATTTCGTGGCGCAATAGGCGCCCTTCCACGGTGACGACACCAGCCCCAGCACCGACGAGCAGTTGATGATGCGCCCGTGCCCCTGGGCCCGCATGACCGGGATCACCTGGCAGGTCAGGTCGTGAACACCGAAAAGGTTGGTGTCGAATATCGCGGCCAGCGCCTCGCGGGGCAGGTCTTCCAGCGCGCCGGGAATGGCGTAGGCCCCGTTGTTGTACAGCGCGTCCAGCGTGCCGCCGGTGGCGTCAAGCACCTCGGCCACGCCGGTGCCGATGCTGGTGGGGTCGCCATAGTCGATGCGCGGGCTGTCCAGCCCCTGCGCGCGCAGGGCGGCGCAGTCGGTTTCGCTGCGGCACGACGCGAACACCCGCCAGCCCCGGTCTCGCAGGCCCAGCGCGGCGTCGCGCCCGATGCCGCTGGAACAGCCGGTGATAAGGATCGATCGTGCCATGTGCGGGCGTCCTGCGATGGTTGGGCGCGTCAGACCACAGGCCCGCGCGCGGCGCAATCAGCCGGGTTGGTCCGGCGACAGGAAATCGCCGAAGATAAAGGCGGTCAGCCCGTCGCCCAGCCGGATGCGGAACCAGCCGTCGGCGGTTTCTTCCAGCACTTCCGCCGCCTGGCCCTGGGTTGCCTGACCGACGATCTCGGTGCCGGTGGACGGGCCGGCGCGCAGGTTGACCCGGCTTCCGGTCACGAACCACTGGTCGGGCACGGCATCGGGGGGATTGTCGGCCTCGGCAACCTCGGGCGTGTCCGGGGTGGTGCGGTCGGGCCGGGGTGGCGGCGTGGCCGTGGCGGCAAGCGCCAGGCCGATGGCGCCTTCCAGATCGTCCAGAGGCAGCGCGCGGGCGATATCGCTGAGATCGCTGGCCGTCACCGGCGTGAACGGCGGCGCGCTGTGGACATGGTCCAGCCGCGTCACCTCGATCCCGGCCCCGTCGCCCTGGTCGCGGCCGGCGATCACCATGGTCACGAATATCCCGGCCAGCAGGACGATTGTCATTCTCAGCATTGCTCTCCCCCTTGGGCGCGGCGGCAGATAACCACAACCGCAGGCGATTCGCGCGTCAAGAATGTGGAATTCTCCGGGCGGACGCTTTACCGCGCGGATGCCCGCCGTTATCCAGCGGTCATGGGCGAGACCACAGATCAGACCGGCCCCGCCGACAGTGTCGAGCCGCTGCGCCGCGCCATTGGCGAGCGTTACCTGACCTATGCGTTGTCGACCATCATGCACCGGGCCTTGCCCGACGCGCGCGACGGGCTCAAACCCGTGCACCGGCGCATCCTTTACGCCATGCGCGAGCTGCGCCTTGCGTCGGGCGGGGGGTTTCGCAAGTCGGCCAAGATCTCGGGCGACGTGATGGGCAATTACCATCCCCACGGCGACAGCGCGATTTATGATGCCATGGCGCGGCTGGCGCAGGATTTCAACGTGCGTTACCCGCTGGTCGACGGCCAGGGCAATTTTGGCAATATCGACGGCGATAACCCGGCCGCCAGCCGCTATACCGAGGCGCGGATGACCGCCGCGGCCGAGGCGCTGCTTGACGGGCTGGACGAGGACGCGGTCGATTTCCGCGACAATTACGACGGCACCCTGACCGAGCCGGTGGTGCTGCCCGCCGCCTTTCCCAACCTTCTGGCCAACGGCTCCAGCGGCATCGCCGTGGGCATGGCCACCAACATCCCGCCGCATAATATTGTCGAGCTGATCGGCGCCTGCCTGCATCTGATCAAGACCCCGGACGCCCGGGACGAGACGCTGCTGACCCATGTGAAGGGCCCCGATTTCCCCACCGGAGGCGTGATCGTCGAGCCGCCCGAAAGCCTGGCCGAAACCTATCGCACCGGGCGAGGTTCAGTGCGGGTGCGGGCGAAATGGCACCGCGAGGATCTGGCGCGCGGCCAGTGGCAGATCGTGGTGACCGAGATCCCGTTTCAGGTGCCCAAGTCGCGCCTGATCGAGAAGATCGCCGAACTGCTGCAGGCCAAGAAGCTGCCGTTGCTGGCCGATGTCCGCGACGAAAGCGCCGACGATATTCGCATCGTGCTGGAACCGCGGTCGCGCAATGTCGATGCCGATGTGCTGATGGGCACCCTGTTTCGCAACTCTGACCTGGAAAACCGCTTTCCGGTCAACATGAACGTGCTGATCGACGGGCGCACGCCGCGGGTCTGTTCGCTGAAAGAGATCTTGGGCGCCTTTCTCGACCACCGGCGCGAGGTGCTGCTGCGCCGGTCGCGTCACCGGCTGGGCAAGATCGACCACCGGCTTGAGGTGCTGGAAGGCTTTATCGTGGCCTTTCTCAACCTTGACCGGGTCATCGACATCATTCGCTATGACGACGATCCCAAGATCGCGCTGATGTTCGAGGACTGGCAGCGCGACCATGCACGGGCACAGGCGCAAGACGACTATGCCCCGCCCGCGCGCCCGCCGGCACTGGCCGCCGATGACCTGACGCTGAGCGAGGTTCAGGCCGAGGCGATCCTGAACATGCGCCTGCGCGCCCTGCGCCGCCTGGAAGAATTGGCGCTGCGCCACGAACGCGACACCCTGCTGGAAGAACGCGCGGCGCTGGAAGATCTGCTGGCCGACGACAGCCAGCAATGGCGGAAAGTGGCCGACCATCTGAAGGACGTGTCCCGACAGTTTGGGGCCGACAATCCGCGCGGCGGGCGGCTGACCGCGCTGGGCGTGGCCGGCGAGATCCCCGACGTGCCGCTTGAGGCGATGATCGACCGCGAACCGGTCACGGTGGTCTGTTCGCAGATGGGCTGGATCAGGGCCATGAAGGGCCATATCGATCCGGGCGCGAAGGTAAAGTTCAAGGACGGCGACGGCCCGCGCTTCATGTTCCATGCCGAAACCACCGACCGGTTGCTGTTGTTCGGGTCGAACGGGCGGTTCTATACGCTGCCGGTGTCCGGCCTGCCGGGCGGGCGCGGCATGGGCGAACCGGTGCGCCTGATCGTCGATCTGCCGAACGAGGCGGCGATCGTGGCGCTTTTCATCCACGACGCCGGGCGCAAGCTGCTGGTGGCATCGACGGCAGGCGATGGCTTTGTCGTGCCCGAGGCCGAGGTCGCGGCCCAGACCCGGGCCGGCAAGCAGGTGCTGAACCTGCGCGGCGGCGCCCGTGCGGCCCTGTGCCGGCCGACAACCGGTGACCGGGTGGCGGTGGTCGGCGAAAACCGCAAGCTTCTGATCTTCCCGCTTGCTGACTTGCCCGAAATGGCCCGGGGCAAGGGCGTGAGGTTGCAGAAATACAAGGACGGCGGCCTCAGCGACGCCACCACCTTTGACATGGCCGACGGTCTGTCGTGGCACGACCCCGCCGGACGCCGCCGCCGCGAGACCGGGCTGGACGACTGGCTGGGCGTGCGGGCCGGAACCGGGCGGATGGCGCCGCGCGGGTTTCCGCGCGACAACAGGTTCAACTGATGTCCGATACGCTGCCTGTCGAGTTTGCCGGACGCCGCGGGCACCTGTTCTGGCTGGCGTTGAAGACCAGCTTTCTGACGCTGATCACGCTGGGCCTGTACCGTTTCTGGATGAAGACCCGCCTGCGCCGCTATTACTGGTCGTCGGTGCGCCCGGGCGGGGTGCCGCTGGAATACACAGGTCGGCCGCTGGAAAAGCTGCTGGGCTTTCTCGTGGCTGTCTGCATCATGGCTTTCTACATCGGGATCGTGAACCTGATCCTGATGTTTCTCAGCTTTGCCGTGATGGGCGGCAACGTGGCCGGGTATCTGATCAGCTTCGTGGGCGTGATTCCGGTGATCTTTTACGCTCAGTACCGGGCGCGGCGCTATGTGCTGGCCCGGACACGCTGGCGCGGCATCCGTTTCGGGCTGGAACCCGGCGCGTGGGGCTTTGCCTGGCGCAGCGCGGTGCATTGGGTCCTGACGATCCTGACCCTTGGGCTTTTGTGGCCGCGCATGCGCTTCTGGCTTGAGAAATACATGACCGACCGCACCTATTTTGGCACCGCACGGCTGGAACAGGGCGGCAGGTGGACCATGCTGTTCGGGCCGGCGCTGTATCTGGCCGTGACTGGCGCCGCTGTCGTCGCGGCCTCGTCGCTGCTTGCGGCCATGCCTGCTGTCTGGTCGGCGGCGCTGACGTGGCTGGCCTACCTGTGGCTGCTGTACGGCTTTGCGCGGTTCCGGGCGCTAAGCTGGCAGCGGATGACGATGCACAAGACGGCGGCGGGCGTGGGGTTTGAAAGCAACCCGCGTATCTGGCGGGTGGCGCGGATCTACCTGTTCGGCTGGCTGTCGATCGGCGTTGTTCTGGCGGTGATCGGCCTGCTGCTGGGCATGGTCGCGGTGGCGGCGCTGGGCGCGGACTGGGATCAGTTGACGCTGCAGGACGCCACCCAGTTGCCGACGTGGCTGGCGTGGGCCATGGGGGTGGTGCTGTATTTCTCGTTCTTCCTGACATTCGGGGCCCTGCGGCACGCGCTGATTTCGCTGCCGCTGTGGCGCCATTATGCCGAGACACTGACCGTGACCGGCCCGGCGGCCATTGACGGCATCGCCCAGCGCGACCGCGACGAATTTGCCGAGGCCGAGGGCTTTGCCGAGGCGCTGGATCTGGGGGCCGCGATATGACCACCATCCGTGTCGGCACCGGGCCGGAACCCTTTGCCTTTGCCGGGCGCTGGCTGGACGGCCACAGCGCCGCCGTGACCGAGACCAGCCTTGGCTTTGACGAGCAGCGCCAGACGCTGGTCATCAGTGTCGCTGGACGCCCGCCGGTGCACTGGGCCATCGACGACATTCGCACGCTGCGCGATCAGGCGCAGCGCGATGTCATGATCCTGAGCGTGAACGGCGATCCGGTCGCGCGCCTGATCGTCGAAGATCCCGCGGCGCAGGACATCCTGCGGTCGCGCTGTGACCGGCTGAACCGGGGGCCGGCACCGGGCGGCTTGCGGCGCCTGTGGTTCTGGGCGGGGGCGGCGCTGGCCTCGGTCGCGGCGATCATCCTGGTGCTGGTCCCGGTCATGGCCAACCAGCTTGCCGCCTTCCTGCCCCCAGAGGGCGAGGCGGCGCTGGGCAAGGCCACACTGGGCCAGATCCGGCAGGCGCTGGCCGACACCGAAAGCGCGCCAGTAGCCTTTTGCGACAGCGCCGCCGGCAGCAAGGCGCTGTTCACGATGGCGGTGCGCCTGACCGACGGGCTGGACCTGCCGTATGACCTGAGCATCCACGTGCTAAACCACGACATGGTCAATGCCTTCGCCCTGCCCGGCGGCCACGTGGTGTTGTTCCGCGGCCTGATCGACAATGCCGACGGCCCCGACGAAGTGGCCGGCGTTCTGGCGCACGAGATCGGCCATGTCGTCAGCCGCGACCCCACCGCCGCCGCGCTGCGCACAGCCGGCTCGTTCGGGGTGCTCAGCCTGCTGCTGGGCGATTTCGCCGGCGGACTGGTGGTGCTGTTTCTGGCCAACCAGCTTATTCAGGCCGACTATTCCCGCGCGGCCGAGGCCGCGGCCGACCAGTTCGCGATCGACCGCCTGCTGGCCGCGAATGTCAGCCCCGAAGCGCTGGCGCGGTTCATGGACAAGCTGAAGGCCGAGTTTGGCGACGACAGCGCGATCGGGCGGCATTTCGCGTCGCACCCGCAACTGGGCGACCGGGCCGAAACCGCGCGTGGGGCCATCCCGGTGCTGAACGATTTCCGGCCGATCCTGACCCCGGCGCAATGGCGCACCGTTCGCCGGATGTGCGGCTAGGGGCGTTCGCCACAGGCGATTTTTCTGCGAAAAATCGTGCCCCCCCGGCCGGCGCTGTCAGGCGTCTGCCGCGGCCCGTTCGGCAATGCGCAGGCACAGGCGCGTGGCCCGGGCCATGTCTTGCACCGATATCCATTCCAGCGGACCGTGCACATTCTGCATGCCCGTGAACAGGTTGGGGCAGGGCAGGCCGAGTTCGGTCAGGCGCGACCCGTCGGTGCCACCGCGGATCGGGATCGAGATCTCTTCGATGCCAAGGTCCGCCAGCGCGGTGCGGGCCAGATCGACCGGGGTCATGTCGTCTTCCAGCCAGTAACGCATGTTGCGATATTGCGGCGTGATGGTGCAGGCGATGTCGGCGCGCGGCTCGGTCGCGGCCACGGCGGCGCAGACCTGGCGCAGCAGGTCGCCCTTGGCCGCAAGGCCGTCGAGTTCAAAGTCGCGCAAGATGAAGCGCAAGGTTGACTGCGCGGCGCTGCCCGCAACGTCGACCACATGGATAAAGCCGTCGCGCCCGTCGGTGGTTTCGGGTGTCAGTGTCGCCTGGGGCAGCATGTCGACGATCTTCGCCGCAAGGTGGATCGCGTTCACCAGCTTGCCCCTGGCCGTGCCCGGGTGGATCGACACGCCGGTCACGGTCACGACGGCGAAATCGGCCGAGAAGGTTTCGTAGACGATCTCGCCCGCTTCGCCACCGTCCAGGGTAAAGGCGAAATCGACGCCCATGTCGGCAGGCAGGGCCGGGTCGACGCCGCGGCCGATTTCCTCGTCGGGGGTAAAGGCCAGCCGGATGGTGGGCCGGGCGATGCCGGGGTTGGCCAGCAGGTGCCGCGCCATGGTCATCACGATGGCCACGCCGGCCTTGTCGTCGGCACCCAGCAGAGTCAGCCCCGAGGCGGTGATGATGTCGTCGCCCGCCTTGCCGGCGAGATAGGGAAACGCGTCGGGCGACAGGGTCAGCGCGGGATCGTCCGGGAAGGTGATGTCGCCGCCGTTATAGGCGGAGATCACCCGCGGCCGGACACCGGTTGCGTTGAACTGCGGCGCGGTGTCGACATGGGCCAGAAAGCCGATGGTCGGCCCCGGCGCGGTGCCCGGGATCGTGGCCAGCACCGTGCCATAGCCGGTCTTGGTCACCTCTGCCGCGCCGATGTCGCCAAGCTCGGACACCAGCAGGTCCAGCATGTCGTGCTGGCAGGCGGTCGAGGGAGTCGTGGCGCTGTCCATGTCGGACTGGCTGTCGATGGCGCAATAGCGCAGCAGGCGGTCGGCGAGGTCGGTGTCGAAATCAGACATGCGGGATCCGGGCTTGGCATGGGGTTCGCCGCCAAACATGCGCCGCCCGCCGCGCTGCGCGCAACCGTTGCGCTGCGTTCGGGGCGGGTGGCAGACGGTTGGGTTCGCGCTTTGTGCCGGAGCATGCGTGGCCGGGGCGGGGTGGCAGACGGTTGGGTTCGACCTTGGGGTCGGGCCATGCGCGGCCGGAGCGGCGTGCCTGACCGTGGGGGTTCGCCCTTTGGGCGGGACCAG
>CAYYMJ010000077.1:6139-10811 GCA_964472855.1 uncultured Rhodobacterales bacterium | reverse complement strand
GTGCTGGCCGGCAAGGCGGTTCAGCGGTGCGACAGCGCCTTCAACCGTGGGCCGCGCCGCCGGCTGACCGGTGTGATCGTGATGGCGGCGCTGGTGGCGGCGGCATGGGTCACTGGCCTGGCCATTGCCGCCCTGCCGCTGGGCTGGCTGTGGCAGGCGCTGGGCGCGGCCATCCTTCTGGCCCAGCGCAGCCTGTCCCAGCATGTGCGCGCCGTGGCCGACGCGCTTGACAAGGGCCTGGACCCGGCACGCCGGGCCGTGGCCATGATCGTGGGTCGTGATACCGCCAGCATGACCGAGCCGCAGATCGCCCGCGCCGCCATCGAATCGGCGGCCGAGAATTTCTCGGACGGGGTTGTTGCCCCGGCGGTTTTCTTCCTGATCGGCGGCCTGCCGGCCATGCTGGTCTATAAGCTGGTGAACACCGCTGACAGCACCATCGGCTATCTGACCGACCGCCACCGCGACTTTGGTTGGGCGGCGGCGCGGCTGGACGATGTGCTCAACTGGGTTCCCGCGCGTCTGGCGGCGCTGCTGATCGCCGCCAGCCACCTGCGCCTGCCCGTCCGTGCCGTGGCCGCCGATGCCCGCCGCCACCGTTCGCCCAACGCCGGCTGGCCCGAGGCCGCGATGGCGCAGGTGCTTGACGTGGCGCTGGCCGGGCCGCGCAGCTATCACGGTGCGGTGGCCGACTATCCGCTGGTGCATGCCACCGGTGCCCGCGACGCCGGGCGCGACGACATCCGTGCCGCCGACCGTGCCATATGGCGGGCCTGGGCGCTGGGACTGGCGATTGTGATCTATTGCACCGTTGCCTGACGGGGCCGGGCTGTTAGTGTCTGCCCGACAACAGGCAGGGGATTTTCATGCGCAAATTCGTTACCACGCTACTGGCAGGATTGCTGCTGGCCGCGCCCGCCACGGCGCAGCAATGCGGCGGCAGTTTTGCCGGTTTTGTCAACGGTCTGAAGGCCGAGGCCATGCAGAACGGCCATTCCCGCAGCGCCGTGAACGCCTTTTTCAGCGGTGTGACGCAGGATCAGGCCACCTTGCGCGCCGACCGGCGGCAGGGCGTGTTCCAGTTGCCGTTCATCGACTTTTCCCGCCGCCTGATTTCTCAGAACCGCATCGACAACGGTCGCGCAAATTCCAGCCGCTGGGACAGCGTCTTTGACCGCATCGAAAGCCGCTATGGCGTCAACCGTGGGGTGATCCTGGCCTTCTGGGCCTTCGAGACCGATTTTGGCGCCGTGCAGGGCGATTTCAACACCGTCAATTCGCTGGTCACGCTGGCCCATGACTGCCGCCGCCCCGAGCTGTTCCGCCCGCAGGTGTTTGCCGCGCTCGAACTATACGAGCTGGGCGACCTGGACCCGGCCACCACAACTGGCGCCTGGGCCGGCGAAATCGGCATGGTGCAGATGCTGCCGGGCGATATCATCGAAAACGGGGTCGATGCCGACGGCGACGGCCTGATCACCCTGAAAACCTCGGCGCCCGACGCGCTGACCAGCGCGGCCTCGATGCTGCGGGCGCTGGGCTGGCGCCCGAACGAGCCCTGGCTGCAAGAGGTCACCCTGCCGTCCGGTTTCGACTGGTCGCGCACCGGGCTGGACGAAACCCGCCGCGTGTCGGAATGGCGTCGCCTTGGCGTGCGGGCGCGCACGGGCTCGCTGGCGGCGGGCAACATGCAGGCATCGGTGATCGTGCCACAGGGCCGCAAGGGCCCGGCCTTTCTGGCCTATCCGAATTTCAACGTATATTTCGAGTGGAATCAAAGCTTTGTCTATGTGGCCACGGCGGCCTATTTCGCCACCCGGCTGGAGGGCGCGCCCATCTACGATGCCGGCAACCCCGGTCCGTCGCTCAGCGGGCAAGAGATACAAGAGCTTCAGCGCCGGCTGGCCGCGCGCGGCCATGACGTGGGCGGAATCGACGGTATCCTGGGCGCCAACACCCGCGATGCCATCCGGCGCGAACAGATCAGGCTGGGCCTGCCGGCCGACGCCTGGCCCGACCGGGCGCTGCTTGACCGGCTGTGAAACGGACGCGTTGAACCCGCGTCGCCCGACGCTGCCTTATATCGCGGATGTCCGCGCGCGTTGGGTAATGCCACGCGCGTCGGGTCAGGCGCCCCGGCGCGCGCCTACAGGCCCATGTGGTCGCGCCCATGCGGTTCGGTCCAGTCGATGACCGGGTTGATCGGAATGATCCGGTGCGGGTTAATCGACTCGTGGCAATAGTGGTAATGCCGCACGAAATGGTCGAAATGCACGACCTCGCTGATCGGCCCATGGGCGGTCTGCCACTGGTAAAGCTCGCGCGTGTAACCCCAAAGATTGGGATAATCGCGCAGATAGTTGCGGTTGCACTTGAAATGGGTGTGATAGACGGCATCGAAGCGGGCCAGCGTGGGAAACAGGCGCCAGTCGGCCTCGGTCACCCGGTCGCCCATGACATAGCGCTGGCCTGACAGCCGGTCTTCCAGCCAGTCGAGGGTGTCGAAAACGCCTTGCGCGGCCTCGTCATAGGCCGCCTGTGTGGTGGCAAAGCCCGACCGGTATACGCCGTTGTTGAGATTGTTGTAGATGCGGTCGTTCACCGGTTCGATCGCCGCGCGCATCTCGGCCGGCCAATAGTCATCGTTGTTGCCGGTCAGCGCGTCGAACGCCGAATTGAACATGCGGATGATTTCCGAGCTTTCGTTGGACACGATCGTCTCGCGCTGCTTGTCCCACAGGACCGGAACCGTGACCCTTGTCGTCGCCCCGGGGTCGGCCTTGACATAGAGGTCGCGCACAAAGGGCAGGCCGTGCAGGTCGTCACCGGTGGCGCCCGGCCAGTCGGTGGAAAACATCCAGCCGTCATCCAGCATGTCGGGGTGCGTCACCGAGACGCCGATCAGGTCTTCCAGCCCCTTGAGCCGCCGGAAAATCAGCGTGCGGTTGGCCCAGGGGCAGGCGTGACTGACATACAGGTGATAGCGCCCCGCCACGGCCGGGAAACCGCCGCCGCCCGACAGGCCGGGCGCCCCATCGGGCGTGATCCAGTTGCGAAAGACCGACGGCTTGCGCATGAACTTGCCATCCGGGCTGTCGTTGACCAGCCGCCCCGCGACCCATTGCCCGTTTACCAACTGTCCCATGGTGCCCGCTCCGTTCTCATGCTGCGTCCGCCACACAATCTGGGGTCAATCGGGCGCCATTTCCAGCGCAACGCCCCCACAGGCACCCTGCACCTGCGCACAGGTCGCATTCAGCAGCCGGCGCGGCGCGAAGGGGTTTGCATCGCCGGGCCGCGGGCATTACTGCCAAGGGCGACGAAGCCCCGATTCCGGGGCCGGACAGGTGGCCCGCGCCAGGCCGACCCGATCGGGGGCCGAGGCGGGGCGTCGTCAACCATGCCTCGCGCGCGGGGTGTCCGGGCCCGGTTTCGCCATGAACGAAAGGGTCCGGTGCATGTATCGCCTCTTGCCTCTCATCCTCGTGGCCGGCCCGGCCTGGGCCGATCCCGGCCATATCGCCACCGCCGCCGGCCACGCCCACTGGGGCGCCGCCATCGCCATCGGGCTGGCCGCCGGCATCGCCGCCTGGGCCGCCGGGCTGGGGCGCGGCGACCAGGACCACCCCGCGCCCGAGGCCGAGGCCACCGACACCGCCACCGACGCCGACGTTGGCACCGACGCCGAGGCCACGGCATGAAAACCGGCGTGATGATCTGTGGCCACGGTTCGCGGTCCCGCGCCGCGGTTGACCAATTCGCCCGGCTGGCCGACCTGCTGCCGCCGCTGCTGCCCGACGACTGGGCGCTCGACTATGGCTATCTCGAATTTGCCAACCCGGTGATCCGCGCCGGGCTGGACCGGCTGCGCGAACAGGGCTGCGACCGCATCCTCGCCGTGCCTGGCATGCTGTTCTCGGCCATGCATACCAAGAACGACATCCCCACCGTCCTGAACAGCTATGCCGCCGAACACGGCATCGACATCCGCTATGGCCGCGAACTGGGCGTCGACGCCAGGATGATCGCCGCCGCCGGCGCCCGCATTGCCGACGCCGTGGCGGCTGCCGACGCCGAACGCGGCGCGGTTGCTCGTCACGAAACCTGCCTCGTCGTCATCGGGCGCGGCGCCTCTGACCCCGACGCCAACGGCAACGTGGCCAAGGTCGCTCGCATGCTGTGGGAAGGCATGGGCTTTGGCTGGTGCGAAATCGGCTATTCCGGCGTCACCTTCCCGCTGGTCGAACCCTGCCTGACCCACGTGGCACGGCTCGGCTACAAGCGGGTGATCGTCTTCCCGTATTTCCTGTTCACCGGAATCCTCGTCGACCGCATCTACGGTTTCACCGACCAGGTCGCCGCCGCGCATCCCGACATCCATTTCGTCAAGGCCGGCTATCTCAACGACCACGCCCAAGTGCTGGAAACCTTCGCCGACCGCGCCCGCGAACTGGCGGGCCAGGCGCCGCCGGACAATTGCGCGCTGTGCAAATACCGCACCCAGATCCTCGGTTTCGAGGCCGAGGTCGGGCTGGCCCAGGAAAGCCACCACCACCATGTCGAAGGCCAGGGCGCCAGCGCACCGGGCTCCAACGTCGCCGACTGTCCCTTGTGCGACGATTTCTGCACCGGCCTTTGCCGGCTTGAAGCAAGCGACCACAACGACCACCAC
>CAYYMJ010000077.1:3385-6039 GCA_964472855.1 uncultured Rhodobacterales bacterium | reverse complement strand
ACCACCACCATGATCACCACCACGCCACCTACCCCCATGCCGACCACCCGCTTGGCCCGAAAAGCGCCCGGAAATCCTGACAGCCGATGCATCATCTTGGCAAAAATATCCCCGCCGGAGGCACCCGCCCCCGCAACCCGCGCCACCGGGCGGGCTGACATGCGCCCCTACGAAAAGGACCCGGCGGCGATCTATGCGCAAAGCTTCGCCACCGTCAGGGCCGAGGCGCGGCTCGACCGTTTTCCCGCCGACCTGCAACCGGTCGTGGTGCGGCTGATCCACGCCTGCGGCATGGTCGAAATTGCCGACCGCCTGTCGTTTTCCCCCACCGCGGCGGCGGCCGGGGTGCGCGCGCTGGCCGCCGGCGCGACCGTGTTTTGCGATTGCGAGATGGTCGCTGCCGGCATCACCCGCCGCTTTCTGCCGGCCGACAACCCGGTCCGCGTGACCCTGAACGACGCCTCGGTGCCTGACAGCGCGGCCAGTCTCGGCACCACCCGCTCGGCGGCGGCGGTCGAGTTATGGCACCCGCAAATCGCCGGCGCCGTGGTGGCCATCGGCAACGCACCGACGGCCCTGTTTCACCTGCTCGAGCGGCTGGACGCGGGTTGGCCGAAACCGGCCCTGATCCTCGGCTTTCCGGTCGGCTTTGTTGGCGCGGCGGACTCCAAGGCGGAACTGGCCGCCAACCCGCGCGGGGCAGACTTCATCGCGCTCAGGGGCCGGCGCGGCGGCTCGGCCATGGCGTCGGCCGCGGTCAATGCGCTGGCCATCGCCGCGCAGGCCGCCCCATGACCCCTGCCTGCCCCGCCTGCGGCTGGCCCGGCGTCGATGACGGGCCGACCCACGCCTACCTGTCGTCCTCGGCCGCCTGCTGGCGCGCCTATGGCGACATCATGGCCCGCGAGTTTTCCGATCTCGCCTACTGGCCCAGCCACCGCCTGCTGGTCGATGCCTATGCCGGGCAGCATTCAACGCTGGACGATCGCCGCGCCCGGCAGTCGCTTTACCTGCATATCTCGGCCCTGATCCTGCATTTCGAAGACGGTATGCCCGGCGACAACCTCGTCGCTTTTCTCAAGCGTGCGGCCCATCAGGATCCCTATCCCCTGCGTCCGATGCCGGCGGCCAGCCTGACCGTCTGCATCGCCGCCGTCCACGCCGCCGACACGCCGCAGGCGCATGCCACCGCCGTCGATGCCTATGCCCGTGGCGTTTACACGGCATGGTCGCCCCATCACGCAACCTTTCGCGACTTCATCCAGAGGATCAATCGGTGACAAAACCCTGGCTGCATATCGTCGGCATCGGCGAAGACGGGCTGGCCGGCCTGTCGCCGGCGACCCGCGCCGTTGTCGAAGCGGCCGAGGTGATTGTCGGCGGCGACCGGCATCACCAGATGTCGGCCGCTGTTGGCGCCGAACGGCTGAGCTGGCCGCATCCCTTCGACGCGCTGATCGACCAGCTTGGCGCGCTGAAGGGCCGGCGGGTGGTGGTGCTGGCCACCGGAGACCCCTTGTGGTTTTCGGTCGGTGCCCGCATCGGGCGGGCCATCGACCCGGCCGCGATCACCTTTCATCCGCAGATTTCGGCCTTTCAACTCGCCGCCGCCCGCATGGGTTGGAGCCTGGCCGACGTCGAAACCCTGACCGTGCATGGCCGCCCGGTCGAGCAGATGATCGCCTTCATCCAGCCGCAGGCGCGGCTGCTGATCCTGACCACCGGCGCTGACACCCCGGCCCGCATCGCCAGGTTTCTTGCCGAGCGCGGGTTCGGCCAAAGCCAAATGACGGTGATGGCCGCCATGGGTGGCAGCGACGAACAGCGCTTTGACGGCACGGCGGCGGACTGGGACCATCAGGTTCCGGCCTTCAACACGCTGGCGGTCGACTGCATCGCCGACCCCGGCGCGGCGCTGTTGCCGCGTGTGCCGGGGCTTGACGACAGCCTGTTCCGCCATGACGGCACGATGACCAAGCGCGAGGTGCGGGCGGTGACGCTGGCCAAGCTGATGCCCATGCGCGGGGCGCTTTTGTGGGACATCGGCTGCGGCTGTGGCTCGGTCGCCATCGAATGGATGCGCGGCGCCCGCTATGGCCGCGCCATCGGGGTCGAGCCGCGGGCCGACCGGCGCGACATGGCGGCCGAGAACGCGCTGGCGCTGGGCGCGCCACGGCTAGAACTGGTCGACGGCACCGCCCCGGCGGCGCTGGCGGGGCTGGCGCCGCCCGATGCCATCTTCATCGGCGGCGGCCTGTCGACCGAGGTCTTCGATGCCGCCTGGGCGGCGCTGAAACCCCTCGGTCGGCTGGTGGCCAACGCGGTCACGCTGAACTCCGAGGCCGCGCTGCTGGCCCTGCACGCCACCCACGGCGGCGATCTGGCCAAGCTGTCGGTGCAGCGGGCCGAGCCTCTGGGCCCCGGGCTGGGCTGGCGCCCGCACATGACCGTCACCCAATGGAGCCTGATCAAGCGATGACAGACGGCACGCTTTATGGCGTCGGGCTGGGCCCGGGCGACCCCGAACTGGTGACGCTCAAGGCGGCGCGGCTGATCGCCGCCGCGCCGGTCGTGGCCTATCCGGCGCTGGCCGGGGCCGACAGTTTCGCCCGCTCGATCGCCGCCGGGCTGATCGCGCCGGGCACGCGCGAGAT
>CAYYMJ010000077.1:0-3285 GCA_964472855.1 uncultured Rhodobacterales bacterium | reverse complement strand
ATCGCCGGCGCCGATGGCGTGGCGGTGATGAAGCTGGGGCGGCACATGGGGCGGGTGCGGGCGGTGATCGACAGCCTTGGGCTGACCGCCCGCGCGACTTATGTCGAGCGTGCCACGCTGGACAACGAGCGGCTGTGCCCGCTGGCCGAGGCGCCGGACGTGGCGCCCTATTTCTCGATGATCCTGATCACGAAGGGGGCCGATCCATGGCTGTGACCCCGGTTGTCATCGTCCTGTCGCAGGGCGGGCTTGAAACCGGCCGCCGCGCGGCCGCGGCCACCGGTGCCGCGCTGCACGGGCTGGCCGGGCGCGTCGAGGGCGCCGAGGTGGCCTTTGCCGGTGCGCGCGACCATATCCGCGACCTGTTCGCCGCCGGCACACCGGTGATCGGCGTCTGTGCCGCCGGGATCCTGGTGCGCGCGGTGGCGCCGCTGCTGGCCAACAAGCGAGCCGAACCGCCGGTTGTCGCCATTGCCGAAGACGGGGGCACGGTGGTGCCGCTGCTGGGCGGGCATCATGGCGCCAATGCGCTGGCGCGAACGCTGGCCGGGGCGCTGCAGGTTGCCGCTGCGATCACCACGGCGGGCGATGCCCGGCTGGGCGTGGCGCTGGACGAACCGCCGGACGGCTGGACGCTGGAGCGGCCCGGCGACGCCAAGGCGGCCATGGCCGCGGTGCTGGGCGGCGCCGGGGCGCATGTGACCGGACCCGAGGCCGCGGCGGCGGACTGGCTGACCGGCCTGCCGCAGGGTGCCGGGGTCGCGCTGTGCTGTTCGATGGCGCAGGGGGCGGACGCGCCGGCGCCAGGCCTGATCTATCGCCCCCGGCGCGCGGTTCTGGGTGTAGGATGCGCCCGCAACTGCCCGCCGGAAGAGCTGGAACGCCTGGTGGCGGATCTGTTGGCAGAGGCCGATATCGCGCCGGCGGCACTGGCGGCGGTGGCCACGGTCGACATCAAGGCCGACGAAGCCGCGGTTCTGGCGCTGGCGCGGACCCTGGGTGCGCCGCTGCGGCTGTTCGATGCCCCGACGCTGGAACGGGAAACAGCCCGCAGCGCCACCCCGTCGGACGTGGTGTTCGCCGAGGTCGGCACCCATGGCGTGGCCGAGAATGCGGCCCTGGCCGCGGCCGGGCCCACGGCGCGGCTTGCGGTGACCAAGCGCAAGACCGCGATGGCCACGGCCGCCCTGGCGCTGGCGCCCGAGCCCATCGCCCGGCCCGGCGGGCGCCGGCGCGGGCGGCTGTCGGTTGTGGGCATCGGACCCGGGCAGGCCGGATGGCGCACGCCCGAGGTTTCGCGCCTGGTGGCCGAGGCCGACGAACTGGTGGGCTATGGCCTTTACATCGACCTGCTGGGGCCGGTGGCCGCGGGCAAACCGCGCTGCGATTTCCCGCTGGGCGGCGAAGAGGCGCGGTGCCGCCATGCGCTGGAACGTGCCGGCACGGGGGCCAGCGTGGCGCTGGTCTGTTCGGGCGACGCCGGCATCTATGCGATGGCGGCGCTGGTTTACGAGTTGCTTGACCGCGCCCCGGACACCGGCGGCGTGTCCGACGCCGCGCGCCGGGCCGAGGTGTTGGTGTCGCCGGGCATATCGGCCCTGCAGGCGGCAGCAGCACGGGTGGGTGCGCCGCTGGGCCACGATTTTTGCGCCATTTCCCTGTCAGACCTGCTGACCCCGCGCGAGACCATCATCCGGCGCCTGCGGGCCGCGGCTGACGGCGATTTCGTGGTGGCGTTTTACAACCCGGTGTCGGCCCGCCGCCGCACGCTGCTGGCCGAGGCACGCGATATCCTGCTGACCGGCCGCCCGGCCGACACGCCGGTGGTGCTGGCCCGGTCGCTGGGCCGGCCCGATGAAACCATCCGCCACCGGACGCTGGGCGCGCTGGAGGTGGACGAGGTCGACATGATGACCGTGGTGCTGGTGGGCGCGGCGGCAAGCCGGCGGGTCGAGACCGCCGACGGACCCCGGGTTTATACCCCCCGCGGCTATGCCAGCAAACTGGAGACGGATGTTGCCTGATCCGGTTGCGGCGGCGTTGCCGCCACGCGATGGCCCGGCCCCCCACCGGGCCTCCCCCCGGGCCGGGGGGAGGGCAGCCGTGGCCGGCGGCCCGCGGTCACTGGACGCATGGGCGTTTGTGGGTCGGGATTGGGGACTGCAATGAGGCCCTTTGCGGCGGAAACCGCCGCCAAGCGGCCCTGTCGATGGTGTTGCGTGCCGCAACCGCGTCAAGGACAAGCGGGCTTTGCCCGTCGCCTGCGGCGATCCTTGACCCGGCCCCGGCCCGCGCTGAGAGGACTGAGATGACGGTATTTTTTGTGGGCGCCGGTCCCGGCGATCCCGAGTTGCTGACGCTGAAGGCGCAGCGGATCATTGGCGCTTGCCCGGTGTGCCTTTATGCCGGTTCGCTGGTGCCGCCCGAGGTGGTGGCCGGTGCCCCGGCCGGTGCCGAGGTGCGCGACACCGCCAGCATGACCCTGGACCAGACCCATGCCGCGATCGTGGCGGCCGCCGCGCGCGGCGCGGATGTTGCGCGGGTGCATTCCGGCGACCCGTCGCTTTATGGGGCCATCGCCGAGCAGATACGGCTGTTGCGCCGCGACGGCATCGGTTTCGAGATAATTCCCGGCGTGCCTGCCTATGCCGCCGCCGCCGCCGCGCTGGGGCAGGAGTTGACCGTGCCGGGCATCGCCCAGTCGATCGTGCTGACCCGGATGTCGATGAAGTCGACCGCGATGCCGGCTGGTGAAACGCTGGCCGGCTTTGCCGCCACCGGCGCCACGCTGGCCATTCATCTTGGGGTGCGGGCCCTGCGCGAGATCGAGCGCACGCTGACACCTTTTTATGGCGCCGATTGCCCGGTGGTCGTGGCCTACCGCGTTGGCTGGCCCGACCAGATGCTTTTGCGCGGCACGCTGGCCGACATCCGTTTGAAGGTTCGCGACGAGAAAATCACCCGCACCGCCCTGATTCTGGTGGGTCCGGCCCTGGGCGACCCGGGCGCGTTTGCCGATTCGGCGCTTTATGACCCGGCAAAACCCCATGTTCTGCGGCCGCGGGCGCGACAGGTTTGCAACGAATAGGCGGTCTGCGGCGGCGGCGACACGACTCTTCTTGACCTGAGGGCAGGCATTTCCATGCTGTCCGGCGGGGGATGGAGGCACCAATGTCGGATTTTCTGCCGCGTGAAGTTCGCGAAGGTCTGGAGGCCGCGCGCAAGCGCGCCCTGCGCAAGAAGACCAACATGCGCATCGAGGTTGGGGGCCAGCGGTTCCACATC
>CAYYMJ010000076.1:0-11056 GCA_964472855.1 uncultured Rhodobacterales bacterium | reverse complement strand
GGGCGCGCGACGCAACCCGGGCGGCCTCAGTCCGCCCGGCGCAGCCGGATCACCACGTCGACCGCTGCCACCTCGGCGCCCTCGGGCGCCTCGGGCAGGGCGGCGATCCTCAGCCCGGCCGCCGGGGCATCCGACAGCCGGCCGTCTTCTTCCCAATAGAAATGCGGGTGGTCGTCGGTGCAGGTGTCGAAATAGCTTTTCGAGCCGTCGACCGTGATCTCGCGCATCAGCCCGGCGCCGCAAAAGGCGCGCAGCGTGTTGTAGATGGTCGCCAGCGACACCGCCTGCCCGGCAGCGCGGGACGCCGCGTGCAGGCTTTCGGCGGTGACATGGCGGTCGCGCCCGTCGCCGACCAGCAGCGCCGCCAGTGCCTGACGCTGGCGCGTCGGGCGAACGTCACCGTGCGCCAGCCACCGTGCGCCCCGGCGCAGCGCCGCGCGGCGGTATGCGTCTGTATCGCTCATTGCCGGGCAATATACCGGCGGAAGACCTCTGGTTTCAAACACTTTCGGTCCGGGCCGGGCGGCCAGTCTTGCATGGGCTTGCCCCCCCATGTAACAGGTGCCCGGTAACAAGAAGGCCAACTTCGGGGGCGGGCAGATGTCGGGTTTTCCATCCAGTTTCAACAAGGAAGGTCTTTTGGCCTGCGCCCGCGGCGAATTGTTCGGGCCGGGCAATGCCCAGTTGCCGGAACCGCCGATGCTGATGATGGACCGGATCACCGACGTCAGCGGCGACGGCGGAGCGGGCGGCAAGGGCCATGTCCGGGCCGAACTGGACATCACGCCCGGGCTCTGGTTCTTCCCCTGCCACTTTCCCGGCAACCCGGTGATGCCGGGCTGCCTGATGCTGGACGGACTGTGGCAACTGACCGGTTTCAACCTGGGCTGGCGCGGCTGGCAGGGGCAGGGGTTTGCGCTGGGCGCGGGCGAAGTCAAGCTGTCCGGCATGATCCGCCCCGACCGCAAACTGGTCAGCTACGAGGTCGATTTCACCCGCGTGATCGACCGCCGCCTCAAGATGGGGGTGGCCAACGGCCGGGTGCTTGCCGATGGCGAGGTCGTCTGCGAGGTCAAGGACATGAAGGTCGGTTTGGCCGCGGCGTCCTGACCCGCGATATTCTGAACAGGGGGTCCAATATGCGGCGAGTTGTCGTCACCGGGATGGGCATCGTCTCGTCCATCGGAAATGATGTGGAAGCCGTCGCCGGCGCGCTGAAGGCCGGGCGCTCGGGCATCACGTTTTCAGATCAAATGGCCGAACGCGGCTTTCGCAGCCGCATCAGCGGCGGCCCGGATATCGATGTCGCCCAGCATATCGACAAGCGCGCCCTGCGCTTCATGGGGCCGGGCGCGGCCTATGCCCATATCGCCATGCAACAGGCCATTGCCGATGCCGGGCTGGCAGAATCCGACGTGGTCAATCCGCGGACCGGGCTGGTTGCGGGCTCGGGCGGGCCGTCGACCTCGAACCTGTTCGCCGCGCATCAGATCGTGCTGGACAAAGGCGCCCCCAAACGCATCGGGCCGCTGATGGTGCCGCGCGGCATGTCGTCGACCGTGTCGGCCAACCTGTCCACGGCCTTTCATATCAAGGGCATCAACTATTCCATCACCTCGGCCTGCTCGACCTCGCTGCATTGCATCGGCAACGCGGCCGAACAGATCCAGATGGGCAAGCAGGACGTGATGTTCGCCGGCGGCGGGGAAGAGCTGGACTGGACCCTGTCCTGCCTGTTCGACGCCATGGGCGCCATGAGTTCGAAGTTCAACGACACGCCCGACAAGGCCAGCCGCGCCTTTGACGCCGCCCGCGACGGTTTCGTCATCGCCGGCGGCGGCGGCATGGTCGTGCTGGAAGAGCTGCACCATGCCCGGGCCCGCGGCGCGAAAATATATGCCGAGGTCACGGGTTATGCCGCCACCTCGGACGGCCACGACATGGTGGCCCCCTCGGGCGAGGGGGGCGAACGGGCCATGCGGCTGGCCCTGCAGACCCTGCCCGAGGATCGCAAGATCACCTATATCAACGCCCACGGCACCTCGACCCCGGTCGGCGACGTGGGCGAGGTTCAGGCCGTGCGCCGGGTGTTCGGCCAGGGCACAACCCCGCCGATCAGCTCGACCAAGTCGATGACCGGTCACAGTCAGGGCGCAACCGGCGCACAGGAAGCGATTTACTGCCTTCTGATGCTGCGCGACGATTTCATCGCCCCGTCGATCAATGTCGACACTCTCGACCCGGCGCTCGACCCGGCCGAGATTGCGACGGCGCGGGTCGACAACGCAGCGCATGACACGCTGATGACCAACTCTTTCGGTTTCGGCGGCACCAACGGGTCGATCCTGCTGAGCAAATTCCACGGGTGATTGCAGATGGCTGATTTGATGAAGGGCAAGCGCGGGCTGATCATGGGGGTCGCCAACGAACGCTCGATCGCGTGGGGCATCGCACAGGCGATGGCCGCCGAGGGCGCGGAACTGGCCTTTACCTATCAGGGCGAGGCCTTTGGCCGCCGGGTCGAGCCGCTGGCGCAGTCGCTGGGATCGTCGATCATGGTCGATGCCGACGTGATGGACGACGCCTCGCTGGATGCCGCCTTTGCCCAGCTAAGGAACACCTGGGGCACCATGGACTTTGTGGTGCACGCCATTGCATTTTCCGACAAATCCGAGCTGACGGGCCGCTTTATCAACACCTCGCGCAGCAATTTTCAAACATCGCTGACGATCAGCTGCTTCAGCTTCATCGACGTTGCCCGCCGCGCGGCCGAGATGATGCCCGACGGCGGCACCCTGCTGACGCTGACCTACCAGGGCTCGAACAAGGTGACGCCGTTCTACAATGTCATGGGCGTGGCCAAGGCGGCGCTGGAATCGTCGGTGCGCTATCTGGCCAACGATCTGGGGCCGCAGGGCATTCGTGTGAACGCCATTTCGCCGGGGCCGATGAAAACGCTGGCCGGGGCGGCGATCGGCGGGGCGCGCAAGACCTTCAAGCACACCGACCAGAACGCGCCGCTGGGCGCCAATGCCACGCTCGCGGCGGTGGGCGGCACGGCGGTGTATCTGGCCTCGGCCAGCGGTGCCTGCACCACGGGCGAGATCATCCGGGTCGACGGCGGATTTCACGTGCTGGGCATGCCGCAGCCGCACAATCTGTAACGGCGCCGGGCGCGGCCGTTATCGCGCCTTCAGGCTGCCGATAACTTCGGCCGCCGCCGCCGCCGGCTGGCGCCGGCCGTCCAAAACGTCTTGTTCAAGCCGGGCCATCGACGCCGCCAGCGCCGGATCGGCCGAGATTGCCGCCAGCAACCCGGCGCGCACCTCGTCGGCAAAGGCGCGGGCGGCCTGAGCGGCCCGCCGCCGCTGCCAGTGGCCATTGGCCTTGCGCCAGTCGGCCAGCGCCGAAATCTGGTCCCACGCCTCGGGCAGGCCCTCGCGCCGGATGGCGGACACGGTCATCGTGCGGGGCATGCCGGGCGGATCGTCGGCCCGCTTGCGCATCAGCCGCAGCGCGCCCTGATAATCGGCCGCCGTCCGTGTCGCGGCCGACCGCAGTTCGCCATCGGCCTTGTTCACCAGGATCAGGTCGGCCACCTCCATGATGCCACGCTTGACCCCCTGCAATTCGTCGCCGCCCGCCGGCGCGATCAGCAGGGCAAAGACGTCGCACATCTGGGCCACCATGGTTTCCGACTGGCCCACGCCCACCGTCTCGATCAGGATCACGTCGGTGCCCGCCGCTTCCAGCAGCGCCACAGCCTCGCGCGTGCGCCGGGCCACACCGCCCAGCGCCGTCTGGCTGGGCGAGGGGCGGATAAAGGCGTTGGGGTGCCGCGACAGATGCTCCATCCGGGTCTTGTCGCCCAGAATCGACCCGCCCGAGCGCGCCGAGGACGGGTCGACCGCCAGCACGGCGACGGTCTGGCCCGCGTCGGCCAGCATCAGACCAAAGCTTTCGATGAAGGTCGATTTGCCAACGCCCGGCGTGCCCGACAGTCCGACGCGCAAGGCCTGCCGCCCGCTGCCCGCGAGGGTGTCAAGCAGCGCCAGCGCCTGTGTGCGATGGTCGGCGCGGCCGCTTTCGATCAGGGTGATCGCCCGGCTGATGGCCCGGCGGTCGCCGGCAAGAACGCGCTGTGCCGTGTCTGACATGTCCATGCCGCCTGTTGCCCCGGCGCGCGCCGCTTGTCCAGACTTTCGCCCGGCCCCGCCATCGTCCATACCGGGGGCCATGCCGGCCCAACTGCCTATCGACGCCATTCTTGACGACCTGCGCGCCGCGCTGCGGGCCCGGGGCCGTGCGGTCCTGCAGGCGCCACCCGGCGCGGGCAAGACCACCCGTGTGCCGCTGGCGCTGTTGCCCGACATTGCGGGCCGCATCGTCATGCTGGAACCGCGCCGGCTGGCTGCGCGCGCGGCGGCCGAGCGCATGGCGGCGACACTGGGCGAAAAGGTCGGTGAAACCGTGGGTTACCGCATCCGGGGCGAGGCGCGCGCCGGCCCGGCCACCCGGATCGAGGTGGTGACCGAAGGCATCCTGACCCGCATGATCCAGTCCGATGCCGCGCTGGCGGGCGTGGGCGCTGTGATCTTTGACGAGTTTCACGAACGCTCGCTGAATGCCGATCTGGGGCTGGCCCTGACGCTGGAAATCTCTGACGCCCTGCGCCCCGATCTGCGGCTTTTGGTCATGTCGGCCACGCTGGACGGCGCGGCCGTGTCGCAACTGATGCACGATGCGCCCATCGTCACCTCGGCCGGGCGGTCGTTTCCGGTCGAAACCCGCTGGATCGACCGCCCCGTCAACCGCGAGCGCCGGTTCGAGGATTCGGCAGCGGCGCTGGTCATGTCGGCGCTGGACCAGACCGCCGGCGGTGTGCTGGTGTTCCTGCCGGGCGAGGGCGAGATCCGCCGCGTCGCTGACCGCCTGAAAGGCCGCCTGCCTGCCGACGTGGCCCTGCGCCCGCTGTTCGGCGCCATGGACTTTGCCCGCCAGCGCGCCGCCATTGCGCCGCTGGCGAGGGGGCGCAAGCTGGTGCTGGCCACCGCCATCGCCGAAACCTCGCTGACGATCGAGGATATCCGCGTCGTGGTCGACACCGGCCGCGCGCGGCGCGCCCGCTTTGACGCCGGCGCCGGCATGTCGCGCCTGGTGACCGAGCGTGTGACCCGGGCCGAGGCCGAACAGCGCCGCGGCCGGGCCGGGCGCGTGGCGCCGGGAACCTGTTTTCGCATGTGGACCCGCGGGGAAGAGGGCGCACTGGCCGCCTTTGCACCGCCCGAGATCCTGACCGCCGACCTTGCCCCGCTGGCGCTGGAACTGGCAGTCTGGGGGGCCGCCGACGCTGACCTGCCCTTCCTGACGCCGCCGCCCGACGGGGCTATGGCCGGCGCCCGGCTGCTGCTGCACGATCTGGGCGCCTTGCACGGCGGGCGGCTGACCGATCACGGCAAGGCGCTGGCGCGGCTGCCCATGCACCCGCGGCTGGGGCACATGCTGTTGCGTGCCGGCGCCGATGCCGCGCCGCTGGCGGCTTTGCTGGGCGCGCGCGACATCCTGCGCGGCGCGCCGGGTGACCTGACGCTCAGGCTTGATGCGCTGCGCGACCCCCGCGCCTTTGCCGCCAACCGGCCCTTTGAAATCGCCGCCGCCGCGCTGGGGCAGGTGTCGGACGAGGTGCGCCGCCTGCGCCGTCTGGCCCCGCCGGGCCGCGGGTTTTCGCCAGCCCAGCAGGCGGCGCTGGCCTATCCCGACCGGGTCGGGCTGCGCCGCAAGGGCGACGCGCCGCGCTTTTTGTTGTCGGGTGGCAAGGGGGCGCTGGCCGGCGACGGCGACCCCCTGGGCGCCGCGCGCCTGCTGGTGGTGACCGACAGCGATGGCAACCCGCGCGAGGCGCGCATCCGTCAGGCCATCGCCATCGCCGAGCCCGAGATCCGCGAGATATTCGCCGACCGCATCGGCTGGCATCAGCATTGCGAATGGTCGCGGCGCGACCGTCGGGTCGTGGCGCGACAGCAGGAAAAGCTGGGCGAGATCGTGCTGGACGACCGCGCCTGGCCCGATGCGCCCGACAGCGCCATTCAGGCGGCGCTGTTGGACGGTATCCGCGATCTGGGCCTGAAACTGCCGCGGCCCGCCCAGCTGTTTTGCGCCCGCGCGCAACTGGCGCGCCGGTCGGACCCGTCGCTGCCGGACCTGTCCGAAGCCGGCCTGATGGCCGGGTTGGCCGGCTGGCTGGGGCCGCATCTGGGCGACATCCGCGACTGGGACGGATTGAAGAATTTCGACTATCTGGGGGCCCTGCGCGGGCTTTTCGCCTGGAAAGATCTGCAAAATCTGGAAAAGCTGGCGCCAGCGGCCTTCGTCACACCGCTGGGGCGCAAGGTGGCGGTCGACTATGGCGGCGACAGCCCCGAAATCGCCGTGCGCCTGCAGGAACTGTTCGGCCTGACCCGTCACCCGACCGTGGCGGGCGCGCCGCTGAAGATCACGCTTTTGTCGCCGGCCAGCCGCCCGGTTCAGGTGACCCGCGATCTGCCGGGTTTCTGGGCGACGTCGTATGCCGATGTGCGCAAGGACATGCGCGGCCGCTATCCCAAACACCCGTGGCCCGAGGATCCGACGCAAGCGGCACCAACGACACGAACCCGCCCGCGCGGCGGCTGAGGCTATGGCCACTGGCCGGCCAATGGCAATAAGGTGCGGCAACCTAGACCGGAGCGACCAACATGCAGCTATTGGAGGACCTGGCGGACGAGCTTGCCCGCGAAGTTCTGGAGATCGCCAAGGTCACGGGCGACGAGGCGCTTGAAAAAGAGATCGGCGAGGTTCTGGGCACGTCGTCCCAGACCCTGCAAGAGGCCTATCTGACCGCCATGCGGGTGCGCAAAGCCGAGATCCGGGCGCGCAACCTGCTGGCCGAGGCCCGCAAGAAGCTGCCGCAAGCTGCCGGCTGAACGCCCGCAGCGTATCGTGTTGAACCCGGGCTGCCCAGCGCTGCCGAAGTCATGGATCTCAACGCGTCGGGTGTTGCCCGCCGGATCACGTCAAACGCGAACCGCTCAGACCCCCAGACACCAGCGCATCACGGCCTTTTGCGCGTGCAGCCGGTTTTCGGCCTCGTCGAAGATCACCGATTGCGGGCCGTCCATCACGGCGCTGGTGGCTTCCTCGTCGCGATGCGCGGGCAGGCAATGCATGAACAGGGCGTCCGGCGCCGCCGAGGCCATCAGCGCCTCGTTCACCTGGTAGGGGCGCAACTGGTTGTGGCGCCGCTCGCGGGCCGATTGCGGGTCGTGCATCGAAACCCACGTGTCGGTGACCACCAGATCGGCCCCGGCCACCGCATGATGCGGGTCACGGTCAATCGTGATGCCGCCCCGCAGGTGCGGGGCCGGGTCCAGAGGCTCGGGGCCGGTGAAAGTCAGCTCAAAGCCAAAGCGCTGCGCGGCCTGTGCGAACGAGGCAAAGACATTGTTGCCGTCGCCCGACCACACCACCTTTTTGCCGGCGATGGGGCCGCGATGTTCCTCGAACGTCATGATGTCGGCCATGATCTGGCAGGGGTGGCTGGCGTTGGTCAGCCCGTTGACGACCGGCACGCTGGCATACTCGGCCATCTCCAGAAGCGTCTGTTCCTCGAAGGTGCGGATCATGATCAGATCGACATAACGGCTGAGAACGCGGGCCGTGTCGGCGATGGTTTCGCCATGGCCCAGTTGCATGTCGGCGCCCGACAGCACCATGGTCTGCCCGCCCATCTGCCGCACCCCGACGTCAAAGCTGACCCGGGTGCGGGTCGACGGTTTTTCGAAGATCAGCGCCACCATCCGGCCCGCCAGCGCCGGTTCGGCATCGGGTGCGCCGCGCGGCTGGCCGGCGCGCAGGTCCTTGACGCGCCGGGCCTCGGCGATGATCCGCGCCAGATCGGCCCGGTCGGTGCGGTTGATGTCCAGAAAGCTCGGCATGCAGATTTCACACTTTTCAGGGGCAGAGATGGGCCGAAACCGGCCCGGAAACTGCGAATATCAGGGAATGGTGGCGATCACGCCACCGGGTCCGACAGCGACGCGGCCGCCCGGTCCAGCCGCGCGACGGCCTCGGCGATCTCGTCGTCGGAAATGGTCAGCGCCGGTAACAGGCGCAGCGCATTGTCCGCCGCCGGCACCGTCAGCAACTGCTGGCCATAGGCGGCGGCCAGCACCTCGGTATTGGGTTTGCGGCAGACCAGCCCCAGCATCAGGCCCACGCCGCGCACGCCGGCAAACACGTCGGGATGCGCGGCCACCAGCCCCTCAAGCCGCTGGCGTAAAAAACCGGCCTTGCGCCGCACATCGTCAAGAAAGGCCGGGTCCGACACGATCTCGGCCACTTTGGCCCCTACCGCGCAGGCCAGCGGATTGCCGCCATAGGTCGAGCCATGCGTGCCGGCGGTCATGCCGGACGCCGCGGCCTCGGTCGCCAGCAGCGCGCCCAGGGGAAAGCCGCCGCCGATACCCTTGGCCACCATCATGATGTCCGGCCTGATGCCGGCCCATTCATGGGCAAACAGCCGCCCCGTGCGCCCGACCCCGCACTGCACCTCGTCCAGAATCAGCAGCGCGCCGCTGTCGTCGCACAACTCGCGGATCAGCCGCAGCCGGTCGTCGGCCAGCGGGCGAATGCCGCCTTCGCCCTGCACCGGCTCGACGATCACGGCGGCAAGGTCGGGGGTGATGGCGGCGCGCAACGCGGCCTCGTCATCCCACGGGATCTGGCGGAACCCCGGCAAGAGCGGGCCAAAGCCATGGGTCAGCTTGTCGGCGCCGGCCGCGGCGATCCCGGCGGCCGAGCGGCCGTGAAAGCTGCCCTCGAAGGCCAGTATCTCCACGCGGTCGGGCTGACCCTTTTCGAACCAGTATTTCCGCGCCATCTTGACCGCCAGTTCGCAGCATTCGGTGCCGGAATTGGTGAAAAAGCAGGTGTCCGCGAAGGTGGCCGACACCAGAAGATCGGCCAGCTTTTCCTGTGCCGGAATGCGATACAGGTTCGACACATGCCACAGATTGCCGGCCTGTTCGGTCAGTGCGTCCACCAGCGCTGGATGCGCATGCCCCAGCGCGCAGACGGCGATGCCGGCCCCAAGGTCGAGGTAGCGCGCGCCATCGTCGGTGATCAGCCAGCTGCCCGCGCCCTTCACAAAGGACAGGGGCGCGCGGTTATAGGTTGGAAGGATCGGAGAAATCATCGGATCGGTCCTGAATGGGTGCCCGAGACGTGCCAGAGCGCGCGCGGGAATGTCAACTTGGTGCGGGAAGCGGGACGAGCGGGTGCGGACGCGGGTTCAGCGTCGGCGTCGGACAACGATCTGGCGGATCAGCAGGCTCATGCGCGGCGGGTTAACGGTGCTGCCGCGACAAGTCCAGCAATTTCACGATTTCACGATTTCAGGCGATAGCCGGTGCGAAACATCATCCAGCACCCCCAGATCGCGACCGACGTTGCCGCCAGCACCACGCCCAGGCCCAGCCATGGGCTGGCATCCGACCGCCCCAGCATGCCAAAGCGCACGCCGTCGATGACATAGAACATCGGGTTGACCCGCGACATCGCCTCCAGCGGCGCGGGCAGCATCTGGATGGAATAGAAGGTGCCCGACAGAAAGCTCAGCGGCGTGATCACGAAATTGGTGATCGCCGCCATCTGGTCGAACCGCTGGGAAAAGATGCCCGCCATGATCCCCAGACCGCCCATGAAGGCCGATCCCGACACCGCGAATGCCAGCGCCCACACGGGGTGTGGCAGCGACGTGCCCACCGTCAGCGCCATCAACAGCCACACCGGCAGCGCCACCATCAGCCCGCGGGCCACGGCCCCGGCGATATAGCCGACCGTCAGTTCCAGCGGCGACAGCGGCGGCATCAGCGTGTCGACGATATTGCCCTGCACCTTGGACCCCATGATCGAGGACGAGGCATTGGCAAACGCATTCTGGATCACGTTCATCACCAGGATCCCGGGCGCCAGAAAGGTCACATAGGCCACGCCCATCACCTGCCCGCGCCCCGGCCCGATGGCCAGCGCGAACACGGCCAGAAACAGCCCGGCCGTGATCAGCGGCGCCAGCAGAGTCTGGGTCCAGACCTTGAGAAAGCGCATGATCTCGCGCGCGATCAGGGTGCGCAGCCCCAACAGGTTCCAGCGCCCGAAGCGCCGCGCGCCCATGTCCACCTGACGGTAACCGGTCTGCACGTTTTCGCCTTTCCGAATGTGGAACTTGCCTCTGCCTCAGGGGTGACTAGAATAGGCTTTCTGCGTAGAACACAAGCCGGGCGCCAGCACAGCCCGGATACCCGAGGAAAACCGATGTCCTGGACCGACGAGCGCGTTGAGACGCTTAAGAAGATGTGGGGCGAGGGCCAGTCGGCCTCGCAAATCGCCAAAGAGCTTGGCGGCGTCACCCGCAACGCGGTGATCGGCAAGGTGCACCGCCTTGGCCTGTCAAACCGCGCTGCCCCGGCCGCCGCCGCCGCCGCCAAGGAAGAACCCGCCGCCAAGACCGCGGCCCCGGCCGCCGCCAAGGCCGCCGCCACGCCCGAGCCGGCGACCGAAGCCGCGCGCCCCATCGCCCCCATCCCGCCGCGCAAGCCGATCATTTCGGCGGGCCAGCCCCTGCCGCCCCAGCCGTCGGCCAACGAGATCAGCCCCGAGGCGCTGGCCTCGGTGCGCGAGGTCGAGAAGACCGCCAAGAAGATCGGCCTGATGGAACTGACCGAACGCACCTGCAAATGGCCCATCGGCGACCCCGCGACCGACGATTTCTGGTTCTGCGGCCTCGCGGTGCAGCCGGGCAAGCCCTATTGCGAGGCCCATGTCGGCGTTGCGTTCCAGCCCATGAGCTCGCGCCGCGACCGGCGCCGGTAGAAAACCGGCTTTCCTGCGAAACCCCCGGCGCTCAGCCCGCGCGCTTGTCGTAGACAGCAAACGGGCTGCGTCCCAGCCAGTCCGGCATCGCGCCTTCGATGGCGGTGTCGCCCACCAGCATCAGCCGCCCGTCGTCGCGCGCGATGGC
>CAYYMJ010000075.1:7257-11246 GCA_964472855.1 uncultured Rhodobacterales bacterium | reverse complement strand
GCGGCGGCTTCTTCCATGTCTTCGTCCCACTCGATAGGCTCGGGCGTGCGCACCAGCGCATGTTCCAGCACCTCGGACACGTGCGAAACCGGGATGATGGTCAGCCCCTCGGTCACGTTGTCGGGAATCTCGACCAGGTCCTTGGCGTTTTCAGCCGGGATCAGCACCGTCTTGATGCCGCCGCGCAGGGCCGCCAACAGCTTTTCCTTCAGCCCGCCGATGGCCAGCGCATTGCCGCGCAAGGTAACCTCGCCCGTCATGGCAAGGTCCTTGCGAACCGGAATTTGCGTCAGCACCGACACAATCGAGGTGACCATTGCCAGCCCCGCCGACGGCCCGTCCTTGGGCGTGGCGCCTTCGGGAACGTGGACGTGGATGTCGATCTTGTCGAACCGGGGCGGTTTGAACCCGATCTTCGGTGCGATCGAGCGGACATAGGACGCCGCCGCGTCAATCGATTCCTTCATGACGTCGCCCAGCTTGCCGGTGGTTTTCATCCGGCCCTTGCCGGGCAGGCGCAGCGCCTCGATCTGCAACAGGTCGCCGCCGACGCTGGTCCAGGCCAGCCCGGTGACAACGCCCACCTGGTCTTCCATTTCGGCAAGGCCATAGCGGAATTTCTTCACGCCCAGATAATCGCCCAGATTGTCGGCCGTGATCTCGACCGTTTCCTCTTGTTTGCGGACGATCTTGGTCACGGCCTTTCGGGACAGCTTGGCGATCTCGCGCTCAAGGTTCCGCACCCCGGCCTCGCGGGTATAGGTGCGGATGATCTCGCTCAGCGCCTCGTCGGTCAGCTCGAATTCCCGGGGCTTCAGCCCGTGGTTCTTGCGCTGCTTGCCGATCAGGTGCAGGCGCGCAATCTCGCGCTTTTCATCCTCGGTATAGCCGGCCAGCGGGATGATCTCCATCCGGTCCAGCAGTGGGCTTGGCATGTTATAGGTGTTGGCCGTGGTCAGGAACATCACGTTGGACAGGTCGTATTCGACCTCGAGATAGTGGTCGACGAAGGTCGAGTTCTGTTCCGGGTCCAGCACCTCGAGCATGGCCGAGGCCGGGTCGCCGCGGAAATCCTGGCCCATCTTGTCGATCTCGTCCAGCAGGATCAGCGGGTTGGTGGTTTTCGCCTTTTTCAGCGCCTGGATGATCTTGCCGGGCATCGAGCCGATATAGGTGCGGCGGTGGCCGCGGATCTCGGATTCGTCGCGCACCCCGCCCAGCGAAATGCGGATGAATTCGCGCCCCGTGGCACGGGCCACCGATTTGCCCAGCGACGTCTTGCCCACGCCCGGCGGGCCAACGAGGCACATGATCGGGCCTTTCAGCGTCTTCGACCGCTGCTGCACCGCCAGATACTCGACGATACGTTCCTTGACCTTTTCCAGACCGTAATGATCGTCGTCCAGCACCTTCTGGGCGCGGGTCAGGTCCTTCTTGACCCGGCTCTTGGTGCCCCACGGGATGGACAGCATCCAGTCGAGGTAATTGCGCACCACCGTCGCCTCGGCCGACATGGGCGACATGTTCTTCAGCTTCTTCAGCTCGGTTTCGGCCTTTTCGCGGGCCTCTTTCGACAGCTTGGTTTCGGTGATCTGATCTTCCAGCTCGGCGATCTCGTTCGAGCCATCCTCGCCATCGCCCAGCTCTTTCTGAATGGCCTTCATCTGCTCGTTCAGATAATATTCGCGCTGGGTGCGCTCCATCTGGCTCTTGACGCGGGTCTTGATCTTCTTCTCGACCTGCAGCACCGACATTTCGCCCTGCATCAGGCCAAACACCTTTTCCAGCCGCTCGGCGATGGACAGGGTTTCCAGAAGCTCCTGCTTCTTGTCGACATTCACGCCCAGGTGGCCGGCGACGAGGTCGGCCAGCTTGGCGGGGTCGCTGGTTTCACCGACGGCGGCCAGCGCCTCTTCGGGGATGTTCTTGCGGATCTTGGAATAGCGCTCGAATTCCTCGCCAACCGAGCGCAACAGCGCCTCGACCGCGTCGGCGTCGCCGGTGGTCTCTTCCAGCGCCTCGGCCTTGGCCTCGAAGAAACTGTCGTTTTCCAGGTATTCGGTGATATGCACGCGGGCGCGGCCTTCCACCAGCACCTTCACGGTTCCGTCGGGCAGCTTCAGCAGTTGCAGCACGTTGGCCAGCACGCCGGTGCGGTAGATGCCGTCGGTGGTGGGGTCATCGACGCCGGGGTCGATCTGGCTGGACAGCAGGATCTGCTTGTCATCTGCCATCACCTCTTCCAGCGCCCGCACCGATTTTTCACGGCCCACGAACAGGGGCACGATCATGTGGGGAAACACCACGATGTCGCGCAGCGGCAGGACTGGATAGGACAGGCTGAGATGCTCGGTCATACATTTTCCTTTGTTGGCAAGAAGGCCCGGGCCCCGATATCGGCGGCGGTGGTCCTTCTCCGTCTCTGGCAATCATATCTGGGGGCGACCGCCCGGCCATTCAACCAACTGCATTATGTGTTTCGGTCAGTTTGCCCCTGCTTAACATCCGCCGCAAGCCGGTCGACGTTTCCGCCACGGCAACCCATGTCACCGCGCGGGGCGCCTTGCAGACGGGCCGCAGGTGTCTCGCGGGCGTCGACAATGCCTGCCGATACCGCCGATTATCGTGGCAGCGGCAACAATATTCCCTATTTCTGCCACTTTTGCCGGGCCGATTAACCCAAGGGCAAGTCGAGCGTGCCCATTGTGACACGAGACAGGGAATACAGGCAAATGCAGCACGATCCCAAGCTACATGACTGGGGCACGGCACAGGACGTGCTGACCAAGGACGCCCGCGACCGCAGCGCGCCAGAGCTTCTGGCGCATGCGGCGCGGCGCGGCGGCAAGACCGTGATGCAGGTCACGCGCGACTATTGGCGGCTGCATCGCGGGCAAGGCAAGATGACGTTGCAGGAATATGTGCGCTATGGCCTGTGGGATGACGCCCGTTTCAGCCAGGATGACAAGGATCGGTTCGTTTCCAACAGCTTGCATTGGGCGCTGACCGATCTGTGCAGTGACCGGACATGGGACGCGCTGACCGAGGACAAGTATCTTTCCGGCACCTTCATGCAGGCGGCCGGCCTGCCGGTGCCGGAAACGCTGGCGGTCATCGACCGGGGGCAGCGGCTGTATGGCCATACCCGAAAAATCGCCACCGGCGACGACTTGCGCGACTTTCTGACCGGGCTGGACGAGCCGGTCTTTGGCAAGGTCCAGCGCGGCATCTGCAGCCTTGGCGCCTTCTGGATCACCGGCGGCGACGCGACCCACGTGCATTTCCGTGACCGCGAGCCCGCGACTTATGACGATTTCGTCGGCAAGATGCTGGGGCCGAACCCGTATCTGCTGCAACGGATCGTGCATAACCATCCCGCCATCGACGGTATCTGCAGCGCCACGGCCACGCTGCGCATGGTCAACATGGTGCGCAAGGACGACATCTTCACACCTCAGGCCGCGATCAAGATCCCCGGCGGCGACGCCATTGCCGATGCCTTCTGGCGCGAGGGCAACCTCGCCTGCGACGTCGACCCCGCCACGGGGCGCATCAACACCATCGTCGACCGGTCCGACCTGGACCTGATCGAGCTTGAGGCGCATCCCTCGGGCCGCAAGCTGATCGGCGAGCATCTGCCCGACTGGGACAAGGTGCTGGACCTGAATGAACGCGCCGCCCGGCATTTTGCCCCGGTGGGTTATCAGTCGTTCGACATCGCCCTGTCGCCCGACGGCCCGGTGATCGTGGAAATCAACACCGGCAGCGGCTTTGACCTGCCCCAGCATGCCGGGCGCAAGGGCATCCTGACCGACGAGGTGCGCGATTTCTTCCGCGCTTGCGGGTCACGCCATTTCTAGGCTTGCCGAGGGTATGTGAACGGTTCAGCCGGTTGGGTGGGTGCGCCACACCCATAGCTGTCGCGACCACATCGGTAACTTGGCATGGGGTGGCTGTTGAACCGCCGGCCCTGACGGCCTGACGGTCGG
>CAYYMJ010000075.1:0-7157 GCA_964472855.1 uncultured Rhodobacterales bacterium | reverse complement strand
GGTCGGTTGGGTGATCGGTTGGATGGTCGGCTGACCGCCGCCCGCGTCACATGGCCCCAAGACCGGGTGCACCACCCATACCTGTCGCTCAAACCGCGGCACGCTCGCCGCGCCACCAGCGCAGGAAGTCGGGGTAATCGAAAGCCAGCGACACAAGATCCGTGACCAGGATCACCGCCATCAGAACGCGCGGCCAGCCGGGCTGGGCCGCACCGCTGAGCAGCAGCCACAGCAAAAGCGGCACCAGAGGCGTCCACACCAGCAGGTGCGGCAGCGCCATCAGCTTGGAAAACCCCCGGTCATGCACCATGACCAGCAGGTTCAGCAGCATCGCGCCAATGGCCATGACCGCGACCAGAACGCCCCAGGGCTGACCAATCAGCGCCAGCGACGCCACGTTGACCGGCACCAGAAGCACGACCACCCAAAGCTGCACCCACAGGGGCAGGCGAAAAAAGCTGCGCAGGATATCCAGTATCATCGGGCAAGCAAACGACGCCGGGGCCGCTGCGTCAACGCCGTTCAGACCGGCGCGATATCGCCCTGCGCGCGCCCGGCGTGGAATTCGGCCACGAACGCTTCAAACTGCGACGCCGCAATCGCTGCGCGCATCTCGGCCATGAGGTCCTGAAAATAGTGCAGGTTATGCCACGTCAGCAGCATGCCCGATACCATCTCGCCCGCGCGGAACACGTGGTGCAGATAGGCCCGGGAATAGCCCCGGCAGGCCGGGCAGGTGCAGCCATTGTCCAGCGGGCGCGGGTCGTCGCGGTGGCGCGCGTTCTTGATGTTGACCACCCCGCGCCGGGTAAAGGCCTGGCCGGTGCGCCCTGACCGCGACGGCAACACGCAATCCATCATGTCGACCCCGCGCTGGACGGCGCCGACGATGTCATCGGGCTTGCCCACGCCCATCAGATAGCGCGGGCGATCGGCCGGCAACATGTCCGCGGCCTCGTCAAGCACCGTGAACATGGCATCCTGCCCCTCGCCCACCGCCAGCCCGCCGATGGCGTAACCGGGCAGGTCCAGCGCGCGCAAAGCCTCGGCGCTTTCGGCCCGCAGGTCCGTAAAGACCGAGCCCTGCTGGATACCGAACAGCGCGTGCCCGGGCCGGTCGCCGAAGGCATCGCGCGACCGGACGGCCCAGCGCATCGACCGGCGCATCGACGCCGCCGCGACCTCTTTGCTGGCCGGAAAGGGTGTGCATTCGTCAAAGGCCATCACGATATCCGAGCCCAGAAGCCGCTGGATCTGCATCGACCGTTCCGGTGTCAGCATGTGGCGCGAGCCGTCGACATGGCTTTGAAAGGTCACGCCCTCTTCGGTCATCTTGCGCAGGCCCGACAGGCTCATCACCTGGAAACCGCCCGAATCGGTCAGGATCGGCCTGGGCCAGTTCATGAAATGGTGCAGCCCGCCCAGCCGGTCGATGCGTTCGGCACCGGGGCGCAGCATCAGGTGATAGGTGTTGCCCAGCACGATGTCGGCCCCGGTCGCGGCCACGCTTTCGGGCAGCATGCCCTTGACCGTGGCGGCCGTGCCCACCGGCATGAAGGCGGGGGTGCGAATTTCGCCCCGCGGCGTAGAGATGACACCGGTTCGGGCCTTGCCGTCGGTCTGGTTCAGCTGAAAGGAAAAGCGGCTCATCGGGCGGGTTTGCATCGCCGCGTGACGATTTCCAAGTCGAAAACGGCGGCAATCTCTGGCAAACTTGCGCCAAGGCAAGGGCGCCCGGGCAAGCGAAAGGACGCGGACGATGAACGAAATGACCCGCCCGTTGGTGGCAACGGCCAGCGAAAACGGCGTGGCCACCCTGTCGCTGGGCGCCTTTCCGGCTCATCCGCTGTCACTGGCCATGATCAACGCGTTGCAGGCGGCGCTGGACACGGCGCAGGCCGACCCCGCGGTGCGGGTCATCGTGTTCGAGGGGGCGGGACATATTTTCTGCGCCGGCCATGACCTCAAGGAAATCGCCCGCCACCGCGACGACCCCGACCAGGGCCGCGCCTTTCTGACCGGGCTTTTCGCGGCCTGCGCCACGATGATGCAAACGGTTGCGACCAGTGACAAACCGACCATCGCCAAGGTTGACGGCATCGCCACCGCCGCCGGCCTGCAACTGGCCGCCAGTTGCGATCTGGCCATCGCGTCACAGCGCGCCAGTTTCTGCCTGCCCGGCCTCAGGCGCGGCGGCTTCTGCACCACGCCCGGCGTGGCAGTGTCGCGCCAGATCGGGCGCGCGGCGCTGAACGAGTTGCTGCTGACGGGCACACCCCATGATGCCGACTGGGCCTTGCGGGTGGGCCTTGTGGCGCGCGTGGTGCCGCCGGCCGAGCTTGGCGAGGCGGTGCGCGGCTTTGCCAGCGAACTGGCTGCGCATTACACGGACGTTGCCGCCCATGGCCGCCGGGTGGTGCGCGAACAGGCCGACATGGCGCTGGATCAGGCCTATGCCCACGCCACCGAGGCGATGATCGCGCATTTCATGGACCCCGTGCGCCTGACCCACGAGGCGGCGCATCCGATTGGCAAGCGGCGGTAGGCGCCGGACTTTCACGCCTTGCGCACAATTGGCAACTGCCACTGGACCCGGCGGCGGGTAATCCTTATATCTTCGCTCAGGAATTCCCGAGGACCCACATGACCGTTGAAACACCGGAGCCCATGGAAGGCACCCCGCTGATCCCGCCGTCGACGACCGAGCATCCGCTTTACGAAAAAATCGTGGACGCGTGCCGTTCGGTCTATGACCCTGAAATCCCGGTCAATATCTACGATCTGGGCTTGGTCTATCAGGTGGCGATCAGCGACGAAAACGATGTGCATATCCTGATGACCCTGACAGCCCCGGGCTGCCCGGTGGCCGGCGACATGCCCGGCTGGCTGGCCGACGCTGTCGAACCTTTGGCCGGGGTGCGCATGGTCGATGTCGACCTGACGTGGGAACCTCCGTGGGGCATGGAGATGATGTCCGACGAGGCCCGGCTTGAGCTGGGCTTCATGTAACCGGGCCCGGCGGCGGGCTTGACAAGGCACCGCAGCGGGCCTGCAATCGCTGCACTGAACCGGAGCAACCCCATGTTCGGCATTCCCGGCAAGCAAGCCGTCAGCATCACCCCGGCCGCGGTCTCGCAGATCGTGCGGCTGATGGACCGCGACGGGCAGAAGGGCCTGCGCATCGGCGTCAAGAAGGGCGGCTGCGCGGGGATGGAATACACCATGGACTATGTGTCTTCGGTCGACCCGAACGACGAGATGGTCGAACAGGATGGCGCGCGGGTCATGATCGCGCCCATGGCGCAGATGTTCCTGTTCGGAACCGAGATCGATTACGAGGTGTCGTTGCTTGAATCCGGTTTCCGTTTTCGCAACCCCAATGTGGTTGATGCCTGCGGCTGTGGCGAATCGATCAAGTTTCGCGACGTTGATGAACTGGCGGCCGAAAACGGCTCCGGCTGACGGGCTCTAACCCGCCTTCAGATGCAGGTAGGTCTGGCGAAACCGCTGCGACGGATGGTCGCCGGCGCGGTCAGGCTTGGTCCCGGCGCGGCGGATAACGGTTGCCCCGCAACTGCGCCAGGGGCTTGCCGAATCTGGCGGAAAATTGCTCGACAGATCGGCGGCCACGGCGGCCGCGCCCCGCAGAGACGGGGAATAGGCCGCGATGCGCATTTCCTGCGGCGTGGCGGCGTGGCCCACAATCGGCGTTGGGCGGAAGTGACCGGAGGGCCGGGTTGCGATTGCCCCTGCCCTGCCCTGCCCTTTGCCGCCCCCTCTTGCCCCGCCTTGACCCGGTTGGCCGGGCCTGCCAAGTGCAGGCAAACCAACATTGAGGGGGCGCCTGATGGCCGCAAAACTCGCCGCCGGCAACTGGAAGATGAACGGAACCGCCGCATCGCTGCGCGAAGTGGCCGCGATTGCGCAGGCCGCCGAAGACACCGGCGTGCCCGTGTTGCTGTGTCCGCCCGCCACGCTGTTGTCGCGCATGTCGGACGCGGCGCGCCCGTCGGTCATGCTGGGCGGGCAGGATTGCCACGCCGCCGCGCGTGGCGCCCATACCGGTGATTTGTCGGCCGAGATGCTGGCCGACGCGGGCGCCACCCATGTGATCCTTGGCCATTCCGAGCGTCGGGCCGACCATGGCGAAACCAGCGCCGAAGTGGCCGCGAAATGCGCGGCGGCGCAAGGCGTCGGGCTGATCTGCGTTGTCTGCCTGGGCGAAACACTGGCGCAGCGTGAGGCCGGCCAGACACGCGCCGTGGTGTCCGAACAGTTCACCGGCTCGTTGCCCGCCGACTGCGACCCGCTTGCGCTGGTTATCGCTTACGAGCCTGTGTGGGCCATTGGCACCGGCAAGGTGGCGACGACGGGCGAAATCGGGCAGGTGCATGCCGATCTGCGCGCCGCGCTGATTGCGCGCTTTGGTGACCGTGGCGCGGGCGTGTCGATCCTTTATGGCGGGTCGGTCAAGGCCGTCAACGCCGCCGAGATCTTCGCGGTTGCCGATGTCGACGGCGCTCTGGTGGGCGGCGCGTCGCTGAAGGCGGCGGATTTCGTGCCCATCGTGCAGGCGCTGGCCGCGTCCTGAACGTCAGACCGCCATGTCGTCGCGGTGCACCAGCGCCGCCCGGCCGGGATAGCCCAGCACGGATTCGATGTCGCGCGAATGCCGCCCCCGGATGGCCACGGCCTCGGCCGCGGTATAGCGGCACAGCCCGCGTGCGATGGTGGCGCCGTCGGGACCGACAATCGCCACCGGGTCGCCCCGCCCCCATCGGCCGGTGACGCCGGTCACCCCGGCCGGCAACAGCGATTTGCCCGCCGCCAGCGCCCGCGCCGCCCCCGCATCGACCCGGATCTCGCCGCGCGGTTTCATCGCCGCGATCCAGCGTTTGCGCGCGGCTTGCGGGTCGGTATCGGGCAGGAACCATGTGGCCGGCGCGCCGTCGGCCAGGGCGGTCAACGGGCGCTGGGCGGCGCCGTGGGTGATGGCCAGCGCACAGCCGGCCCGGGTGGCGGTGCGCGCGGCCATGACCTTGGTCTTCATGCCCCCCTTGGACAGACCCGATCCGGCGTCGCCGGCCATGGCCTCGATCTCGGGGGTGATGCGCGCGACGGTGTCGATGCGCCGCGCGGCGGGGTTGTCACGAGGGCTGGCGGTATAAAGCCCGTCGACATCGCTGAGCAGGATCAGCTGGTCGGCCCCGACCGTCACCGCGACCTGCGCGGCCAGCCTGTCATTGTCGCCGAAACGGATCTCGTCGGTGGCCACGGTGTCGTTTTCGTTGACGATCGGCACGACGCCCAGCCCCAGCAGCTGCAACAGCGTGGCCCGGGTGTTGAGATAGCGGCGGCGGTCGTCGCTGTCTTCCAGCGTCACCAGCACCTGCGCGGCGATCAGCCCGTGCGGGGCCAGGGCCTGTTCATAGGCGCGCGCCAGCCGGATCTGGCCCACGGCGGCGGCGGCCTGTGACTGTTCCAGCGACAACGCGCCGTCGCCCAGCCCCAGCGCCCCGCGCCCCAGCGCGATGGACCCAGACGACACCAGAACGACATCGGCGCCGCGCATCTTGGCCGCGGCCACGTCGGCGGCAAGACCGGCCAGCCAGGTTTCCTGCAGGGCGCCGCTGTCGCGACCCATCAACAGGGCCGAGCCGATCTTGATGACCAGCCGCCGCGCCGTGTCGATGTTTGGGGTCACGCCCGCCACGCGCCCGTGTCGGGGTTTGGCGCCGGGGCGCGGCCCGACCGGATCACCCGCGCCAGGGCGCGCAAAGCCTCGGTAACGCCAGCGCCGGACACGCCCGACAGCTCGATCACCGGGCCGGCGACCGCGGCCAATGCGGCGCGTTTTTCCGCCCGCACATCGTCGGGCAGCGCGTCGACCTTGTTCAGCGCGGTCATGCGCGGCTTGTCGGCCAGCACATCGCCATAGGCCGCCAGTTCGTCGGATATCACTTGCCAGTCGCCGGCCACGTCTTCGGCCGTTGCGTCGACCAGATGCAGCAGCACCTCGCAGCGCTCGACATGGCCAAGAAACAGGTCGCCCAGACCCCGGCCTTCGGACGCGCCCTCGATCAGGCCGGGGATGTCGGCGACCACAAATTCGGCCCCGTCAACCGCCACCACGCCCAGATTGGGATGCAGAGTAGTAAAGGGATAGTCGGCGATCTTGGGCCGGGCGTTCGACGTGGCGGCCAGAAAGGTCGACTTGCCGGCGTTGGGCAGACCGACAAGCCCGGCGTCGGCGATCAGTTTCAGGCGCAGCCAGATCGTGCGCTCGATCGCCGGCTGGCCGGGGTTGGCGCGGCGCGGCGCCTGGTTGGTGGCCGATTTGAAATGCAGGTTGCCAAAGCCGCCGTTGCCGCCGGTCAACAGGCGGAACCGGTCACCAACTTCGGTCAGGTCGGCGATAACGGTCTCTTCATCCTCGTCCAGTATCTCGGTGCCGGCGGGCACCCGCAGCACGATATCGTCACCGCCGTGGCCGGTGCGCTGGTTGCCCATGCCGGGCTGGCCGTTCTTGGCAAAGAAATGCTGCTGATAGCGAAAGTCGATCAGCGTGTTCAGGCCCTCGACCGCCTGCACGATCACATCGCCGCCCCTGCCGCCGTCGCCGCCGTCGGGTCCGCCGTATTCGATGTATTTTTCACGCCGGAAACTGACGCACCCGGCACCGCCGGCGCCGGAACGCACATAAACCTTGGTCAGGTCAAGAAACTTCATCTGTCGGGTCCCCGGGGCTATGCCGTCAGGCGATAATGCACCACGGGGCCGGTCACAAGCGCGGGCTGCGACGCAGTGGGGGCAAATCCGGCCCGCGTCAGCAGGCGATGGCCCTCGAAATCGCCTGCTGCCCGCCGGGCGGTGAACTGCGCCAGGCCCAGCTTTTGCCGGCATTCGCCCAGAAACAGGGCAAGCGCGCGGTCGGCCTGCCCGGTGCTTTGCGCGCGCGAACTGGCGGCAAAGCTGACCCGGTTCCACTGGCGCTCGACCCCGGCCAGCCCGATCAGCCGGCCGAAACGGTCGGTGACTGCCAGCAAAAAGCCCGGACGGCCGCGATAGCGCTGGGCGCCGATCCAGCGCTCGATCTCCAGCAGGCCGGCGCAGTCGCCCAGATCGCAGACCAGCGCGAACTCGGGCTCGTCCAGCAG
>CAYYMJ010000074.1:0-11671 GCA_964472855.1 uncultured Rhodobacterales bacterium | reverse complement strand
CGGCGCGCCGCTGGCCATGGTGCATGCCGCCGACCCCGCAGCGGCGCGGCTGGCCGCAGCCGCGGTGCTGGACGCGGTGCATGTTGCCGACGCGGCCCCCGCGCCCGACCCGCTGGTTTCCGAGGTGATAAGCTGATGGCCCGTGCCTTTCTTGTAGTGATCGACAGCGTCGGCTGTGGCGGCGCGCCCGATGCCGCCGATTTTGGCGACACCGGCGCCAACACGCTGGCCCATATCGCCGGCGCCTGCGCCGCCGGTCAGGCCGACGAGGGCCGCAGCGGCCCGCTGTCGCTGCCCAATCTCGCGGCGCTGGGGCTGGCGGACGCGGTCAGGCTTGCCTCGGGCGCCGACATGCCGGGGCTTGGGTCGGGCAGGCGCGGACACGGACGCTGGGCCGCCGCGACCGAGGTCAGCCGGGGCAAGGACACGCCCTCGGGCCATTGGGAACTGGCCGGCGTGCCGGTGCCATGGGACTGGACCGTCTTTCCCGACACGACCCCGGCCTTTCCGCCCGAATTGTCGCGTCTTGCCGCCGAACTGGCCGGCACCGACGGCATTCTGGGCGACTGCCACGCGCCCGGAACCGCGATCATCGAGCGGTTGGGCGCCGAACATATGCGCGGCGGCCTGCCGATCTGCTATACCTCGGCCGACAGCGTGTTCCAGATTGCCGCGCACGAGGAAAGCTTTGGCCTGGATCGTCTGCTGCAACTGTGCCGCGATCTTGCGCCAACCCTGCACGGCATGCGCGTGGGCCGGGTCATCGCGCGGCCCTTCGTCGGGCAAGAGGGCGATTTTCGCCGCACCATCAACCGCCGTGACTTTGCCATTCTGCCGCCGGCGCCCACGCTGTGCGACTGGGTAGGCGGGGCCGGCGGCACCGTGCATGGCATCGGCAAGATCGGCGACATCTTCTCGATGCAAGGCATCGCCGACTGCGTGAAGGGCACCGATGCCGCGCTGATGGCGCATCTGGACCGCGCGGTGGACATGGCCGAAGACGCCAGCCTGACCTTTGCCAATTTCGTAGAATTCGACAGCGCCTATGGCCACCGCCGTGACGTGGCCGGTTACGCCCGCCACCTGGAATGGTTCGACGCCGCAATCGGGCCGCTGATCGCGCGGCTGCGGGCCGGCGACCTGATGGTCATTACCGCCGATCACGGCAACGACCCCACCTGGCGCGGCACCGATCATACCCGCGAACGCGTGCCCGTGCTGGTTGCGGGCGGCGGGGATGGCGACATTGGCCATTGCGCCTTTGCCGATGTCGGGGCAAGCGTGGCGCAGCATCTGGGCCTTGCCGCACCCGGCCCGGGAAGGAGCTTTCTGTGACCCGCAACATTCCCAAGACCGAGCTTCACCTGCACCTTGAAGGGGCGGCACCGCCGGCCTTTGTGCGCGGGCTGGCCGCCGAAAAGAATTTGGACATATCCGGCATTTTCGATGGCGATGGCCACTATTCTTACCGGGATTTCTGGCATTTTCTCGATGTTTACGAGGCCGCGACCTCGGTGCTTGTCACGCCCCGCGACTATGCCCGGCTGACCCGAACCGTTCTGGAGCAAAGCGCCGCCAACGGTGTCGTCTATGGCGAAACCTTCCTGTCGCCCGACTTTTGCGGCGGCCGCGACCCGGGCGCCTGGCGCGAGTATCTGTCGGCCATCCGCGAGGCTGCCGACGCTGCGGAACGTGACTTTGGCATCGTGCTGCGCGGGGTCGTGACCTGCATTCGCCACTTTGGGCCCGAAAAGGCCCGACAAACCGCGATCTGCGCGGCGGAAACCGCCGGCGACTGGCTGTGCGGCTTTGGCATTGCCGGCGACGAAAAGGCCGGCGAGCCGGGCGATTTTGCCTGGGCGTTCGACTGTGCGCGCGAAGCCGGGCTGGGCCTGACCGCGCATGCCGGCGAATGGCGCGGCGCCGAAAGCGTGGCCAGCGCCATCGACTTGCCCGGCGTCACGCGCATCGGCCACGGCGTGCGGGCCATCGAGGACCCGGCGCTGGTTGACCGGCTGGTGGAGCACGGAACCGTTCTCGAGGTTTGCCCCGGCTCGAACGTCGCGCTGGGCGTCTATGACGGCTGGGCCAGCCACCCGATCGAAAAGCTGCGCGAGCGCGGCGTGAAGGTGACCGTTTCAACCGACGATCCGCCCTTCTTTCACACCACGATGACCCGCGAATACCAGTGCCTGACCGACACTTTCGGCTGGGACGAGGCGGTCTTTGCCGATCTCAACAAGACCGCGATGGACGCTGCCTTTTGCGACCAGCAGACCCGCGCCCGCGTCATCAAGAAACTGGAGGCCGCATGAGCCAGAATGTCACCGTCGTCGATCACCCGCTGGTGCAGCACAAGCTGACGCTGATGCGCGCCCGGGACACATCCACCGCCGTGTTCCGCCAGCTCTTGAAAGAGATCAGCCAGCTTCTGGCCTATGAAGTTACCCGCGACCTGTCGCTGGCACCGACGCGGATCGAAACGCCCCTGATGGCGATGGACGCGCCGCGCCTGGCGGGCCGCAAGCTGGCGCTGGTGTCGATCCTGCGGGCCGGCAACGGGATGCTGGACGGCATGCTTGAACTTATTCCCTCGGCCCGCGTGGGATTCGTGGGTCTGTACCGCGACGAGGCAACGCTGAAGCCCGTCCAGTATTATTTCAAGGTGCCCGCGCGGCTGTCCGAACGCGCGGTCATCGCGGTCGATCCGATGCTGGCCACCGGCAATTCGTCGATCGCGGCCCTGAAGCTGCTGAAAGAGGCCGGCGCCACCGATTTGCGGTTTTTGTGCTTGCTGGCGGCGCCGGAAGGCATCGAAAACATGGCGCGCGCCCATCCTGATGTTCGGATCGTGACAGCGGCGATCGACGAGCGGCTGAACGAAAAGGGCTATATCGTGCCCGGTCTTGGCGATGCGGGCGACCGCATGTTCGGCACGAAGTAGCAAATTCGGCGCGACGGGTCTTTACCCGACCCACTAAATCCGGCAAGCTCCCGCAACATAATGTGTGGGGGCGCATGATGTATACAAAACAGGCGACCGTCGGACTGGCCATCGCGGCAATGTTGACCCTGGCTCCGCCGGTCTTTGCGCAGTCGCTTCAGGACATCGGGCAGCCGGCCGAGTTTCCGCCGTCAAGCTATACCGGCCGGCAGTATGTCGACAGCCGCGGCTGCGTGTTCGTGCGCGCGGGCTTTGACGGCAACGTGACATGGGTGCCTCGCGTGACGCGCAGCCGCGAGGTTCTGTGCGGTTACGAGCCCACCGTGCTGGCCCAGACCGCCGCCGACGAGGCCCCGGTCGTCGCCGACCCGCCCGAGGCGACGCAGGTCGCCGCCGCGCCGGCCGAGACGCCGCCGGCTGAGACGCCACCGGCCGCGCCGGCCGAGACGCCGCCGGTCGAGACGGCGCGGGTGGCCCGCTACAGCGCCCCGACGCAGGCCGCGGCAACACCGGCGCCGGTTGCACCTCAGCCTATCCCGTTGGCCCTGGCGGCGCCGGGCGCCGACATCGCCGGCCTCGCCACGTCGCAGGCGGCAGCCGCCGTGATCACCACCGGCCCCGCCGCCGCCAGTTGTGACGGCATGTCCGAACTGAGCGCTCGCTATTTGGCCAGCAGCAGCCGTTTCCCGGTGCGCTGCGGTCCGCAGGCGGCCAGCCCCTATGGCGTCGCGTCGGTGATCCGCGGCGGCATCGCCGGCACCGTGACCAGCATTGCCGGCGGGACCGGCGCGGCGGTCATTTCCGTGCCCTCCGCGGCCGCGATCGCCATTCCCCAAGGCTACCGGGCCGCGTTCGACGATGGCCGGTTCAATCCGCTGCGCGGCCGCCAGACCCTGACCGGTGCCTTGCAGACGGCGCTGGTGTGGACGCAGACCGTGCCGCGGCGTCTGATCGACCCGGCCTCGGGGCGGGACATGTCGGCCACCTACAGCTATTTGCTGTATCCCTATACCGACTATGACCGCCAGCGCGCCGATCTGGGCGCCGGCACCCATGTGATCGTGCGCCGCGCCTCGGGCGAGCGCTTTGTGGTCGCGGTGTCGCGGCTGCGGCGTTCGGGCGAGACGGTGTTCCTGACGCCCGAGGCTCAGCCCGCCGCCAGTGTTTCGGCGGTGCTGTCCACCAAATCGCCGTCGGCGGCCACGGTGGCCGCCGCGCCTGCGGCCCCGCAAACAGCGCGCCCTGCCACGTCGGGCAGCTTTTACGTGCAGGCCGGGACCTACGGCGTGCCCAGCAATGCCGCGGGCGCCAGCGGGCGGCTGCAGGCCGCCGGGTTGCCCACGCGTATGGGAAGTTTCAGCCGCAATGGCCGGGCCTTGCAGGTGGTCATGGCCGGGCCCTTTGCCAGCCGGTCCGAGGCCGCCGCCGCCCTGGCCGCCGTGCGCCGGGCCGGTTTCGGGGACGCCTTCCTGCGCTAGGCCGGGGTTCGGGATTGCCCGGCGGAGGCCGTGTCAGGGGGCGCTGCCCCCGCGCGAAGGCTGGCGCCTTCACGCTCCCCCGGGATATTTGCCGACAGAAGTAGCGCCAGCCGGTGTCAGACGGTCACGGTTTCCATGATGTCGGGCGCGCGCACGTCCACGCCGGGCAGCCCGGCCACCAGTGCCTCGGCCGATTGTTCCAGCAGCGGGAAGGTGCGGTAGTGGCAGGGGATGACCAGCTTGAAATCGAAAAAGCGTTTGGCCGCCCAGGCCGCGGCCTTCATGTCCATGGTGAAGTGGCCGCCGGCGCTGAGGATGCCGATGTCGGGGCGGAAATATTCGCCCATCCAGCCCATGTCGGCCATGATGCCGGTGTCGCCGGACAGATAGATCACATGGCCTTCGCCGGCGATCATGAAGCCGGCCTCGCTGCCCGCTGGCACGCCGGCGCCGTTGGCTGAAAAGGTCGAGCTGTGCTGGGCGTTGACCATTGTCACCTGTGCGCCGCCCAGATCGACGGTGCCGCCCTTGTTGAAGCCGATGGCCTCGACCCCGTCGAGCAGTTGCGCGAGGTCGTAGATACAGGCCACCGGCGCCCCGAGTTCCGCCGCCAGCGCGGCGGCTTCGGTCGCGTGGTCGCCATGGGCGTGGGTCAGCAGGATGTGGGTGGCGCCGGCCAGCGCCTCGGCCCGGCGGTCGGCGGGAAACACCGGGCTGGTGTCGATCCACGGGTCAACCAGTAGCACGGCGTCCTCGATTTCGATGCGAAAGCTTGCATGGCCCAGCCAGATGATGTTCATCGCACGCTCCTTGGTTTATTGCTCGTGCCCGATCCTAGCCGCCAAGGGGCCCCCTGTCATGGACTGGACGCACGCTGTCGACGCTTATTGCGAACGCACCGACGCCGGCTATTGGTCAGAGCCGGTCAATGCCCTGACCAACCTGGCCTTTGTCGCGGGGGCGCTGTGGGTCTGGCCGCGCACGGCCGGGCAGCCGCTGGCCCGGGGCATGGCGGCGGTTCTGTTCATGATCGGTGTCGGCAGCTGGTTGTTTCACACCCACGCCACGGTCTGGGCGTCGACCGCTGACACGCTGCCCATCCTGGGGTTCATCCTGGTTTACATCTTCGCGGCCAACCGCCACGTCTGGGGCTGGCCGGCCTGGGGTGCGGCGGTGGGGATGCTGGCCTTTGTCCCCTATGCTGCCCTGCTGACCCCGGTTTTCGCCCGCATCCCCTTTGTCGGCATATCGTCGTTCTATTGGCCGGTGCCGCTGTTGATCTTCGGTTACGCGGTTCTTTTGCGCCACCGGGCGCCGGCATTCGCGCGTGGGCTGGCGATCGGCGCGGTGACGTTGTGCCTGTCGCTGGTCTTCCGGTCGCTTGACGACCTGTTGTGCAGCGTCAATCCGCTGGGCACCCATTTCATGTGGCATATCCTGAACGCGGTCATGCTGACATGGATGATCCATGTCTATCTGCGCCACCGTCTGCGCCACCGTGTTGCGCCACCGTCTTGAAGCCGGGGCGGGGCAGGCGTAAACGGTCCGGCGATCCGATCTGGAAGGTCAAGACATGTCCATTGATACCGAAACTGCGCGCCGCGTGGCCAGCCTGGCCCGCATTGCCGTGCCCGAAGACGCGCTGCCGGGGCTGGCACAGGAATTCAACGCCATCCTCGGCTTTATCGAGCTGTTGAACGAGGTCGATGTGGACGGGGTCGAGCCGATGACCGGCGTCTCCCCGATGCGGCTGAAGCGGCGCGACGACGTGGTGACCGACGGCAACCAGCAGGACAAGGTGCTGGCCAACGCGCCGGACGCCCGCGAAGGATTTTTTGCCGTGCCGAAGGTGGTGGAATGAGCCTGAACGCCCTGACCATCGCCCAGGCGCGCGACGCGCTGCGCAAGGGCGAGACCACCGCGGTCGCGCTGACCGAGGCCTGCCTGTCCGCCGCCCGCGCCGCGACGGCGTTGAACGCGTTCGCGCATGACACGCCCGAGATTGCCCTTGACCGCGCCGCGGCCGCCGATGCGCGCATCGGGTCGGGCGACGCCCCGGGCATGTGCGGCATTCCCGTGGGCATCAAGGATCTGTTCTGCACCGAAGGCGTGCCCAGTCAGGCCGCCAGCGGCATCCTCAGGGGGTTTCGCCCGGCATATGAGTCCACCGTTTCGGCCCGGTTGCGCGATGCCGGGGCGGTGATGCTGGGCAAGTTGAACATGGACGAGTTTGCCATGGGCTCGTCAAACGAGACTTCGGTCTATGGTGACGTGGTCAACCCGTGGCGGCGCGCCGGCAGCGACACGGCGCTGACGCCGGGCGGTTCGTCGGGCGGGTCGGCCGCCGCGGTGGCCGCCGATCTGTGCCTGGCCGCCACCGGCACCGACACCGGCGGGTCGATCCGCCAGCCGGCGGCCTTTACCGGCATCGTCGGGCTGAAGCCCACTTACGGGCGCTGTTCGCGCTGGGGGATCGTTGCCTTTGCCTCGTCGTTGGACCAGGCCGGACCGATGACCAAGACGGTGCGCGATGCGGCGATCATGCTGCAGGACATGGCCGGGCACGACCCGCTGGATTCGACCTCGGTCGACATGGCGGTGCCCGATTTCGAGGCCGCCTTGACCGGCGACATCCGTGGCAAGGTCATCGGCATTCCCGAAGAATACCGCATGGACGGGATGCCCGACGAGATCGAGCGTCTGTGGGCCGAGGGCCGGCGCATGTTGCAGGACGCCGGCGCCGTGCTGCGCGACATCTCGCTGCCCCACACCAGATATGCCCTGCCGGCCTATTACGTGATTGCCCCGGCCGAGGCGTCGTCGAACCTTGCCCGCTATGACGGGGTGCGGTTCGGCCATCGCGCCACGCTGGCGCAGGGCGACGGCATTACCGAGATGTATGAAAAGACCCGGGCCGAGGGCTTTGGCGCAGAGGTCAAGCGCCGGGTGATGATTGGCACCTATGTGCTGTCGGCGGGCTTTTACGACGCCTATTACAACCGCGCGCGCCGCGTGCGCAGCCTGATCAAGCGCGATTTCGACCTGGCCTTTGCAGGTGGCGTTGACGCGATCCTGACGCCGGCGACGCCTTCGTCGGCCTTCGGGCTGGGCGAGATGACCGATGCCGACCCGGTGCAGATGTATCTCAACGACGTGTTCACGGTGACGGTCAACCTTGCCGGCCTGCCGGGTATCAGCGTGCCGGCGGGGCTGGACGCGCAAGGCCTGCCGCTGGGTCTGCAACTGATCGGGCGGCCGTTCGAAGAGGCGCCGTTGCTGAATGTCGCCTATGCGCTGGAACAGGCGGCGGGCTTTGTTTCCAAGCCGGCAAAATGGTGGTAGGAGCGCTGGATCATCGGGGCAGAACGGGCAATCTGACAATGCGCGCAGTCTGGGCAGGTATCGTCGTTTCACTGGTCGCAGCTTGCGAGCCCACGATCCCCGAAAGCGGGGTCGGGGTCGGGTTCAGTGACTATGACAGCTATCAGGGCACACAGGCGGCCGAGGCTGCGGCGGCCGAGGCCGCGACCACCAGCGCGCAGGCCGCCATTGCCCCGGAAACCCCGGATGTTCCGGTGATTTCGCCCGAGACCCCGGCCAGCGGAGCGATCATTTCGGCGCAAGAGCTTTCGGCGGCCGGACTGCCGGCCTCGACCGGCACGACACCCGACACCGGCGACCATTCCGGCATATCCGACGAACAGGACTTCGGCGCCGTGTCGGGCCGTGAAAGCATCGAAAGCGACCGCGAGCGGCTGGCCGCGAATGCCGACGCCTATACGCTGGTCGAGCCCACCGATCTGCCGTCGCGCGACGGGGCGGAAACGCCGAATATTGTCGCCTATGCCCTGTCGTCCGACAATCCGGTGGGCGAAAAGGTCTATTCGCGTTTTGCCCTGAACGCGGCCAACCGGTTTGCGCGCAACTGTGCAAAATACGCGTCGTCCGACCTTGCGCAGATCGACTTTCTTGCCAACGGCGGCCCGTCGAATGACCGGTTTGGCCTTGATCCCGACGGCGACGGTTTCGCCTGTTTCTGGGACCCGACGCCGTTTCGGCAGGCGGCGCAGAACTGAGCCTTCGCGTCGACTGGCGGGGGTCGCCCAACTTTGGCGACCGGCGCGGAGGCGCGCTGCCCCGGCTGATCGTGCTGCATTATACCGCCATGACAGACGCCGGCGCCGCGCTGGACTGGCTGTGCAACCCGGCCTCAGCGGTGTCGGCGCACTATCTTGTGGGGTGTGACGGCCAGATCGTGCAGATGGTCCGCGAGGCTGACCGCGCCTGGCATGCCGGCGTGGCCAGCTGGGGCGGGGCTGGCGACGTCAACAGCCGCTCGGTCGGGGTCGAACTGGTCAACAGCGGCTCCGCGCCCTTTGCCGCCCCGCAGATACGGGCTCTGGAGCGGCTGCTGCCGGGGATCATGGCGCGCCATGGCATCGGCCGGGCCGGGGTGATTGCCCATTCCGACTGTGCGCTGGGCCGCAAGGTCGACCCGGGGCCGCGCTTTGACTGGCGCAGGCTGGCGCTGGGCGGCCTGTCGGTCTGGCCCGGCCCACCCACACCGGCAGAGCCGGCGGGCGACTGGCGGGCCGATGCGCGGCGCTTTGGCTATGACAGCGACGACGACGCCGCGCTGCTGGCCGCGTTCCGGCTGCGGTTTCGCCCCGATGCCAGCGGGCCGGCCGACGACCGAGACCGCGCCATGCTGGCCGACCTTGCCCGGCGCTTCGCGGTTGACCGGGCCTGACATGGCCCTTAACTGACCCTCGCGCGGATGGCTGGATGGCCGCTTGCACAGATCGCTCCGGCGGCCCGTGCGAGAGGAAAGTCCGGACTCCACAAGGCAACGGTGCCGGGTAACGCCCGGGCGGGGCAACCCGACGGAAAGCGCCACAGAAAACAAACCGCCGCCGGGCCGCCTGCGGTTCGGGCGGCAAGGGTGAAACGGTGGGGTAAGAGCCCACCGCGGGCCGGGCAACCGGACCGGCATGGCAAGCCCCACCGGGAGCAATGCCGAATAGGGACCTCGCGCCGCTTGCGGCAGGGCCGTCTTGGCCCGGAGGTCCGGGTTGGCAGCTTGAGCGCCGGAGCGATCCGGCGCCCAGATGAATGGTCATCCAGCCGGGGCAACCCGGCGGACAGAATCCGGCTTACAGGCCATCCGCGCGCTGCTTTGACTGGTTGACACCGGGGGGTGGCGCTGTAAAAGGCGGGCCTCAGGATTTTCACGGGGCGTGCCCGCAGGACGCGGCGCCCTGTTCTCGAGGAGAGACAAATGGCCAAGCCAACCACCATCAAGATCCGTCTCAACTCGACGGCGGATACCGGCCACTTCTATGTGACCAAGAAGAACGCGCGCACGATGACCGAAAAGATGGTCGTCAAGAAATACGACCCGGTGGTGCGCAAGCATGTCGAATACAAGGAAGGCAAGATCAAGTAGATCAGGCCCGATTTCAGATTTTCACAGGCCGCGCCCACCGGGTGCGGCCTTTTTCTTATGCGTCTGCACACCCATCTGCATGTGCATGCCCGACGCCCAGACCCTTGCGATCCGAACCGCCAGCATGGCCGACCTCGCGGCCGTGGATGCGCTGTTCGCGCGGTCCTATCCCAAGCTTCTCAAGCCCGACTACGCGCCATCGATCCTGGTTATGGCGCTGCCTCGGTTGTCGCGCGCGCAGCCGCATCTGCTGGCGTCGGGGCGTTACTATGTTGCCGAATTTGGCCGGGCGATCGTGGCGGCGGGCGGGTGGAGCCGCGCCGATCCCGCCGGTGCGGCCGGGCGGCCCGAGCTGGGCCATGTGCGGCATCTGGTGTGTGACGACCGGGTCACCCGGCGCGGCATCGCCACGGCGGTCATGACCCATACCATCGCGCAGGCGGCCGCTGCCGGTGTGGCGCGGCTGGATTGCATCAGCACGCTTACCGCCGTGCCCTTTTACGCTGCGCTGGGCTTTGTGGTGGTTGGCCCGGTCAGGGTGCCGCTGGGGCCCGGCATCCGTTTTCCCGGCGTGCGCATGCAGCTGCAGCTGGTGCCGGAAGGGCAGAGCGGCCCGGCCCCGGTTTGAGGCGCCACAAAAAAAGGGCCGGCACGGGGCCGGCCCTTGGACAAGGTTGCCTTGACGCTGGTTACTCGCGGTTGCCCAGGAAGGACAACAGGAACATGAACAGGTTTATGAAGTCGAGATAGAGGTTCAGCGACCCCATGATCGCCGACTTGGCCAGCCACTCGCCATCCATCGCATGGGCATGCTGGATATAGTCGGTCTTGATCTTCTGCGTGTCATAGGCGGTCAGGCCCGCGAAGATCAGCACGCCGATCGCCGACACCGCGAACATGATCGCGGGGGACTGCAGGAAGATATTCACGACCATCGCCACCAGCAGGCCGATCACGCCCATGATCAGGAACGATCCCCAGCCCGAGATGTCGCGCTTGGTGGTATAGCCCCACAACGACAGCCCGGCGAAGGCGATCGCGGTGATCAGGAAGGTCTGGACGATCGAGATCCCGGTGTAGATCAGGAAGATCGAGCTGAGCGACACGCCCATCAACCCGGCAAAAACATAGAAATAAAGCTGGGCGCCAGCAGCGCTGAGCCGGTTGATGACGGCGCCAAAGGCAAAGACCATCACCAGCGGCGCGAACATGACCACCCATTTCAGCGCCGTCGCATAAAGCGCCACGCCAAGGCTGGTCAGTTCACCGTTCGACACCGCCAGGCCGGCAATGGCCCAAGCGGCGGCGCCGGTGATCAGCATCCCCACCGACATGGTGCCATAGACCTTGTTCATATGGGCGCGCAGGCCCTGGTCGATCTCGGCCGTGCGCGTGCCGGCGCCGGTGCGGATCGTCTGGTATTCAGCCATTTCGGGCCTCCGGTTAGACAAGTTTATGCGCACCGCGTGCAGCGGCCGCGCTTGCCTTGAATATCGGGCAGCGCGGCCATCATTTCAAGAACGCGAGGCAGCTAATCAACCTGTTTCACTCGGATTTGGCCTATCTCAGCCAGTTTGCCGGCACATCCCACGCCGGGCGGCGTGATTCGGCATGGGCGTCACGGTAGGTCAGGCCGATATCGTCCAGCAGGTGCGGATCCAGCCGCTCGAGCGCCTTGCGCGTGCGGCCGACGGACAGGGTGGCGCGGAAGCGCCCGAAGATCTGGCCGGCGCCATGTGCGTTGAGCGAGGGTTTCATCGCGGTATCCTTTCACGTTTCGTTATTGATGTCTGGTTTCGCATC
>CAYYMJ010000073.1:0-11992 GCA_964472855.1 uncultured Rhodobacterales bacterium | reverse complement strand
AGCGCGTCGTTCGCAATGACGAGGTCGTCGGTTCGATCCCGATCGGCTCCACCACCCTCTTTCATCGGAATTTGCGCCGGCCGCTGGCCGTGGCGCCGGCAGCAGCGCACGCAGGCAAAGCCTGTGGGTAACCGCGCCGATATATCTCCGCCTGCCGATGATGGTGGAAAGGAGCCAATCCCATGTCCGAGACCTCAGCCATACTGGCGCTGCCCTATATCCAGTCGGGGCAGGCACAGAAGCATGTGACCCATAACGAGGCCATTCGGGCGCTGGACCTGATGGTGCAACTGACGGTGACGGACCGCGACCTGACCGCCCCGCCGACCACGCCGGTGGCCGGGGAAAGCTATATCGTGCCGGTCGGCGGCCAGCTGGACTGGGCCGGGCAGGACGGGAACCTGGCCAGTTTCGACGGGACCGACTGGCGCTTTGCGGTGCCGAGGGCCGGGTGGCGTGCGCAGGTGTTGGACGAGGGCATTCCGCTGGTCTTTGACGGCACGGCCTGGGTGGCGCAGCGGCCGGACCTGGACAATCTTGACGGGCTGGGGATTGGCACCGGGCATGACGCGACCAACCGGCTGGCGGTGGCGGCGGATGCGACGCTGCTGAGCCACGATGGCGCCGGGCACCAGTTGAAGGTTAACAAGAACGCGGTGGCCGACACCGCCAGCCTGCTGTTTCAGTCGGGCTGGTCGGGCCGGGCCGAGATGGGCATTGCCGGTGGCGACGATTTTCAGGTCAAGGTCAGCGGGGATGGCAGCGGCTGGGCGACCGCGCTGAGCGTGGACGCGGCCAGCGGTGTGCCGGCTTTGCCGCAGGGTGCGACAATCGACGGCGCGGTGACCGGGCTGGCGGTGCAGCAGGATGCCACGGATCTGACCGCCGGGCGGCTGATGCGGGCCGATTTCGGCTATTCGCCGGGCAACATTCTGGGGACGGTATCCGAAACTCTGGGTGTGCCGACGGGCGCGGTGATCGAACAGGGCAGCGATGCCAACGGCGCCTATTTGCGGCTGGCGGACGGCACGCAGATTTGCACACAGGTGGCGAGCCTGGGCAGCATCACCGCCACCGGCGCCGGGACCTGGGACAACCCGTATCGGACCAATCCCGATCTGACCTGGACCTTTCCGGCCGCCTTTGTCGGCGACCCGCAGGTGCATGGTCGTGGATTGCCGCCGGCGGATGCCAGCGCCGCCTCGGCCCGGCGTCGTTGTTTGGCGAGCGTCGGGCGCAGCAATGCGACGGCCAGCTATCAGGTCTGCGTCATGCGGATTGGATCGGACAGCACCGCCGACAGTTTCGAGATCGAGCTATTGGCAATCGGGCGATGGTTCTAGCCGGTGAATTCGGAATTGACACCACAACCAGCAGGTGTTTAACTTGCCCCGTCCCGGGGTGATTTTGGGGATGCGATGCATGAATGGAGTATGAAATGTACACGCAGGAACAGGTTGACGCCCAGGAATTGAGAACGGCGATCGGCAAGGCCGCCTGGCGGGCCGAGCTTGGGGCCGACCACGGAATGAGCCCCGAGGAGATCAACATGGCGTTTCAGGAAATCAAGCAGGACAAGATGGAATTCGCGGTGCGGTTCAATCGCCACCTGGAAAACCTTGGCTTTACCATCGCACGGCCCTGATTCACACAGAAGGTCTGGATTTTGCGGGCGCCCATGTGGCGCCCGTTTTCATGCCGGGATCCGGTGATGTTCCGACCCGGTCCGCGATTGGTCGGCCTCGGTATAGCCGAACAGCCTGGCGTAATCGGTTGCCGACAGCAGGCTGGCCATTGCCGTCGCCGCGGGGCTGGCGAAGGCACGGGCGACGTCGTCGGCGAACAGCTTGGTCGCGCTGGCGTTCTCGTGCCGCTTGAGTTGAAAGTCGTCGGCCAGGCCCAGGTCGCGCGCCATATCGGGCAGCGCCGTTGCGATATCTTCGAAGCGGATATTGGCGAAGTCGGCGGTTTTTGTTTTTAGAAACAGGCCATAACCCGACTTTTCGAACCGGCGCGGATGCATGCCAAGTGCGGGTTCATAGTGATTTTCGAACCAGTTGCAGGGGCGCAGGATGACCTTGAGCAATTGCTGCGCCTCGCGGTGGGGCGCCAGGGCGCTGCCGTGGAACAGCCGGTCGGTGGGTATGGCAAGGGCCGCGTCGATGCCGCCCCTTGCGGCCAGAATTTCGCCGCCACAGCCGATGAGATGGGTCAGCGCGCTGCACACCATGTCGCCGTCATTGCCTGAGCGAATGTCGAAAGCGCGGCAGTAATTCCTGAGCACCGGCAGATAGCCGCGCAGGTCTTGCACGATGCTGGACCGTGCCCAGTCCAGCGGGCGGCGGGTCAGGGAAAGGACCAGCAGCCGTTCGTCGAGTTTTCCGGCCCGGATAAGATTTATCCGTCGGGTTATATGGGTGTTCGAGACGAATTGCCCGAATTGATGTTTGAAGAAATAGGGCGAGGTTTCGGCGCTGACGATTGCTGGAACAATTGTCGATAACGCATCTTGGCCCAGAAAGTGGGATTGCTTGGCAAAGACATCGGGTAATTCGTTCATCGAGGCCACGATAGAGGTGCTGGCCACCTTGCCGAATTGATAGACGACGACGAAACGTTTCATGTTATCTGCCCGTTCATTCAATTGTCACGCCGGCAGGAAGCCGCCCGAGGTTGCCCCGGGTTCCAGCAGGTCCGTGTTGCCAAGCAGCCATTCCGCGAACGAGCCTGGCCCGGCCTTGCGCGGCATGGGAAATGCCTCTTTCAGGTCGCGGCGGTCGCGGTAAAGCTCGCGCACCGGTTTCGGAATCGGCGTGCCGTCGTCGAAGGTTCCGTAATACCACCAGCCCCGGGGGATATCCGGGCTCTGGTGCGATTCGACTTCCTGGCGATACCACCACCACAGTTCATAGACCTCTCGGTTGTCGCCGGCATAGCGCTGGGTCATCAGGTCACCGACGTTGCCCAGTTTCGTGAAATGAAAAAAGCGCAGCGGCTGGCCGTTGATCAGGGCGCGGCCGTCGTCATCGAATACCAGCCGCCGTTGGCTGAGGTTCCAACTGGCCACGTTGTAGCCGGGGTCGCGGACGATGCCGACCCGGTCGAAGAAGCAGGGCACGAGATTGCACCATTTCTGGTCGACGAAAACGCCGATATCCAGGCGATCGTGGCACCAGTCGGCCAGCCGGTCTTCCCACCAGGCCACAAAGCGGCGCCCTTCGGGTTCGTCGTGGATGCCGGCAAAGCCGAGGTTGAACACGCCATAGTCGAGCGACGTGACCTCGTTGTCGCGAATGGCCCTTGGGTTGGCGCGTGGATCGGGCGTCACCTGGTGCGGGGTCAGGATGACGGCGCGGTCGTCCAGCATCTCGACCAGCGGGTCGAGCCGGTTGAAGATGGCGATGTCGGGGTCGAAATAGAACAGTTTGTCGCAATCTTCGCGGCCAAGGATATGGGCCGCGGCACGGCCCTTGACCGCTGTGCAGGCTTCGACCACGTCGTGACCGAACAGCCAGCGTTCGGTTTCGCCGCCGAACAGATCTTCGACGGTCAGGGCAATGTCGAAATTCTCGCGCGCGAGGTCCAGCTCGAACCCGGGCGGCGCGCGGTCGGTCACGATGGCCCAAATGGTCCAGTCCGGATGCTGGCGGCGCAGGCTGCTGGCCAGCACCCGTGCCCGGTTCAGGTAGCTGAAGGAAAAGCTGGTGAAGGCGTGAACGCTCATGCCGCCCTCTCGCGCATCAGGGTGGCAAGGCTCATCTCGCCCAGGGTCAGGCGCGGCGCGGTGGTGGCGCGCAGGGTGCGGATGTCACGGGCCAGCGTGTCGGCGCCGTCGCCGGTGAAAAACGCGTCAAGCGCGGGCCTGTCGGACAGCACCAGCCCCCGGGCATGCGCGCGCACCGTGGCGGCGACATTGCCCGACCCGGGGTTGGTGACAACGGCGGCGCCGCCGGCCAGCGCCTCGAACGTCGACAGGGAAAAAGTTTCGGGCCAGCTTGCCCAGTGCAGGACAATGTCGACCTGGTTGCGGCACACAGCGTCGATCATCGCGCTCTGGTCGCCGGCGGTCACATGAACCGGCACATGGGCCAGCCCGGTCATCGGCGTCTTGCCGGCGCCAAGGAACAGAAAGCGATAGCGTCCGTCCGTGGCGTGGCGGCGCACGATGTCCTGAAATTCGGGCCAGCCCTTGTGTTCGGCCGGGGTGCCGAGGAAGGCCACCGACACCGGGCCCTGCGGCTGGGGCAGGGCGGTATCGCGCCGGTCCCAGTTCAGCGCCATGTGCGGCAGCACCGACAGGCTGAAGGCGGGGGCGCCGAATTTCGCGGCCCAGAGGTCGCGGGCCACCTCGGACGGAGCCAGCACGTCGACCTTGAGGCTTTCGAACAGCCGGGCAATCCGCGCCGCGTGGTCGCGCCGCTCTTTGCCATAAAGGCACAGCGCGCAGGCGTTCGAGCCGGTGCCCGGTGCACCGCAAAAGGTCAGGCCGTTGCGCTGCAGCGTGAAACCGGGGCAAAGGCTGAAATAGTCGTGCAGCCAGAAACTGCAGCGGTCGGTGCCGGCGGCCCGGACAAGGCGGGTCACAAGCTCGGGCGCATGTCCCAGAAGGTGGTGAATGACAAACTCGGTGGCCGACAAGCCGGCGGCGGCGTTGCCGACCGCTTCGATCACCGTCGACATGGGCGCGCAGCCGATGCCGGTGCCAGCCAGTACCAGCTGAACCAGCGGGTCGGGGTCTTCGTCGGGATGGGCCAGCCGCGGCAGGGGCTGGAAGGGATAGAGGCTGAGATAGGCGATGCCGCGACCGGCGGCCAGCGCCTCTTCGCGTTGAATGCAGAACTGGATGCCGCCGCTCACGCGGTGGTGGTCGTCATGGGTCACCGCGACGATCAGGTGGCCCATGCCGCCGGCAGCCAGCGCCAGCTGTTTCTGGATGGTGGCGACCGACAACAGTTTGTCGGGCCGGCGCCCGTCGCGCCCGGCGCGCCATTCGGTCACGATGGCGTCCAGCGGCGCGCGGTCGCGCAGCCGTTCGACCCGCGGGCCGCCGGGGTGGCGGGCGGCGCGGCCTTCGTTTCGGCCGGTGGCCAGATAGTGCCAGAAGGGGTTCATGCCCAGGGCCGCGACATCCGGGTTTGTATCCAGATAGTGGCGGGTCGAGAAATCGCAGCAGGGGTCGCGGTTTTCGCGCCAGCCCTCGGCGCAGAAATGGGCCAGCGGGTCGATGCCCTGTTCGGCCACGTCGCTGTTGTTGGCCAGATAGAACAGTGGGTCAAAGGCCGTGCGGATCAGATCGGCCTCGTTATCGGCAAAGACCGGTGGCGCGGCCTCTGGCACGGTGTCTGGCGCGGTCTCTTGCGCCGGCACCAGCGCCGATCTTTGGCGCGCGGTCGGTTCGGTGCCGGGCGCGACCGGCGCCAGTGGCCGGGTTTCCCGGCCCTCGCGCTGGCCGGCGACCACATAGTGCCAGAACGGGTTGATGCCGGCCTCGGCCACGTCGCTGTGGCGTTCAAGATAGAATGCCGTTGAAAAGTCGGGTCGGGGGTCGCGGCCCTCGGCCCAGCCGTGGGTGAAATAATGCAGCAGCGGGTCCAGCCCGGCGCCGGCCACGTCGGGATGCTGTTCAAGGTAATATGTGGCGTCAAAGGCGTCGGCGACCGCGTCCATCCAGCCCCGAAGCTCGGGCGATACGGCGTCGGGTCCGCTGGCGGACGGCGGCGGCAACCCGCGCCGACCCTCGTCACGGCCGGTCACCAGATAGTGCCAGAACGGGTTCACCCCGGACGCGGCGACATCGGCGTTATCCTCCAGATAGAACTGGCTGGAAAACAGGGTCGAGGGGTTGCGTCCTTCGGCCCAGCCGCGCTGGCAATAGTGATCGACGGGGTCAAGCCCCGCCTCGGCCACGTCGGGGTTTTCCGACAGGTAATAGCTGGCGTCGAAATAGGGGCGGATGGCGGCGGCATAGTCGGCGGCGGCGCGTGGTTCGGGGGCGGCATCGGCGGCCCGCCCGGGCAGACCCTGCGCCCGCCCGGTCTGCACCCAGTGCAGAAACGGGTTCTGGTCGGCGGCCGCCACATCGGGGTTGGCGAACAGGTAATAGGCGGTCGAAAACTCGCGGTTGGGGTTGCGCCCCTCGCGCCAGCCATGCAGGCAGAAATGTGCCAGCGCGTCCAGACCGCTGCCGGCAATGTCGGCGTTGCTGTCGGCGTAGAATTCGGCATCGAAATGCGGCCGAATGGCGGCGACTTCGCCGGGGTCCAGCCGACGTTGCGCCCCTGTCGGCTGTCTGTTCGCTGCTGGATGGAAGAGTTTCGCAAACATCGTAAGGCAGGCCAAAGATTGTGAGAATAACGTAAGTCTCACAATCATGGCGAATGCTTAACGACGCATTAATCGACCTTAAGATTATTTGCGTGCGGACCGTGCCGCCAGCGCCAGCGCCGCGCCAAGAACCCCGCGGTCGCCGATATGATTGGCCAGCAGCAGGATCAGCCGGGCGTTGAAGGCGGCGCTTTCGTCGTCGCTCAGGCCGTCGTGGGCGTCGATCAGTTCGGCATAAAAGCTGTCGGGATCGGCGATATTGGGTTGCGTGTCGATCTTGCCCATCATGTCATTCCTTGCCGCAGGCCCTGCGCATGGCCGTGCGCATCGCGGTTTCGTCGAAGCTGTCCCAGCGGGCGGCGACATGCTGGTCAGGCCGGATCAGGTAAACGCCGGCCCCCGCGTCGCCGAGATAGCGCGCGGCCAGCGCGCCGCTGGGGTCGTCGGCCGCCGTCAAAGCGACGCGGCGCGCGGTGATGCCGTCGACGCTCAGGCTTTCGGGCGCCGCGGCATCTATGGTCAGGATGGCAAAGTCACCGCCCAGCTGCCCCAGGATGAAACCGTCAGCGACCGGCGCATCGGGGCAGGGGCTGCCGACCCGGGTGCGCGCCGGCCCGCCAGCCAGCGCATCGGGCCCGTTCAGCGACAACCCGTCATAGGTGCAGGGCACCGACAGGCGCCCGGAATTGACCATGGGGCGGGCAAAGGCGTGACGCTCGGCCAGGTCCAGCACCGCGTTGCGGAAGATATGGCTGATGCGCGACTTGGGCGTGATGAAATCGGTGGCGCGGGTCGAGTTGACGATGTTTTCCTCGGCCCCGTGCACACGCTCTTGCGAATAGCTGTCCAGCAGGCTGTCGGGCGCCAGCCCTTTCAGAACCAGCCCCAGTTTCCAGCCCAGATTGTCGGCGTCCTGCATGCCCGAATTGGCGCCGCGCGCCCCGAAGGGTGACACCTGATGCGCCGCGTCGCCAACAAAGAACACCCGGCCATGCCGGAAGCTTTCCATGCGCTTGCACTGGAAGGTGTAGATCGACGACCACACCAGTTCGTAATCGACATCCGCGCCCAGCATCGCCTTCAGCCGGCGGTGAATGTTGTCTTCCTTCAGTTCTTCGGCGCGGTCGATGTCCCAGCCGATCTGGAAATCGACCCGCCAGGTGTCGTCGGGTTGCTTGTGCAACAGCGTCGACGCGCCCGAGCCGTGCCACGGTTCGAACCAGAACCAGCGCTCGGTCGGGAAATCGGCGGTCATGCGAATGTCGGCGATCAGGAAGCTGTCCTTGAAGACCCGGCCCTCGAAATCCAGCCCCAGCATGGCCCGCAGTGGCGAGCTTGCGCCGTCGGCGCCGATCAGCCAGTCGGCCGTGATGCGATAGGGGCCGTCGGGGGTGGTGATGGTCAGGGTCGCGTGATCGTCATGGATCTCGACGTCATCGACCCGGTTCTTGCCCCTGATCTCGATCGGCGCGCCGGCGGCCTGGGCGGCGCGCACACGCTCGACAATGAACTTTTCGAAATAGGGCTGTTGCAGGTTCACGAAGGCGGGAAACTTGTGCCCGTCTTCGGGCAGAAGGTTGAATTCGAAGATCTTGCGGTCGTCGTGAAAGACCTTGCCAAGGTTCCACACCACGCCCTTGTCGAGCATCGGCTCGCCACAGCCATAGCGGTCGGCGATCTCAAGACAGCGCTTGGCGAAGCAGATGGCGCGGCTTCCCATGCCGATGCCTTCGTGATCGTCCAGCACCACCACCGGGATCCCCTGCAGGCCAAGGTCCAGCGCCGTGGCGATCCCGATGGGCCCGCCCCCCATCACGACAACCGGATGGCGCACCGGGGCCGGCGCGTCCTGATCGGCCGACCGTTCGTAGGGGTAAAGCCTGAACGCCAGTGAATAGCGGTCCTGCAGCATGTCTGTGGATCCTTTCGCGCCGCTTCGGGTCAGCCCTGCAACTGGGCCCACATGTCCTTGTCGCGCTGGGCGGTCCAGATGCGCGGGGTGTCGATGTCGCGGGCCTCGTCATAGGCGCGGGCGACATTGAAGGGCAGGCAATGTTCATAGATGGCATAGTCGCTGAACTTGGGGTCGCATTCGGCGCGCACCGCGTCCCAGGCGTCTTTCAGCGCGCCACCGCGCAGGGCGACCTTTGCGGCCGGCTGATAGGTCGAGCGCACGAAATCGGCGGTGGCGTCCAGCGCCTTGTTGACCATCTGCTTGCCCTGCAGCGCCGCGCCGCGCCCCGGCGCGATGGCGTCAAGGTCGAAATGGCGGATGGCTTCCAGCGTGCCGGGCCAGTCGTTGAAATGCCCGTCGCCGCAGTAGCAGGCCGAGTGGTATTCGACGATATCGCCGGTGAACATGACATTCTGGTCGGGCACATGGATGACCGCATCGCCGGCGGTGTGGGCACGGCCGACCTGCATGATATCGACCCGGCGGTGGCCAAGATACACGCTCATCCGGCCGTTGAACGTGGTGGTCGGCCACGTCAGGCCGGGGATTTCCTCGTGCCCCTGAAACAGGCGTGGAAAGCGGCCGAATTCGCTGTCCCAGTCTTCCTGGCCACGCTCGACCACCATCGAGCGCGCCTTTTGAGACATGATGACCTGCCCGGCCCCAAAGGCCGATGCCCCCAGCACGCGGACGGCGTGATAATGGGTCAGAACCACGTGGCTGATCGGCTTGTCGGTGACCGAGCGCACCTTGTCGATCACCTGCCGGGCCAGCCGCGGCGTGGCCTGCGCTTCGACGATCATGACCGACGCGTCGCCGATGATGATGCCCGAGTTGGGATCGCCCTCGGCCGTGAAGGCATAAAGCCCTTCGCCTATCTCGGTGAAGGTGATGGTCTTTTCTTCAAGATCACCCGCTGACGCAAAGGCCTTGGTCATGGTTCGTCATCCCCGGAATTTTCGTTGCAAATAACACGACCCTGGGCGCGCCGCAATCTGGACCGGACAGAACGGGCTTAATATCGGCGGCGTTTCCCATTACATCGGATGCCAACCCGGTACGGCAAGCAGAATTGTGAGCGGCAAAGTGACGGCCCAAGGGCGCAACACGGTTGCAGACATCGTCGATCGGCTGGATCTGCTGACCGCCGACGCGCAGGTTTCGCTGCGCGATATCGTGCTGGCCTTCGGCGATGCGTCGTTCCTGCCGATCCTGCTGGTGCCGGCGCTGCTGGTGGTTTCGCCGCTCAGCGGGATCCCGGTCTTGTCCAGCATCTGCGGCCTGACGATCGCCATTATCTCGTTGCAGATGATGGTCGGGCGCCACCATCTGTGGCTGCCGGATTTCCTGATGCGGCGGCGCCTGTCGGGGCCGGTTCTGCACCGCGCGGCGGGGCGCCTGCGCCGGGTGGCGCAGTGGCTTGACCGCGCGTCGCGCCCGCGCATGGGGCTTTTGTTCCGCGCACCGCTGGTCATCGTTCCGCAGATGGCCTGCGTGCTGTCGGGGCTGGCGATGCCGTTTCTCGAACTCGTGCCCTTTTCGTCGTCGTTGCTGGGGGCGGCGGTCACGGCGGTGGCGGTGGGGTTTATCGCGCGTGACGGCCTGTTCCTTGTCGGCGGCGCGGTATTCGTGGGGCTGGCGGCGCTGGTGCCGGTGCTGGTGGCCGGTCAGCTGGCGTGAGCCGATGCCAGAAGCTTTTCATGGATCACCGAATCCACCGGCTGCCCGTCGACCAGCGCATGCTGGCGCAGGACACCGACGCGGCGAAAGCCATTGGCCTCGAGACAACTCATCAGGCCGGTGCGGAACGCGTAGGCTTCGGTGGTCAGTTTGCGCAGGCCCAGATCGCGCGCGGCCAGCAGGCCCAGACCCGTGACAAAGGCCGGCAGGTAGGTCGCGGTTTCCGCGGGCGTGCCGGCCAGATCGGCGGCCAGCAGAAACGACATCTCGGCGCGCCTATGATCCCAGTTGACGTGGACCAGACCGCCATAACCGATGCGCGCCCCATCCCAGAAGATGGTCAGCAGGATGTTGGCGGGGCGTGCCTGCGCCATGGTGGGCCAGATCGCCCGCTCGAAATAGCTGCGCTGGCCCTCGGGCGAGATCGGCGCGGTCTGGCGCAACACGGCCATCTGGGCGTTGCGCCAGGTCCGGATGGGCTCGATATCCCCATCCTGCACGGCGGCCAGCGTCAGGGGGCCGTCGGCAAACGGCAGATCGGGCAGGCAGTGCCAGCGCCGGGTCATGTGGGGCCATGGTCAATCATGCTGTGGCCGGAGTAACCGGTTGGCCGCGGCGCGTCAAAAGCCCTTTCCGATCGCCGTGCCAGCCGCTAGTCGGGGGGGGCGATGCAGCGAACCTTTACCAGCCTTGCCGAGTTTCTGGATCACGGCCACGATTGCGTGATCGACGTGCGCGCGCCGGCGGAATTTGCCGAAGACCATGTGCCGGGTGCGGTCAATATGCCGGTGCTGGACGATGCCGAGCGTGCCCGTGTCGGCACCATTCACAAACAGCAGTCGTCGTTTGACGCCCGCAAGATCGGCGCGGCGCTGGTGGCCCGCAACGCGGCCCGGCATATCGAAACCCGGCTGATGGGCCATGACGGCGGCTGGCGCCCGCTGGTCTATTGCTGGCGCGGCGGCCAGCGGTCGGGGTCGTTCGCCACCATCCTGGCGCAGGTGGGCTGGCGGGTTCAGGTCGTCGAGGGCGGCTATCGCAGCTATCGCCGCATGGTGCAGGGCAATCTGTACGAAACCGTCTGGCCGGGCGAGGTCATCCTGCTGGACGGCAACACCGGCACGGCCAAGACCCGGCTGATCGCCCTGCTGTCCGAGGCCGGGGTGCAGACGCTCGATCTTGAAGGGCTGGCGGGGCACCGGGGCTCGGTCTTCGGGTCGGTGGGCGAGCAGCCGGCACAGAAGGGGTTTGAAACCGCGCTGGCCGCGGCCATGTCGCGGCTGGACCCGGCGCGCCCGCTGCTGGTCGAGGCGGAATCCAACAAGATCGGCGCCCGCAGCATTCCGCCCGCCTTGTGGGGGGCGATGAAGCGCGGGCGGCGGATCGAGGTTACGGCGCCGGTGGCCGAGCGGGTCGGCTATCTGGTGACGGCCTATGCCGACATCGCGTCCGACATCGCGCGGCTGGAACCGCTGATCGAAAGCCTGCGGCCGTTTCTGGGCGGAGAGTTGACCGATCTGGCCATTACCCAGGCGCGCGGCGGCCAGATGGCCGATCTCGCGGCGCTGCTGGTGCAGCATCATTACGATCCGCGCTATGGGCGCCAGCGCGGCACCGGGCAGCCGGCCTTCTGCCGGGTCGAGATGCAGCGGCTGGACGCCGCCGGTCTGCAAGGCGCCGCCGACCGGATTGCCGCGGTTATCGGCGCCTGAGTCGAGAGAAGGGGGGCTCTGCCCCCCGGGCCCCCCGAAGTATTTCTGGAACAATGAAGGGTGGGGCCGCCGGTGGTTATTCCGCCGCGACGGCAGTCTTGTCGGGCGGGCGGGACGGTCCCTTGCCGTTGGCGTGGGGGTGGCGGCAAGCGCGGTGGTTAGTCCGGCCTTTTGCGCGGGGCGGCCGCTCGCAAGGCGGGGAGCGGTGGCCGTCGGTCGCGGCGCGGTTGGTGGGGCCATGCTGGAGCGTGCGGCGAGATTGGCGGGGTTGATGCTGGAGCGCGTGGCGAGGTTGGCGGAGTTGATGCTGGAGCGCGCGGCG
>CAYYMJ010000072.1:1548-12021 GCA_964472855.1 uncultured Rhodobacterales bacterium | reverse complement strand
CAGGTGCTGAACCTGCGCCAGCCCCTTGTGGCGCAGATGTGGTCGGGCCTGACCCGCATGCTTGAACCGATCTATGGACGGATCCGCCGCGTCCTGCCCGCAACCGGAGGGCTGGATTTCGCGCCGCTGGTGGCGCTGATCGGCGTTTACGCGGTCCGTATCGTCGTGGAGAACAATATCAGCGCCTTCTAGCGGCGTTTCGCGTCAAATCCGAAAAACCCGAACCTGCCTGTAATCCCGGATTTCAACGCTGTCCGGGTGATGCCCGATGGATCACGTCGAACGCGAAGCGCGGCAGCGGGACAATTCGCCTTGTGGGGCGAATCCGGCTCTGCGAATGTGCGCGCGACCCGTCACCGCGCAACCACCAGGGGCCCATGCCTGACGCCAAGGACCTGCTGAAGACCGTCTTCGGCTTTGACCATTTTCGCCCCGGCCAGGAAGCGATCGTCGCCGCGGTTTGCGCCGGTCAGGACGCGCTGGCGATCATGCCAACGGGCGGCGGAAAATCCTTGTGTTACCAGTTGCCTGCCCTGTGCCGTGACGGGGTGACGGTGGTGATTTCGCCGCTGATTGCGCTGATGCGCGACCAGGTGCGGTTTCTGCGGTCGGTGGGGGTCGAGGCCGGTGCCCTGACCTCGGGCAATACCGACGAAGAGACCGAAGAGGTTTTCGCGGCGCTGGACGACGGGCGGCTGAAGCTGCTTTACATGGCCCCCGAACGCCTGGCCTCGACCGCGACCGAGCGGCTGCTGAAACGCGCCGGCGCCAGCCTGATCGCGGTGGACGAGGCCCATTGCGTCAGCCAGTGGGGCCACGACTTTCGCCCCGACTATCTGCGGATCGGCACCCTGCGCCGGGCGCTGGGCGTGCCGCTGGCCGCCTTTACCGCCACCGCCGACGCCGAAACCCGGGCCGAGATTTCGGCGCGCCTGTTCGATGGCGCGGCGCCGACCGAGTTTCTGCACGGCTTTGACCGGCCCAACATTCACCTTGCCTTTGCCGCCAAGAACAGCCCGCGCAACCAGATCCTGGCCTTTGCCGCGGCGCGCAAGGGGCTGTCGGGCATCGTTTACTGTGGCACCCGCGCCAAGACCGAAAGCCTGGCCCGCGCGCTGGGCGAGGCCGGCTGCCCGGCGCTGGCCTATCACGCGGGGCTTGACCCCGACGATCGGCGGCTGGCCGAGCATCGGTTCAAACGCGAAGACGGGCTGATCGTGGCGGCGACGGTGGCCTTCGGCATGGGCATCGACAAGCCCGACGTGCGCTGGGTCGCCCATGCCGACCTGCCGAAAAGCATCGAGTCCTATTATCAGGAGATCGGGCGCGCCGGGCGCGATGGCGCACCGGCCGAAACGCTGACCCTGTTCGGCGCCGACGACATTCGGCTACGCCGCAGCCAGATCGACGAAAGCCCGGCCCCCGACGACCGCAAGGCGGCCGACCACGCGCGGCTGAACGCGCTGTTGGGTCTGGCCGAGGCGCAGGGCTGCCGCCGTCAGCAGCTGCTGGCCTATTTCGGCGAACAGTCGGGCCCTTGCGGCAATTGCGACCTGTGTGAAACCCCGCCCGAACTGTTCGACGGGACCGAGGCGGTGCGCAAGGCGCTGTCGGCGATCCTGCGCACCGGCGAATGGTTCGGCGCCGGGCACCTGACCGACATTCTGACCGGCAACGCCACCGACAAGGTGCGCACGCGGGGCCATGACGACCTGCCCACCTTCGGCGTTGGCCGCGACATGGGGCGCAAAGAGTGGGCGGCGGTGTTTCGCCAGATGATGGGCCGCGACCTTGTGCGCCCCGACCCCGAGCGTCACGGCGCCCTGCGCATGACCCACGCTGCCCGGCCGCTGTTGCGCGGCGAGGCCGAGATTTCCCTGCGCAAGGACACCATCGCGGCGGCGCGCAAGGCAACGGTGGCCAAGGCGCAGGTGGCCGAGGAAGACGCGCCGCTGTTGTCGGCGCTGAAGGCCAAGCGCCGCGCGCTGGCCGAGGCGCAGGCCGTGCCGGCCTATGTGGTGTTCAACGACCGCACGCTGATTGAAATGGCCGAACTGCGGCCGGCAACGCTGGACGCGATGGCCGAAATCACCGGGGTCGGGGCCAAAAAGCTTGACCGTTACGGCGACGCCTTTCTGCAGATCATCATCGGCGACACGCCGGCGCGGTTGCACCCGGCGCGGCGCAAACTGGCCACGGATGGCAAGGGCGACATGTTCGACCGGCTCGAGGCGGCGCATAACAACCTGACGCGGGGCCCCGACGGCACCGGGAGATTCATGGCCTGCTCGCGCCCGGTGCTCAGCCGAATCGCCCAGCGCCAGCCCGGCTCGATCGACGAGTTAGAGCGCTTGCCGGGCGTCGGGTCCGAGCGTGCGGCCCGGTTCGGCGCCGCCTTTCTGGACATCCTCAACGACGCCTGACCGTTACTCGGCGGCCACAACCTCGGCTTCGGTGACGCGTGCGATCTCGGCCATGATCTGCGGCTTGCGCACCGGCTTGGGCAGGCGGGCGTCGAACGGACCGTCGTCGTTATCGTCATCCAGCTGTGCAAGGGCCGTCACCGCGACTATGCGGGTGTGCCGGCCATCGCCGCGACCGGCCTCAAGGGCACGGATGCGGCGGGCGGCTTCTTCTCCGTCCATCACCGGCATCGAAATGTCCATCAGCACGATGTCTGGCACGGTCGCGCTGTCGGCGAACATCTGCACCGCCTCGACCCCGTTGGTCGCGAAGGCGATGTCCAGATCCTCGCCCGCCAGAAGCCGCCCCAGAACCAACCGGTTGGTGCGGTTGTCATCGGCCGCAAGCACAGTGGGCCGGCGGTCGCGACGCAGCGCCGGGCGCCGCGTTGGCGTATCACCGGAATAAAGAGTGGCGATCAGATTGGCCCGGCGCGTGGGGCGGGGGATGACGGCATGAATGGCAGCGGGCAGGTCTTCATCGCCGCCCGATTGGCGCGACAGCAGAAATACCGGCCCGGCCCCGGTGTCCTTGATCCTCTTGAAGACTTCCGGTCCCGCCTTGGCAAGACTAGACTCGACCACGAAGACCGCGTCGCCGGGCCCGGTCAGCCCCTTTTGCCCCAGCTGGTCGGGCGCGTGGCACCGGGCCGGAATGCCGAAATGCATCAGCTGCCGGGTGAACACCGCCCGCGAAATCGACGGTCGGTCGAAGACCACCGCCCCCGATATCCCGCGCGGCGGCGCAAAGGGGGTGTCCAGCACCGGCTGGGCCAGCGGCAAGGGGACCGAAAAACAGAAGCTCGACCCGTGGCCAGGCTGGCTTTCCACCCAGATCTCGCCGTCCATCATCGCCACCAGTTCCCGGGTGATTGCCAGCCCCAGGCCCGCGCCCTCGAACCCGCGGCCGATGGTCTGGTCGGCCTGGTTGAACTTGCCGAACACATGCTCGGTCTGGGTCTCGGGGATGCCGACGCCGGTGTCCTCGACAAGAATCGCGACGCGCTGCTGGTCACCCTCGTTGCGGCCGGTCACACTGACGACGACATGGCCGTCGTTGGTGAATTTCACGGCATTGCCGATCAGGTTGACCAGAATTTGGCGCATGCGCCCGGCATCGCCGACAAATTCGGTCGGCAGGAACAGGTCATAGTCGATGGTCAGGTCGACGGAATTCTCGCGCATGCGCGGCTCCATCAGCACCGCGACGCTGTGCACCAGGTCTTCCAGGTCGAACTGCTGTGGACGAAGACGCAGCTTGCCAGCCTCGATTCGCGAGAAATCGAGGATGTCGTTCAGCATGATCAGCAGGCTTTCAGCCGACGACTTGATGGTGTCGACGTAAAGGCGCTGGTCGTTGTCCAGCCCGGTCTCGGTCAGCAGGTCGGCCATGCCAACGACGCCGTTCATCGGCGTGCGGATTTCATGGCTGATGTTGGCGAGAAAGGCCGACTTGGCCTCGTTCGCGGCATCGGCCAGTTTGCGCAGACGCTCGGTCTCGGCCTGCGCCTCTTTCGCGTCGGTGATGTCGACACGCAGTCCCACGCGGCCGCCGTCGGGCGTGGAGCCTTCGAGAATGCGCAGCCAGCGGCCGTTGGCCAGCCGCTGCTCGATCACGCCATCGGCGCTGTGGTGATCCTTCATGCGCTCGGCCAGCCATTCATCCTCGCGGCCGCGCGCCGTTTCATACTGGCCGCGTTCAAGGCCATAGCGCAGGATTTCCTCGAACGTGGCGCCGGGCAGCATGGCCGGGGCGCTTTCGGAATAGAGGTCACGATAGCGCTGGTTGCACAGCACCATCCTGTCGTCCTGATCGTAAAGCACAAAGCCGTCGGGCACGGTCTCGAAAGCCGCCCACAGGCGCATCATGTCGGTCTGGTTCAGGCCCAGCGACACCACGCCGCCGTCCGGCAGCCGGCGGTCGACCAGCTTGATCATCTGCCGGTTGAACATGCGAAAGGTCGTGCTGGGGATCGGATCTTCGCGCATGCGCGCCTTCATCCGTTGCCGCCAGGCATCTGGCGCCCCCTCGGGATCGGCAATGCCGCTTTCGATCAGGATATCGGCCAGTGTGTCGTAATGCACGCCCGGGCGCACAGCCTCGATCCCATCGAAAATGGCCAGATAGGCGTTGTTGGCCATTTGCAGGCGCAGGTCCTTGTCGAACAGGGCGAAACCGTCGCGCAGGGATTGCAGTGCGCCGCGCAGCATGGCGTCGTCGACCGTGTCGCTGCCCGCGACGGGCTGGGCCGCCTGGGCGGCCACAAGGTCGCGCGACAGCTTCATCGTCTGGCGGGCAAGGCGAAAATTCTCGGCCTTCAGCGCCGTCTCGCGCGCGGCAAGCCTCGCCTCGGCCTGGGTGCGCAAGTGCCGCTCGTTCTCCAGCATCTGCTGCAGCGTCTGATCCTGTGGCATGTTCTGGTCCCTGATGGCAGGGGCAGGTCTAGCCCGGCTTCCCCTAATGTAACGCTAATACTGACAGGTTTCGGGCCATCGCCGTTGCCGCAATGGCCCGGGCTGTGCCAGCATGGACCACCGAACTGAGGATTCTCATGCGTATTCTTGCCGTCGCCGCCCTGATTGTCGCCACCGCCCTGCCAGCCTTGGCCGACAGCCCCATCCCCGAGCGGCGGCTGGTGGTGCACCGCAACAGCGATTTCTTCGGCGCCGATATCCGCCAGTTGTTCGATACCACCTATCAGACCTGCCGCACCGCCTGTCTGAGCGACCAAAGCTGCGCCGGCTTTACCTTCAACAGCCGGTCCAACGCCTGCTTCACCAAGTCCGAGCTTCAGTCCCGGTCGGCGTATGAAGGCGCGTTCTCGGCCGAGGTCATCGAGGTTGCGCCCGACGCGCTGGCCCTGGCCGAGACGCGGCGGGCCGATCTGGCGTTCTTGCGCGAATCGGATCTGAACGCCGCCCTGACCGAGGCCGTGGCGGTGCCGGGCCGCCACACGAACGACGGCTGGACGGTGGCCGAATTGCTGCAGGCCGCCAGCAACGCCCGGTTCGAGGGTAACCCCGGCAGCGCGCTGCAATTCACCGGCATGGCGCTGGGCGTGTCCGACGCCGCCGATCTGTGGACCGAATATGCCCGGCTGGCGCTGGACATGCCGGCCGGCACCAGCAGTTCGCAGCGCGATTTTCATCGCCGTGCGCTTTCGGGCGCGATCAACGCCTATCTGCGTGCCGGGTCCGACCCGGTGCGCGTGTCGGCGCTGCAGGTCATGGCGCAGGCGCTTGAAAGCCTGGGCCGCGGCCGACCGCAGATCCCGACCCTGCGCCTTGCCCAGTCGATCTCGCCCCGCGCCGATGTGGCGGCGGCGTTGGAGGACGCCATCGGCAAATACGGTTTCCGCATCACCGAACACCGCTCGGACAGCGACAATACCGACCCGCGCATCTGCGCCGATTTCTCGGAACCGCTGGTGCAGGCCGGTGTCGATTACGCGCCCTATGTTTCGGCCGAGGTGCCGGGCCTTGCCACCAGTGTCGAAGGCAGTTCGCTGTGTCTGTCGGGGGTAACCCATGGCGAACGCTACAGCGTCACCTTCCGCAAGGGGTTGCCGGCGGCGTCGGGCGAAAAGATGTCCAAGTCGGTTTCGCTGACCGTCTATGTCCGCGACCGCAGCCCGGCGGCGCGGTTCCCGGGGCGCGGCTATATCCTGCCGTCGGGCGGCGACATTTCGGTGCCGATCGTCACGGTCAACCTTGACCGGGTCGACCTGTCGCTGACCCGGGTCAGCGACCGCAATGTCGTGCGCGCCATCCAGAACGACATGTTCGGGAAGCCGATCCCGCAATACATGCAAACCACGCTGGACCAGCAGATCGGCGCCGCCATCTGGTCGGGCGAGGGCGATGTCGTGCGCGACCTGAACCGCGACGTCACCACCCGGCTGCCCGTGGGCGAGATCGTGGGCGACATGCCGCCGGGGATCTACGTGCTGCGGGCCAGCATCCCGGATGCCGACCCTTGGGAGTTTCCGCCCGCCACCCAGTGGTTCGTGGTCAGCGATCTGGGCCTGACCACGCTGGACGGCAGCGACGGGCTGCATGTGTTCCTGCGCGGGTTGGGTGACGCGGCGCCGGTGGACGGCGCCGAAGTGACGCTGATCAGCCGCGCCAACGCGGTGCTGGGCACGGCCGAGACCGACGCTCAGGGATATGCCCGCTTTGCGCCCGGCCTGTCGCGGGGCACCGGCGGCACCCAGCCGGCCCTGCTGGTGGCGCGCAACGGCGACGACGACCTGGCCTTTTTGCCGCTGACCGACCCCGAGTTCGACCTCAGCGACCGTGGCGTTGCCGGGCGCGCACCGTCGGGACCGATCGACGTGTTCCTGACCACCGAGCGCGGCGCCTACCGCGCCGGCGAAACCATCACCGCCACGGCGCTGGTGCGCGACGCGCGCGCCCGGGCGCTGGATGGGCTGCCGCTGACGGCGGTGCTCTACCGGCCCGACGGGGTGGAATATCACCGCGAAACCTCGGCCCTTGGCTTGGCCGGCGGGCATGTGTTCCGCCTGGCGACCCATGGCGGCGTGCCGCGCGGCACCTGGCGGCTGGACATCCGCGCCGAAGAAGACGGCCCGGCGCTGGCCTCGCAAGACCTGCTGATCGAGGATTTCCGCCCCGAGCGTATCGATGCCGATCTGACGCTGCCCGACAGCCTGCACCGGGTGCGCGACACCCTGCCGCTGACGGTCGAGGCGCGCTATCTGTTCGGTGCCCCCGGTGCCGGGCTGACGGTTGACGGCTCGGTCACCGTGCGGGCGGTGCGCGGGCTTGACGGCTGGCCCGGCTATCGGTTCGGTCGCCGCGACGGCGGAACCTCGGCGGTAACCGGCTATATGGACCTCGAACAGACCGATGGCGATGGCGTGGCCCTGCTGGCGGTGCCGTTGCCCGAACCGCCAGCCAACGGTCGCCCGCTGGAGGCCACCATCACCGTGCGCGTGGCCGAAGGCTCGGGCCGCCCGATCGAGCGGCAGGTCGAGACGCCGCTGCTGGCGTCGGGTCCGATGATCGGGATCAGGCCCAATTTCGACGGCACGCTGCCCGAAGGCGGCGAGGCCAGCTTTGACCTGATCGCGCTGGATGCGGCGCAGGCCCAGACCGGCATGGACGTGCAATGGACCATCGACCGTGTCGAGCGGCACTATCAGTGGTTCAGCCTTTACGGCGATTGGCAGTGGGAGCCGGTGGTGCGCCGGCACCGCGTCGCGTCGGGCGACGTGCGGCTGGGCGACGGGCCGGTCACCGTGACCGCGCCCGTTGGTTGGGGCCGGTACGAGCTGCGCGTGGAAAAGCAGGGTGGCGACTATGTTGCTGCATCAAGCCGCTTTTACGCCGGCTGGTATTCGGACGGCGACGTCAGCGCGACCCCCGATGTGCTGGCGCTGTCACTGGATGCCGAGGGCTATCGCCCCGGCGACACCGCAACCGTGCGCCTGGTGCCGCGCCACGCCGGCAAGGCGCTGATCACGGTGCTGTCCGACCGGCTGATCGACATGAAGGCGGTCGACGTGGTCGAAGGCGAAAACCTCGTCACGCTGGACGTGACCGAGGCCTGGGGCGCCGGTGCCTATGTCACGGCGTCGGTGCTGAAACCCACCGATATTGCGGGCGGCCACAATCCCGCGCGGTCGCTGGGGCTGGCCCATGCCGCCATCGACCCGGGCCCGGCCCAACTGGCCGCCGCCTTCGACATGCCCGACACGGCCATGCCCCGGCAGGCCATGCCGGTGGCGCTGAAGGTCGACGGCATCGCGCCGGGCGAAACCGCCTATGCCATGATCGCGGCGGTCGATGTCGGCATCCTGAACCTGACCGGGTTCGATGCCCCCGACCCGTCGGGTCACTATTTCGGCCAGCGCCGGCTGGGCGTGGGCATCCGCGATGTCTATGGCCGGCTGATCGACGCTTTCAGCGGCGAAACCGGGCGGCTGCGGTCGGGCGGCGACGTTCAGGGCAACATGCAAAGCCATTCGCCACCCCCGACCGAGGCGCTGCTGGCCCTTGCCGAAGGTCCGTTGGTGGTTGATGCCGACGGATACGCGCGCACCAGCCTGGACCTGCCGGCCTTTAACGGCACCGTGCGGCTGATGGCCGTGGTCTGGTCGCCGACCGGGGTTGGTGAGGCCGCAAAGGACGTGCTGGTTCGCGACCCGGTGGTCATTACACCGACGCTGCCGGGCTTTCTGGCGCCGGGTGACAGCTCGCGCCTGCTGGTCGAACTGCATCACGCCGACGGCCCGGCCGGGCCGGTGCGCCTGGCCGTGGCCGGCGAAGGCGTGGTTGTGCGCCAGTCGGCCATTCCCAAGCGCATAAATCTGGGCGCGGGCGAAAAGACGGTGCTGGCCATTCCCATCGAGGCGCTTGAGCCCGGTGACCACACGCTGCGCCTGTCGCTGATCACGGCCGACGGCACGCGGCTGGAACGCCGGCTGACCCTGCCGGTGCGCCAGAACGACCCGGTGACCACGCGCACCAGCCGCTTTGACCTGGCGGCCGGGGCGACCTTTGGCTTTGACGACGCGGTTTTCACCGGCTTCCGCCCCGGAACCGGCCGCGCGACGCTGACCGCCGGGCCGCTGGCGCGACTTGATGCGCCGGGCCTCTTGTCGGCACTGGACCGCTATCCCTATGGCTGCACGGAACAGGTGACCAGCCGCGCGATGCCGCTGCTTTATCTCGATGACGTGGCCACCGCCATGGGCCTTGCCCGGCGCGTGGGGCTGCGCGACCGGCTTGACCTGGCCGTGGCGCGGTTGCTGGCCAATCAGGGCTCGGGCGGGGGGTTCGGGCTGTGGCGGCCGGGCTCGGGCGATATCTGGCTTGACGCCTATGTCACCGATTTCCTGTCGCGGGCCCGGGCGCAGGGCGTGGCGGTGCCTGACACCGCGTTCCGTACCGCGCTGGACAATCTGGCCAACCGCGTCGCCTATGCCCCCGACTTCGACCGCGGGGGACAGGATATCGCCTATGCGCTTTATGTCCTTGCGCGCGAAGGTCAGGCCGCGATCAGCGATCTGCGCTATTACGCCGACGTCAAGGGCAACGACCTGGCGACACCGCTGGCGCAGGCGCAACTGGGGGCGGCACTGGCGGCCTACGGCGACCCGACGCGGGCCGACATGATGTTCCGCTTTGCCGCCAAGTCCCTGGCGGCGCTGCCCGTTGCACCCCAACGCCCGATCTGGCGCTTGGACTACGGCAGCCATCTACGCGACCGGGCGGCGGTGCTGACCCTCGCGGTCGAGGCCGGCTCGGACGTCATCGACCGCCAGCGTCTGGCCCGCGCCATCGTGGTGCCGGAAAGGGCGGGACACCTGAGCACGCAAGAGGCCGTCTGGTCACTGATGGCCGCCAACGCCCTGATCGGGTCCGATCCGGGGGGCGGGCTGTCCGTGGATGGCACCGTGCCGGACGGGCCGCTGATTCGCTTCCGCGAAGCCGGCGCCGCCGCCGGTTCGGCCATACGCAACGAAGGCGACCGCACCGCGACGCTGACGCTGACCACCTATGGTGTGCCCGACGTGCCCGAGGCTGCCGGCGGCGAAGGCTTTACGATCGAGCGGCGCTATTTCACCCTGCAGGGCGACCCGGCGGACCTGGACACCATCTCCGCCGGCGACCGGCTGGTGACGGTGCTGACGGTCATCCCGCACGGCAGCGTGGAATCGCGGCTGATGGTGAACGACCCGCTGCCCGCCGGCTTCGAGATCGACAACCCCAACCTGATCCGCGCCGGCGAGATCCGCTCGCTGGACTGGCTGGATGTGCTTGAGACTGTCGAGACCAGCGAGTTTCGAACCGACCGCTTCCTCGCCGCGGTCGACTGGCGATCGCAATCGCCGTTCCGGCTGGCCTATGTGGTCCGGGCGATCTCGCCCGGCAGCTATCACCATCCGGCGGCGACGGTCGAAGACATGTACCGGCCCCGCTATCGGGCGCATACCGATACCGGGCAGGTGCAGATCGGCGGCTAGGCCATGCGCTGGGCGCTGGC
>CAYYMJ010000072.1:0-1448 GCA_964472855.1 uncultured Rhodobacterales bacterium | reverse complement strand
CCCTTTGGCGGCAATGTCGAGGGCGTGCGCGCGGCGGCGCTGATCTGGTTCGGCAAGCCGCCGACCCGGCTGAGCGCCGATCAGGCCGCGCTGCTGGTGGCGCTGCCGCAGGCGCCCGGCCTGCGACGCCCCGACCGCAACCCCGACGCGGCGCGCACGGCGCGCAACCGGGTGCTGGCCCGGGCCGAGCGCACGGGCCTGCTGGCGCCCGATACCGCCAGGGCGGCGCAGGCGGCGCCCTTGCCGGCGCGGCGCCGCGACATGCCGGCCCTGGCCCCGCATCTGGCCGGTCGGCTCCACGCCGAACAGCCGCTGCAAACGGTGCTGACCACCACCATCGACGCCGCGGCACAGGCGCGCATGGCGGCGCTGGCCCACAGCGCACTGGCCGGCGCCGACCCGCATCTGTCGATCGCCATTGTCGCCGCCGACTATCGCAGCGGCGCGATCCTCGCCCATGTCGGCGCCGCGGGCTACGGCAACGACCGGCAGGGGTTCATCGACATGAGCCGGGCCGTGCGCTCGCCGGGGTCGACCCTGAAACCGCTGGTCTATGCCCTGGCCTTCGATGCCGGGCTGGCGCACCCGGAAATGCTGATCGACGACATCCCCACCAGCTTTGGCGGCTGGTCGCCACAGAATTTCGACGGTGCCTTTCGCGGCACCCTGCGCGTGGCCGAGGCGCTGCGCCTGTCCCTGAATATCCCCGCCGTGAAGCTGACCGAGGCGCTGGGCCCGGCCCGGCTGATGGCTGGCCTGCGCCGCGCCGGAACCACGCCGCAATTGCCCGGCGGGCAGGGCGGGCTGGCGGTCAGCCTCGGCGGCGTCGGGCTGACGCTGGAAGACCTCGTGACCCTCTACGCCGGGCTGGCCCGGGGCGGCGAAGCCGTAACGCTTGGCGCGCTGCCCCGCGATCCGGTGCAAGGTCAGCGGATCACCGGCGCCGCCGCCGCATGGCAGGTGGCCCATGTCCTGACCGACCTGGCGCCACCGCCCGGCGCGCCCCGGCGCGCCCTGGCCTGGAAAACCGGCACCTCTTATGGCTATCGCGATACCTGGGCCATCGGCTGGGACGGCGCCCATGTCATCGGTGTGTGGATCGGGCGCCCCGACGGCACGCCAGTGCCCGGGGCCTTCGGAGCCGAACTGGCGGCGCCGGTGCTGTTCCAGGCCTTTGGCCGGCTGAAACCCGGCTTCGCCCCGCTGCCACCGCCGCCGCCCGACGCGCTGATGGTCAGCACCGCCGACCTGCCCGCACCCCTGCGCCGCTTTGGCCCCGACCTGCGCGCCGCAACGGCTGGTCCGCGTATCGCCTTTCCGCCCGACGGCGCCCGCCTCGCCGCCAGCGCCACCCTCGCCGCCAAGGTGCGCGACGGCCTTCCGCCCTTCACATGGCTGGCCGATGGCGCGCCGGTGGCGATATCCACCCGCGACCGCGATATCTGGCT
>CAYYMJ010000071.1:0-12029 GCA_964472855.1 uncultured Rhodobacterales bacterium | reverse complement strand
GCGAACAGCCCGGCCAGCCCGCCGGTATGGACAAAGCACACCCGGGCGCCGGCTGGAATGGTGCCATCCGCCACCAGCGCCGGGATCGCGGCAAAGCTCTTGGCGGTATAGACCGGGTCAAGGTGCAGGCCCTCGTGGCGGGCCATCAGCTTCATGGCGTCGATCACGCTGGCGCCATAGCGGCCATAGCCCGGGGCAAAGGCGCCATCCCATGTTTCGATATCCTCGGGCTGCACCCGGCTGGCCGGGGCAAAGATGTCGCCCAGCCGCCCGATGATGCCGGCGATGCGCGCGGCCTGAACCGGTGCCGGGCGGCGGACGCAGGCGCCGATGACCCGGCCCTGCGCGCCCTCGGCCCGCAGCCCGGCCAGCAACCCGCTGTGGGTGGCGCCGCTGCCCGAGCCAACGATGTAGAAATCGAACCCGTCGGCCTGCCCGAGCAGTTCCCGCGCCGCGTCGACATAGCCCAGCGCCCCCAGCGGCTTTTGTCCGGCGCCAAGGTGGATCACGTAAGGCTTGCGGCCTTCGGCGCGCAGCGCGTCGGCGCGCCGGTCAAGCGCGGCATCGGCGCCGGCTTCGTCCTCGCCCTCGGGATAGTCCAGCACCTCGGCCCCGAGGATATCGGACAACAGCACGTTGCCCGACCGCCGCGCGGCGCCGCTGGCGCCGGCCACCCGTTCTTCGCGTTGCACCACCGGCTCTAACCCATGCATGCGCGCCGTCGCCGCCGCGATGCGCGAGAAATTCGACTGCACCGCCCCGGTGATCAGCAGCGTATCGGCCCCCTCGGCCACGGCCGCGCCGATATAATATTCCAGCTGCCGTGACTTGTTGCCGCCGATGGTCGGACCGGCAAGATCGTCACGCTTGATCCAAAGCTCGATCCCCAGCCGGTCGGACAGGCGCGGCGCGGGTTGCAGGGGCGTGGGCCCGTAAAGGATTTTGGCTGTTGGCTGCATGGTGATTTCTTGCAGTCTGGTCAGGTCCCTGCAACAGGATTCGCACGCCCATGACTGACCGGCCGCTGATCGCGCTTGAAATCCACGACGTCTCGATCTGGGAGCCGTCGCGCGTGTTGCCCATCGTCGATACGATGCAGCGCTGGGGGTATAACGCCCTTGTGTTGCACCAGAACGACCTGCTCGATGCCTGCACGCAGCTTGATCTGACGGCCAACTATGGTGTCGCCGATCTGCGGCTGAAAAAGGTGCGCAACAACGCCGCATGGCTGAACTGGCTGACGGCGCGGCTGGCCCGCTTTGACGCGCGGCTGTTTCTTGAGATCAAGGAACCGTCCTATCACGACCATGTGCTCGAGCTGATGCCCGCGCTTCTGGGCCCCGACGGCCAGCCCGACCCCATGCACCCAAGCTGGCAGCAGCTTTGCCGTCGCAAGACCAGCGAGTTGCTGGCGCGGGTGCCCGGCATCGGCGGGCTGATTGTCAACCTGTCGTCACCGGAATCGCGGGTGTCGGTGCCCGACCACATCGCCACCCACGGCGAACCGCCCGACCGGGGCGCATGGCTGGACGCCATGATCGCCGCCTTTCACGACCCGCTGGCCGCGGCGGGCAAGGCGCTGTTCGTGCGCGATTTTTCCTATACCGCCGACATGCAGTCCGAGGTTCTGGCCGCGGTCGACCGCTGCGACGGCGGTGTCGGCGGTGTCGGCGCCAGCGTCAAGATCACGGCGCATGACTATTTCCCCGAGTTTCCCGAAAACCCTGCCGCCCGCATGACCACCAGCGACGTCATCTTCGAGTTCGAGGCCTTCGGCGAGCATATGGGCTGGGGCGTCATCCCCAATTGCCGGGTGGCCGAGTTCCGGCGGCGCATGCAAGGGTTCCGCGACCGCGGGGCGCGCGGCCTGTTGATGCGCATCAGCTGGGAGGCGATCACCGGCGCCAACGCGCTGGACAGCCTGAGCGCCGTCAACGTGTTCGCGCTGCCACAACTGGTCGCCGGCGACCGTGACGCGCGTGCGCTGGTGCTGGACTGGCTGGCACAGGCGCATGGGGTCACCGGCGCAACCGCCGGCACGGCGGCCGATCTGATGTTGCAAAGCTGGCAGATCCCGGCGGCGGCCTATTGGAACGGCAAGGTCTTTCCCCGCCATTCCTGCCTGCCGTCAAGCTGGCAAGAGGGGTGGCTGTCGATGGCAACCAACGGCATGGGGCGGCGCGACCGGGCGCTGCACGTCGACCCGGCCGACCCGGCCTTGTCGGACGCCGCGCGCCACACGCTGTTCGCCGCCAAGGACCGTGCCTGCGCGCTGGCCGACACTCTGGCCCGGCGGGCCGCCAATCTGGCGCCCGACCTGCCGCCGGGGCTGGCCGCGCAGTTTGCCGCCTTTGCCTGGCTGCCGGTCTTTGCGCGCCAGTTCGCGCTGGCCACCCGCGCCACCTTTCACGCCGCCCGGGCCGCGCCCGGCGACATGGCCGCGATCCCCGGGCTGCACCGCGATCTTTTGGCGCTGGCTGACGATGTCGCGGACCGGCTGGCCGCCCTGCCTGACAGCACGCCGCATCATGCGCGGCTGCTGTTCGACCCGGCGCAGATCCGCCACTTTGCCGCCAGTCTGCCAGCGGGTGCGTCAGACCCGTCAGGTCACCCGTGACACGACCTGGTATTTCGGGTCGCGCCACAATTCGCCCGTGATGACCGTTTCCAGCACATCCACCGCGCGGCGCACATCGTCGGCGTCAAGATAAAGCGGCGTGAAGCCAAAGCGCATGATGTCGGGCGCCCGGAAATCGCCGATCACGCCGTGGTCGATCAGCGCCTGCATCGCGGCATAACCATGCTGGAAGGCAAACGAGACCTGACTGCCGCGCGCCTGCGGGTCGCGGGGCGAGGCCAGCGTCAGTTGCGGGCAGCGGCGCCCGACCTCGGCAATGAACAACTCGGACAGCTCGATCGAGGCGGCGCGGCAGGCCTGCATGTCGACGTCGTCCCAGACGTCGAGCGCCGCCTCGAGCACCGCCAGTTGCACGACCGGCGGCGTGCCCACGCGCATGCGCTCGGTCGCCATGGCCGGGCGATAGCCGGGCTCCATCCGGAAGGGCGCGTCATGGCCCAGCCACCCGGCCAGCGCCGGCTGAACCTTGTCGATGATATCGGGGCGCACATAGATGAAGGCCGGGGCGCCGGGCCCGCCGTTAAGGTATTTATAGGTGCAGCCAACCGCAAACTCGGCCCCCGATCCCGCCAAATCCAGCGGCACGGCCCCGGCGCTGTGGGCCAGGTCCCAGATCATCACCGCCCCGGCCGCATGGGCGCGGGCTGTGATTTCGGCCATGTCGTGCAGCCGCCCCGAGCGATAATCGACATGGGTCAGCATCACGGCGGCCACGGTTTCGTCGATCTGGTCGGCCACCGCCTCGGGCGGCGGCGTCTTCAGGCTGTGGCCCTTGCCGATGGTGTCGATCAACCCCTGCGCCATATACAGGTCGGACGGGAAATTGCCGCTGTCCGACAGAATCACCCGGCGCTCGGGCCGCAGGCGCAGCGCGGCGGCCAATGCCTGATAAACCTTGATCGACAGGGTGTCGCCGGTGGCGACCGCGCCGGCCGGCGCCCCGATCAGCCGCGCGATCCGGTCGCCCACGCTTTTAGGCTGGGCCATCCAGCCGGCGGTGTTCCAGGCGCGGATCAGATCGTTGCGCCATTGCGTTGTGATCACCCGGGCCACCCGGTCGGCGGCCCCGCGGGGAACCGGCCCCAGCGAGTTGCCGTCAAGATAGATCACCCCGTCGGGCAATTCGAACAGGTCCTTGCGCGGAAACGGCGATGACATGGGCTGGGGCACTTTCTTGTTGGGCGATCTGGCGGTCAGTCTGCGCCCTGCCCCGGCCTGTCAACCGCGAAGCGGCAGCTTGGGCACGCTCAGACGAAGCGGTTGACCAGGTTTTCCAGCCGTTCCTGCGCGCCCGATTGCGGCTCGGGGCGCAGATCGTCGGCGATGACCCGGTCAAAGATGCTGTCCAGGCTGCCGCTGTGCAGCATGTCCTGCGCCTCGGGCCGGTCCCATCCGGCATAGCGGGCCGCGCGGGCGGATTCGAGCCCGCCATCGGCCAGCATCGCCGCCGCCGCCTTCAGGCCGCGGGCGCAGACATCCATGGCGCCGACATGGGCCAGCACCAGGTCGGCGGGGTCCAGCGACTGGCGGCGCAGCTTGGCGTCGAAATTGGTGCCGCCGGTCGTGAGACCCCCGGCCTTGAGGATCTCGTAATAGGCCAGCGCAACCTCGGGCACATTGTTGGGAAACTGGTCGGTGTCCCAGCCCGACTGATAGTCGTTTCGGTTCATGTCGATCGAGCCGAAGATGCCCAGCGACGCCGCCAGCGCGATTTCATGTTCAAACGAATGGCCGGCCAGAATGGCGTGGCCCTGTTCGATATTGACGCGCACCTCGTTTTCCAGCCCGAACCGGCGCAGGAACCCGTAAACCGTGGCCACGTCATAGTCATACTGGTGCTTGGACGGCTCTTGCGGCTTGGGCTCGATCAGGATCGCACCCTCAAAGCCGATCTTGTGCTTGTAGTCGACGACCATCTGCAAAAAGCGTCCGGCCTGCTCGGCCTCGCGCCCCAGGTCGGTGTTCAGAAGCGTTTCGTAGCCTTCGCGCCCGCCCCACAGCACATAGTTTTCGCCGCCCAGCCGGTGGGTGGCATCCATGCAGGATTTCACGGTCGCGGCCGAATAGGCAAAGACATCCGGGTCGGGGTTGGTGGCGGCGCCGGACATGAACCGCCGATGGGTGAACAGATTGGCGGTGCCCCACAGCAGGCGGGTCCCGGTTTGTTGCATCTTCACGCCGAAATAGTCGACGATCTCGTCAAGGTTGCGCAGGCTTTCGGCGAACGAGGCGCCCTCGGGGCGCACGTCGAGATCGTGAAAGCAGAAATAGGGCTGGCCGAGAATGTCGAACAACTCGAAGGCGGCGTCGGCCTTCAGGCGTGCATCGGCCATGCTGTCGCCGAACCACGGGCGCTGAAATGTCTGGCCGCCGAACGGGTCCTGCCCCTGCCAGGCGAAACTGTGCCAGTAGGCCACCGCAAAGCGCAGATGGTCGGCCATGCGTTTGCCCATGACCATCTCGTCAGGGTCATAGTGACGATAGGCAAAGTCGTTGCTGCTGTCGGGGCCCTCGAAGCGAACCTTGGGAATATCGCGGAAAAACTCGGTCATGTCAGTCCTTTCACGGCCTCTCGCGCCCGGACATAGCGGGCATGGCCATCGTCGAATGCAGCAACAAGTGCCGGGTCGGGCGCGATCACGCGGGCGATGTCGGGGCGGGTCGCCAGGTCTTCGCCGCCGTGGCCGGCAGCCATCATTCCCAGTCGCGCCGCACCATAGGCCGCACCGAAATCGCCGGCAACCGGAAGTTCCACCGGCAGGTTCAGCGCCGAGGCCAGAAGCCCAAGCCAATAGCCCGACCGGCTGCCGCCGCCCAGCGCCAGCAGGCTGTCAAACCCGGTGCCGGTTGCGGCCAGCGCGTCGCGGCAGTCGCGCAGGGCAAAGGTGACACCCTCCAGCACCGCGCGGGTGGCCGCGGCACGGTCAGTGGCATGGTCGAGCCCGACAAAGGCGCCGCGTGCCGTGGCGCTGTTGATCGGCGTACGCTCGCCGCCCAGATAGGGCAGGAACAGGCTGCGGCCCGGCGCCTGCACCTCGCCAAGCCCGGCCGTCAGGTCCGCCGCGTCGGCGCCGACCAGTGACGCGAACCAGTTCAGCGCGTCGGTGGCGGCAAGGATCACCCCCATCTGGTGCCACTTGCCCGGCAATGCGTGGCAGAATGTGTGCACCGCCGTGGCCCAGTCGGGCGCGAAACTGTCATTGGCGGCGAACAGCACGCCCGAGGTGCCAAGCGACACGAACCCCTGCCCGGCCCGCGTCACCCCCGCCCCGATGGCCGAGGCCGCGTTGTCGCCACCGCCACCGGCCACGACGATGCCGGGCCGCAGGCCGAAACGCTCGGCAACCGCCGCGCGCAACTGTCCGCCCGGCGCCGACCCCTCGACCAGCGCCGGCATCGCGGCCCGCCCCAGCCCGGAGCGCGCCAAAAGCTGGTCTGACCAATCCCGCGCCCCGGTGTCCAGCCAGCTTGTCCCCGCGCTGTCGGACAGGTCCGAGATATGCTCGCCCGTCAGCCACAGACGCAGATAATCCTTTGGCAACAGCACCTTGGCGGTGCGCTCGAACAGGGCCGGTTCGTGCCGGCGCACCCATTCGAGCTTGGGCGCGGTAAAGCCGGGAAACACGATATTGCCCGAGATCTCGCGCCAGTCCGGCGCGGCGTCCATCTCGGCCGCCTCGGCACTGCTGCGGGTGTCGTTCCACAGGATGCAGGGCCGCAGCACGTTGTCGGACCGGTCCAGCAGCGTCGCCCCGTGCATCTGGCCGGACAGCCCGATGCCGCGCAATGCGGTCAGGTCGGCCTTGGCGGCCAGCGCCGTCAACACCGCCTCGGCCGCGGCGATCCAGTCGCCCGGCGCCTGCTCGGACCAGCCGTCGTGCGGCCGCGACACCGACAGGGGCGCGCTGGCCTCGGCCACGATGCGCTGGTGGTCATCGACGATCAGCCCCTTCAGGCCGGACGTGCCAAGGTCAAGTCCCAGATACATCGCCAATGCTCCCCCTTTGTGCCGGTCACCCGGCCAGATTGTTGCTGGGCCGGCCGGCAACGAAATTCTCGATATGTCCGATCAACTGGTCCCACAAGGCCTGCATCGCGGCGGCGCTGGCCCAGGCCACGTGCGGCGTGACGATGACGTCGGGGCGCGTCAGCACCGACAGCAGCGGATTGTCGGGGGCCGGAGGCTCGGTCGTCAGAACATCGACCCCGGCCCCGGCGATCAGACCCTCGTTCAGCGCGGTGACCAGATCGGCCTCGTCCACCAGCCCGCCGCGCCCGCAGTTGATCACGATCGGACGCCTGTGCATCTGCCGGAACTCGGGCAGCGCGATCATGCCGCGGGTGTCGGGGGTCAGCGGCGCATGCAGCGTCAGGATGTCGGACCGGGCCAGAACCTCGCCAAAGGCGGTATACCCCGGGGCCACCGCGCCCCCCTTGCGGGCGGCAAACAGCACCTCCATCCCGAAGGCGCGGGCGATGTCGGCGGTGGCGCGGCCAATGTCGCCACGCCCGAAAATGCCCAGCGTCGCGCCGCGCAGATCGCCGATTGGATGGGTGAAGAAACAGAACTGGCCGGCGGCCTGCCACTGCCCGTCGATCACGTCGCGGCGATAGCCGACGATGTTGCGGCGCAGGGCCAGGATCAGGGCAAACACATGCTCGGGCACGGTGCTGGCCGCGTATCCGCGCACGTTGGACACCACGATGCCGCGCTGCCGGCAGGCGTCGACATCAAACGCGTCATGGCCGGTGGCCGGGATGGCGATCATCTTCAGCCGCGGCAGCGCCTCGATGGTGGCACGGCGAATGGGCACCTTGTTGGAGACCGCGATATCGGCGCCGGCAAGCCGCGCGGCCACCGCGTCGGGCGCGGTGCGGTCATGGGCCACCCAGTCATGGGCGAACCCCGGTCGATGCAGGGTCACCTCGGGGCCGATGCTGGAGCGGTCGAGAAAGACGATGCGCATGATTGAAACCCCTGCCGGAACTGGCCCGATCTTGCGGGGAAATCCGGGGCAAGGGCAAGCCGGCCGGCCCGGCAGTTTCCGGGCCGGCCGCGCCGGCGATTTTTCTGCGAAAAATCGGAGCCGTTTCTGGCGGTGACCCCGTCAGAACAGGCCTTCGATCTGACCTTCCTCGTTGATGCAGATGGACTGGGCGGCCGGTTTTCGCGGCAGGCCCGGCATGGTCATGATCTCGCCGCAGATGGCAACGACAAAGCCCGCCCCCGCCGACAGGCGCACTTCGCGCACCGGAACCGAGTGGCCGTCCGGCGCGCCGCGGCGCGTGGGATCGGTGGTAAAGCTGTATTGGGTCTTGGCCATGCACACCGGCAGGTGGCCATAGCCCTGCTCTTCCCATTCCTTCAACTGGTTGCGGATCTTGGCGTCGGCCAGCACCTCGTCGGCCCGGTAGATGCCCTTGGCCACGGTTTCGATCTTTTCGAACAGCGGCATCTCGTCCTTGTAAAGCGGGGCGTATTGCGAGGCGTCGCTGTCGCAGATGTCAACGACCCGCCGGGCAAGGTCGGTTGTGCCTTCCGACCCCTTGGCCCAGTGCTGGCACAGGATCGCCTCGACCCCCATGGTGGTGCAATAGCTGCTGATCGCCTGAACCTCGGCATCGGTGTCGGTGACGAAATGGTTGATCGCCACCACCACGGGCACGCCGAATTTCTTGAGGTTCTCGATATGGCGGCCAAGGTTGGCGCAGCCGTCCTGCACCGCCGTGACATTTTCCGCCCCAAGGTCGTCTTTCTTGACGCCGCCGTTCATCTTCATGGCGCGGATGGTGGCGACCAGCACCACCGCTGCGGGTTTCAGCCCCGCCTTGCGGCATTTGATGTTGAGGAACTTCTCCGCGCCAAGGTCGGCGCCAAAGCCGGCCTCGGTCACGACATAGTCGGCCAGTTTCAGCGCCGTCTTGGTGGCCACGACCGAATTACAGCCGTGGGCGATGTTGGCGAAGGGCCCGCCATGCACGAAGGCGGGGTTGTTTTCCAGCGTCTGCACAAGGTTGGGCTGCATCGCATCCTTCAGCAGCACGGTCATGGCGCCGTCGGCCTTGATGTCGCGCGCGAACACGGGCGAGCGGTCGCGGCGGTAGGCCACGATCATGTCGCCCAGGCGCTTTTGCAGATCGGCCAGATCGTTGGCCAGACACAAGATGGCCATGACCTCGGATGCCACCGTGATGTCGAACCCGGCCTCGCGCGGGAAGCCGTTGGCGACCCCGCCCAGCGAGCAGGTGATCTGGCGCAGCGCCCGGTCGTTCATGTCGACCACCCGGCGCCACACGACGCGGCGGGTGTCAATTTCCTGTTCGTTGCCCCAGTAGATATGGTTGTCGATCATCGCCGACAGCAGCGAGTGGGCCGAGGTGATGGCGTGAAAGTCGCCGGTGAAATGCAGGTTCATGTCATCCATGGGCACGACCTGTGCATAGCCGCCCCCGGCCGCCCCGCCCTTCATGCCGAAGTTCGGCCCAAGCGAGGCTTCGCGGATGCAGATCATCGCCTTCTTGCCGATCTTGTTCAGACCGTCGCCCAGACCCACGGTGGTGGTGGTCTTGCCTTCGCCGGCCGGGGTGGGGTTGACGGCGGTGACAAGGATCAGCTTGCCGCTTGCCTTGCCATCCTGAGCCTTGATGAATTCGGCGCTGATCTTGGCCTTGTCATGGCCGAAGGGCAGCAGGTGTTCGGTGGGAATGTCCAGCTTGGCGCCGATCTCCTGGATCGGCAGTTTCTTGGCGGCGCGGGCGATTTCGATGTCTGACATGGGGACCGGGTCCTTGGAAGATGGGTGGCGTGCGAATTGGTTACGGGCGGTGCCGGGCGACCACTAAGCGGCGCGGCGGCGCCTCGATGGCCCGATTTCGCCGCATGGCGCAGGGTTTGCGACCGGCGCCCTGCGGGCTGGCCGCTTTCAGAGGCTTGGCGGGCACGCGGCTATTGCGCCGCGACCGGGGCCGGCTCGACCCGAACGGCCGAGTATTTGAACTCGGGGATCTTGCCGAACGGGTCCAGCGCCGAATTGGTCAGGATGTTGGCCGCCGCCTCGACGAAGGCAAAGGGCAGAAACGCCTGGCCCTCGGCAACGGCGCGGTCAGCGCGGGCCATGACCTCGACACTGCCGCGCCGGGTGGTCAGGCGGATCATCTCGCCCGCGCGCACCCCCATCGCGCGCAGGGTGCGCGGATGCAGCGAACAGTTGGCCTCGGGCTCCACCGCGTCCAGCACCGTGGCGCGCCGGGTCATCGAGCCGGTGTGCCAATGCTCCAATTGGCGGCCGGTGATCAGGATCATCGGAAATTCGTCGCTGGGGCTGTCGTCGGGCGCAATGACACTGGCCGGCGTGAACCGCGCGCGCCCCTCGGGCCGGGGAAAGCCATCGCCAAACACGATGGGCTGGCCCGGGTCTTCGGGGCTGAGCGAGGGATAGGTCACCGCGCTGCCTTCCAGCCGTTCCCAAGTGATATTGTCGAGCGAGGCCATGTTGCGCTTCATCTCGGCAAACACCTCGGACGGGTGGGTATAGCTCCAGCCCAGACCCAGCCGCCTGGCCAGTTCAACCTCGATCCACCAGTCCTCTTTCGCCTCGCCCGGCGGCGACACGGCCGGGCGGCCCATCTGCACCTGGCGGTTGGTATTGGTCACGGTGCCGGTCTTTTCGGCCCAGGCCGCGGCGGGCAGGATCACATCGGCGTAATTGGCGGTTTCGGTCAGGAAAATGTCCTGCACCACCAGATGCTTCAGCTTGGCCAGCGCCGCGCGGGCGTGGTCGACATCGGGGTCCGACATGGCCGGGTTTTCGCCCAGAATATACATGCCGCGAATGTCGTCCGCCAGGATCGCATGCACGATCTCGACCACGGTCAGCCCCTTTTCGGCGCTGAAATCACCCGAGCCCCAGACCTGCGTAAAGGCCGAGCGCACGCCGTCATCGGTGACACTTTGATAGTCGGGCAGGAACATCGGGACCAGCCCGGCGTCAGACGCGCCCTGCACGTTGTTCTGGCCGCGCAGCGGATGCAGACCGGCGCCCGGGCGCCCGACATGGCCGCACATCAGCGCCAGCGAGATCAGGCAGCGGGAATTGTCGGTGCCGTGGATATGCTGGCTGACGCCCATGCCCCAGAAGATCATGCCGGCGCGCGCCGTGGCGAAGGTTCGGGCGACGTCGCGCAGCACCTCGGGGGCGATCCCGCAGATCGGCGCCATCCGCTCGGGCGTAAAGTCGGCCAGATGCGCCTTCATCGCCGACCAGTTCTCGGTAAAGGCGGCGATATACTGGCTGTCATACAGCCCCTCTTCGACGATCACGTTCATGATCGCGTTCAGCATCGACACGTCGGCGCCGGGCTTGAACTGCAACATGTGGCTGGCGTGACGCTTCAGCCCCTGGCCGCGCGGGTCCATCACGATCAGCTTGCCGCCGCGCTTGGTGAATTGCTTGAAGAAGGTGGCGGCGACGGGATGGTTTTCAGTCGGGTTGGCGCCGATGACGATGGCGACATCGGCATTCTCGATCTCGTTGAAGGTCGCGGTGACCGCGCCCGAGCCGACGTTTTCCATCAGCGCCGCAACCGACGACGCGTGGCACAGGCGCGTGCAGTGGTCGACATTGTTGTGGCCAAAGCCTTGCCGGATCAGCTTTTGAAACAGATAGGCTTCTTCGTTCGAACATTTGGCCGAGCCAAAGCCCGCCACCCGCCGCCCGTCGTCGTCGCGCAGCTTGGCCAGCCCGCCGGCGGCGGCATCCAGCGCCTCGTCCCATGTCGCTTCGCGGAAATGGGTCCAGGGATTGGCGGGGTCGACGTTCAGGCCCTTGGCGGGCGCGTCGTCACGCCGGATCAGCGGCTTGGTCAGGCGGTGGGCATGGTGCACATAGTCAAAGCCGAAGCGCCCCTTGACGCACAGCCGGTTTTCGTTGGCCGGGCCGTTGACGCCGTCGACCGACTTGATCCTGCCGTCCTTGACCTTGAACGACAACTGGCAGCCCACCCCGCAATAGGGGCACACGCTTTCAACCTCTTGGTCGAAATCGGCGCTGTCGCCGGTCTGGTCGGCGGCCAACGCCGTGGCCGGCATCAGCGCGCCGGTGGGGCAGGCCTGCACGCATTCGCCACAGGCCACGCAGGTCGACGCGCCCATGGGGTCGGCCATGTCAAACACGATCCGCGCATCACGTCCGCGGCCGGCCATACCGATCACGTCATTGACCTGAACCTCGCGGCAGGCGCGCACGCACAGGTTGCAATGGATGCAGGCATCAAGATTGACGCGCATCGCCACATGGCTGTCGTCGAGCAGCGGGATGCGCCCGGCCTCGACGGGCGGAAAGCGGCTGTCGCCAACCCCGTTGGCCGCCGCCATGGCATGGAAATGCGACGA
>CAYYMJ010000070.1:0-12053 GCA_964472855.1 uncultured Rhodobacterales bacterium | reverse complement strand
GCGTCGAACACGGTCTTGACCATGCCCTCGGCCTCGCCCAGCGCGATGGCCTTGCCGTTGCCGACAAAGGGAAAGCGGCCCACGCGAATGTCGCGCCCGGTGTCCCTGGCCTTGGCCTCGGTCAGGCCGACACTGGCCACCTGCGGGTGACAATAGGTGCAGCCGGCAATGCTGTCGGGCCTGACCGGGTGCGGCGACTGCCCGGCAATCAGCTCGGCCACCATCACGCCTTCGTGGCTGGCCTTGTGTGCCAGCCACGGCGCGCCGGCGACGTCGCCGATGGCGTAAAGGCCGGCAACCCCGGTGCGGCAGTGGGCATCGGTCACCACGTGGGTGCGGTCGACCTTGACCCCCAGTTCTTCCAGTCCCAGCCCCTCGACATTGCCGACGATGCCAACCGCCGAAATCACCGCGTCAAAGGTCGAAGTCGTCACCTTGCCGCCCTGTTCGATATGCGCCGTCACGGTTCCCTTGCCGCGGTCGAGCTGCTTGACCATGGCCTTTTCACGGATGGTCATGCCCTGTTTTTCGAACTGCTTCTTCGCCATGGCGCTGATTTCGGCATCCTCGACCGGCAGGATCCGGTCCATCACCTCGACAACCGTGGTGTCGGCGCCCAGGGTGTTGAAAAAGCTGGCAAATTCGATGCCGATCGCGCCCGACCCGATGACCAGCAGCTTTTTCGGCATACGCGGCGGCGTCAGGGCGTGCTTGTAGGTCCAGACCAGATCGCCGTCGGCTTCCAGACCGGGAAGCTCGCGCGCACGCGCGCCGGTGGCCAGCACGACATTGGCCGCCGTCAGCTCCTGGCTGCCCTTGGCCGTCTTGACCGAAACCTTGCCGGGCCCGGTCAGCCGGGCCTCGCCCATGACCACGGTCACCTTGTTCTTCTTCATCAGGTGGCCGACGCCGGCATTGAGCTGCTTGGCCACGCCGCGGCTGCGCTTGACCACCGCGTCAATGTCAAAGCCGGTGCCGCTGACGCTCAGCCCGAACTCGGCGGCCCGGTTCATCAGGTGAAACACCTCGGCCGAGCGCAGCAGCGCCTTGGTCGGGATGCAGCCCCAGTTCAGGCAGATGCCGCCCATATGCTCGCGCTCGACCACCGCGACCTTCAGGCCCAGTTGCGCACCGCGGATCGCGGCGACATAGCCCCCCGGTCCGGCCCCGATCACCACCATGTCGAATGACTGCGCCGACATCGCCTTCTCCACGAATCTGAAATTGGTTGAACGTTAAACTATTTCCTGTTGCAGCCAGACGCAAGCTCCTGCCTCCGGCGCGCGCAAACGCACCGGAGCTCTGGAGGGCCGCGATATGCCCGTCGGCCGGGGCTCAGGCCAGCGCTTCAAGCTGGTGGACGATGCGCCCGTAGCCGCCATTGTCGATGAAATCGCGCTCGACCGGTTTGGTGCGGCGCGACAGGGCATCGTTGCGGAACGGAAAGCGGCCGAACTGGCGGATGATCTCGCGGTGCGCCTTGGCGTGCAGCAGATTGCCGCTTCCGGTCTTCGGCATCCGTGTCTTCAACAGCCGGACACACCGGTCCTGATCGGGGCTGCATTCGGAATGCATCAGCGGCATATAGAAGAACTGGCGCGCCGGTTCGTCGATACGCAGATCCCAGTTGCGGTCGATCGCCGCCTTGGCCGCCGCCCGCGCCTGCCGGTCGGTCGCGAAGGCCAGGGCCGTGCCCCTGTGCAGGTTGCGCGCCAACTGGTCGGTCAGAATGGTATAGGCCAGCGTGCCGTTGGGATAGGTCAGCCACAGGCCGAACCGGCCTTGGCGAACCTCGTTCCAGGCGCCAAGAAATCGTTCGCGCACCAGCGCGTCGATCTCTTCGCCCTTGTACCAGCCTTCCGGGCCGACTTCGTCAAGCCAAAAGGCCAGAACTTCGTCTGGCGTTGTCACCCCTGCCTCCTGCGTTTTTCTGCCTGTGGATATCTTGCAGTATTGGCGTGGTATTTCAACAATTCCGTTAACTTTCTGCGATAGCTTCCTCGGCCGCCTCGATGGCGACCTCCTGCGCGACCTCGACCGCCACCGGCGAGGCCGACGGCGTGACCGACACATAGGCGCCGGTTTCGTCCGACGATGGCGCCGGGCGCTGGGTCATCCGGTACAGCGCATAGCCGGCCACCGACAGCAACAGCCCCGCCAGCATGATCCAGAAACCTTCGGGGCCCACCACCTCCATCAGCCAGCCGGCCACCAGCGGGCCGGCAATGGCGCCCAGACCGTTGACAAAGATCAGCCCGCCCGAGGCGGCGGCCATGTCCTCGACCTCGAGATAGTCGTTGGTATAGGCAATCAGCAGCGAATACAGCGGGTTCGATACACCGCCGATCACGAAAGCCACCGCCAGAAGCGTCGCGAAATTCAGCGGGAACATCATGCCGACGATGGCGGACAGACCGCCGATCACCCCAACCATCAGAATCAGCCGCCGCCGGTCCATGCGGTCGCTGAACCAGCCCATGGGATATTGCAGCACCAGCCCGCCCAGATAGATCGCCGCCATGAAGGCCGAGATTTGCGCCACGCTCAGCCCGACGCTGGCGGCATAGATCGCCGCCATGCCGAACAGGGCCGAAAAGATGCCCCCCATCAGCACCATGCCGACCACGCCCAGCGGCGAAATCCGGTAAAGTTCGCGCAAGGCCATGGGCTTGGCCGTCTCGAAGGCCGGGGTGGGGCTGACCGACAACAGGATCGGCGCGAAGGACACCGACACCAGAACCGACGGGATGATGAACAGCAGAAAGCCGCCCGGATCGGCCAGCACCAGGATGCCCTGCGCCAGCACGATCCCCGCCATCTGCACGATCATGTAAAGCGACAGCGCCTGACCGCGGGTGTCGTTGGTCGCGGCATTGTTCAGCCAGCTTTCCGCCGTCACGTAGACGCCGGAAAAGCAAAAGCCGATCAGAACCCGCAGGATCGCCCACACCCACGGGTCGGCCAGCGCCGGAAACACGATGATAATCGCCGAAATCAACGACGCCAGGGCCGCGAACACCCGCACATGACCCACCCGCCGGATCAGTTCGGGGGCAAGCCGCGAACCGCCAAGAAAGCCGACGAAATAGGCCGACATGACCACCGACAGTTCCCAGGTGGCAAAGCCCTCGATATTGCCGCGAATGCCCAGCAGCGTGCCCTGCACGCCATTGCCCACCATCAACAGGCCCATTCCCAGAAGCAGGGGCCAGCTTGTGCGAAGTACATACAGCATCGGGCGCGTTCCTTGGCCTTTTCCCGGTCATGGACCATCGCCTTGCCCTGCGTCATGCACGGGCGCGACAGGGCCCATGTCGCCTTCAGGCCGCCGGAAACAACAGCGACGCATCGCCGTAGGAAAAGAACCGATATTGCCGGTCGATGGCGTGGGCATAGACGGCGCGGATCTCGTCTGTCCCCAGCAGGGCCGAGACCAGCATCATCAGGGTCGACCGCGGCAGGTGGAAATTGGTCATCAGCGCGTCGGCAATGCGAAAGCGAAAGCCCGGCGTGATGAAGATGTCGGTCTCGCCCTGCCATGGCGCCATCACGCCCGCGGCCGGGGCCGCGCTTTCGATCAGGCGCAGCGCGGTGGTGCCCACGGGGATGATGCGGCCGCCGGCGGCTAGGGTCGCGTTGATCTCGGACGCCGCCTGTTGGGAAACCTCGCCGCGCTCGGCATGCATCCGGTGATCGGCGATATTGTCGGTCTTGACCGGCAGGAAGGTGCCGGCGCCGACATGCAGCGTCACATGGCTGGTCACGACGCCGCGCGCGGCCAGCGCCGCCATCAGCGGCGCGTCGAAATGCAGCGAGGCCGTGGGGGCCGCCACCGCGCCGCGCCGCCGGGCCCAGATGGTCTGGTAATCGTCGCGGTCGCGGGCATCGGGCGCACGGCGTTGGGCGATATAGGGCGGCAGCGGCATGTCGCCGTCACGGTCAAGCGCCGCGTCCAGCGCCGCACCGGCCGCGTCGAAATCCAGCAACACCTCGCCGCCCGTGCCGTCGCGCACGGCGCGGGCCGACAGGGTGGGCGAAAAGGTGATGCGCTCGCCGTCGCGCAGCTTTTTCAGCGGCTTGACCAGCGCCCGCCAGCGCCCGTCGCCGGCCGGTTCCAGCAATGTCGCCTCGATCCGGGCCTCGGTGGGGCCCTCGGGCCCGTCGCGCCGGCGCAGCCCCGACAGCCGCCCCGGGATCACCTGCGTATCGTTCAGCACCAGCCGGTCGCCGGGACGCAGCCAGCCGGGCAGGTCATGCACATGGGCGTCGGTCAGGCGCGCGCCCTCGGCCACCAGCATCCGCGCCGACGACCGCGGCCGCACCGGGCGGGTGGCGATCAGCGCCTCGGGCAGGTCGAAATCGAAATCGCTCAGCTTCATCGGTTTTCCGGTTCGGGCGGCGGGCGGCGGAAGATGTCGCGAAACATCCCCGGGGTCAGCACCGACAGCGGGTTGACCTGAACCCGGGGCGCATCGGGGTTGCCGGTCAGGTTGAAATTGATCCCCACCAGCCCTTCGCCCTTGCGCGTCAAGATCGAGCCCAGGGCGTTGAGCGCATAAAACGGCGAGATCACGCCTTGCATGTCCATGCGATCTTCGGCCAGCAGGTAACGTCCGTCCATGGACAGGCCCAGCGACGGCCCGACCGCGCTGGAGCGATACAGCACCACCTGATCCGGGGTCAGCAGAAACTCGGCCTCGACCGTGTCGAAATTGATGCCGCCGCCGGCCAGTTGTTCGAGAATGCCGACCAGGCTGATGGCGCTCAGCAGTTCGGCAAAGGCCGGCGCGTCAAGAACCCAGGCGCCGCGCACCCGCAACAGCCCGTCATATTCGCCCTCGCGACCGGTTGGCTGCAACACCAGGTCCAGCGAGCCGCCGCGCGCGTTTTCCAGAAAGCCCGCGTCCATGATCGCGCGGCCGGCGTTGGGCGAACTGATGCGCACGGTGGCACCGCGCGGGCCCTGCACCATCTCGGCCAGAACCGGGGTGCCGCCGTTGATACGCCCGGTCAGCGACCCGTTCAGCCCGGTGCCCGGGGCCAGATCGCCCCGCACCTCGGTCAGTTGGATGCCTTCGGTGATGATCAGCCGGTCGAGCGCAATCTCGACCGGGCCGCGCGCCTCGCCCGCCTCGCTGTCGCCCAGATCGGCGCGGCGCAGGTCATAGGTGCCGCCCTGCACCCGGATGACCGGCGCCGCCCCCCCTGCCCCGGCCAGCAGGCTGACCGGGGAATCGAGCCAGCCGCCCACCTGCACCCGGTCGAACGTGGCGCCGACAAAGCGGCCGCCTTCGGCCAGATCGACCCGGCCCGCGGCATTCAGCCCCGCGGCCTCGATCTCGACCCGGTCAATCTCGGGGATGTCGCCCAGCGCCCCCTCGACCAGCAGCCGCCCGGTGCCCGACGCCCGCTTGGCCCAGTCAAGCGACGCCAGCCGCAGCACCACGCCGTCAAGATCGGATGTCAGGCGAAAGCTCGGCGCGGCCCCGTCACGCAGCCCGATGCTGATGTCACCCCAGCCGCGGCCCGACACGCTGCCGGTGGGCAGGCCGATGTCGAACGTGTCGACAAAGCCCTGCGACAGCTCGATCCGGCCGCGCAGATCGCTGGTGCCGGCCTCTTCCGGGGCCAGGCCCCGCCGCCAGCGGCCGCTGACCGCCAGCGCGTCGATATGGCCGCTGCCTTCGGCAATAATGGCCGACGGCGTCGCCTCGACCCGCACGCGGTCGGCAGACAGCACATGGCCCGGAACCAGCGTTTCCGACCTCAGCCCGATCAACTGCCCCTCGCTGCGATAGGCGATCGATCCGGGCTGCACCGGGCGGCCCATGGGCAGGGTGAAGGTCGTGTCCAGCAACGCCCGGGCGTCGGCAATCTCGACCGGGGCATCGGGGGCCATGCCGCTGCCGGGCAGTTGCCTGACCAGCGACAGCGCGCCGGTCAGCGTGCCGTTCGAGGCCAGGTGAAAATGCCCCGGCGACGGTTTCTGGCGTATATCGTCGATCACAAGGGTCGAGCCGGCCATGTCGATCTGCCCGCCAAGCGGCGGACTGACCCGCCCGGCGGCCAGTTGCAGCGACAGGCGGTCGCCGGTGATGGTGACAAAGCCGTCTGCCCCCTCAAGCGGCGGCATGCCGGGCAAATAGCGCAGCGATCCGTCGCGGAACGAGAAGGATGTTCCAAGGTTGCGCGGCTTGCCGGGTTCCAGCCGCAGCGCCGCCTCGAGCCCGAAAAGCTCGCCCGTGACCACGTTGGCCTGCAGCCAGTCGCGCGTGCGCGCCGCCAGCGTCAGCGGCCACAGCGCCACCAGCCGCCCGGTCGACAGCCGATCGGCCGCCGCGTCCAGCGCCACGGTCCAGCCTCGGTCGTCGGCGTGGATGTTGCCACGCACCCGCAAATGCCCGTCCGCCGGCTGCACCTGATCCATCAGCACCAGTTGCCCGATCTCCAGCTCGAACGGGTCGGGGCGCAGGCGCAGGTCAACCGCGCCCCCCTCGAAACGCAGCGGGGCGGCAAACAGGTCAAGCGCCGCGACATTCAGATCGGCCAGCGCGAATTGCCCCACCAGCGCCCGGGGCCAGCCGTCATCGGCGATGTCGCGCAAATAGCTGTGGCCCGTGGCGGTAAACGACAAAAGGTCCGACTGGGCCCGAACCTCGGCAAAGCTGATCTTCTGTTGCAGGGCGTCATAGTCGAAATAGGCGCGCGCGCTGTCAAACTTCAGGGGCCGCGCCCCGGCCGGGCTGAGCGCGCCGGCGCCAATCTCCAGCTTGCCGGCCAGGGTTTCGGGCAAGCCGGCATCGTCCAGCGCCGTGCGCAGCGCCCCCGAGATCGGTGCGTCCAGCACGCCGAGAAACGACAGGACCGGCGATTGCAGCGCCACGTCCTGCGCCGCCACGCCGTCGACCGTGGCCGACAAGACGGCACGCCCGCTGTCGGCCCATGTCTGGACCGAAACCTGCGCCTGCGCCACGTCGTCGGTGCCGTTGAAGATGTCGCCGACCGCGTTCACGTCCAGCCCGGTGGCGCCGCGCTTCAGCGTGATGCGCCCGCCGGTGACTTGCCACAGGCGCCCGCTGCGGGCATCTTCCAGCGCCAGGGTCAGACCGTCGGCCTCGATCCGCTCGACCTGCGCCAGCGGCGCGCGGGCAAAGGCGGCGTCGGCGGCATCCAGCACCGCGCCCATGCCGGCGAATGTGCGGGCCTGCTGGTCGAAATTCAGGCTGAAGCCACCGTCCGAGTTGCGCCGCACTGTCAATTCGGCCCCCGACAGGCTGAGCCGGCGCAGGTTGATCTCGCCCCGCAGCAGCGCCAGAGGCTCCAACGCCGCGCGCACATGCGCCAGCCGCACGATGCCAAAGCCGCCCTTGTCGCGCAGCTCGACATTGCGGGCCGCGACGCGCGGCAGACCACGGTCCAGCGCCAGCTCGATCTGGCCCAGGTCGATCCGCCCGTCGGTCAGCCCGGCGTTCAGGCGCGCTTCGATCCGCTGGGTCAGCGCCGCCGGCATCACCAGCGCCCGGTCGGTGACCACCAACATGACCACGCCGGCCCCGATCAGACCGACCAGAAAGGCCAGCACCACCCACAGTGCCGTGCGCACCGGGTGGCGCGCCGGTTTCCCGGTGGCGTCCGCTTCGCTGGCGGTGGCGGTATCGGTGTGGTTGTCCTGCATGTGCCCCGGGTCGTCGTGCTGCGTTTGCTGCTGTCTATCCTGCCACGATCCGTTCTAAAACCCGGCGCAGGCGTTCAACGACGACAGGACAGAGGTCACATGATCGAGATCGGCCAGAAGGCGCCGGATTTCGCCCGGCCCGGCGATGACGGCAAGATCCGCGAAACTGGCGTGTTTGGCGGGCGCGGGCAGATCGCGTTCTGCTTGGCCCGCGCCGACACGCCGCGCCGCACGGTCGAAGCGCAACAGGTTTCGGCCGCCGTGCCCGGCTTTGACGGCGAAGGCGTCGCAGTGGCGGGGGTGTCGCGCGACAGCATGCCCAAGCTGGCCGGGTTCCGCGCCCGGCGCGGTCTGGGCGTGCCGCCGTGGGCGGACGCGGGCAGCGATATGTGCCAACGCTTGGGCGTCCGGGCCGAGCAAAGAAACAATCGGCACCGCGACATGGGGATCGCGCGCACGACCGTTGCCAGCGGCCTCGGCGGCGCGATCTCGCGGGTCTGGGGCAATGTCGGGGCCCGGGGGCACGGCGGCGCTGTGCTGGCATGGGCCCGGTCATGGTGAGCACCGTGACACTGGCCGAAGGCGCCGTTGCGGTGCTGAACACCGCCGACGGGCGCGAAAAGGCCGCCAAGTCGCGCCGCCTTGCCGCCGACTGGGCGGCCGCGCGGGGCAGCATGGCCGTGGGCCACGCCCACCCACCCGCGCGCCCGGCCCGCCCTGACCGGCCAGAGCTGTTGTCGCCGCGCGACGTGCCGCGCCGGCGCCCGGGCTCGCCCCAGGGGCGCATCGCGCTGCTGCACGCTGTGGCCCATATCGAGCTGAATGCCGTCGACCTGCACTGGGACATCATCGCCCGGTTTACCGACACCGCGATGCCCATGGGCTTTTACGACGACTGGGTCAGAGCGGCAGACGAGGAATCAAAACATTTCAACCTGATGTGCGACTGCCTCGAAGGGTTGGGCAGCCACTATGGCGCGCTGCCGGCCCATGCCGGCATGTGGCGGGCGGCCGAGGACACCGCCGGCGACCTGATGGGCCGGCTGGCGGTGGTGCCCATGGTGCTCGAGGCGCGCGGCCTTGACGTGACGCCGGGCATGATCGCGCTGTTTCGCAAGGCGGGCGAGGCCCCGGCGGTGGCGGCGCTGGAAACCATCTATGCCGAAGAGGTGGGCCATGTCGCCTATGGCTCGAAGTGGTTTCACTTTCTGTGCGGGCGCGGCGATCTTGACCCGAAACCGGTCTTTCACGATCTGGTGCGCACCTATTTTCACGGCCCGCTCAAACCGCCCTTCAACGAGGAAAAGCGCGCCGAAGCCGGCCTGCCGCCCGATTTCTACTGGCCGCTGGCCGACGGTTAGGGGCACCGGCGCTCGGCGATTTCCCGCCAAGATCTGCGGGTTAGCGCCGCAGGCCCGACCCGGGTTGCGCAAAATTGTTGCGATTCTGCAAGCCGGCGGCTAGTGAACTAGGGGTGAATTGCGGTTCAAGGAACACGCAAGCGGTAACATAAGCCGCGCGTCTGGTCAGGGTCGGGGTCAAGATGACGGGAAAATTGGGTCGCGCGTTTCAGCGTGCGTTTCCGGAACAGCGTTTGTTTTTGCGCAGCGAGGGCGAAACCCGCTTTCTGCGCCTGTCGCCTGCCACGCAGTTTTTCGCGCTGACCGGCAGCACGCTGATCATCGGCTGGTCGATCATCGCCAGCGCGCTGGTTCTCATCAACTTTCTGGGCACCGGCAATGTGCGTGACCAGGCCATGCGCGAACAGTCGCTTTACGAAGAGCGCCTGAACGACCTGTCCGCCGAGCGCGACGCCAGCGGCGACGCCGCGCAGGCGGCCATGTTCCGCTTTAACACCGCGCTCGATCAGGTCAGCGCCATGCAGTCGGCGCTGCTTGCGGCCGAAAACCGCAACAGCGAACTGGAAACCGGGCTGAACGCCGTGCACGCAACCCTGCTGCGCGCCATTGCCGAGCGTGACATCGCCCGCGCGGAAAACGCCGAACTGGCCGCCCTTGCCGGCACCTCGCCCGATGCCGACGCCCGCGCAACCCGCGCCGCCGATGTTGCCGCGACGCTGGAACTGGTCACTCAGGCGTTGGGCGACACCGCCGCCCAGCGAGACGCGCTGTTCGACGACATCGCCCGCGCTGGCGCCCGCAACGACGCATTGCAACTGGAACAACAGCTGCAGCACGAACGCAACCAGCGGATATTCGCTCAGCTTGAAGACGCGCTGACCATCTCGGTCGAACCGCTGGACAAGATGTTCGCTTCGGCCGGGCTGTCGACCGAAACGCTGCTGGACGCCGTGCGCGCCGGCTATTCCGGCCAGGGCGGGCCGCTGACGCCGCTGATATTCTCGACCAAGGGCGAAGAGGCCCCCGATGCCGACGGCTTGCGGGCAAACTCGATCCTTGAACGTCTGGATCGTATGAATCTTTACCGGATTGCCGCAGAAAAGGCGCCCTTTTCGCTGCCGATCCACACCGCCTTTCGCTTTACCAGCGGCTTCGGACCGCGCTGGGGACGCATGCATTACGGCACCGATTTCGCGGCCAGCTATGGCACGCCGGTCTATGCCACCGCCGATGGCGTCGTCATCAAGGCCGGCTGGTCAACGGGCTATGGCCGCCTGATCAAGATCCAGCACGAGTTCGGAATCGAGACCCGCTATGCTCACCTGTCAAAGATCCGCGTGAACGTGGGTCAAAGGGTCTCGCGTGGGGATCGGATCGGTGATATGGGAAATTCCGGCCATTCGACCGGCACGCATCTGCACTATGAAGTGCGTGTTGGCGGCACAGCCGTGAATCCGATGACATATATCAGGGCAGCGCAAGATGTTTTCTAAGAGCAAGATCAATGAACCCGGACCCAGGCAGGGCTCGGAAGGAAATGCCCCCGTCGCCGCCGAGCCGGCGCCCGCACCCAAGACCTCGACCGACTTCACGCCGTCGGCCCCGAAGGCCAAGCCGCCCGCATCGGTTCTGTCGGCGGATCTGGTGATCAAGGGCAACATCAAGACGACCGGTGACATTCAGGTCGAAGGCAACATCGAAGGCGATGTGCGCGCGCACCTGTTGACCGTCGGCGAACAAGCCATCGTCAAGGGCGAGATCATGGCCGACGACATCGTCGTCAACGGCCGGGTCATCGGCCGGGTCCGTGGCCTGAAGGTGCGGCTGACCTCGACCGCACGGGTCGAAGGCGACATCATTCACAAGACCATCGCCATCGAATCGGGCGCCCATTTCGAAGGCTCGGTGCATCGCCGCGACGACCCGCTCAGCCCGTCGGGCGGCCAAAAGCGCGGTGGCGGCCACGGCGGCGGCCAGGCTCAGGCCCAGCCGGCCCAGCAAGCCCAGGCCAACAAGGCCGAAGCCTGATCCAGACGCGCCACATCGGTTCCGGGGCCCGGCCATCACGGCGGGCCCCGTTTGATTTCGCCCCGCCGCGATACGGCCAATGAAGGTGCTGCGCACCCCCGACCAGCGCTTTGCCGGGCTGACCGACTTTGCCTTCGCGCCGCATTATGCCCATGTCACCGGCTCGGCCGGCACCGCCCTGCGCCTGCATTATCTCGACGAGGGCCCCGCCAGCGCCGCGCCGGTGCTGCTGATGCATGGCGAGCCGACGTGGAGCTATCTTTACCGCCACATGATCCCGCCCATCGTTGACCGGGGGCACCGGGTGGTCGCGCCCGATCTGATTGGCTTCGGCCGGTCCGACAAGCCCGCCGACCGGGGCGACTACAGCTATCAGCGGCACGTCGACTGGATGGCCGACTGGCTGGTCCAGACGGACCTGCGCGGCATCACGCTGTTCTGTCAGGACTGGGGCGGGCTGATCGGCTTGCGCCTGCTGGCGGCGATGCCCGAACGCTTTGCCCGGCTGGTGGTGGCCAACACCGCCCTGCCCACCGGCGATACGCCGATGAACGACGCCTTCCGCGCCTGGCGCGACTATTCCCAGACCACGCCGGTGTTCAACGCCGGGCGCATCGTTTCGGGCGGCACCAGCACCAAACTGACCCCGGCCGAGGTGGCGGCCTATAACGCCCCCTTCCCTGACGAGAGCTTTCAGTCCGGTGCGCGGGTCTTTCCGGTGCTGGTGCCCATGACGCCCCACGACCCGGCCGCCGCAGCCAACCGCGCGGCATGGGCCCGGCTGGTTGACCTCGATCTGCCGGTGCTGACCCTGTTCGGGCGCGACGACCGGATCATGGCCGGCATCGACCGGCAGTTTCAAAAGCGCATGCCCGGGGCAGCGCGCCAGCCGCACCAGCGCATCGACGGCGCGGCGCATTTCCTGCAGGAAGACGCCGGCCCGGCCCTGGCCAGCGCACTGACGGCCTTTATCGACGCAACCTGAGGCC
>CAYYMJ010000069.1:8152-12395 GCA_964472855.1 uncultured Rhodobacterales bacterium | reverse complement strand
GACAGCGGCGGCCCGCTGATCGTTGACGGGATCGAATTCGGCAGCGATGGCGGCGTCTTCGCCAACGACGGCGAATGCGACGACCCGCGTTTTGCCGGGCCCGGCGTGGCTGGCGCAGGTTCGGACAACCACCTCATGAACGACGCCACCGATTGCTTTGAGGCCTATGAAGGCGGCTTTGCCTGGCTCAAGGAGCAAAACCAGGCGCCGATCGTCATCGACGGCATCGAATTCGGCAGCGATGGCGGCGTCTTCGCCAACGACGGCGAATGCGACGACCCGCGGTTCGAAGGGCCGGGCGTGGCCGGCGCAGGCTCGGACGGTCATATCATGAACGACGCCACCGACTGTGCGCAGGCCTACACCAACGGCTCGGCAAGGTTGCGGGCCGACATGGCGCCGATCGTCATCGACGGGATCGACTTTGGCGTCGACACCGGCGTCTTTGCCCATGACGGCGAATGCGACGACCCGCGGTTCGAGGGGCCGGGCGCGGCGGCGTCGCCGACCCAGAATCACCTGAAGGCCGACGCGACCGACTGCAGCACAGCCTGGACCGACAGCCGCATCGCGCTGGCCGGCGAATCCGGCCCGCCCGAGATGGTGGACGGCATCGACTTTGGCGACGACAGCAGCGCCTGGGCCCATGATGGCGAATGCGACGACCCGCGGTTCGAAGGCCCCCGCGTCGCCGGTGTGACCAATGACAGCGACGCGTTCCACGATGCCAGCGACTGCCACGCTGCGTATATGGCGGGCGACGCCTTTCTGAAGGCGGGCAACGATGGCGGCGGCTTCGACAATGGCGGCGTCGACAATGGCAACCGCGACGGCGGCGCCGGTACCAACCCGCGGCGCGGCACGTCGCGCAACCGCTAGAGGGCCGGCCCGGGCCTTGCCGCCCGGGCCTCGCCCCGCCTAGCCGGCGATCAGCTGGGCCTGGTGCACGATCACCTCGGCCTGCTTGACCGACGCGATGTCGACCAGCCGCCCCTTGTAGACGGCCGCGCCGGCGCCCGAGCGCTGGGCCGTTTCCATCGCGGCGAGGATCTCGCGGGCTTCCTGAACCGCTGCCTCGGACGGGGTGAATACCTCGTTGGCCAGCGCCACCTGCCCGGGGTGGATGGCCCATTTGCCGACCATGCCCAGCGTCGCCGACCGGCGGGCCTGTGCGCGGAAGCCTTCGTCATCGGAAAAGTCGCCGAACGGGCCGTCGACCGGCAGAACGCCGTGGGTGCGGCAGGCCGCGACAATGGCCGCCTGCGCCCAGTGCCACGGGTCGGACCAGTATTTCTGCCCCTCGCGGTGCATGTAGTAATTTTCCTGCGTGCCGCCGATTCCGGTTGTCTGCATCCCCATCGAGGCCGCGAAGTCGGCGGCCCCAAGGCTCATCGCCTGCAAGCGGGGGCTGGCAGCGGCGATCTCTTCGACATGCGCGATACCGGCGGCGGTTTCGATGATCACCTCCAGGCTGATCGGGCTGGCACGGCCGGTCGCGGCCTCGGCCGCCGTCACCAACGCGTCGACGGCGTAGACGTCGGCCGCGCATCCGACCTTGGGGATCATGATCTGGTTCAGGCTCGGTCCGGCCTGTTCCAGCAAATCGATCACGTCGCGATACCAGTAAGGTGTGTCCAGCCCGTTGATGCGGACGCTCAGATACTTGCTGCCCCAGTCGATGTCATGGGTCGCGGCGATGACATTCTTGCGTGCCTCGGCCTTGTCGTCCGGGGCAACGCTGTCTTCGAGGTCAAGGTTGACGACGTCTGCCGCCGATGCCGCCATCTTGCCGAAGATCGCCGGGCGCGACCCCGGGCCGAACAGTTGGCAGCGGTTGGGGCGTGCGGCCGGGGCGGGTTGCTGTCGAAAGCTCATGAGTCACCACGAAAGTTTGTTGCTGATTGATCGGCACAGGCGCTAGTTTATTGCGCGCCAAGCCGCAACAGGATTTTTGCAGGCGCAGCATTTCCGGCACCTTTGCCAGGCTGGTGCCGGGGCGGTTTTCTGCGATGAACCCTCGATTTAGCGCATGAAACTTCGGTGTATCTGCGGTCTTGTCGAAGGATCGAGTGCGATATGCCGCGAAATAGTGCAAGTTCCGCAACACATTCAGGCCCGGTTCCCCGATACTTCGGCCGCTTGAAGGAGGGACCTGCCAATGATCGAGACCCCGTATCTGCTGTTTCTGGGCGACGCGCCCGACGCGCTGGCCGCCAAGGTGGCGCAAGGCATCCGCGACTGGCGTCCCGAGAATGCCATCGGCCAGTTCCGGCTGCCCGGCTGCAAGGCCGACATGGGCCTGCCCGATCTGTCGCTGGCCGAGGCCCGGGCCAAGGGCGCAAGGACCCTGGTGATCGGCGTGGCCAACCGGGGCGGCGTGATTCCCGCTAGCTGGAAATCGGCGCTGGTCGAGGCCATTGCCGTTGGCTACGACATCGCCGCCGGCCTGCATAACCTGTTGCGCGACGAGGGCGACCTTGTCAGCGCCGCGCAGGTGCACGGGCGCACGCTGCATGACGTGCGCGTCCCCACTGTCGCCTATCCCATCGCCGACGGGAAAAGGCGCAGCGGCAAGCGCTGCCTTGCCATCGGCACCGATTGTTCGGTCGGCAAGATGTATACCGGCATGGCCATGGATGCCGAAATGCGCCGACGCGGGCAAAGGTCGACCTTTCGCCCCACCGGGCAGACCGGCATCCTGATCACCGGGGCCGGCGTGCCGCTGGACGCGGTCATTGCCGATTTCATGGCCGGCGCTGTGGAGTATCTGACCCCCGACAACGACCCCGACCACTGGGACCATATCGAAGGACAGGGCAGCCTGTTTCATGTCTCGTATTCCGGGGTGACGATGGCGCTTATCCACGGCGGCCAGCCCGATGCCATCGTGCTGTGCCACGAGCCCACCCGCACCCACATGCGTGGCCTGCCGCATCACCCCCTGCCGACGCTCGAGGCGCTGCGCGACATGGTGCTGACCATTGCCCGCGTCGCCAACCCCGACGCGCAGGTGGTCGGCGTGTCGGTCAACACCAAGGCGCTCGACGATGCCGGGGCGGCGGCCTGCTGTCAGGAGATCGAAGATCGCCTTGGCCTGCCCACGGTCGACCCGTTCCGCCATGGCGCGGGCCGGCTGGTCGACGCGCTGCCGGCCTGATGGCGGTTACGGTCACGCCGCAGGCCTTTGCGCTGGCAGAGGTCTTCACCATTTCGCGCGGATCGCGCACCGAGGCCCGGGTGCTGACCGTTGCCGTCACCCGTGGCGGTCATTCGGGGCGGGGCGAATGCGTGCCCTATGCCCGCTATGGCGAAACGCCGGCCAGCGTCTCGGGGCAGGTCGACGCGCTGCCCGGGAATGTGTCACGGGCGACGTTGCCCGACCTGTTGCCGCCCGGCGCGGCCCGCAATGCGGTGGACTGCGCCCTGTGGGATCTTGACGCCAAGGCGGCCGGGCGGCGGGCGTGGCAACTGGCGGGCCTGCCGGCGCCGCGCCCCGAGATCACCGCCTTTACCCTGTCGCTGGACACGCCGGAAAACATGCGCGCCGCCGCCGCGCGTCATGCCCACCGGCCGCTGTTGAAGATCAAGCTTGGCACGCCCGACGACATGGCCCGGCTAGAGGCCGTGCGCGCCGGCGCGCCGCGTGCGCGGCTGATTGTCGACGCCAACGAAGGCTGGACAGCCGAGGTCTATTCCGATCTGGCCCCGCATCTGGTGCGGCTTGGGGTGGACATGGTCGAACAGCCCCTGCCCGCCGGCGACGACGCCATGCTGGCCGAAATCGACCGCCCGCTGCCGGTTTGCGCCGACGAAAGCTGCCACGACCGTGCCTCGCTGCCCGGGCTGGCCGGCAAATATGACATGGTGAACATCAAGCTCGACAAGACCGGCGGCCTGACCGAGGCGCTGGCCCTGCGCGATGCCGCCCGCGCGGCGGGTTTCGCCGTCATGGTCGGCTGCATGGTGGGCAGTTCGCTGGCCATGGCCCCGGCGGTGCTGGTGGCGCAGGGCGCGCGGGTGGTCGACCTTGACGGACCGCTGCTGCTGGCCCGCGACCGCGCGGCGCCGTTGCGGTATGACGCGGCCGGCGTGCATCCGCCCGAGGCGGCGCTTTGGGGCTAGTGGATCGACCGAAACATTTGAACCGCGCCGCCGGGCGGAGGCTTTGATCATGAACCATTCAAGTGTTTCGATTGGTTGATGCAGAGTGAAAATACCGGTGGCTCGAAACGTCAGATTTGAT
>CAYYMJ010000069.1:0-8052 GCA_964472855.1 uncultured Rhodobacterales bacterium | reverse complement strand
CGGCTGAACCGGCAAGAAACAGGCGGCCCACCTCGGCCCGCCGGACGCGGCCGGGCACCGCCACACCCTGCCGAGCGCGCCCGCCGCCCTTGACGGCAGCAACGGAAAACGGGAACAGGCAACCACAGCATCGAGGAGACGCGCCCCATGTCACGCATTGTCTATGTCAACGGTGAGTATGTGCCTGAAAACGAGGCGACCGTCTCGGTCTTTGACCGCGGCTTCCTGTTTGCCGACGGCGTTTATGAAGTGACCAGCGTGCTGGGCGGCAAGCTGCTCGATTTCGACGGCCACGCAGCCAGGCTGGACCGCAGCCTGCGCGAACTGGACATGGCGATGCCGATGGACCGGGACGCACTGCTTGAGGTTCACCGCCAACTGGTGGCCCGCAACGCCATTGGCGACGGGCTGGTCTATTTGCAGGTCACCCGCGGTGCCGCCGACCGTGATTTTGCCTATCCCGCCGACACGCCTCAGACCTTGGTGCTGTTCACCCAGTCCAAGCCGGGCCTTGCCGACAGCCCGGCGGCCGACCGCGGCATACGGGTGATTTCGATCGCCGACATGCGTTGGGGCCGGCGCGACATCAAGACCGTGCAGCTTCTGTATCCCAGCATGGGCAAGATGGCCGCCAAGGCGGCCGGCGCCGACGACGCCTGGATGGTCGAGGACGGCCACGTGACCGAGGGCACGTCGAACAACGCCTATATCGTCAAGGGCGGGCGCATCGTCACCCGGCAACTGGGCAACGAGATCCTGCAGGGCATTACCCGCAACGCGGTGCTGCGCCTGGCGCGCGAGGCGCAGATGGTGATCGAGGAGCGGCCCTTTACCATCGACGAGGCCAAGGCCGCGGACGAGGCCTTTGTCACCTCGGCCACCACCTTCGTGATGCCGGTGATCGAGATCGACGGCCAAACCCTGGGCGATGGCAAGCCCGGTCACGTGGCCCGGCGCCTGCGCGAGATCTATCTTGAGGAAAGCCGCGCGGCGGCGATCTGAGCCGCGATGCCCGATGTCAGCAACATGTCCGGTGACTGGCGCGAGGCCAACCGCGCCAACTGGGACGAACGCGTCGCTCTGCACCAAGGCACGCCAAGCTATGATCTTGGGCCGCTGCGGGCCGGTCAGGGGCGGCTCGACCCGCTGGTCGAGGCCGAACTGGGGCCGGTCGCGGGGCTGAGGGTGCTGCATCTGCAATGCCATTTCGGGCGCGACAGCCTGATCCTGGCGCAGCAGGGCGCCGAGGTGACGGGCGTGGACTTTTCCGCCCCCGCGATTGCGGTGGCCACGGGCCTTGCCGGCGATCTGGGGCTGGCCGCACGCTTTGTGCAATCCGATGTCTATGCCGCCAACGCCGCGGTTGGCGCGGACGCCAGCTTTGACCTGGTGTTCGTGACCTGGGGCACGGTGAGCTGGCTGCCGGATATCGCCGGGTGGGCCCGGGTGGTCGCCGGTTTCCTGAGACCGGGCGGGCGGCTGTATTTCTGCGACGGGCACCCGGCGGCGCTGGTGCTGGACGACATGGTGCCGGGCGTCGGCGCCCTGCCGGGGCCGCTGACCGGATATCTGGACGGCGAAACGCTGGTGATCGACGACGACCGTGATTATGCCAGCCCGGGCAAGCTGGCCAACCTGCGCACCTTTGAATGGGTGCATCCGGTGGGTCAGATGGTCACCGCGCTGATCGACGCCGGTTTGCGGCTGGAGTGGCTGCACGAACATGACCGAGTGGTGTGGCCGATGTTCGAACGTCTGGTGTCGGATGGTGACGGCTTCTGGCGTTGGCCCGACCGGGCCTGGCTGCCGCTGTCGCTGTCGCTGAGCGCGGTCCGGGGCTAGTTGGAAATTCTCTGCGATCTTATCGGCTTGATGGCATGAAGCCGCCCGAAATGTCGCGCCAGAAGTTCGTCGTGTTTTGACAGCGGGACCACGTTTTCCGCCAGTTCAACGACGTGTTTCGGCAACTATATTGTTTTGTTTCAATGGGTTGATGTTAGAGGGCAATACATCCGCTGAAAAGATACTTGCTGCGATAACTGCCCTCGGTGCCGGCATTTGAACCTTCACGCCAGTTGGCAGAAATGGGGCGCGGAACCCTGACGGGACCTTGGAACAGATCGCAGCGAGCGGTAGCTCCGCGCCCTTTCTGCAGTACGCTGCTCCGATTTCCAACGGAAGCTATCCGGAACAAGGCAGCCGTCTGAGCAGAGTGTCGGATGCCCGGCCCGGCCTCGATTGCTGCCGTGAAGGCGAATTCAAACAAATGCCGTGACCGGAGCGCGGACGGCATTGGGCAAATGCTCAGTCGCGTGGCTCCGGTGGTCTCCGCCAGCCAGTTTGATCTGCGTCAACGACTTTTTTTGTGTTTTGTGCAACGGCAGCTCGGGGGTAGGCTTGACACCGGATATCAGAGACTTCCGGTCCGCGATTACTCGGCCCAAACGGTCCCAGTGCCCTTCTTGCCGAAAAATGGGGGCCACCTTCGGAGGCGACCGGAACCGGCGGATACGGATCGAGGAAGTTGTCATGGACGTACAGACTGTCAAGGATACCGTAAAGAGCCGCTACGATGCAGTCGCCGAGCAGGGCGGCCGAGCATGTTGCTGCGCCGGCAAGGCGGTCAGTCCAAGTTTTGCGGCCGAGCACGGGCTTTATAGCCAAGAAGAGCTTTTGCAAGTCCCCGAAACTGCATTCTCACTGTCACGAGGGTGCGGCAATCCCACGGGGTTCGCCGATCTGCAACCGGGCGAGACCGTGGTGGATTTCGGGTGTGGTGCAGGTATCGACGTTGTGCTGGCCGCCAACAAGGTGGGGTCCGACGGAAAAGTTGTGGGCGTGGATATGGCCCCTCATATGATCCAGCGCGCCGGGCAGGCGATGATCGAGGCGGGCATGACGAAGACGACGGAGTTCGTTGTCGCCGAGTTGAACAAGACAGAGCTTCCGGACAGTTTCGCCGATGTGGTGATCTCGAATTGCGTCATCAACCTGTGCCCGGACAAAGAGGCCGTGTACCGCGAAATCCACCGCATCCTCAGGCCCGGCGGTCGCCTGGCCATTTCCGATATCGTCTATGCAGAGGAAATCGATCCCGATGTCCGCGAGCGCTTTCAATCCAACTGGGTTGGATGCGTAGGTGGTTCAATCGTGGAGGATCGGTATTTCCAACTCCTTCACGAGACCGGCTTTTCCGATGTAGAGGTTGTGGCACATCATCCACTGCCTTCGTCGGAATTGAAGGAAATGGCCCGTTGCCCGGGGCCGGAGTTTACCCCCGACATCGCGACGGAAGATATCGCTTCGGTGGAAGGAAGAGTGGTCAGTGTCAAGTTCCGGGCCAGCAAGTGTCGGGAACGGTAGCGACTGCCTATGGACCTCGGCGTCCGTAACGGGCCAGCAAGACACGCAGCGCGCCCTAGGCGAACGTTCGGTTCGTCCCGCTCACCGGTCAATCGGTCCCGATACGGTGAAGGTTTGCAGTCCGTTGATTCTGTCAGATTTTGGTGGTGCATCATTGGTCGTGGGCGGGACCAAGAACCGGGGCTAGGGTTGCGCCGCGCCTGCCGGCGCCGCGCGGGGACCGGGGTTGCGCCGCCTGCCGGCGTCGCGAAAGGGGGGGGCTCTGCCCCCCAAGGCATTTGGGCAAATGCCTTTCCCCCCGAAGTATTTGACGAACGATGAAGCGGGGACGGGTCCGGCCCCAGCGGTGGCCTTGCGGCATTTCGCGGTCGACCTGATCCCGTCAGGTTTCGTGATTTCGGGCAGGGTCGGGTCGCACGGGTTTGACGCGAGAAGCTTTACCCGAGCCGGAAACTGGAGGCGGTGACGCCGCCCAGGATCATTGTCTGGTGATAGACTTGGGTGGCGGGTGCATCCTCGGCCGCGCCGAGAGCGACGAAGAGGGGCACGAGATGGTCTTCGCGTTCGTGGCAGACGCGGGCGCTGGGGGCGGTTTCCCAATTCAGCAGTGCCGCGGTACGGTCAGAGGGCGGTTGCGCCATCGTGGTGTTCAGCCAGGCGTCGAACTGTTCAGACGGCTGTTTGGCGTTGGGGCCGAAGAGGCGCAGGTTGTGATAGCTGAGCCCCGATCCGACAATCAGCACGCCGTCGTCGCGCAGGGGCGCCAGCGCACGGCCCAGCGCGAAATGCTGCGCCGGGTCATAGTTTTCCCGGATCGACACCTGGAACATGGGCACGTCGGCCGCCGGATAGCTGATGGCCATGGGCACGAAGGCGCCATGGTCGAAGCCGCGTTCGGCGTCGCGGGCCACCGGCAGGCCGGCGGCCGCGATCAGCGACGCGGCCCGGGCCGCAAGGTCGGGCGCGCCGGGGGCGGGGTAGCTGACGTCGTAGGTGTGGGGCGGGAAGTTGTAATAGTCGTACAGCATCGGCGGCCGCGGGCTGGTCATCACCGACACTTCGGGCGTTTCCCAGTGGCCCGACACCATGAGAATGGCGCGTGGCGGCGCGGGCAGTTCGGACGGCAGGGCGGCCAGCGACGTCGCCAGCGGGGCGAAGGCCTGCTGCATGTCGGGCATCCAGGGCCAGGGGCCGCCGCCGTGGCTGATGAAATAGGTGGGCATACGGGTCATTTGTCAGGTCTCTTGCCAAGGGCGCATCCGGGGTCATGGATAGACCAGCGGGCGGGCGGGCGAACCTGCCGCGGTCAAACAGATCCTGTGCAAGTCTGCACAGCCGGTCAGCCGGGTTTGCCCACGTTTTCGGCGAAGGCCTTTTCGAAGGCGCGCTGTTTGCCGTCGCCGGCCTCGGTCTGAAAGCCGGCTTTCCAGTCGTCGTAGGGCATGCCGTAGAAGGCCTCGCGCCCCGCTTCCCTGGTCATGGTGATCCCGCGGTCGTTGGCGGCCTCTTGATACCAGCGGCTGAGGCAGTTGCGGCAGAAGCCGGCCAGGTTCATCAGGTCGATATTCTGCACGTCGGTGCGTTTTTCCATCAGGTGTTCGCGCAGGCGGCGGAAGGCGGCGGCTTCAAGCTCGGTTCGGGTCTGGTCGTCCATGGTCGTGTCCTGTCTGTCTGGGCGGGCGCGCGGCCCGTGGGGTTTCGATCGGGCGATGTGCCCCGGGCGTTGCGCCTTGGCGTGGCGCAGTTCGATCCTGTCGTGAAACCCTAGCGCGCGGCAGGCGGCGGGCGAAGACTTTTCGGCCTGCTCAATCGCCGGCCCGGGCCAGTGCGGCGGCAAGCATCGGCGCGAGGCGGGCGGCCCATGCCTGTTGCTGTTCGGCGGTCTCGATCAGATCGCTGCGCAGTTCGATCAGGGTGTTCTGCCGTCCGTGGGCCAATGCGTGGCGGTCGACGCTGTCGCCGGGCAGGTGGCCCTTGTAGGGCTCGTTCTCGCCGACACAAAGGCTCGGGTCGCGGCGCAGGGATTGCAGAAGCGGGCCGCTGAGGCGGCGGTCGCCGGCGTGCAGGATACCCACGTGCCACGGCCGCGCTGGCTGGCCGTTCAGCCGCGGCGTGAAGCTGTGGACCGCAACGATGGCGCTGTCGGGCCGGGCACTGGCCAGCGCGGCATAGGCGTCGTGATAGGGGCGATAGCACAGCGCCTTGCGGTGTTCGATTTCGCCGGCCCCGGCCTTGCGGTTGCCGGCAATCACCGAGCCGTCATAAAGCCGCATCACAAGGGTCGGATCATCCTCGCCCCGGTTGGGGTCGATCACGAGGCGGGAAAAATTCGACAGGATGGCACGACCGTCCAGAAGCCGCGCCAGCGCCCGCGTGACCCCCGCCGCGCCGGGATCGTAGGCGATGTGCCGGGCCATGTCGGCGGCCGGTATGCCAAGGCTGCCACCGTTGACGGCAGACGGCACATGGTTGGCCGCGTGGTCGCAGGCGACCAGCCAGCGCGACGGCCGGTCGGCCCCTTCGATGAAACAGGGCTGATAGTCGGGCATCGGCTCTCCGGGGTTGGCGGCGTCTGAATATCGCCCGCCGCGCCGCCGCGCCAGTTGTCATTTGCCGCCGCATGGGCCATGAGAGGCCAATTGTTAGCGCCAACGAAGCGAGGAATGCTGTTATGAGACGGCTCCGCAAGGTCAAGATCGTGGCCACGCTCGGCCCAGCGTCCAGCGACTATGAAACCATCCGCGCCCTGTTCGAGGCCGGGGCCGACGTGTTCCGCCTGAACATGAGCCACGGCACGCATGAAGAGATCGGTGCGCGGCATGCGGTCATCCGCCGGATCGAGCACGACCTGAACCGGCCGATCGGCATTCTCGCCGACTTGCAGGGCCCCAAGCTGCGGGTTGGGGTGTTCGCCAACGGGGCAGAAGACCTGGCCGAGGGTCAGGCGTTTCGGCTGGACCTGGACACGGCCGAGGGCGATGGCGGCCGCGTCTGCCTGCCGCACCCGGAGATTTTCGCCGCGCTTGAGGCCGGCGCCAACCTGCTGGTCAACGACGGCAAGATCCGCCTGCGGGTGGAAAGCTGCGGCGCCGATTTCGCCGATTGCGTGGTTACGGTCGGCGGCACGATTTCCGACCGCAAGGGTGTGAATGTGCCCGACGTGGTGCTGCCCCTGCGGGCGCTGGCCGATAAGGACCGGCGCGATCTGGATTTCGTGATGGGACTGGGGGTCGACTGGCTGGCGCTGAGTTTCGTTCAGCGGCGCGATGACGTGGAAGAGGCGCGCGAGTTGGTCAAGGGCCGTGCGCGGATCATGGCCAAGATCGAAAAGCCGGCGGCGGTGCAGAATTTCGAGGAAATTCTTGACGTGGCCGATGGGGTGATGGTTGCCCGCGGCGACCTGGGGGTCGAGCTGCCGGTGCAGGCGGTGCCGCCGATCCAGAAGCGGCTGATCCGCAAGTGCCGCGCCGCGGCCAAGCCGGTGATCGTGGCCACGCAGATGCTGGAATCGATGATCGAGGCGCCGACGCCGACCCGGGCCGAAGTGTCCGACGTGGCGGCCGCCATCTACGAAGGCGCCGACGCGGTGATGCTGAGCGCGGAATCCGCCGCTGGCGACTATCCGGTCGAGGCCGTCGAGACCATGGACAAGGTGGCCGTCGAGGTCGAGGGCGACCCGACCTATCGCGACGTGATCGCGGCCAGCCGCAGCGGTGAAAAGGACACCATCGCCGACGCCATCGTGTCGGCGGCGCGCGAGATTGCCGAGACCACGGACATCAAGGCGATTTGCTGTTTCTCGCAGACCGGGTCGACCGCGGCGCTGGTGGGGCGCGAACGTCCGCACGTGCCGATCATCGCCATCACGCCGCTGATCGGGACCGCGCGGCGCCTGTCGCTGCACTGGGGCATGCATTGCGTCGTGTCCGGAGAGGTCGGGCGATTCAAGGAGGCGGTCGTCAACGCCATCCGCGCCGCCCGCAACGATGGCTTTGCCGGCGAAACCGACAACATTGTCGTCACTGCCGGCGTACCGTTCAACGTTTCGGGCACAACCAACATCCTGCGGGTGGCTCCGTGCGAAGAACGTTTGATCTATAGCACCGATCCCGACTAGCCTTGGCCGCTGATAAAAAACGGCGGAGCAGAGAATGAATCCCGATGTGCTGTTCGTGGTGGGGGTAATCGCGGCGGTCATGGCCTTTCCGGCCTTTGTGTCGGCCTATTCGGAGAGCCGGGCACCGCGTGGGGCCATCCTGTTGGCGGTGGTCGGCGGCGGCCTGATATTCTGGGCGATCAGCCTGGCGCCGGCTGGCTATTCGCTGGAAGAGATCCCGGATGTGTTCGTCCGGGTGATCGGGCGGCTGATGAGCTGACGCGGTTGCGCGCGGCCGGGCGTTGCCTGCGGCAGCGCCGTTGCGGACAGGGGGCTCGGCGCTGGCGCGCCTCGCCTGTCTGGATATTTTTACCAAGATGATGGGGCACGGGGGCGCTGGCTGTGGGCGCTGGTGCCGGGCCGATGGGTCGGGCGAATGGGCCTTGTCACTTGGGGGCGATGGTCCTATAGCGCGGGCTTCGACAACGGTGCGGGGCCGGCCGACGTGGCATGCCGAGTTCCCGCGAATAACCGCCCGAAGAGGAGACGGAAATGCCCAAGATGAAGACGAAGTCGAGCGCCAAGAAGCGCTT
>CAYYMJ010000068.1:7776-12570 GCA_964472855.1 uncultured Rhodobacterales bacterium | reverse complement strand
AGCAGGGCGTGTCGGTGGCCTTCGATCTGGCGACGCACCGGGGCTATGACAGCGATCACGAGCGTGTGGTCGGCGACGTGGGCAAGGCCGGTGTGGCGATCGATTCCGTTGAGGACATGAAGATCCTGTTCGACGGCATCCCGCTGGGCGAGGTGTCGGTGTCGATGACCATGAACGGCGCGGTGATCCCGGTGCTGGCATCATTCATCGTGGCCGGGGAAGAGCAGGGCGTGGATCGCGCGCAACTGTCGGGAACGATTCAGAACGACATTCTGAAAGAGTTCATGGTGCGCAACACCTACGTCTATCCGCCCGAACCGTCGATGCGGATCGTCGCGGATATCATCGACTATACCAGCCGCGAGATGCCGCGTTTCAACTCGATCTCGATCTCGGGCTATCACATGCAAGAGGCCGGGGCGACGCTGGTGCAGGAGCTGGCCTATACCCTTGCCGACGGCAAGGAATATGTGAAGACGGCCGTGGCGCGTGGCATGGACGTGGACAGGTTCGCGGGGCGGTTGAGCTTTTTCTTCGCGGTCGGCATGAATTTCTTCATGGAAGCGGCCAAGCTGCGGGCCGCGCGGTTCCTGTGGCACGAGATCATGTCCGAGTTCGCGCCACAAAAGCCCGGCTCGCTGATGCTGCGCACCCATTGCCAGACCTCGGGCGTGTCGCTGCAGGAACAGGACCCCTACAACAACATCGTGCGCACGGCGTACGAGGCGATGTCGGCGGTTCTGGGCGGCACCCAGTCGCTGCATACCAATTCCTTTGACGAGGCCGTCGGCCTGCCGACCGAGTTTTCGGCCCGGATCGCGCGCAACACCCAGTTGATCCTGCAGCACGAGACCGGCGTGACAAATGTCGTCGATCCGCTGGCGGGCTCGTACTATGTCGAGGCGTTGACCGACGAGTTGATCGCGCAGGCCCGCAAGCTGATCGCCGAAGTCGACGACATGGGCGGGATGACCAAGGCCGTCGCCTCGGGCATGCCCAAGCTGCGGATCGAAGATGCCGCCGCCCGCCATCAGGCCGCCGTGGACCGGGGCGAGGACGTGATCGTCGGGGTCAACAGGTTCCGGCTGGACGAAGAGCCGCCGATCGACGTGCTGGACATCGACAACGTCAAGGTGCGCGAGGCCCAGATTGCCCGCCTGACCGGTATTCGCGACAGTCGCGACCGGGGGGCCTGCGACGCCGCACTTGCGGCGCTGGAGCGAAGTGCGCGGTCGGGCGACGGCAACCTTCTGGAGCTTGCCATTGCCGCCGCCCGGGCCCGGGCCAGCGTGGGAGAGATATCCATGGCCATGGAAAAGGCCTTCGGCCGCCACCGCGCCGAGGTGAAGACGCTGGCCGGGGTCTATGGTGCCGCCTACGAGGGCGACGCCGAATTCGCGGCCATCCAGAAGGACATCGAGGCTTTCGCGGCCGAAGAGGGCCGCCGCCCGCGCATGCTGGTGGTCAAGATGGGGCAGGACGGCCATGACCGGGGCGCCAAGGTGATCGCCACGGCCTTTGCCGACATCGGCTTTGACGTCGACGTGGGCCCGTTGTTCCAGACCCCGGAAGAGGCCGCGCAGGACGCGGTGGACAACGACGTGCATATCGTTGGCGTGTCGTCCCAGGCGGCCGGGCACCGGACGCTGGCGCCCAAGCTGATCGCGGCGCTGGAGGCCAGGGATGGCGGCGAGATCATGGTGGTCTGTGGCGGCGTGATCCCGCCACAGGATTACGATTTTCTCAAATCCGCCGGGGTGCGCGCGATCTTCGGACCCGGCACCAATATTCCGGCGGCGGCGCGCGAGATCCTGCAGATGCTGCGCGCCAGCCGGGGCTGAGGGTTGCGCATCGCCTGCGGCGATCCGCGCAATCCGGGGGCGCTGCCCCCGGACCCCCGGGATATTGTTGCCAAGATGATGAGGGGCTGAGCGTGGCGGCGGTTCTGGACCACCTTGTGGTGACCGCGCCCGACCTGGCGCGCGGCGTGGCCCATGTTGCGGCGGCGCTGGGCGTGGCCATGGTGCCGGGGGGAAAGCATCCGGTGATGGGGACGCATAACTGCCTGCTGCGGATCGGGGACGGGCAGTATCTGGAGGTCATTGCGGTGGACCCCGGGGCGCCGTTGCCGGCGCGGCCGCGCTGGTTCGGGCTGGACGCGGTTCCGGTGCGGGCGGCGCTGGCCCATTGGGTGCTGCGGTCGGACGCGCTGGAGGCGGATATTGCGCGCTGTGGCGATGCGCCGGGGGCGCCGCTGGCGTTGAGCCGTGGCGATCTGGCCTGGCGCATGGCGCTGCGCGCGGACGGGCGGTTGTCGCAGGGCGGGCTGGCGCCGTCGTTGATGCAATGGGACAGCGGCGCCCACCCGGCCGGCCGGCTGCCCGATTGCGGGCTGCGGCTGGTGCGGCTGGTGGTGAGCGCCCCCGATCCGGCGGCGCTGGTCGCGGCGCGGCCGCAGGTGACCGGGCTGGACCGGGTCGAGATACGGCGCGGCCCCGCGGGCCTGATGGCCGAGATCGCCGGGCCGGGTGGCATGTGTTGGCTGACGTGATCCGACCCGCCGCAATCGGCGATATTGTCGGTATCATGGCGGTCTGGAACCCGATCATTTGCCAGACCGCGCTGACGTTCAATTGTGTCGAGAAGACTGCCGACGATATCGCGGCCTTGCTGGCGGACAAGCGGCGGGTGGGCCACGGTGCCTTTGTGGCCGAGACCGCGGGCACGGTCGTGGGGGTCGGCCACTATGGGCAGTTCCGGTCCGGCCCGGGCTATGCCCGCACGATGGAGCACACGGTGATGCTGGCGCGGGATGCGCGCGGCCGGGGGCTGGGCCGCGATCTGATGGCGGCGATCGAATCCCATGCTCGGCACGGCGGCGCACGCCAGATGTTTGCCGGGGTCAGTGGCGAAAATCCGGCTGGGCGCGAGTTTCATCTGGCCCTGGGTTACCGGCTTGTCGCGACGCTGCCCGAGGTCGGCTGGAAATTCGGGCGCTGGATGGATTTGTGGTTGCTGGCGAAGCGCTTGTGACCGGTTGGGCCTGACTTCACCGCGCCAAACCGCTAGGGTTGGGGCATGTCGATCTGGAGACGCATCGCCGACGCCATTGCCGCCCTGACATCGGGAGAGGGGCTGGCCAAGGTATTCGACAGCCTGCGCACCCCGCCCGAGCGCAGCGTGGCCTTTGCCATTGCCGTGATCGCGCTGGGGGCCAAGATGGCCAAGGCCGACGGGCAGGTTAAGCGGGTCGAGGTTGCGGCCTTCCGCGAGGTGTTTTTCATCCCGCCGCGAGAGGAAAAGAACGCGGCCCGGGTCTTCAACCTGGCGCGCCAGGACGTGGCCGGGTTTGATGAATACGCTCGGCGTATCCGCGCCATGTTCGGGGCCGGGCATCCGACGCTGGGCGACCTGATCGAGGGGTTGTTTCATATCGCGGTCAGCGACGGCAAGCTGCATCCGGCCGAAGACAGCTTTCTGGCTCAGGTGGCCGAGATATTCGGGCTGAGCGCACGCGACTATCACCGCATCCGTGCCCGCTGGGACCCGGACGCCGACCCAGACCCCCATGATGTGCTGGGCGTGGCGCCGGGCACGCCCATGCCCGAGATTCGCGCGGCCTGGCGCGAACTGGTGCGCGAAAACCACCCCGACCGCATGATGGCGCGCGGTGTCCCGGAAGAGGCGATGCGGCTGGCCGAAAGCCGCCTGATTGCCATCAACCGGGCCTGGGAAGCGGTCAGCGCCGGGCCGCCCTGAGCATGCGGCTGGCCACCTATAACGTCGAGTGGTTCAATGCCTTGTTCGACGATCACGGGCGGTTGCTGAACGACCATCAGTGGTCGGGGCGTCATGACGTGAGCCGCGCCCAGCAGATCGCGGCGCTGACCCGGGTGTTCGGGGCGCTGGATGCCGACGCGGTCCTGGTGGTCGAGGCCCCCGACACCAACGCCCGACGCCGGACCGGGCCGGCTCTGGAACGTTTCGCGGCCCATGCCGGTTTGCGGGCGCGCAAGGCCGCGATGGGGTTTGTCAATGACACCCAGCAGGAGCTGGCGCTGCTGTTCGATCCCGACAGGTTGAGCGTGCGTCACGACCCGCGGGGCAGCGTGACCGCGGGCAAGGGCGAGGTGCCGCGGTTTGACGGGGTTTTCCGCATCGATCTGGACATCGACGACCGCGCCGATGTGGTGCGCTGGTCGAAACCGCCGGTCGAACTGGCCCTGACCACGGCCGCGGGCGAAACGCTGCACCTGATCGGGGTGCATGCCAAGTCGAAGGCGCCCCATGGTGCCACCACCCCGAAAGAGGTCATGCGCCTGTCAATCGCCAACCGCCGCAAGCAACTGGCCCAGTGCATCTGGCTGCGGGCCCGGATCAGCGCACATCTGGACGCCGGCGAAAGCCTGATCGTGGCCGGAGACTTCAACGACGGGCCCGGGCTGGACGATTATGAAAAGCTGTTTGGCCGCTCGGGGGTGGAAATCGTGCTGGGGGGCGATGGCGAGTTGCCGATGTTCGACCCCCATGCGCGGCTTGCCCTGTCGCGCCGGCTGGGGGCGATGCCGACCAGCGCGCGGTTCTGGATTCACCCCGAGGGGCGGTGGTTGTCGGCGCTGCTCGATTATATCATGGTGTCGCCTGATCTGAGGTCGCGGGCGACGGGCTGGCGCATCTGGCATCCGTTCGAAGACCCGGGCTGTTATCACGACCCAGCGCTGCGCGACGCCCTGCTGACAGCGTCGGATCACTTTCCCGTCACGCTGGACCTTGACGATCGCGCTTAGGGTAGCG
>CAYYMJ010000068.1:0-7676 GCA_964472855.1 uncultured Rhodobacterales bacterium | reverse complement strand
GCGCGGCTGGCCCTTGTGTGCCCGCCAGCGTGATACCGAGGCATTGCGGGTCTGTTCCGTGTCGCCCGGCGCGGCCCGGAATCATCGATTTCAGCGCCGCAGGTGATGCCTGCCAGATCAAGTTGAGCGCGAAACGCAGAGGCTGGCCGCAAACGGGACGATCGGCGCGCAAGGGTCCCGCCACGACGGGCCGGCGAACCGGACACCACGATCGGTGGGCGGCGCGCGAAAGGGGCGGCGACGGTGCAACGCCGAAGTCGGCGCAAATGGGCCACCTCGTGCGACCGTCAGTCGGTGCTGTCCTCGGGCAGGCGCACCCGGGTTTCGGCGTCAAGCGCGTTGGCAAGGGCGTTCAGCCGCGCCTCGGCCACCTCGCCGAACAGGTCGGTGGCGCGCGGGGTCAGCGACAGGCTCAGCAGTTTGCGCTGCGGATGCCACATCAACTCGCCCAGACTGCCCGGCGTTTCGGCCGAGAACATGGCCCCAAAGCGCATGGCGCGTCCCAGCACCTCGGCATTGCGAATGTCTTCGGGCGTCAGGATATCCAGCAGACCGGCCAGCCGCGTGCCCGAGCGGCTGTTCTTGTAGCGATGCAGCAGCGACAGGCCCAGAAACACGCGCTCGCGATGGGTCAGCCCGCCCAGATTGGCGCGGGTCACCATGTCGAAACAGGCCTCGTGGCGGTAATCGGGGTGGGCCCGCCAGCCAACGTCATGCAAATGGCAGGCGGCGCGGACGATGCGCATGTATTCTTCACTGGCACCGGGCCACAGCGGTTTGACGAAATCATACAGCGCCCGGCCAAATCCGGGGATACGCGCGTCCTTTTTCTCGGCGAAGCGGCACGCCTCGATCAGCGGGTCACGGTCGCGCAATTCGCGCGGCATCTTGTCGAACAGCAGGCCTTCGCGGATGCCATATGACGACACGGCGATTTCGGCCGGTTCCAGTTGGCGCACGACCTCGCCAAGCACCTGGCTGGCCAGCGGCACCAGTGACATGCGCGCCTCGCCAATTCCGGTCATGGCCCGCATGTCGGCAATCTCGTGATCGGCGATCCAGCGGACGGTGGCGGCCACGTCATCGGGCCGCATCCGGTATTCGTGCTGGACGTGCAGCGGATAGCTGCGCCGCTCCATGTCGAGCCGGGCAATCGCGCGCCATGACCCGCCAACCAGGAACAGCCGGCTGTGACCGGTGCCGAAACGGTCGGCAAGGGCCCCGACCTCGGTTTCGATGGTCCGCGCCAGCTTGGGCGGTGCAAGGTTGAGCGACTTCAGTCGCAGCGGGCCCAGCCGGGTCGAGGCGCGGCGCCCGACCTCGCCATCGCCGATCTCGGCCAGTTCCATCGACGAACCGCCGATATCGCACACCAGCCCGCGCGCCCCCGGCCAACCCAGCAGAACGCCCTGCGCGCTGAGCCGGGCCTCTTCCTTGCCGTCGATGATCCACAGGCGCAGGCCGGTCAGCCGCTCGATCTCTGCCTGAAAGTCCGGGCCATCCTCGGCCTCGCGCAGCGCGGCGGTGGCGACCATGGTCAGCGGTTCCGCTCCCATGCCCTGGGCCAGCCTTGCAAAGCGCAAGATCGCATCGCGGGCGCGTTCGCGCCCCTCGGGGTTCAGTTTTCCGGTCACGGCAAGACCCGATCCCAGCCCGGCCATCACCTTTTCATTGAAGAAATAGGCCGGGCTGCGCGCGGCGCCGTCGAACACCACCATCCGGACCGAGTTTGATCCGACGTCGACAACGCCGACCCGGCTGAGCGCCCGGGCGGCCGGATCGTCGAAAAGGGGGCGGCCAAACGGCCCCCAGTCAGTTTCGGCCAAAGCGGCGTCTTGCATCGCGAACCCCGGTCGTTTCGGCGCCGACCATAGACCAGCCGGGCGGCGGGTCAATCGGCGGAATCGTCCTGTTGGGCCAACAGTTCGCGCACCAGCGGCAGGCGCACCTCGCGCCGTTCCGACAGGGCGGCGGCGTCGATGCGCGCCACAAGGTCGATGGCGGCGGCACAGTCGCGCCGGGCCCGGCTGAGCAGAAACGCGATCACCGCCGGATCGACCGACAGTTGGCGATCGGCGAACAGCTTTTCGTAAAGTCCGACCAGCAGCATGTCGTCGGCTGGGTTTACCGCGACATGGGCAATGGCGGCCAGCCGGCTGGCCAGGTCGGGCAGCGTGACCGGCCAGCGCGCCGGGGGTGTGCGCCCGGTCAGCAACACCGGCGCGCCAAGCTCGGCCGCCAGGTTCAGCAGGTGCAGCAGGGTTTCCTCGGCCGGGCGACGGCCGGCAACCGTGTCGGCGCCGTCGATGGCCAGCGGGCGCGGGTCGCCGGGGTCGGGAACCGCCGTGGCCAGCGCGCCGGCGTCCAGCAGACGCGCGCCGGCGTCGACGCTCCAGATATGGGCCAGGTGGGTCTTGCCGGCGCCGGGCTGCCCGCTTAATGCCAGCCGCGCGCCGGGCCAGTCGCGCCAGCCGTCCAGCGCCGCCAGCGCCGCCCGGTTTGCCGGCGCGGCAATGAACCGGTCGCGGCCCATGGCCGCCCGCGCGCCAAGGTCAAAGGTCAGTTGTCGCGGCATTCAGGCGTCGGGGCCGCTGTCTTGCCCCCGGTAGAGCCGGCTGTCGCGATACTGGTCCAGTGCAAAGCGCGTGAGCACCCCGAACGACGCCGCAACCGGCACCGCGACCAGCAGCCCGACAAAGCCGAACAGCGCCCCGAAGGCCGACAGCGCGAAGATCAGCCACACCGGGTGCAGGCCGACGCTGGAACCGACCAGCTTGGGCGTCAGGATATTGCCCTCGACCAGTTGCCCGGCCTGAAAGATCACGATCACCGCGATGACCCACACCCAGTCGCCCCAGAACTGGAACAGCGCCAGCCCCAGCGCCAGCCCGCCGCCCACCAGCGCACCGACATAGGGAATGAAGGTCAGCGCCCCGGCGATGGCCCCGACCACCAGGCCGAATTTCAGCCCGATCAGCATCAGCGCGGCGCTGTAGAAGACGCCGACAATCAGGCACACCGTGCCTTGCCCGCGGATGAAGGACGCCAGCGTGCGGTCGATGTCCAGCGCCAGCCGCCGGACCACCGGCGCATGTTCGCGCGGCAGCAGCGCGTCGATCTTGGCGACGATATTGTCCCAGTCGAGCAGCAGGTAAAAGGTGACGATGGGCACGATCACGAACAGAACCAGCACGTTGACCAGCCCCGAGACCGAGGCCAGAATCGTGTTGAACAGATCCAGCGCCCGTGACTTCAGGCTTTCGCCGATACCGGCCAGCGACTGGCGCACGGCGCTGTCGGGTTCGCCCATGGCCGGGATCGTGCGGTTGACCCATGCCTGAAGCTTCCCGGCGATGTCGGGCAGCGCGTCGATCAGGGCCGAGGTCTGGTTGAACAGGATCGGCACCACCACCACCGCCAGCGCGATGAACACGACCGCCGCGAACAGCGTGATGACCGAGGTGGCCCAGACCCGGCTGAGGCCAAGGCGCTCCAGCCGGTCGGCCAGCGGGTCCAGCGCATAGGCAATGGCGCCGCCCAGCACGAACGGCAGGATGATGTTGCCCAGCCACCACAGGACGAACAGGAAGATGACCGCGGCAATGCCCCAGTAACGTATCTGCGTGCCGACCGGCAAAACCGTATCCTCCCCCGTGAACCCGTGGCGAATCTGGGCGATTGCGGCCCCGGGTTCAAGAGGCGATGGGCGTCAGCCGTCCATCGACCAGGTGTCGAGCACCCCGAAGAACAGGCTGTCGGCCACGTTGATCGGCGCGTCGACGATGGTGTCCAGCACCACCACGCGGCCAACATCGTCGCCATCATGGGCGCCGCTGCCGCCCTGGTCCGAGACAAAGTAGATCACCGAATCCAGCGTGCCGTTGCCGTCGTAATCGACATAGTCGGTATGGTCATGGGCCACCGAATAGCCCTGGAATTCCAGCGTGTCGCCTTCGGATGCGTCAAAGTCGGTGACGATCTTGGTGCCCATACTGGCGATCCAGTGGTCATGGACGCCGGCGTTTTCGCCGGCGACGCCGTTCAGGGAATAGTCGACATTGCCAGTGGCGTCGGTATGTGCTGCCGTTACCGCGTCGGTGGCGTCGATCAGCCAGCGGAATATGAACCGGTCGGCACCGGCGCCGCCGGTCAGGACATCGTCGTCGCTGATGGGTTGGCCGGGGTTATGCTGGGCCGAGGGGTCCTGGGCCGGCACCGGCTCGCCCCCCCACGACAGCGCGTAAAGCGCGTCGTCGCCGTCGTCACCCTTGACCGTGTCGTCGCCAAGGCCGCTTTCCAGCGTGTCCACGCCGCTGCCACCGCGCAGCAGGTCGTTGTCGTCGCCGCCCCACAGCGTGTCGATGCCGTCACCGCCTTTCAGCGTATCGGCGCCGGCCCCGCCTTCGAGATGGTCGTTGTTGGCGCCGCCGGTGACGGAATCGTTGCCGCCGGATGCCGCGACGAAATCGTCACCGGCCCCGCCCTGGATGGTGTCGTGGCCATTGTCGGCGATCATGCCGTCATTGCCCTTGCCGCCCTTGATCAGGTTGTTGCCGGCGCCGCCGGTCAGCCAGTCGCTGTCGTTGCCGCCCTCGACCGTGTCGTCGCCGTCGCCGCCGTCGATGGTATCGGCGCCACCGCCGCCCTGCAGATAGTCGCCGCCCGCGTCGCCGCTGATCCAGTCGGCGCCGTTGCCGCCCTGGACCGAGTCGCTGCCGGCGCCACCGATGATATAGTCGTTGCCGCCGCCGCCATTAAGGCTGTCGTCGCCATTGCCACCCTCAAGCGCGTCGGCGCCGCCGCCGCCCTTCAACGTGTCGTTGCCGTCATCGCCGCGCAGCACGTCCGAGCCGCCGCCGCCGTTGCTGCTGTCGTCGCCCAGCCCACCTTCAACCGTGTCGCCGCCGCTGCCGCCGTTCAACGTGTCATTGCCCGCGTTGCCGGCCAGATAGTCGTCGCCGCCGCCGCCAACCAGCGAATCGTGGCCATCGCCGCCGTTCAGCCCGTCGTTGTCGGCGCCGCCCTCGATAGTGTCATTGTCCAGCCCGCCCTGAATGATATCGACCCCGGCGCCGCCGACCAGCCAGTCGTCGCCATTGCCGCCGTCAAGAATGTCGTTGCCGTCATTGCCCTTGACGGTGTCGTTGCCGCTGTTGCCGAACAGGATGTCGTCGCCACCGTCGCCCTTGATGCTGTCGTTGTCGTCGTTGCCCTGCATGTAGTCGTTGCCCAGACCGCCGTTCAGCACGTCGTCGCCGCTGTCGGCGATTACCACGTCTCCGCCGTCGGTGCCGTTGATCGTATCGTTGCCGGTGGTGCCGACGATCCGCTCGCCCACGATCGACGGCGTGACCACCAGCGCGGTCAGCGTGGCAGGGGCAATGTTGGTCTGGCGATACGAGACGTGACCGCTGAGCGACAGCCGGGCGCCGGGGGTGGCCAGCAGGGACAGGGCGGGAAAATCGAACATGGGGGTCTCCGGATAACGGGCGTGCCTTGGGGGGGGGCGGCGAGCGTAGTCTGCCCAGATGCTAGGGCGAAACCATGTCCTTTTGCGGGACCCAATACCTAAAATACCCCGAGATCGCCGGCAGCCCGCCAAAATAAACCAAAGTTCAAAGCGCCAGTGGCAAAGCTTAGCCGGTGCCACGGGTGATTGCGCCGTCAGCGACCCGCGCATGGCCCGCCGGGGGGCGCGCGAGAATGGCCCGCCCCGTCCGCTGTCGCCGGTCGCGCCCCCATCCCCGCCGCCGCTTGTCACCCGCGGCCCCATCGCCTAATCCAACAGGACGCAACCCGACCGGAGCCTTAGCGCCATGCGCCTCAGCCGTTATTTCCTGCCCGTTCTCAAAGACAACCCCGCCGACGCCCAGGTGGCCAGCCACCGGCTGATGCTGCGGGCCGGCATGATCCGCCAGCAGACGGCGGGCATCTATTCGTGGCTGCCGCTGGGGTTCAAGGTGCTCAAGCGGGTCGAGCGGATCGTGCACGAGGAACAGCAGCGCGCCGGCCATATCCCGATGCTGATGCCCACCATCCAGCCGGCCGAGCTGTGGCAGGAATCGGGCCGCTACGACGATTATGGCAAGGAAATGCTGCGCATCAGCGACCGCCATGGCCGCGACATGCTGTATGGCCCCACCAACGAAGAGATGATCACCGACATCTTCCGCGCCCATGTGACCAGCTATCGCGACCTGCCGCTGACGCTGTATCACATCCAGTGGAAATTTCGCGACGAGGTGCGCCCGCGGTTCGGTGTCATGCGCGGGCGCGAGTTTTACATGAAAGACGGCTATAACTTCGATCTGACCGAGGCCGCGGCCCGCCACGCCTATAACCGGCATCTGGTCAGCTACCTGCGCACCTATGAGCGCATGGGCCTGCAAGCCATCCCGATGCGCGCCGACAGCGGCCCCATCGGCGGCGACGACACCCATGAATTTCTGGTGCTGGCCGACACTGGCGAAAGCGAGGTCTTCTATGACAGCGCCGTCACCGACATCAGCCTTGGCGCCCGCGAAATCGACTATGACAGCGTCGACCAGTGCAAGGCGATCATGGACGAGTTCACCGCGCTTTATGCGCGCACCGACGAAACCCATGACGAAACTGTCTTTGCCGCGGTGCCGCAGGCGCGCCGCCGCTCGGCCCGGGGTATCGAGGTCGGGCAGATCTTCTATTTCGGCACCAAGTATTCCCAGCCCATGGGCGCCGTCGTGGCCGACCCCGACGGCAACCGCGTGCCGGTGCACATGGGGTCGCACGGGATCGGCGTCAGCCGGCTGGTCGGCGCGCTGATCGAGGCCAACCACGACGACCGGGGCATCATCTGGCCCGAAGGCGTGACACCGTTCCACTGTGGCATCGTCAACCTGCGTCAGGGCGACAGCGCCGCCGACGCCGCCTGCGAGGGCCTGTATGCCGCACTGGCGGCCAAGGGACTGGACCCACTTTACGATGACCGCGACGAACGCGCCGGCGCCAAGTTCGCCACCATGGACCTTGTGGGGTGCCCGTGGCGCATCACCGTGGGCCCGCGCGGCCTGAAAAAGGGCGTGGTCGAGCTGACGTCGCGCCGCAGCGGCGACAGCGAAGAGATGTCGCCCGAGGCGGCGGTCGCCCGCGTGGGCGAGATCTACGCACCGCACCACGCCGCTGCGCCCATGGTGCAGCCCATGGCCAAGACCAGCTTTCATACCTGGCTGTGACCGCCCATGCCTTGATCACCTGGGGCGGGTGGGACGGCCACCAGCCCCGCGAAGTTGCCACCCTGTTCCGCGACATGCTGCAAGCCGAGGGCATGTCGGTCACGCTTGCCGACAGTCTCGACCCCTTTGACGACGCCGCGGGCCTGCGGGCGCTGGACCTTATCGTGCCGGTCTGGACCATGTCCGAGCTTAGCCGCGAGCGGGCCGCGAACGTCTCCGAGGCGGTGGCCCGCGGCACCGGGCTGGCCGGCTGCCACGGCGGCATGTGCGACGCTTTTCGCGACAATGTGCTGTGGCAATTCATGACCGGCGGCAATTGGGTGGCGCATCCGGGCGGCGACGGCGTGGACTATACCGTCACGCTCGACCCCGACCACGAACTCACCCGCGGGATCGGCGATTTCCAGATTTCGTCGGAACAGTATTACCTGCACACCGACCCCGCGAACCGGGTGCTGGCCCGCA
>CAYYMJ010000067.1:8691-12633 GCA_964472855.1 uncultured Rhodobacterales bacterium | reverse complement strand
ACACGACCAGGGCGTTTCGCGTTCAACCTGATTCGCGAGGCATAAGCTGACGCGGCGAATCCCGAGGCTTCAAGGCAGCGTTGGGTGAAGCAAGCTCAACGCAAAGCGCGTTTGGTTGGGCGCCAGTCGGAAAACCCGAACTGATCATAGTCGCGGCCGTGGGCTGCCCGCGCCGCGCCTTCGATGTCGGCGCCATGAATGTCGGCCAGCGCAACCGGCCCGACGGTGGCACCCGTTGCGGGCACAGGCACGGCCGGCAGCCCCAGATCGTCGGCGATCCGCGACAGGCCGGTTTCAAGACCATCCTCGCGCAGCACCAAATCGGGCGGCATGAATGCGCACATCCCCGCCAACAGCGTCGCCTGCGTCGCCCAGTGCCGATCGACGCCCAGCGCCGTCTGGCCACGCAGGTTGGCGCGCACGAAGTCCAGAAACCCCAGGAAAGCCGCGCGGTGCGCCGCGGTGTCGCTGTCGGGGCCCGGCAGGGTAACGCCAAAGCTGTCGGCCAGCGTGCGCCGCACCGTGGGGCGCAGATCGTCGGGCAAGATCAGCCGGCAAAAGGCGCCGTGCAGCCGGTCGACCGGATGCCGCAGCACGGTGAACGACAGGTGCCCCGGCGCCGCGCGCATCCATTGGCGCAGACCGTTCTGGGTCAGCCCGCGCTGCAACCGGTCGCGCGGCACGCCGTCCAGCGCCGCCATCCAGTCTTCGACCCGCTCGGCCGGCGCCCCGGCCATGGGCAGGAACCGCAGCGGCGCCCACGCCGCCAGCACCTGCGTCGGAACGTTGGGCCCGCGCCGAGGCTCGTATCCCAGCGTGCGGGCGGTGCCGAAACTGTCCTGTTCGCCCAGCGCGGCGATCATCTCGGCATGGTTCGACACTTTCTCGGCCAGCGTCCGGGGGTTTTGCACCTTGGTCTTGGTGACAAGGCTGTCCAGCCGCCCCGACGCCCCCAGAAAGGCCGCCAGACCATTGACGACCGCGACATCCTGCAGATCGTCGTAATCGACGAAAAACCCGGTCTGGCCCGAGGTCTGCAACTGCCGGCGGATGCGCTCGTGAAAGGCGGTGGTGGCGCGCAGATGCGCGTCGAACTCGGCCTTGTCGAACCGCGCCTGCGCGCTTTTGGCGTGGCGAACATTGCCCAGCCGCCACTGGCCGGTTTCGCGGGCGATCTTCAGGCTGACATAGCTGTCCAGCGGGTTACGCGTCAGGATGACCTTGGCACAGCCCCGGTCGGCCAGCGTCGTGTCCAGCACCCGGTGGTCATGGTCCTGAAAGAACCGGAACCCGGCCAGCCCGTCGGTTTGCGCCTGCATGGCCCCGATCAGCTCGCCCGGCGCGGCATCGCGCGCCGCCATGCTGACGCCGGCCATGTCCTGACGGTTCGAATGACCCACGAACACCGGGTTGAACGCCTCGCCCCAGCAGGTCAGCCCGTCGATGGCGTTCAGGTTCTCTTCCAGAAAATTCGACCCTGTGCGCATGCCGGCATAGACCACGAAATAATCGAACGCCCCCATGGATCAGCCGACCAGATAGGGTTTGCGCCGGCGCTCGCGGCTGTGGCCCGGGCGCGGCGACACCGGGAAATCGCCCATCAGATAGGGGTTCATGCCCTGGTTCTTCAGGTCCTGCAGGAACTGGCCAAATCCGGTCAGGTCCTTCATCTGCGGTGCTTCGGTCAGGCGCCGGGCCCCGCGGGGGCCGATCTCGTCGATCACGGTCTGCAGAGGCTCCATCGGGCTGTCGACGAAATCGGCCAGCGTCCAGATGCGCACCCGCGCCTTGACATGGGGGTCGCGCAGCATGCGGATCATGTCATTTTCGGTCCGCTGCAGGCGCGCCGCCTCTTTTCGGATTCTGCCAAAATCGCCGTGTCTGCGATGCAGCGGCACCGCCCATGCGCCGGTGATCATCGAAAACTGCACGTTGGGATCGCTGGCCATGGTCCACAGCACGTCCCAGGTGTCGCCGGGGCCGTAAAGAAAGCACTGACGCTCGCCCCGCGTGTTCCAGATGAGGTTGGCCAGAAACGCGTGCGGGTTGTAGTCGCGCAAGCTCGGATGCCCGCTGAGCGCGCCGGAATACACCTGTTGCCCGCCGGCGAATTCCGCCCCGTCGGGGCCGAAGATATGGCCATGCACCCGGGCGCCGGTGGCGCGATACAGCCAGTCGCCGAAATCCTCGAACAGATCTCCAAAGCCGTGGAACACCGAATAGGGTGCACAGGTCTTGCCGTTTTCCCAGCCATCATTGGGAAACCGGCTTTGCATATACAGACCCGGCCGGCCCCGCGTGCGCCGCTGGACCGCGGCCGAAAACACCCGGTCGATCTTGCCGGGGTTGGGTTCGGCCCGGATGTTTTCGCCCGGATCGTCGGCAAGAAACGCATCGAACAGGCGGTTGGCATTCGGCCAGATCTTGCGGGCAACAAAACAGTCCGACCGGCGCAACAGCTGCAGATGGTCGTCATAGAAGATATGCGGCTTACCCTGGAAATCGAACTTCGACAGGGTCAGCGACCGGCTTTCGATGTCGGTCGAATGTTTGCGCACCAGTGTCTGGTAATAGCTTTCGTCGGGGATCCAGACCTTGCTGAAATAGCGGTCATGGCTGTCCCGCAACGGGTCGTGCAGGATGTCCTGCAGCGTCTGCCGTGTCAGGCACCACCATTGCGAGCCCAGATGCGGCGTCAGCCCGGCCGGCAGCCTGCGGCGCACGCCCAGCCGCCGCTGCAGGCGAACATAGGCGTCGAACAGCTTGCGGTGGCGTTTCCACGAGAAAGGAAAGCGCAGCACGAAACGCTCGGCGTCCAGGCCGCCCACGGTCCATGGCACATCCTCGGTCGTGACGCTTTCGATGAAATTGGTCGCAGGCCGCGCGGCAAGATAACGCTCAAGCTCGGCCACCGGGCGCAGGGGCAGACAACTGCCCGAGCTCAGAAACACGTGGCTGACCTGTGGAAAACGCGCCAGCATCATCGTCGACGCGGTCTGTGACGCCGCCACCAGCGACCAGGTGCCCCATTCACAGGCATGGCGGTCGCAGAACAGCACATTGGCAAAATCGCCAAGGCTGGCCTGAAAGGCGCCCAATTCGCGGCGAGGGACGCGCTTGTCGACATGAATGACTACCGGGCAGCCGTGACTGGCCCAGTGCCGGGCAATCTGTTCGGCCCGGTGCAGCGCGTCGTGGCACATCATGACGATGCCCACGGTCATGCCCAGTTCCCCTTGGACATCAGCCCCAGAATCTCAAGCTGGCGCCAGTTGATGTATTTCTCGGACCATTTGCACCACAGCCGCGGCTGCGCGTTCAGCCGGTCGAAATAGGCCCGGTATTCGTGGCTGTTGGCATAGTGCTGCTTGCGCGTCATCTCTTCCGCCGCCTTGGCGGCGAAGGTGTCGAGAAACTTGGCGTGCAGCAGAACGCCCGAGGCCTTTTCCCCGCCCCATTCGTCATAAATCTGGTTCAGCCCGCGCGGCAGCAGCATGTGGGTCGAGCTGACGAAGGCATAGCTGCGGTCCCATTTGACCAGCGGAATCTTGTTCAGCGCCGGTGCTCGTTCGGGCTGGTTGGGGAAGAACACCCGCGCGCGCGGCCCGCCCTGTATCCACAGGCTGCCAAAGTCGGCGTTGCGGCTGATGGCGTAATTGCCTGCGTCGAACCACGACGCGATCTCGATCGGGTCGTCGCCATCGCGGTAGGGCGTGTCGGTGATGCCCTCTTTGGGATACATGTCCAGCAGCATGGCGCCGAAAGACTTGATCGACGAGGCATCCAGCCAGTCGGTCAGGGCCTGGATCGGGCGGGTATCGCAGAAGGGGTAGACGAAAAATTCGTCAGGATCGACCGTCAGCGTCCAGTGCCCATGCCCGTATTTCCTGAGCAGCCAGTTCATCCAGTCCATGCCAAAGCGCGACCGCTTGTAATTCTTGC
>CAYYMJ010000067.1:4863-8591 GCA_964472855.1 uncultured Rhodobacterales bacterium | reverse complement strand
CGGGTCGGCCGCGAACCCCTCCCAGATATCCAGCAGCAGGGCATGGTTCTTGCGCGGCTCGATCGTGCCCAGCGCCAGAAACATCGGCCGGTCGCTGCGCAGGCGGGCCGGCAGGTTGCCCGGCACCGGCCGGGTCACACCAAGGGGTGCCACCGTGATGGCCGGCACCCGGCCGATCCGCCCGAAATGGTCGCGGCAGCGGGCGGCGGTGTGGTCGGATATTGCGATGACCATATCGGCATGGGCCGCCACGCAGGCCAGCCGGTCGGCAAACCGGGCCGGGGCGCCGGCGGGCTGAAAGCCGGGGAAATCCAGCGGGATGGTGTCGTGGATCATCACCGCCAGCCGCGTGCCCTCCAGCGCGGCCAGCGGGGCAAGGGTGCGCGGGTCAAGGTTGCTGTGCCCGACGTTGAACGCCGTCAACCCCCGTGGCAGCGCCGACGTCCACCCCGCCCCGCGGGCAAAGCGTGACTGGTGCGCAACCGCCAGGCGGCGCACGTCGGCCTCGGCCCGGCGGCGGGCCGGCGTGATGCGCCGCGACAACCCGGCGGCCACATCCGACGGCCCCCAGGGCACGGCGCCGGTCAGCCGGTCGCCCAGCGCGACAAGTCCGCCCCGGTCCAGCACCGCCAGCCCCGACGCCAGACGGCACAGCCCGAATGCATCGCAATCGGCGTTCACAATTGCGTTGAGATAGGCAGCCTCGACCCGGTCGATGCCTGTGGCCGGGCCACCACCCACGCGGCTGACCAAACGGGTCACGTCCAGAAGGACGGGCCGCACGCCTAGCGCTCGTAATGCCCGGTGCGGTGCCAGGCCCAGGCATCGGCAATCATCTGGTCCATGGTTGACCGCGCCGGTGTCCACCCCAGCTCGCGCGCGGCCCGTTCGCTGCCCGAAACCAGCCGCGTCGCGTCACCGGGGCGGCGGTCGCCCTCGACCACGGGCACGGCGCGGTTGGTCACGTTGCGCGACTGGTCCACGACCTCGCGCACCGAAAAGCCGCGCCCGGTGCCAAGGTTGAACACCCGGCTCTCGCGGCCCGCGCGCAGCCAGTCCAGGCCCAGCACATGGGCATCGACCAGGTCGGCGACATGCACATAGTCGCGAATGCAGGTCCCGTCGGGCGTGTCATAATCGCTGCCAAAGATGGTCAGGGCCGGGCGCTGCCCGTCGATGGCCTGCAGCATCAGCGGCACCAGATGGGTCTCGGGGCGGTGAAACTCGCCAACCTCGGCCTCGGGGTCGGCGCCGGCGACGTTGAAATAGCGAAAGATCACATGGCGCAGCCCGTCGCTGGCGCCAAAGTTGCGCAGCATCGCCTCGATCGTCGCCTTCGAGGCGCCATAGGCGTTGATCGGGTCCTGGGCGCAGTTTTCGTCCAGCACCACGCCGTCCTTTTCGCCATAGGTGGCGCAGGTCGACGAAAACACCATGTCGCGGCAACCCGCGGCCAGCATCGCCTGAATCAGCGTCAGCGAACCGGCGACGTTGTTGTGCCAGTATTTGCCCGGATCGCGCATGCTTTCGCCGACATCCGAAAAGGCGGCAAAGTGCATCACGGCAACCGGCGCGTGGCGGGCAAAGACCGCGTCCAGCCGCGCCCGGTCGGTCAGGTCACCGGCTTCGAACGGACCGAACCTGACCGCGTCACGCCAGCCGGTGCTGAGATTATCGAAGGTGACGGGCTGGTAACCGGCCCGGGCCAGCGCCTTGCAGGCATGCGACCCGATATAACCCGCGCCTCCGGTGACCAGCACGCTTTTCATGCAGGCAGCCTATTGCGCAGCCGACCGAACGGCGGCCATCTGGTCAAGATAGGCGGCGAATTCGTCGCGCAATTCGGGGCGCGACAGGCCAAAGGCCACCGTCGCCTGCAGGAACCCGGCTTTCGAGCCGCAGTCATAGCGCTGCCCGCTGAATCGCAGGCCATAAACGCCGCCTTCGCCATCGATCTCGGCCGCGATCGCGTCGGTCAACTGGATCTCGTCGCCCGAACCGCTTTTCAGTTTCTGAATGTTGCCCATGACCTTCGGCGTCAGGATATAGCGTCCTATCACCGCCAGGTTCGACGGGGCCTCGTGAACCTCGGGTTTTTCCACCATGCCCTTCACGGTGACCAGGCGCCCCATGTCTTCGCCAACATCCAGCATGCCATAGCTGGGCGCCTTGTCCGGCGACACCTCCATCGCGGCGACCATGCAGCCGCCGGTGTCTTCATAGGCCTCGACCATCTGCTGCAGGCAGGGCTTTTCCGACGCGATCACATCGTCGGGCAGGATCACCGCGAACGGTTCGTTGCCAACCAGCCGCCGCGCGCACCACACCGCGTGCCCCAGCCCCAGCGCCTGATGCTGGCGGATATAGGCAATGGCGCCGCTTTCCATGTTGGTGGCCTTCAGCTGTTTCAGCAGCGCGTCCTTGCCGCCCTTGCGCAGCGCCGTTTCCAGATGCGGAACGTCGTCGAAATAATCCTCCAGCGCGCCCTTGCCCCGCGAGGTCACAAAGATGAACTCTCTGATCCCGGCGGCCCGCGCCTCGTCGATGGCATACTGGATCAACGGGCGGTCGACCAAAGTCATGATTTCCTTCGGTATCGACTTGGTCGCCGGCAGAAACCGCGTGCCCAGCCCGGCCACCGGAAAGATTGCCTTGGTTACCTTGCGCCGCATCTTGTGCCCGTCCCCTCGATTTCGACCATATCGGCAACTTGCTGCGCCGTGATGGTCAATAAATGCTATGCTGATTCAGAAATATATTCACGATAATCTGTTCACAATCGGACAAAACGTGTCAATCCTGCTGTTTATCCATGAACCTGACCTGCCGGATACGCTGTGTTTCGGCCGCAATCCGCGCCGCAAGGGACGCCATCAGCGGGCGCGGGCCATCGCGGTCGGTCTTGCCCATGCGCCCGGCGCGATGCAACCAGAAACCGCGCGGATCAAAGCCCACCCTCAGCGCCCGGAAGCCTTCGTCAAATACGATCACCGTCGCTCGCCCGCCGTCGGCGGCAACCGCAGACGCCTGCGCGATCAACGCCTCTGCCTGCCGACCCGGCCCCGACAACAGCCGCATGTCCCGGTCTGGCGGCGCGGCGTTCAGCGGCAGAAACGGCGGCATAGCGGCAAGGTCGGGCGTCGCCATCGGCGCGCGCCCGGCCCCGTCGGCCAGCCCGTCATGCAGGGTGGCGATCAGCCCGGCCACCGCAGCCGACGTCAGCCGCCCGGCGCGCCGATGACGCTCGGCCCGGGCGGTTTCGCGCGCAAGCAGCGCATCGCGGGCCGCGTCGTGCGCGCCTTCCGGCAGATACTTGCCCCAGAACACGGCCGAGCTTGCACCGATCTCGTGCAAGCTCAGCGGCACCCGGTCGTCACGCCGCCGGGGCGAGGCGGCAAAGCCGTGATGCACCTCGGCCAGCGGCACCAGCGCCGTTCGCTGCCGCACCGCCGCCACCCGCATGTTCAGATCGGTCTCGTCCAGGTAGAATCGGAAGCGTTCGTCAAACCCGCCCAGCCCCGCCACCAGCCGGCGAAACACCGCCATGTTGGTGCCCTCGGTCTTCACCGCATGGCCGGCGGGCGGGTCGGGAACCACCGGCGCATCGCCTTGCAGCGGCAGATCGGCCGCCTCGCCCGTTGGCCCGACCGTGCGGGCCCGCCATTGATGGGACACGCCGTTGCGCCCCCGGACGAAACCGCCCGCCACCCCGGCCCGCCGGTCGGCAA
>CAYYMJ010000067.1:1769-4763 GCA_964472855.1 uncultured Rhodobacterales bacterium | reverse complement strand
GCCGTCAGGCAGCGCCCCAGTTCCGCCGGCCGGTCGCGGCTGACCACGACCACGCTGACCGGCGGGCCGGTCACCCGGCCGGCCTGTCAGTTGCTGGCTGGCGCCCGGGCGTCATCGCGCCAGTTCAAGCACCACGTCGGGACTGTAGGCAATGAAGAACGGGTTGGCGAAGCCCGACTTGCCATAGCCCAGCGTGACATGGTCGTCGAACCGCACAACCTTGCCGCCAGCCCCGCCCAGAACCGCGTGCCCGGCAGCCGTGTCCCATTCCATCGTGCGGCCAAGGCGCGGGTAAAGGTCGGCCTCGCCGGTGGCCACAAGGCAGAATTTCAACGACGATCCGGCGCTGACCATATCCGCCACCGCATATTTGCCGATATAGTCGTCGGTCGCCTGATCGCGGTGCGATTTCGACGCCACGACCTTCAGCGCCCCATTGTCCGCAGCCGACACCCGAATCGGCCGGGTCGTGCCGGGCCGGTCCTTGGCAAAGGGGCCCTCTTCCTCGACCGATGCGCCGGCCGCGTCGGTGTAGAACAGCCGCCCCTTGGCCGGGGCATAAACCACGCCCCGCACCGGCTGCCCGTTTTCGACATAGGCGATGTTGACGGTGAAATCGCCGCGGCGCTTGATGAATTCCTTGGTTCCGTCCAGCGGATCGACGATCAGAAAGGTCGACACGGCCTGACCATGGCTGGCCGCCTGCTCTTCCGTGACCAGCGCCACATCCGGGAACGCAGCCCGCAACCCGGCCGAAATCAGGGCGTCGGCCGCCTCGTCCGCGGCAGTGACCGGGCTGTCGTCCGACTTGGCGCGCACGTCGAAATCGTCGGCGTCGTAGATGTCCATGATGACGTCGCCAGCCTCAAGCGCCAGCCGCCGCATTTCCGCCAAAAGCTTGTCGTGATCCAATGTTCTGCCTCCTTGCCGCCGCCCACCGGCGCACGGCAGTTGAAAATTCAGTCGCCGCCCTTATGCTGGCGTGTCAAAAGATCGGCAAGATTTCCGTGCATAAAAAGCCGCAACCTACGCGGCGTCGGGCAGGCACAGACATGTTCGAACAACGAAAGCAGACCACGCGGCTCCAGTCGGCCGCCGGTTTTTTCGAGCTGACCTACCACAACACGGTGCGCACCGTGCGCAAGACCCATGCCAATGCCTGGGTCGCGATTCTGACCAACATCATGCAAACGGTCATTTTCGTGGTGGCCTTCTACCTCATGTATGTGGTGCTGGGCATTCGCAGCGCCGCCATCCGCGGCGACTTCCTGCTCTATATCATGACCGGCATCTTCCTTTACATGGTGCACACCCGCACGGTCACGGCGGTCGTGCGGTCTGAAGGGCCGGCCTCGGCCATGATGAAGCACGCGCCAATGACAACGGCGGTCGCCATCGCCTCGGCGGCCCTGGGCGCGCTCTATATCCAGCTCCTGTCGATGGGCGTGGTGCTGTATGTCTATCACGCCGTCTTCGGACCCATCACCATCCACGATCCCGCCGGTGCGCTGGGCATGGTCATCCTGTCGTGGGCCTCGGGCGTGGCGGTGGGCATCGTCTTTCTCGCCATCAAGCCCTGGGCGCCGACCTTCGTGCAAATGGCCACCACCGTCTACAACCGCACCAACATGATCGCCTCGGGCAAGATGTTCGTGGCCAACCAGTTGCCCGGCTACATGCTGGCGTTTTTCGACTGGAACCCGCTGTTCCACAGCATCGACCAGGCCCGGGGCTTCACCTTCGTCAACTATTTCCCCCATAATTCCTCGATCGCCTATCCAGTGGTGGTAACGCTGGCGCTCCTGATGATCGGGCTGATGGGCGAATTCTACACCCGGCGCAGCGCCTCGCTAAGCTGGAGCGCGCGGCGCTGACCCGCGCCCCGCGCCGCCGCGACAGGCCGCGCACCCGCAAACCCTTCTTTGGCTGTCCAAATACCTCGGGGGGAATTCGCGGAACGCGAAGGGGGGCAGCGCCCCCAGCCCTCCGCGACGGCGTCCGCCGGCGCAACCTCATGGCCCCCGGCCGGGCATGGCGCTAGGCTGGCGCGACCCCGACAGCCGCTGCAGGCAATCCCATGGCGATCACCACCCCGGCAAGATACCTCGCCGACCACTGGCACGGGCGGCATCGGCTGGCCTGGGCCTTCTGGGTCAACCTGGTCGCCCTGCGGGCGCTGCTGTCGGCCCTGCAAGAGTGGCTGGCACCGGCGCGCGGCGACGATTACAGCCACATCGCGGCACCGGTTCTGGCCCTCGCGCTGCTGTTTCACGGCGTGCTGTTCGCATGGCAGGCCGTGGGCGTGCTGCGCGCGACCGGGCGCTACCTGCGGGCCGGCGGACCGATGGCGCCGATCTGGGGCGCGCAACTGGGCCTGATCCTCGGGTTCTTCTGGTCGCTATCCTATGCCTTCGGTGCCTGGACGATGACCCTGCCGATACCGGACGAGGCACAGGCACAGGCCGAAACCGAGGCCGCGCGCGCCGCGAAATACAGCATCGTGCCCACGGCCGACGGCCGGTCGCTGTTGCTGAACGGTTCGCTCGAACTGGGCATCACCCGGGCTCTGGCCGACCGGCTGCGCGCCAGCCCGCAGGCGCGGCAGATCGTTCTGAACAGCGCCGGCGGCAACATATTCGAGGCGCGGGGCCTCAACCGCCTCATCCGCGAGGCCGGGCTCGACACCCGGGTCAGCGGCGGCGGCAGTTGTCGCTCGGCCTGCACGACGGTCTTCATTGGCGGGCGCGCCCGCAGCATCGACCCCGGGGGCCGGCTGGGGTTTCACCAGTATCGGGTCGACGCCGACTATGCCGTGCTCAATGCCGACCCGGCGGGCCAGCAGGCCCGTGACCGGGCGCTGTTCCTGCAAGCCGGGGTCGCGGACTGGTTCGTGGACCGGATGTTCGACAGCGCTGCGGCCGACATGTGGTTTCCCGACCCCGGCGAGCTGGTCGCGGCCGGCGTGGTGACCGCCGCCGCCCCCGCTTCAAACGT
>CAYYMJ010000067.1:0-1669 GCA_964472855.1 uncultured Rhodobacterales bacterium | reverse complement strand
CGTCGCCCCCTCTCCAGACGACGCCCCCGCTTCAAGCGTCGCCCCCTCTCCAGACGACACCCCCTCTCCAGACGACACCCCCGCTTCAAGCGACGCCCTCTCTCCAGACGACGCCCCCGCTTCAAGCGTCGCCCCCTCTCCAGACGACGACGCCCATGCCGACGCGCCCACTTCAAACGTCGCCCCCTCTCCAGACGACGCCCACTCTCCAGACGACGCCCCCTCTCCAGACGACGACGCCCATGCCGACGCGCCCACTTCAAGCGACGCCCCCGCCCCAAATGGCGTCCGCGCCCCAGACCACGCCCCCGCTACTGATAACGCCCCCGCCCCTAATCCGGACTGATCGCCCCCGGCGCGACCACACGCAGCGTCAGGTTGATGCGGCCGCCCTGCGGCAACAGCCGGCTCGACCCAAAGCGGATGCGGTCGACGCCGTGAAAGGCCAGCCGCGCCGCGCCCTCCAGCACCACGACATCGCCCGACTGCAACCACAGGCTGGCGGTCGGGTCGCCGCGCCGCGGGCCGCCCACCCGGAACAGCGCCGCGTCGCCCAGCGACACCGACACCACCGGCCACGACAGATCGCCTTCGTCCCGGTCCTGGTGCAGGCCCATGCGCGCGCCCTCGCCGTAATAGTTCACCAGGCAGGAATTGGGCCGCGCCGCCACGCCGCTGACCCGGTTCCAGATGTCGGCCACCGGCCCCGGGATGCCGGGCCAGTCCCGTCCGCCCGGATGCCGCGCCACATAGCGATAGCCGCGCCGGTCCGACAGCCAGCCCGCCGCCCCGGCCGAGGTCATGCGCACCGACAGTTTGCCGCCTCGCCGGGTCTCGGGGCGCAGCAAGGGGGCCGCGTCCGCGATGTCGCGGCACAGCGCCACCAGCCGCTGTTGTTCCGGCGGCGAAAGCAGCCCCCGGCACAGCCGCGCCGCCCCAAGTCGGATGGTTTCGCTCAATTGCCCCTCAACTCCGTTGTCTCGTTGCCATCTTTGCGACAAAAGGCGCGTGGCCGCTGCTTGCAGGGCCCATGGCCCTTGCCTATATACGCTCGGAACCTCACCGGGCCTCGCCCCGGTTGAATACTTGGGATCGGGAAGGAATGCCGTAATTGCGGGTTCCGACCCACGGAAATCGCCTTCGAGAGGATTTTGAGCATGGCCAAAGTCATCGGCATCGACCTTGGAACAACCAACAGCTGTGTTGCCATCATGGATGGCAGCCAACCGCGCGTGATCGAGAATTCGGAAGGTGCGCGCACCACGCCGTCGATCGTTGCCTTCACCGACAACGAACGGCTGGTCGGCCAGTCGGCCAAACGCCAGGCCGTCACCAACCCGTCCAACACCGTCTATGCCGTCAAGCGGCTGATCGGCCGGCGCGTCACCGACGCCGAGGTCACCAAGGACAAGGACCTTGTGCCCTTTAACATCGTCGACGGCGGACAGGGCGACGCCTGGGTCAACGTCAAGGGCGAGAATTACAGCCCCAGCCAGATCTCGGCCTTCATCCTGCAGAAGATGAAGGAAACCGCCGAAGGTTACCTCGGGGAAGAGGTCAGCCAGGCGGTCATCACTGTCCCCGCCTATTTCAACGACGCCCAGCGCCAGGCCACCAAGGACGCCGGCAAGATCGCCGGTCTGGAAGTGCTGCGCATCATCAACGAACC
>CAYYMJ010000066.1:0-12760 GCA_964472855.1 uncultured Rhodobacterales bacterium | reverse complement strand
CAACCAGCGTGCCGGCCTTTTGCCGCAGGCGGGTCTGTAGCTGGCCTGCCGGCACAGGACGCGCAAGGTCATGCTCGGCCGCCAGTGTGCGCCCGTCGGCCAGCGTCACCCGCACCCGCGCCGCCGTCTCGGCCACGGCGTCATCGGCCACCACGTCAACCCGGTCGCGCAACGCCACCAGCGCCGGATCACCGGTCAGCGCGTCGGTAAAGCCCGCCGCCCGGCCGGTGTCGTGGCCGCTCAGCGCCATCGCCGCGGTGAAACGATAGGAAAACTTGGCCTCCAGCCCCGTGGCCGGAACCCGGATGTTGCACACGTTCATCCACGCCGGATGCGTGATGATCCTGACGGCGGTGACCTCGCCCAGCCCGGCCCCGCCAAGCGCCCCCAATGCCTCGAGCGCCGCGTGCGTGCCATGGCAACAGGCGTGAAACTTGTGACTGACCGCTTCCATCAGCCAGTCGCGTCCCAGTCCCTGCAACGCTGCAGCGCTGTCCGCAGCCCCCATATGGGTCGGGCCAAAACCCTGCGCGACGCTCAGGCCGTCGGGCTCTGACACGAACCCGTCCATCGCCAGAAGGGCGCATTCAACCCCGGTCGCCGCCGCGATGCCAGCGTTATAGGGCTTGCCCATGGTCCCGAACTGCGACTTCAGGCCCGCCGCGCGGGTCGCCGCCAGCCCCAACGCCATGCGCATCTGCGTGACGTCGGCACGCCGCAACCGGGCCGCCGCCGCCGTGGCGCCAAAGGCACCGGCCGTGGCGGTCTGGTGAAACCCGCCCCGGTAATGCCCGCGCCCCAGCCACAGGCCCAGCCGCACCGACAGCTCGGCCCCCACCAGCGCCGCCGCCAGCATCTCCGGCCCCGCCGCGCCCACATGCTCGGCCGTGGCCAGCGCCGCCGGCAGCACCGCCACCGAGGGGTGGCCGATATGGCCGAAATGGGTGTCGTCGAAATCCAGCGCGTGCGACGCCGCCCCGTTGACCAGCGCCGCGCCCCGCGCCGGCGCGCGCCCGCCGCCGATCAGCGCCGCCTGCCCGGCCCCGCCCTCGGCCCGCACCATGCGCCCGACCGCCCGCGCCACCGGCTGGTCGCACCCCGCCACACCGCAGGCCGCCCAGTCGAACAGCGACAGACGCATGATGTCCAGCGCCGCCGCCGGTGGCACGGCGGCAACGGCAAACTCGGCAAGCTGGCGGTCGAATGACATCGGCGGTTCCTTTCCTGCCCGACGGCGATCTGCCGCCGCCTCAACCGTAAAGATCGTGGGCGCGCTCTTCAAAGGCGCGAACGATGCGCTGCATGGCCTCGTGAAAGAACATTCCGGCCGCCGATTGCAAAAGGCGGTTGCGGAACTCGAAATCGACGAAGAAATCCACCTCGCAGCCGCCGCCCTCGGCATCCCGGAATTTCCAGGTCGAATTCATGTGCCTGAACGGCCCGTCTAGATAGGCGGTGTCGATCCGGCCCGTGTCGGGCCACAGCGTCACCCGGCTGGCGAATTTTTCGCGGAACACCTTGAACGAGATCACCAGGTCCGCCTCCAGCACCTGCCGGTCGCCCATGTCACGCGGCGGCTTCACCCGCGCGGCGGCACACCACGGCAGAAACTCGGGATAACGCGCCACATCGGCGACCAGATCATACATTTTGCCAGCCCCGTAGGGCAGCTTGCGGGTTTCGGCGTGGGTCGTCATCGCGTATCAACGGCTCCGGGGCAGACATTTGCACGATCGTGCCTGTCCCCTTTGCCACGCAGCGCGCCAGATTCAAGGGGATATCGGCCCAAATGCCTCAGACGCCACCCTACGTGATCGACGAAATGATCTCGGCCAAATCCATCGCCGCCCGTGTCGAAGCGCTCAGCCGCGACATCCGCAAGGCCTTCGCCGGCACCGACAAGCTGATCGTGGTCGGGCTGTTGCGCGGATCCTTCGTGTTCATCGCCGATCTGGTGCGCGAACTCGACATGAATGTCGAGGTCGACTTTCTCGAAGCCTCCTCTTACGGCGATTCCACGGAATCCAGCCGCGAGGTGCGCATCCTCAAGGACCTGCGCGGCGAAATCGGCAGGCGCGACGTGCTGGTGGTCGAAGATATCGTCGACACCGGCTTCACGCTCAGCCACGTGGTCAACCTGTTGAAAAGCCGCGGGCCGCGCCGGCTGGAAACCATCGCGCTGCTCGACAAGCCGTCGCGGCGCGAGGTCGATATCAAGGCCACCTGGACCGGCTTTGAAATTCCCGACGAATTCGTCGTCGGCTATGGCATCGACTTTGCCCAGCGCAACCGCAACCTGCCCTATATCGGCAAGGTGCGCTTCACCGCCGACCAGCCATGATCGAACGCTGGCTGATCCGCGCCAGCCGCTGGGCACGGCACCCGCCGTCACCGCGCATGGTGGCGCTGGTGCTCGCCATCATCGCCGTCTGCGCGCTGCTCTACGCGGTCGAACGCCTCTGGGGCTGGCCCGACTGGCTGACCGTCAATCCGCGCCTGCGCGTCCCGCGCTGACCGCAACCGGCCGCGTCTACTTCTGTCGGAAAATATCCCGGGGGGGTCCGAAGGCTCCGCCTTCGGACGGGGGCAGCGCCCCCACCGCACGCTCAGCCAGCGGCAAGAACGCCCGACATGGCGCGCAGTTCGGTGCAAATACGCGCGCGCAACATCTTCAGGCGCGGCACTTCGGCCAGCTCAATATGGCTGGCCACCCAGATCGGCACCGGCGCCTGCGGCGGCTGGCCCGGAACCGCCTCCAGCCCCTCATGCGCCTCGCCCACGAAACACGGCAGCCAGGCCAGCCCCATCCCCAGCGCCGCCCACTCGGCCAGCACCAGAAAACTGTCGGCGCTCAGCCGGAATTGCCGGTCGTCGGTCTGGTTGCGCAGCCATTCGGCGGTTGGCGACGTCGCCATTTCCCCCGACAGGCCAAGAAAGCCGCGCCCCGCCCCGCCGGCGCCGCCATAGACGCCAAAGCCCAGATGCCCGGCGACCTCGCCCGACAGATCCGGCGGCAGCTTGTGGGCCGGGCGCACCGTGATGTCGGCATGCAATCGCCCAAGGTCGCGGCGGGCGTTGGTGCAATGAACCTCGATGGGCGGCAGCTCGGGGTCGGCGGCCAGCCGGCTGACAATCGGCGGCAGGATGTGGATCGAGAAACTGTCGGTTGCCGTAATCCGCACCGGACGCTCCCACGGGCGTTGTCCGCGCGCCAGTTCGCCCACCCGGGCCACCGCGTCAGCGGCATCGCGCGCCGCCTCGACGATAGGCAAACTGTCGGGGCGCACCGCATAGCCCCTGGGCCCCTTTTCGAACACCCGCACCCCCCTGGTCTCTTCAAAGGCAGCAATCCGGCGCAGCACCGTGGCATGATTGACACCCAGCGCCCGCGCCGCCGCACTGACCGAGCCGCTTTCGGCCACCATCAGCACGAACCGAAGATCGTCCCAGTTCCCGTTGTGCACTTTTCGCCGGTGCCTCCGCAAAATTGCTGACTGGCGCGCCGCAGCCGCACCCGTAAGCTTAACGCATATACACAGCCCAACAACCGGGGGGTCATATGACTTATTCCAGGATAATCGGCGCCACTGCCATCGCCGCGTCGCTGCTGGCGGTGCAGGCCATGGCCGCCAGCCATGGCCAGACGCCGCAACAGGCCGCCGTCAAGGCGCGCCAGGCGACGATGACGCTTTACAGCTTCAACATCGGGGTCCTCGGCGCCATGGCGCAGGGCAAGGCCGACTATGACGCCGATGCCGCGATGGCGGCCGCGGGCAATCTGGCCAAGCTGACGTCGACCAATCAGGCAACCATCTGGATCCCCGGCACGTCGAATGCCGATATGCAGGGCACCCGCGCCCTGCCGGCGATCTGGCAAGAGGGCTCGGACGTGGGCGCCAAGGCCGGTGCGGTGGCCGAGGCGGCCGCGGCCATGGCCGATGCCGCCGGCAACGGGCTCGACGCGCTGCAGGCCGCCATGGGGCCGCTGGGGCAAGCCTGCGGCGCCTGTCACCGCAGCTACCGCGCCCGCAACTAATGCGCTTCGCGTCAAACCCGGGTCACCCGACGCTGCCTGAACTCTCGGATTTCAACGCAGCGGATGGTGCTTTCAGCAGCCGGTTGAACGCGAAACGCCGTTAACCCCGGTGGCGGCGTGCCCTGATACCCGCCGCCACCCGGCCCGAGGAACCGGCTTGGCAAGATTCGCAAAGATCGTCGCGGCGCTTGCCGTGGTCGCCTTCGCCGGTTTCTGGCTGGCGACCGCGCCGAAAAAGCTCGACCCCGCCATCGCCGCGGCCCTGCCCGCAGGCGACGCCGGACGGGGCGAGATTGTGTTCACGGCCGCTGGCTGTGCTGCGTGCCACACGGCACCGGGCGCCCCGCCATCGGACCCGCCGATCCTGAGCGGCGGAGAAAAGTTCCCCTCGGACTTTGGAACCTTTTTCGCCCCGAATATCTCGTCCGATCCGGTCGCGGGCATCGGCACATGGTCGGATGCCGACATCGCGCTGGCCCTTACCGAAGGCGTATCGCCCGATGGCCGTCACTATTTCCCGGCCTTTCCCTACACCGCCTATGGGCTGGCGCGCCCGGACGACATCGCCGACCTGATCGCCTATTTGCGCCGCCTGCCGGCCGACGCCACGCCCAGCCAGCCCCATGACGTGGCCTTCCCCTTCTCGATCCGCCGCAATCTCGGCGGCTGGAAGCGTCTGTTCGCGCGCACCGCGTTCGTGGCCACCGGCCCGCTGGACCCGGCCGCGACGCGCGGACGCTATCTGGTCGAGGCGCTGGCCCATTGCGGCGAATGCCACAGCCCCCGCAACCGGTTGGGCGGCATCGACACCCGCCGCTGGCTGGCCGGGGCCAGACTGGCCGGCAACGACGGGCGAACCCCCAATATCACGCCGGCGCGGCTGCAATGGTCAGCCGCCGACATCGCCGAATATCTCAAAAGCGGCTTTACCCCCGAATTCGACACCGCGGGCGGCAAGATGGTCGATGTCATCGACAAGACTTCACGGCTGCCCCAGGCCGACCGCGACGCCATCGCCGCCTATCTCAAGGCGGTGCTGCCAGCCGAATGACCGCGGGTCTGGCGCAAAGGACACAGCCCGCCACCGATGCCGCGTCCCCCTATCCCGCACCTGGCCACCCCGTGCTAGCCAGCCAGAAATTGCGAGGGGAAACAACACGTGCCAGCACGGGTACTTGTCGTGGGCGCGGGACCCACGGGCCTGACCGCGGCGGTCGAGCTTGCGCGACGCGGGATCATTCCAACGGTCATCGACCGGCGCGACGGCCCGTCGCGCCTGTCGCGTGCCGTGGGCATCCTGCCCGGCTCGATGGACATCCTCGACCGCTCGGGCGCCGGAGCGGCCATCCGGAACGAGGCGGTCGCCTTCGCCGGCATATCCATCCACAAGCGCGCCCGCCGCGTCGCCCGCATCGCGATGGGCAACGACGCCCGGGCGCGGCTTCTGGGCCTGGCACAGGACCGGACCGAGGCCCATATCGCCGCCGCCCTGAAACGCCTCGGCGGCAAGGTCGACTATGAACGCGAACTGCAGGCCCTGGAACAGGACGAAACCGGAATCCTCGCCCGCACCGACCGCGACGACGCCTATTTCGACTATGTCATCGGCGCCGACGGCGTGCAGTCCACCGTGCGCGGCATCCTCGGGCTTGGCTTCCCCGGCTACGACCTGCCCGGCCTCTGGTCGATTGCCGACGTCGAATGCGAAAACTGGGCCGACCCGCTGGATTTTCACGCCTTCCTCCTGCCCCGGGGCAATGTCGCCGTGGTGGTGCCGCTGGCCGAACACCGGTTCCGCGTCATCGCCAGCCAGCCCGACGCCCTGAACAGCCTGCCGCAGCGCATGAATATCCGCCGCGTGCGCCGGACGGGCGAATTCACCATCTCGGTCCGGCAGGTCGACCGCTATGTGCAGGGGCGGGTGGCGCTGGCCGGCGACGCGGCCCATTGCCACTCACCAGTGGGCGGACGCGGCATGAACCTCGGCATTGCCGACGCCGCCGACCTTGCCGACCGCATCGGCCGCGACACGCTGAACGGCTATCACGACGCGCGCCACGCCGCGGGCGCGCAAACGCTGGCGCTGTCCGAGGCCGGCCGCCGCATGGTGCAGGACCGCCCGCGCATCCTCACCACCAACCTGCTGCGCCTCGTCGCCCTGGTGCCGGGCCTGCGCGAGGCCGCCATCCGGCGCATCATCGACATCTGACAGCACCCCGGGGCTTCATTGTTCCATAAATACTTGAAAGGGATCGCGCCGCAGGCGCGACACCGCGCCGCCGAAGGCGGCGCAACCGGCCCGGCCAGCTTCAGGCGAACCCGATCACATCAGTTGGCCGCGACCGCCCCATCAACCGTGTCGCTGTCGGGCACCGTGAAGATCTGCCCGGGATAAATCAGGTCGGGGTCACTTATCTTGTCACGGTTGGCGGCAAAAACCACCGGGTAAAGGTTGCCCTCGCCATAGTTTTCCCTGGCGATCCGCCACAGGGTAAAGCCCGGCTGCACCACCACGACAAAGATATCATCCTGCTGCACGGCTTTGGCGGTCTGACGCTCCAGCTCTTCCCGGCTCTCGGGCTTGAAGGGCGTGGTGGTTTCCGAGATCACTTCGCCGCTCTGCGAGACCTCGACCACCTTCAACTGGTAAACGCGGGTGTCGACCTGCGGCAGCTCGGCGACCCACTGGCCGTCGTTGGTGATGCCGGCGGTCTGGATGGGGCGATTGTCGAGGAACACGCGCACCTGCCCCTCGCCGGCTCGGCCGGCCAGTGAAATCAGCCCTTCTGCATCGTAAGAGATCGTGTCGATCGAAACCCCGCTGGCCGCGGGCCGGTCCGGCGCGACCGAGGCCAGCTCGACCGGCGCGGCGCGATCGGCAGCACCCGGGGCGGCGGGTTCGGGGCCCGTGGCAATGTCCGGCACATCGGCCGTGACCTCGGCGACATCCGGGGCCACATCCTCGGCGGTGCCGCCGTCGGGGCCCGTGGCCGACACCGCCGCCGACACGCTGGCCAGACCTTGGGTGTCCGTCTGCGCCTGCGGTCCCTGCCCGCTGCGCGGCTGGCCGGCCTGGCCGGGGCTGTCGCCGGCGACCCGGGCGTCCTGAACCGCGGCGGTGTCCGTTGCAGGCGCGCCATCTTCGGCCGCCGCTGCCGGCGCCGCAGCCAGTTGCAGGGCAGCGGCGCGCAACAGCGCGTCACCCTGCACGCGGCGGGGCGCACGATCGATCACGGCCGCCACGATCGGCATCAGCGGCGGCGGGCGCACGGCCGCACGGCTGCCGGGCAGGCGCACCACCAGCCGCTCGCCCAGGGGCGGGGCGGCAAGGTCCGATGCCGGGCCGACCGCCGGGCGCAGACCGGCCGGGTCGTGGGCCAGCGGCGGCGCCGTTCCGGCCACCTGTGCCGGCGCCCCGTCGCCCGGGGCCGCGCCCTTGGTGCCGACCACGCCCAATGGCCGGTCGGGTGCGCCGGTGCCGGCCGCGACCGCCTCGCCCGCGCCCGGTTCGGCCGCTTCGGTCACCGCAAGCTCGGCCTCGGGCCGGGGCGGGTTGTCACCGGCGCCCGGCGTGCCATCGGCATCGGCGCCGGTCAGCGTGCCGGGGGCATCGCCGCCGCTGGCGGCATCGGTGCCGGCCGGCACTTGCACAACGGCCCTGTCGGCATCCGGCGCGGGCGTGCCGGCCACGTCCTGCCCGGCCTCGGGGCGCGGCGGGTCGCCGGCGTCGCCGGGCGCGCGGCCCTCGTCGGCGGTCTGAACTGTGGCGGGCTCGGTCTCGGCCAGCTTGGCGTCGTTGCTGGCGGCGGCCGTCGGCGCGCCGTCTTCGCCCGCACCGGTCGCCGCGCCCGGCGTGTCGCCGGTTTCGGCGCCGGCCCCACCATTACCGTCGCTCTGATCTTCGGGGCGCAGCGCCACGAGGCGCCGTTCCAGCATATCGCGCAAGATGGTGTCGGCCGGCGACCCTTCGGCAAGCGGCGGCGCGGGGTTGGCGATCGACACCGCTGCCAGCATCGCGCTTTCTTCCGGCGCGATCAGCGGATTTTCCGCGCTTTCGACCGGGTCACGTTCGCCGAATTGCGACAAGAGCTTCAGCGACCGCGGCATTGCCGCCGGCGCCACGTCCAGCGTCAGCGTGAACAGCCCCTCCTTGTCGGACTGCGCCGTGGCCACCAGCTGTTTGTCGATATAGGCCGAAACCGCGCTGTCGGCCCGGGCCGACCCCGAAATGGCGATGCCGCTTTCGGTTGACGTGACCAGAGACTGAACTTCGGGCGTCTGCGCATTCGGCACCACCAGTTCGACATAGCCAAAGTAGCCGCCAACGGCGACCGCGGCCGAAACGGCTGCTGCCGTCCAGGCTCCGCCACTCAGACCTAATCCGGCAAGTCCTGCCATTCGACATCCCCATGTGCGTTGCTGTCCCTGCAACGCTTGAGCGACAATATCAACCCCGGTATGCAGGGTCAAAGCCCGGCGGAGCCAATCTCATGATCCAGAAAAACCCCTCTGTCTGCGTCTATTGTGGCGCGCGCGACGGCGTGTTGCCCGAATACGCGGCTTGTGCGGACGCCATGGGCCGCGCGCTTGCGGCCAATCGCTGGCGCCTGATCTACGGCGCCGGCGACGTCGGGCTGATGGGCCGGGTGGCGCGGGCGGCGCAGGACGGCGGCGGCGACACCTTTGGCGTGATCCCGGTGCATCTGTTGCAGCAGGAGGTCGGCAAACGCGACCTCGACCGTTTCGTGGTGACCGAAACCATGCACGAGCGCAAGAAAGTGATGTTCATGAATGCCGACGCGGCGGTGGTGCTGCCGGGCGGCGCCGGATCGCTGGACGAGTTTTTCGAGGTGCTGACATGGCGCCAACTGGGCCTGCATGACAAGCCGATCTATCTGTTGAACGCCGCCGGCTACTGGGACCCGCTGATCGCGCTTGTGGACCATGTCGTGCGCCAGGGCTTTGCCGATGCCGCGCTGAGCGGGCTGGTCAGGGTGGCCGACAGCGTGCCGGCGCTGGTCACCGCGCTTCAGGCCGATTTCGGCCGCCGCAACACCGCCACCGAATAAATCGCCAGTGCCGCCCAGATCATGGCAAAGGCCGCGGCGTGCCACGGGCCGAAGGGTTCGGAAAAGATCACGACCGCGCACAGAAACTGAAGGGTCGGGTTGAGATACTGCACCATGCCCACCGTCGCCAGCCGCGCGCGGCGCGTGGCATAGCTGAACAGAATCAACGGCGTCGCGGTGATCCCCCCCGAGGCGAACAGCAACAAGGCGTCCTGCAACGTGTCGCCCATCACCGGCCGCCCGTCTGCCCCGGCGCGCGCCAGCACCAGCAGGGCGATCGGCGCCAGCACGATGACCTCGGCCGTGACCGACACAACCGGCCCGGTGCTGAGCCGCTTTTTCAGCATCCCGTAAAGCCCGAAGGTCGATGCCAGCACCAGCGAGATGGTCGGCACCGTCCGCAGGCCCAGCGTCAGCGTCGCCACCGCCAGCGCCGCCAGCGCCACCGCGAACCATTGCAGCACCGTCAGCCCCTCGCCAAACACCAGCCGGCCCAGCAGCACCGCCACCAGCGGAAACAGGTAATAGCCCAGCGACGTCTGCGTGACATGACCCGCCCCCACCGACCAGATGTATAGAAACCAGTTGACCGAGATCATCAGCGCCGCCAGCGCCGTCAGCGCCAGAACCCGGCGATGGCGGAATATCTCGCCCAGCTGCGCCGCCCGCCCCTGAAGGCGCAGGATCAGCAGAAAGATCACCGCCGACCACAGCGTGCGATGGGCCAGAACCTCGATCGGCGGGATATGGGCCAACAGCTTGTAATAAAGCGGCGACAGCCCCCAGATGACGCAGGCCAGCACCATCGCGGCCACGCCACGCCCTGCATCGGTCATTCGCCCCGGCCTTCCGAAACCCCGCGCGCCGGGCCTTGCGCAAATCAGGTGACCCGTGGCCGACATTTGTCGCAACCGGGGCCCAAGGGCAATCCTTCGCGCACGCGCCGGCCCGGGCATCTGCCGGCCCGACCGCCGGGCGAATGTATCAACAAATATGCCCCGAACGCAGGCGCCCGGGGCATCATTACCTGTTTGTCAGGCCGGCCTACATCCGGCTGGCGACGTTTTCCCAGTTCACCAGATTGTCGAGAAAGTTCGACAGGTAGGCCGGGCGCTTGTTGCGGAAGTCGATGTAATAGGAATGCTCCCACACGTCACAGCCCAACAGGGCCGTCTGGCCAAAGCACAGCGGGTTGACGCCATTCTCGGTCTTGGTGACGGCAAGCGAGCCATCGGCGTTTTTCACCAGCCACGCCCAGCCCGAGCCGAACTGACCGGCACCGGCGGCGGAAAACTGCGCCTTGAACGCATCGACCGAGCCGAAGCTTTCGCTCAGGGCCGCTTCCAACTCGCCCGGCATGGCGCTGGTGCCCGGCCCCATCATTTCCCAGAACTGGGTGTGGTTCCAAAGCTGGCTGATGTTGTTGAAAATGCCGTTCTGAGCCACCGCACCGGCGGCATAGGTGCCGGTGATGATCGCTTCCAGCGACTTGCCGTCCCATTCGGTCCCGGCGATCAGCTTGTTGCCGTTGTCGACATAGGCCTTGTGGTGCAGGTCGTGGTGATATTCGAGCGTTTCCTGCGACATGCCATTGGCGGCCAGCGCGTCATGGGCATAGGGCAGGTCGGGAAGTTCAAAAGCCATTGTGGGTGTCCCTTCAGATCCAATTGCGGTTCCTGTCCCTAACTGAGGGTGCGCACCGGCGTCGTCAAGCGGCCAATCGGCGGACGCGTGCGCGAAAAAAGCCTTGATGCCCGTCGCTGGCGGCCTTGACCGGCGGCGCGCGGCACGGCCTAGAATGGGTGCATGCAAAGGGGCGCGGCAAATGTTGAAGACACGCAAGATCAGCCCGGCCATCGGCGCCGAGGTGCTGAATGGCGACCTTTCGGGCGGCCTGACCGGCGCCCTGGCCGATGCGATCCATGATGCCTTGATGCAGCATCTGGTGCTGTTCTTTCGCGGCACCGACATCACGCCGCGGGCGCATCTGGATCTGGCGCGCGCGTTCGGCGACATCGACGCGCCGCACCCGCTTTATGCCTCGGTCGAGGGTTTTCCCAACATCGTGCGGCTGGAAAACGGGGCCGGCAACCCGCCGGACACCGACGCCTGGCACACCGACCTGACCTTCAAGGCCGAACAGCCGTTTGCCTCGATCCTGGTGGCCCGCGCGCTGCCCGACTGCGGCGGCGACACCTTGTGGTCAAGCTGCTACGCCGCTTACGACCGGTTGGGCGACGGCATCAAGCGCGACCTGGCCGGGCTGAGCGCCGTGCATGACATGGGCGATTTCCGTAACAGCGTGGGGCAGGACCGCGACGATGCCAGCGGGTCCGAGCGGCTGAACGCAGGTATGGGCCGCTTTGGCCACCAGATCCGCCCGCTGATCGGAACCCATCCGGTGACGGGGCGCAAGTATCTGAACTTCAACGAAAGTTTCGTCAGCCACATCATGGGCATGACCACCAACCGGGGTAATCTTCTGAAAAGCTTCCTGGCCGATCACATGAACCGCCCCGAGGATCAGTTGCGCTGGCGCTGGCGCGTCGGCGACGTGGCGATCTGGGACAACCGGGTGACCATGCATTACGCGGTGTCCGACTATCTGCCGCAACGCCGCTGCATGCACCGGGTGACCGTTCTGCGCGACCGCCGAACCCCGCCGCCACGCGATCCGTCCTAGAAAAAGCCCACCGCCCCTGCCGGCTCGGCCGAGACGGCAAGGATGCCGGCGACATAATCGGCCACCGACCGAAAACACACCAGTTCGATGGCGCCGTCATCGGTCATCCAGAAGGCCGCCGGCGCTTGGGCCACGCGGCTGCGGCGAAAACTGCCGGGGGCGAAGGCGGCCGCAGACATGTCGGCCGGGGTCAGTTTGGCCAGCGTTTCGCGCGGGCCTGCGCCGGTGCCGGCGATGCGGAAGACGGCGCGGGCGTCCGACACGTCGACGGCAAGGTGATGCTGGTCGCCAAGACCCGCGTCCAGTTCTGCCACCGTCGCGGCGGCGGCATCGGCGGGCACCATCAGCAGCAATTCGTCGGGCGACATCCAGCAGGCGCCGCGCCCGTCCTTGAACAACGCCGCGTTGGCGGCGGGCATGGCGGTGCCGACCGCGCCCTTGACAGCGGCGGCAAGCGCCGCGCTGGCCAGATCGCCCCTGAGCGTGATCATCCCGCGACCGTCAAGTCGGGTCACCGTGGTGGTGTCAGACATTCTGCCGGTCTCCTTCCGGGTCAAGGAACACGGGCGACACGATCCTGGCCATCACCGGCGTGCCGTCGATCCGGGGAAAGTTGAGCGTCTCGCCCATCCGCTCGGGCCCGCGCCGCACCAGCCCCATGGCGATGCCGCGCCCCAGTGTCGGCGAGCGATAGGTCGAGGTCACGCGCCCCTGCACGTTGCGCTGCCCGTTGGCGTTGTGGCCCGGCTCGACCGCATAGGCGCCCTCGGGCAGGACCGAGCCATCCTCGGTTTCCAGCCCCACAAGCTGCCAACGCTCGGGGTCGGTCATGTGCGACCGCGCCTGCGCGCGCTTGCCAAGATAGTCGTCCTTTTTCTTCGAGATCGCCCAGTGCAGCCCCAGATCCTGCGGAATGACCGTGCCGTCACTTTCGTCGCCGATCATGATAAAGCCCTTTTCGGCCCGCATGAT
>CAYYMJ010000065.1:4201-12773 GCA_964472855.1 uncultured Rhodobacterales bacterium | reverse complement strand
TCGGCCATCCCGGCCAGCCATTTCTCGTAATAGCCAAAGCGCGCATAGTCGGCCGGGGCCAGCGATTCGCGGGCATGGCGGTTTTCATCGATATTCCACAGCCGCGCGGCGCCGGCGGCCAGAACCAGCGCCAGAGCGCGGGCCTCCCATGCGGCGCCGATATTGACCGTCGGCGGCTCGGGGCGGACGGGGCCGTCACCGAAACGCCCGCCCATGTCGTGAACCCGGGTCATGCCGGGGCCCCGGCCAGCGCGGTGCCGATCATCGCGTCGCGCGACACCAGCACGGCAAGCTGGTCTTCGCTGAACCCGTCGGTGCCGGCGGGGCGTTCGGGCAACACGAGATAGCGGATCTCGGCTGTCGAATCCCACACGCGCACGGTCTTGTCTTCGGGCAATGCTACCCCGAAATCGGCCAGAACCTTGCGCGGTTCGCGCACCGCGCGGGCGCGGTAGGCGTCGGATTTGAACCATTTTGGCGGAATGCCCAGCAGCGGCCATGGGTAACAACTGCACAGGGTGCACACGACCATGTTGTGGGTGGTCGCGGTATTCTCGACAATGACCATATGCTCGCCCTGACGCCCGTAATAGCCCAGCCGGATCAGGTCGGGCATGGGATCGTCCAGCAGGCGCGCCTTCAGCGCCGGGTCGGTCCAGGCGCGGGCCACCAGCCGCGCGCCGTTCTGCGGGCCGATGCGGTTTTGGTAGATGTCGATGATCTCGTCCAGCGCGGCCGGGTCGATCAGCCCCTTTTCGGTCAGGATCGTTTCCAGCGCCCTGACCCGAAGCTCGGGCTCGGGCGGCAGCAGGCTGTGCGGGTGGGCGTGGGCGTGGTCGTGGTCATGCGGCATGGGCCGACCTTGGCGTTGGCGGTGCCGCAGATCCAGCCCTATTCTTCGACGTCGTCCACGTCGGCCTGCCCCGACAGACGCCGGCGCACCCGGCTCCAGTTCAGGCCGATGCCCAGCACGATCGACAGCGCGAAAATTCCCAGCCAGGTGTTGGTGGCCGCGTTGTCCAGTTGCAGGATGCCGAAATCGGACGCCACCCAAAGCAGCGACGCCACCAGCGCCGCCACGATCATGGCGCCGATCGCCCCGATCGACCGCAGCGTCGCCCGCAGGTAGATGATATAGCCGACCAGCAGGACCAGCCCGAACAGCACCGCCAGTGATTTCGGGCCCGTGGCCCAGTGGGCGCCGGTCCAGGTGATGAAATTCCACTCGGTGGGGTTGAAGGTTGCCGCCACCAGCAGGAAAGCGAAAATCCAGCGTAACAGGAAGCCCATGGCGTGTTGTCCTCAGTTCACGACACCGCATTGCAAAAACCCGGGGTGTCTGTCCAGCCCTAGATGTCGCAACGCCCCGCCCTTTCACCCTGCCCGGGCGCGGTATATAGGGGCGCGGGTTCAATTTCATGAAGGAGATCGGCCTTGGCGAACGTGGTCGTCGTTGGCGCCCAGTGGGGCGACGAGGGGAAAGGCAAGATCGTTGACTGGCTAAGCCAGCGGGCGGATGTGGTGGCGCGGTTCCAGGGCGGGCACAATGCCGGGCACACGCTGGTCATCGACGGCGAGGTCTTCAAGCTGCACGCGCTGCCTTCGGGCGTGGTGCGCGGCGGCAAGCTGTCGGTCATTGGCAACGGCGTGGTTCTGGACCCCTGGCACCTGTTGCAGGAGATCGAGACCATTCGCGCCCAGGGCGTGGCGATCACGCCCGAGACGCTGATGATCGCCGAGAACACGCCGCTGATCCTGCCGCTGCATGGCGAACTTGACCGCGCGCGCGAAAACCAGACGTCGGTGGCCAAGATCGGCACCACCGGACGCGGCATCGGTCCGGCCTATGAAGACAAGGTGGGCCGGCGCGTGATTCGCGTGGCCGACCTTGGCGACGATGCGACGCTGGCGCTGCGGGTCGACCGGGCGCTGGTGCATCACAACGCGCTGCGCATGGGGCTGGGTCTGGGTCCGGTCGACCGCGACGCGCTGATCACGGCGCTGAAAGAGATCGCGCCGGCCATCCTGGCCTTTGCCGCGCCGGTCTGGAAGGTGCTGAACGCCCAGCGCAAGGCCGGCAAGCGCATCCTGTTCGAAGGCGCCCAGGGCGCGCTGCTGGACATCGACTTCGGAACCTATCCTTTCGTGACCTCGTCCAACGTCATCGCCGGGCAGGCGGCCACGGGCACCGGCATCGGCCCCGGGGGCATCGATTTCGTGCTGGGCATCGTCAAGGCCTATACAACCCGGGTCGGCGAAGGGCCGTTCCCGTCCGAGCTGTTTGACGCCGACGGCCAGCGGCTGGGCGAGCGCGGGCATGAATTTGGCACCACGACCGGGCGCAAGCGCCGCTGTGGCTGGTTCGATGCGGTTCTGGTGCGCCAGACCTGCGTGACCTCGGGCGTCAACGGCATCGCGCTGACCAAGCTGGACGTGCTGGACGGCTTTGACGCGCTGAATATCTGTGTCGGCTATGCGCTTGACGGCCAGCGGCTGGACTATCTGCCCACCGCCGCCGACCAGCAGGCACGGGTGACGCCGATCTATGAAACCGTGGCGGGCTGGAGCGAAAGCACGATGGGCGCGCGCAGCTGGGCGGACCTGCCGGCCAACGCGATCAAGTATGTGCGCCGCGTCGAAGAGCTGATCGGCTGCCCGGTCGCGATGCTGTCCACCAGCCCCGAGCGCGAAGACACCATCCTTGTCACCGACCCGTTTGCCGACTGATGGCGCTGAGATACAAGACCCGCCGGCGCCTGACGCTGCTGATCCTTCTGGTCGGGCTGCCGGCCTATATCGTTGTGGCGACCACACTCGTGGGCTGGCTGGACCGGCCGGGCGGTCTGGTCGAGCTGGCGATCTATGTCGCGCTGGGCATCGTCTGGGCGCTGCCCTTCCGGGCGGTGTTTCGCGGGATCGGCAAGCCCGACCCCCGCGACGAGGATTAGCGGCGGCCCCCAGCCCTAGCCGATGGCGCGGGCAAGCTTGGCCATTGGCGCGTCGCTGCTGACGCGGTAACGCCCGCCCCCCAGTCTTTCGATGCGGCCGGCGCGCAGGGCGAGGCTGAATTCGCGCAAGCCTTCTTCGCGGCTGACGTTGCTCATGCCGGGCGCCGTGGCGGCAAAGCGCAGGATTTCCGGGCGCGAGGCGCTGTCGCGGCCGCTGACCAGCGTGCTGTAGGCCGCGGCAGCCTCGATCAGTTCATCGAATTGCTGGGCCCCCGCCTGCTGGGCGAAGGCGGCGAAGTCGACCGGAGCGGCGCTGCTGCCGGCATCGACAGGGGCGGTGCGCATGGCCGACACCCGGCGCGGGCGCACCTGGTCATCGCGGTCGCCGCCATCGGATTCGTCGATGCGCTGTTCGCTGACCAGCACCAGCGGGGCAGGGCGGTCGACCGGGTCTTCGGGCCGCACGTGCGGCGCACGCTTTTCCTGAGGGCGGCGCGGGCGCACGACCTGGGCCAGATCGTCGCGATACTGGTTCAGCCGCGATTTGTCGTCGCGCTGCGCCGGGCCGCCATCGGCCTTGGTCGCGGCGACGGCCGCCTTGAAGTGCGCGATGGCCGAACGGCGGCGCGAACCTTCGGAATCGTCGAACTCTTCGTCGGTCTGCGACATCAGCCGGCTGATGGCCGCGTCTTCGTCCGGGGCGTCGGCCTGGGCGGCGGCGCCCAGCCGCGCCGCCTCTTCCGCGGCGTCGCGTTCGACGTTGGCCAGTTCGCGCAGCAGCTCTTCCTCTTCGTCGTCGCTTAGCGACGTGCCGCCGATGATGTCGCGGATATCGGTTTCCAGCGCCTCACCCTGACCCAGAACCAGCGGTTCGTCGTGGCTGGCGGCGATTTCGGCTTCTTCGGCCTCGCGCTCGGCGGCGGCAAAGCTGGCAATTGTGTCGTCGTCCGGGTCAGCCGCGCGGTCCTGTTCCAGCGCCTCAAGCTCGCCCGACGAGATGGCGGCGTCAAAGTCGCTGCGCTTGAGCCGGATGATGCGGGCGGCGGGCTGGTCCTGCGCCGCCGGCGCGGCGGGCGCGGGCGCAGCGGCAGGTTCGGGGGCGGGGGCAGTTTCGGGCGCAATCTCTTCGGCACGAACGGCGGCCTGGATGCTGGCGATGTCCATCGTGTCGTCATCTTCGGCGGCGATCGCCGGCTCGTCCGTGGTGCGCGGTGCCTCGCGGGGGGCGACGCGGCGCAGGGGTGTCGTGGGCGCCGGTGCCGGTGCCGGTGCCGGCTGGTCGATTTCCAGCCCGGCCAGCGCGTCGTCGGTCACCGCGCCCGGCTGCGCGCCGTCGTCATCGGCCAGCGCCTCGGCCAGCGGCACCTGAGGTTCGCTTTCGTCGTCAAGACGATCGGCAAGCTCGGCAACGTCGGCAAGGTCGTCTTGGGGCAGGTCGCTGTTCTTGTCGCCGGCGGGAAAGGCGGGGCCGGAAAAAGCCTCTTCAATCGTGGCATAGGGGCTGGAGACGGTGGGCTCGTCTTCCTCATAGGTGCCCTCGATCGTGTCGCGGTCGGCGCGGGCACGGGTGACGGCATCACGGATACGGCCGAGCCGGCTGTCGACGCTGTCAACGGCCTCGAACACCGGTTCGGGCGGTGATTCGGGCTGTGATTCGGGCTGTGGCGGGGCCAGCGTGGCCGGGTCTTCGCGCGTGATCTGGCGCAAGACGATGTCGCGGTCCTGAACCTCGGCCTCGACCCGATGCTGCACCTGGCGCTGGGCGATACGGCCCAGCATCTCGGCATCGGGCTGTGGCGGTTCGGCCCCGAAAAAGCGATCTTCCGACGCCAGATTGCGGAAGTATTCCGCGATGGATTTCATCGTGTTAAACGGGTCATCGAACCCTTCGAGGGTGCACGAGAACGTTCCGTATGAAACGGTCAGTATTTGGTTGGATGACACCATAGTTTCCTCGCCTTCGCCCCCGCTCCAGCGGTTACATCTCTACCACGCCCGGGTTCGCCGATCTGATCAGAACTGCGATAATTGCGGCGTCATTTCTGGGCCAGAATGTGAAGTGTTGGTTAGCAGCGCCTTAATCCTAGTGGTGAACCGGTGATTGTATCCAGTTTGGAACCAGTATTGGTGATCGGAGGCGGCATTGTTCCGGCCGATCTGCTGGCATTGTTGCGAGAATCGGCGCCGACGGTCGTGGCGGCTGATGCGGGCGCCGACCGGGCGCTGGCGGCGGGGCTGACGCCTGACTGGCTGATCGGCGACCTCGACAGTGTCAGCGACGCGGCGCGCCGTGCACTGCCGCCGCCCCGAGTGGTTGCGCTGGCCGGGCAGGACGACACCGATTTCGAAAAATGCCTGTCACGTATCGAGGCACCGGCGATCCTGTGCGCCGGCTTTACCGGCGGGCGGGCCGACCATATGCTGGCGGTTCTCGCGGCGCTGGCCCGGTATCCCGGGCGGCGCGCCGTTGTCATCGACGACAGCGACATCATCTTTCACGCCCGCGCCCTGACCATCGACCTGCCGGTCGGCAGCCGCCTGTCGCTGTTTCCGCTGCGCCCGGTCGGCGGGCGATCAACCGGACTGGCCTGGCCGATCGACGACCTTGTTCTTGCGCCCATGGGCACGGTCGGCACCAGCAACCGGGTGACCGGGCCGGTTCAACTGGCGTTCGACAGTGACGGGATGCTGGTCATTCTGCCGCGGGCGGCGCTGGCGTCGTTGCTGGCGGCGTGGCACGCTGAAGCCGGCGCTCGCGCGCGATGACATAAAGCCCCGCCGCCACCGTGACCGCGATGCCGGCCGCCGCGGCCCCTCTGGGCAGATCGGAAAACAGCGCCCAGCCAAACAGCGTCGCCACCGGGATCTCGAGATACTGCATCGGGGCAAGCGTCGAGGCCGGGGCAAAGCGCAGGCTCCAGGTCATCATCAGATGCCCCGTGGTCCCGGCGGCGCCAAGCAGCGCAAGAAACAGCCAATCGGCCCCGGTCAGCACGGGCAGGCCCGGCCCGGTAAACAACGCCAACAGCACCAGCGGCGGCGCCGCCATGGCCCCGCCAACCGCCTGCAGGGTGAAGGCGTCGACCTCTTTGGCAATGCTGCGGGTCACCAGCATGAACACCGCAAACACCACCGCAACCACCAGCGGCAACAGCGCCGGCAACCCGACCTCGGCCAGGTTGGGCTGCAGGATCAGCAGGGTGCCGCCGAAACCCACCGCGCTGGCGCCCAGCCGGTGCCAGCCAACCTCTTCAGCCAGAAACACCTTGCCCAGCAGCAGCAGGATAAAGGGCATCACGAAGGCAATCGACACCGCGTCGGCAAGCGGCAGATAGATCAGCGACGTGAACATAGCCGCGATCCCGACAATATGCAGCAACGTGCGCAGCGCCGTCATCCGCCACACCCGGCGCGACAGGTTCAGCCGCCAGCCGCGCACGGCCATGATCGGGGCCAGCAACAGGACCTGCGCGATGAAGCGAAAGGTCAGCAGATAGACGATGGCCAGCTTGGCCGCCAGCAGCTTGGCCATGCTGTCGCCAAGGGGTGCCAACATGCAAAACCCAAGCATGAAGAGGATCCCCAGGATGGGCCGGTCGTTTTGCATCCCGAGACGCTAGGGCCGCGGCGCGGTTCAGGCAAACCCTTTCGGCTCAGCAGTTGGGAACGTTGACCGCCAGCCCCCCCAACGAGGTTTCCTTGTATTTCTCGCTCATGTCATTGCCGGTCTGGCGCATGGTTTCGATGGCCGCGTCCAGCGAAACGATATGGCGTCCGTCGCCACGCAGCGCCAGCGACGCCGCCGCCACCGCCTTGACCGCACCCAGGCCGTTGCGCTCGATACAGGGCACCTGCACCAGCCCCTTTACCGGGTCGCAGGTCATTCCCAGGTGGTGTTCCAGCGCAATTTCCGCGGCGTTTTCAACCTGTTCCGGTGTGCCGCCCAGAACGGCGGCCAGCCCAGCCGCCGCCATGGCCGCGGCCGAGCCAACCTCGGCCTGGCAGCCGCATTCGGCGCCCGAGATCGAGGCGTTGAATTTCACCAGCCCGCCAATGGCCGCCGCGGTCAGCAGGAAATCCGGCAGCCGCGCCCGCGACGCCCCCGGCACATGGTCCAGCCAGTAACGGATGGTGGCCGGAACCACGCCGGCCGCGCCGTTGGTCGGGGCCGTGACCACCTGGTTTCCGGCGGCATTTTCTTCGTTCACCGCCATGGCATAAACGCCGATCCAGTCGTTGACCGTATGTGGCGGTGTCAGGTTCAACCCTTGTTCAGCCTGCAGGGCTGCATGGATCTCGCCGGCCCGCCGTCGCACCTTCAGCCCGCCGGGAAGGGTGCCGGCCCCGTCCAGCCCGCGGGTGATGCAGGCGTCCATCACCGCCCAGATACGGTCAAGCCCGTTGCTCAAATCCGACAATCCCATTCGCGACAATTCGTTGTCACGTTTGAGATCCGCGATGCTCTTCCGGCGCTGATTGCACATTTCCAACATTTCCGCCGCCGTGCGGAATGGATGTGGAACCGCTGACGTGCCATCGTCACCGTCTGCCGCGGCCAGCTCGGCCTCGGTCAGCACAAAGCCGCCGCCGATGGAATAGAAGGTCTCGGTCAGGATCACGTCGCCCTGCGCGTCGGTGGCCATCAGCCGCATCGCGTTGGCATGGCCGGGCAGCGGGCCGTCATAGTCGAAGATCAGATCGCGGCCCGGATCGAAGCGCAGCGTGCCCAGGCCGGGGGGCGACACGCTGCCGCTGGCCGACATGGCGGCCAGGGCCGTATCGGCGGCGGCGCGGTCGAACCCCTCGGGCGTGATGCCGGCCAGCCCAAGGCACACCGCCTTGTCGGTGGCGTGGCCCACGCCGGTAAAGGCAAGCGAGCCATGCAGGCTGGCCCGCACCCCATGCACGGAAAACGGCGACGCCCGCAACATGTCCAGAAACCGCGCCGCCGCCAGCATCGGGCCCATCGTGTGCGACGACGACGGCCCGACCCCGACCTTGAACATCTCGAATACCGACAGGAACATCCTTGCCCCCTTTGCCTCCGGAATTGGCCGTAACTGTGCGCATTCCGCCGCGCCGACCATCCCGAAAACGACCAACCCGGCGGCAAAGCCGAACCGGGGCCGCCCCGGTGGATCGAATCTGACGTTTCGAGCCACCAGCATTTTCACTTTGCATCAACTTATCAAAACATTTGAATGATTTATGATGAAAGTCTCGCCCGGCGGCGGGATGAAAATGTTTCGGTCGATCCACTAACCGGGCTTGCGCGCCACCGCAATGAAATGGGTCACCGAAAAGAAAAAGCGCCCGGCGGCGGCCAGGTCATGCTGTTCCGCGGCCCAGGCCGCGATTTCGGCTTCGGGAATGCCCCCCTGCCGCCGGGCGTGACGGGCCATCATCACGTGGGTCAGGGCGGCGAAACCGTCGGGCTTGAACCAGGTGTCGCAAACACTCAGCGGCAGGATGCGGTCACAGGCGAACCCGGCGCGGCCCAGCCCGCCGGGCAAGGCCTCGGGCAGCGCCCGATACAGCATGTGGGTGTCATAGGCCTGCATCATGCGCCGCATGCGTTCGGGGTGATCGCTGTGCCAGATGAAACTGTCCCAGTGAATGGCCGA
>CAYYMJ010000065.1:1162-4101 GCA_964472855.1 uncultured Rhodobacterales bacterium | reverse complement strand
GCGCGGGACAGGTCTTCGGCCAGATGCCCGGTGCCGCAGCCGACATCGAGAATCGCCTCGCCCGGGCGCGGGTCGAGCGCCGCAAAATTTGCCCGGCGCCGGGCCTGGAAATCCATGCCCAGATAGGCTTCGTCCAGAAACTGCGCGGATTTCGCATCGAATTCGCCCACCGGCTCGGCCTCCCCTATCCAACGCCGCCGCTTTCCTCTCGCGGCATCTGCCTGTCTTGCCTATAAGACTAGCGAAAAACCGGGGGTTCGAACATGGTTGGGCAGCTGTCACCGATTGACACGGCCAAATTCGTTGCGGCCAGGCGGGCCTGCGACTTCGTGGAAGACGGCATGCGCGTCGGGCTCGGCACCGGGTCGACCGCAGCGTGGCTGGTGCGTTGCCTGGGCGAGATGGTGCGCGAAGGCGGCCTCAACATCACCGGCGTGCCCACGTCGACCCGCACGGCCGAGCTTGCCCGCGACGTCGGCATCACCGTCACCTCGCTGGACGCCGCCAAATGGCTGGACCTGACCATCGACGGCACCGACGAGTTTGACGCCGAACTGAACCTGATCAAGGGCGGCGGCGGCGCGCTGCTGCAGGAAAAGATCGTCGCCACCGCGTCCGACCAGATGGTGGTGATCGCCGACAAGACCAAGCAGGTCGAAAGCCTCGGCGCCTTTCCGCTGCCGGTCGAGGTCGTGCCCTTCGGCTGGCAGACCACCAAGGCCCTGCTCGAGGAAACGCTGGCCTCGCTCGACGTGCTGGGCGAAAGCGCGACCCTGCGGCTGGCCGGCGACCGCCCCTTTGTCACGGACGAGGGCAATCACATCGTCGATTTGCATCTCAACCGCATCGGCAACGCGCGCCAGCTGGCGCTGGTGCTCAACCAGATCCCCGGCGTGGTCGAAAACGGGCTCTTCATCGATATCTGCGACGTGGTCATCATCGGTCAGGCCGACGGACGGGTCGAGGTTCAGGACATCAACGCCGGCACAACGCGCGAGGACCGGATCGAATTTGTCGAAAGCTCCAACCTGTTCGGCGACATCGGCGACTGACGCGCCGCACCCGCTACTTCTGTCCGAAAATATCCCCGCCGGAGGCATCCCCGGCCCACAGACCGCGCCGCGCGTTGGATTTCGCGCGCCGGCGTGCCATATCGCCGAGAGTCCAGCGGGAGAGTGCAGTTGAGCGGATTTGACCATGACCTGTTTGTCATCGGCGGCGGATCGGGCGGCGTGCGCGCCGCGCGCATCGCCGCGGGCGAGCATGGCGCCAACGTGGCGCTGGCCGAAGAATATCGCATGGGTGGCACCTGCGTGATCCGCGGCTGCGTGCCGAAGAAACTGATGGTCTTCGCGTCGGGCTTCCGCGACCAGGTCGCGAATGCCGCGTCCTATGGCTGGGACACATCGCTCGGCGGCTTCGACTGGCCGGCCTTCCGCCAGCGCCTTGACGCCGAACTGTCGCGGCTCGAGGCGGCCTACCGGCGCGGGCTCAGCTCGGCCGGGGTCGAGATCCACGACCAGCGGGCCCGGGTCGTCGACCCGCACACGGTCGAGCTTGCCGACGGCACGCGACGCACGGCCCGCCATATCCTTGTCGCGACCGGCGGCCACCCCTTCGTGCCGGTGGCAACGCCGGGCCACGAACTGGCGCTGACCTCGAACGACATCTTCAAGTTCGAAACCCTGCCCGGCAAGGTGCTGATCGTCGGCGGCGGCTATATCGCCTGCGAATTTGCCTGCATCCTCAACGGGCTGGGCGTGGATGTGACCCAGTATTATCGCGGCGCCCAGATTCTGCGCGGGTTCGACGACGAGGTGCGCGGCCACATCGCCGAACTGATCGCAGGATCGGGCGTCAAGCTGCATGTGGGCGCCGACGTGCAAGAGTTGCGCCGCGATCCGGGCGGCATTCGGGTCAAGGCCAGCGACGGGCGGCAAGAGGTTTTCGACGCGGTCATCTATGCCACCGGCCGCCAGCCCAGCACCGGCGGACTGGGGCTGGAAGAGGCAGGCGTGACGCTGGGCCGCAAGGGCCAGATCATCGTTGACGACTGGTCGCAGACCAACGTGCCGTCGATCTTTGCGGTGGGCGACGTGACCGACCGCATCAACCTGACCCCGGTGGCCATCCGCGAGGGCCACGCATTCGCCGACACGGTATTCGGCGGACGCGCCGTCAAGCCCGATCACGACTGTGTGCCCGGCGCCGTCTTTACCCAGCCCGAATACGGCTATGTCGGCATGACCGAGGAAGACGCGGCCGACGCCGGGCCGATCGATGTCTACTGCGCGTCCTTCACCCCCATGAAGGACGCCTACATCGGCCGGTCCGAACGAGTGCTGTTCAAACTGATCGTCGACCGCGACAGTCGCAGGGTTCTGGGGTGTCATATCGTGGCCGACGGGGCGGGCGAATTGATCCAGATGGTGGCCATTGCCATCAGGATGGGCGCGACGAAAGAGGATTTCGACCGCACCGTTGCGGTGCACCCGACGATCGCCGAAGAACTCGTGACCATGCGCAATCCGGTCAGAAGCGCTTGAATTGCGCGTCGTTATTGACCAGATGGCGTGTATACCGACCGACGAAAAGGATTTGGGCTAGATGGCCAGCAATAATGGCGGACCCTGGGGCGGCGGCCCACGGGGCGGCGACGGCGACAACGACGACCGGCGACCCGGTGGTCAGCGGCGCCCCGGTGGAGACGGACCTCAGGTTCCGGATATCGATGAAATCGTCAAGAAGGGGCAGGAACAACTGCGCGTTCTGATGGGCGGCCGGGGCGGTCGCTCCAGGCCAAACGGCGGCGGCGGCGGTGGCGGCGGCTCGGGCCCCGCCCTGTCGCGCGGGACCATCGGCGTCGGTGTGCTGTTGCTGGCCGGCCTGTGGGCGTTTTCCAGCTTCTACTCGGTCAAACCCGAAGAACGCTCGGTCGA
>CAYYMJ010000065.1:0-1062 GCA_964472855.1 uncultured Rhodobacterales bacterium | reverse complement strand
CGCCGGCCAGGGGGTCGTGCCCTATCTGCCGCTCAACGAACTGCGCCGCGGCGCAACGGGAGGCAACTGATGCGCCGAATTCCCATTCTTGTCGGCCTCGCCGTCATCGTGGTCGCGGCGCTTATGTCGTCGATCTTCATCGTGGACGAACGCGAAAAGGCGCTGGTCCTGCAATTTGGCCAGATCAAGCGGGTCAAGGAAGACCCGGGCCTCGCGTTCAAGATCCCGCTGATTCAGGAAGTCGTGCGCTATGACGACCGCATCCTGTCGCTGGAAACCGACACGATCGAGGTCACGCCCTCTGACGACCGGCGCCTGATCGTCGACGCCTTCGCCCGCTATCGGATCTCGGACGTGGTCAAGTTCCGCCAGGCCGTCGGCGCCGGCGGGCTGAGTCTGGCCGAAGACCGCATGGCATCGATTCTGACCACCCAGACCCGGGCGGTTCTGGGTTCGGACGGGGTGACGTCAAACACCATCCTGTCCTCGGACCGGGCCGACCTGATGGTTCGCATCCGTGACGCCAGCCGCAGCCGGGGCGAAGCCCTTGGTCTCGACGTGGTCGACGTGCGCCTCAAGCAGACGGCCCTGCCGGACCAGAACCTTGCCGCAACCTTCGACAGGATGCGGGCCGAACGTGTGCGCGAGGCCACCGATGAACGCGCCCGCGGTGAAGAAGCGGCGCAGCGCGTGCGCGCGCTTGCCGACAGAACCGTGGTCGAAATTGAATCCAAGGCCCGCAAGGAAGCCGAAATCGCCCGCGGCGAGGCGGACGCCAACCGAAACGCCATCTTCGCCGCGGCGTATGGTTCGGACCCTGAATTCTTTGATTTCTATCGGTCGCTGACCGCCTACCAGCGTGCGCTGAAGGGCAGCAATTCGACCATGGTGCTGTCACCAGACAGCGCCTTTTTCGACTATCTGAAATCGGAAACGCCCAACGGCGTGGTCCTGCCGCCGGCCGAACTGCCGGCCGTCGCCGATCCGGCGGCGACCGATGACGCCCGGGCCGACGACGCAACCGCGCCGTCGCAATGATCGGCGCCATCGTTCTGGCCCTCG
>CAYYMJ010000064.1:10005-12780 GCA_964472855.1 uncultured Rhodobacterales bacterium | reverse complement strand
TCAGCTTTTCGGTGCCGCGATGCAGCAGGCCGATATGCGGATCGCAACGCTCGACGATTTCGCCGTCCAGTTCCAGCACCAGCCGCAGCACCCCGTGCGCCGCCGGGTGCTGAGGCCCGAAGTTGATGTTGAAATTGCGGATCTTCTGTTCGCCGGTCAGGGCGTCTTCGAATTGTCCGTCCATGGTCACACCCCTGTCCTCAGGCCGGTCCAGGCCCCGGGCACACGGCCCAAATACGTGTTCACCGCATCATATTGCGGGGTCAGAAAGGCTGTCGCCTCGGCCCTGAGGTTGCCGTTCAGCCCGGCGGCGACCCCGGCATGAACCTGGCGGTCGAAATCGGCCGGATGCGCCGTCAGGCCCAGAAACGCGCACAGCCGGTCGATGGTCGGCTGGCGGAACAGTTCTTCGAAGAACAGCACCAGCCGCTGGCGCGGTTCGGTCGCCTGCCACAGCCGGGCCAGCGCGCCGGCATAGTCGCCGCGTGCGATGATATGGTCTTCCTTGCCGCGCAAGGCCCGGCGCAGGATGCGCCCCGCCGCGGCGGCCAACTCTTGCGGGCTGGCGTCGGCGTTGCGGCGCCTGGCGATCATGCGCACATGGCTCCACAGCCGGTCGACCGGGTCGCGCAGCAGATAGACAAAGCGCACCGCCGGCGCCATCCGCGCCATGCGGGCCAGCCGTTCAGCCGACAGCATGCCATAGGACGGCGTGACATCGCCCACGACGCGGGCGGTGTCGCCGGCGCCGGCGCGCAGAAAGTCGAGATAGGCCGCCTCGTCGCCAGCCCGTGCCACCGGGGCCCAGGCCCTGAGATCGGCCAGCATGGCGCGGCGATAGTCGCGGTTGTCGCCGCGACCGGCGCGCCCGGCAAAGCTTTCGATCATCGCATCAACCTCGATGGCGCGCTTTTCGCGCCGGCCAGCGTCGATGCTGTCGAAATAGTGCAGTTCTTTCAGCAGGCTGAGGCGGCATTCGGGGTGGCCGGCCAGATAGTCGTGCAGCCACGAGGTGCCGGCCTTGGTGGCACCGATGCCGAACAGCAGGGTCGGGTCACCAGCCATGGCGCCCGCCCGGCCGGACCGATGTAATGCCACCTGCGGCGCCCATGCTCAGGCCGCGCCTCCGCTTTGCTTGTCTTCCAGCACATAGTCGGCCCCTTCCCAGGGCGACATGAAATCGAACTGCCGGTATTCCTGCACAAGGTTCACCGGCTCGTAGACCACGCGCTTTTGCGCCTCGTCATAGCGCACTTCGGTATAGCCGGTGGTGGGAAAGTCCTTGCGCAGCGGGTGGCCGCGAAAGCCATAGTCGGTCAGGATGCGGCGAAGGTCCGGGTGGCCCGAGAAAAACAGGCCATACATGTCGAACACCTCGCGCTCGAACCAGTTGGCGGCCGGGAACGCCTCGGTGATCGAGGGCACCATTTCGTCGTCGCGCACGGCGGCGCGCAACCGGATCCGGTGGTTCTGGAACATCGACAGGAAGTGGTAGACCACGTCAAAGCGCGCCTCGCGGGCCGGATAATCGACGGCGGTCACGTCGACCAGCGTCGAAAAGCGGCAGCGGTTGTCAGCCTTCAGGAACTCGGTCAGCGACACCAGCGCGGCCAGCGCCACCCGCAGCGTCAGCTCGCCGTTGGTCACGTCCCAGCCAAGAACACAATCGGGGCGCCTGGCCTCGATATGGGCGCCCAGTTCGCGCAGCGCTTCGCTCATGTCTCTCGTCTCCCTCAGCGGGTGATGGTGCCGGTGCGGCGGATCTTGCGCTGCAATTGCAACAGACCGTAAAGCAGCGCCTCGGCGGTCGGCGGGCAGCCCGGCACGTAGATGTCGACCGGAACGATGCGGTCACAGCCGCGCACCACCGAATAGCTGTAGTGGTAATAGCCGCCGCCGTTGGCGCACGATCCCATCGAGACCACATAGCGCGGCTCGGGCATCTGGTCATAGACCTTGCGCAGGGCCGGAGCCATCTTGTTGGTCAGCGTGCCGGCGACGATCATCACGTCCGACTGGCGCGGAGACGCGCGCGGCGCGATGCCGAAACGCTCGGCATCGTAGCGCGGCATCGAGGTATGCATCATCTCGACCGCGCAGCAGGCCAGCCCGAAGGTCATCCAGTGCAGCGAGCCGGTGCGCGCCCAGTTGATCAGGTCTTCGGTGGTGGTCAGCAGGAACCCCTTGTCCTGCAACTCGCGGTTCAGCGCTCCGGTAGCGACCTCGCGGTCGGCGCCGGCGTCGTTTGCCGCAGTGCTCACTCCCATTCCATCGCCCCCTTCTTCCATTCATAGGCAAAGCCCGTGGTCAGGACGCCAAGGAAGACCATCATCGACCAGAAGCTGACATCGGTCATGTCCGGAAAGGCCACGGCCCAGGGAAACAGGAAGGCGATTTCAAGGTCGAAGATGATGAACAGGATCGCCACCAGGTAGAAGCGGACGTCGAACTTCATCCGGGCATCGTCGAAGGCGTTGAAGCCGCATTCATAGGCCGACACCTTTTCGGGGTCGGGGGCGCGGACCGCCAGCACGACGGCGGCCAGGATCAGGACGATCCCCAGACCCGCCGCAACGATCAGAAGGACAAGGATCGGCAGATATTCTCGCAGAAGGTCTTCCACGTGCGGCGGCTCCTCTGATGCGCCCGACGGACACGGACAGCTCGGTTTCGGGGTTTAGACCCGCCCGCGAGGGGGGTCAACCAAGGGCGGTGGTCATTGTGTCTCATGGGGGTGTGTGCGGTGCTCTGCGCAGGGCCCAAGGGCCGCAGGCC
>CAYYMJ010000064.1:1946-9905 GCA_964472855.1 uncultured Rhodobacterales bacterium | reverse complement strand
CATCAGCGCCGCAAAAGGTTCGATCGGGGCGAAATGCCGTGCCATATACACCGCCTGCCCGACCGAGATGTCGGCCGCCGAAAACCCGCCCGCCAGCAACGACACCCGTCCATCCGCCAACCCGGCCTCGAGCGCGCCATAGCATTTGGCCAGCCGCTTGGCCTCGAGCCGGGTCACCACCGGCGAACGCATGCTGTCTTCATACAGCATGACATGCTGCTGGGTCAGCGTCGCCGCATGCTGGCTGATGGTTTCGGCAAAATGCACCCAGATCAGCCAGCGGGCGCGTTCCGGGTCACCCGCCGCGCGGCCCAACCCGGCGGCCGGGAACCGCTCGCACAGGATCTCGGTGATGGCGCCGGTTTCCCACAGGGTTTCGCCGTCGATCTCAAGGCTCGGGACCCGGCCAACCGGGTGCAGCGCCAGATATTCCGGCGCGCGCAGGCTCTTGTCGAAGGCATGCGTCACGACATCGAACCCGACCCCAAGCTCGTGCAACAGCCACAAGCTGCGCATCGACCGGGTCTGGGGACAGTGATGCAGCCGGATCATGCGCCGCCGCCACCGATTTCCGCGGCCAGCACCCGCGCGATCAGCCGGCAGTCGTCCAGCGAAAAGGTCAGCGGGATACGCATGTCCAGCAGCGTCGCCATGATCGCATCGGTGGCCGGAAGCTGTTGCGCGGGCGCGAAACGCCAGTGGTGATGGGTGGCGGTAAAGCCATGCGCCTCGGGCGCGCCGAACCATTTCAGTTCAACCCCGCGCGCCGCCGCCCCGGCCAGCAAGCGCTGGATCTGCGCCGGCGACCAGCCCGGCAGCCGGAACTGGATGGACGAGCCCACGAAGGTTTCGGCCTGCGGGCGGCGGGTCAGCGCCACTTGCGGCAGGCCGCGCAACCCCTCTTCGATCACCCGATAGCGGGCCGTCCACGCCGCGCAGTCGTCGTCCAGCCGGGCAATCTGCGGGCGCAGGATCGCGGCGCGAAGATTGTCCATCCGTGACGAGATGTTGGGCATGTCATAACGCACGGCGGAAAACGCTTCGGGCGGCGGCGCGGCGCGGTGGCGTTCATAGTTCATGTATGACCCCGACAGGATCACCGCCCGCGCCATCAGCGCCGGATCGTCACCGGTCAGAAAACCGCCCTCGCCCGAGTTCATGTGCTTGTAGGTCTGGGTCGAAAAACAGGCCAGCGCCCCCCAAAGCCCCGACTTGCGCCCCAGCCACGCGCCGCCCATCGTGTGGGCGCAATCCTCGATCAGGGTCAGCCCGTGGGCTTCGCACACCGCCACCAGCCGCTCCATGTCGCACAGATGCCCGCGCATGTGGCTGATCAGCAGCACCCGCGCACCGGCGCCCCCCGCCTTGCGGGCCAGATCGTCGAAATCGATGGTCAGGTTGTCGGTGGATTCGACAAAGATCGCGCGTCCGCCGACGGCGGCAACGGCGCCCGGCACCGGGGCCAGCGTGAAGGCGTTGGTCAGCACCGCGTCGCCGGGGCCGACACCGGCGGCCCGCAGCGCGGTCGACATCGCCGCCCCGCCCGAGGCCAGCGCGAGGCAATAGCGCGCGCCCAGCCAGGCGGCAAAGTCTTCCTCGACCAGCGCGGCTTCGCCCGGATCGCCGGCGGCCACGTTATAGCGGTGCAGCCGCCCCGATTTCAGAACGCGCATGGCCGCGTCGATCCCGGCCTCGGGGATCGCAAGCTGCTGTGTGAAACTGCCGTCAAAGCGTTCGGTCATCGGCACCCCCGGCGCAATCACCGGCAGAGTGTTGTGGCGCGCGCCAAAGGTCAATGACGCAGCCGTGCCGCGCCGAGGTCGCTTTCCTGCCAGATCGGTGCGCCCGGCCCGGCGCAAGCTCGGGGCATGACACATACCCCCGCTCCGCTGACCTTCGCCCTCGACACCGGCTTTGACGACCTGCCGCCCGGGGCGGTGGCAGCGGCGCGCAACAACCTGCTCGACCTGGCCGGGGTCGGCATCGCGGCAACCGCGACGCCGCTGGCCGGCATCATCGCCGACTTTGCGGCGGCCGAATATGCGCCACGCCACCCGATGCTGTTTGACGGGCGCCGCACCAGCGCCGCCGGGGTGGCGCTGGCCGGGGGCATGACCATCGACGCGCTGGACGGGCACGACGGCTATAACCCGGCCAAGGGCCATATCGGTGCCGCACTGTTCCCGGCGCTGGCCGGTCTTGCGATGCAGCACGGCGACCTTGACGGGCGCGGGTTTCTCGCCGCGTTGACCGTCGGATACGAGCTTGGGTCGCGCATGGGGCCGGCGCTGCATGCCACGGTGCCCGACTATCACACCTCGGGCGCCTGGATGGCGGTCACCGTGGCGCTGGTCGGCGGGCGGGTGCTGGGGCTGGATGCTGCCACCACGGCCCACGCCGCCGGCATCGCCGAATATCATGGGCCCCGCAGCCAGATGATGCGCTGTATCGACCACCCGACCATGCTGAAGGACGGCTCGGGCTGGGGCGCGATGACCGGAGTCGCGGCGGTTTCGCTGGCGGCGTCGGGATTCACAGGTGCCCCGGCGCTCAACATCGCGGCGCCGGCCGACATCTGGGACGATCTTGGCCAGCGCTGGCTGACGCGCGAACAATATTACAAACCCTGGCCCGTGTGCCGCTGGGCGCATCAGGCCATCGAGGGCGCGCTGGCGCTGCGTGCGCGCCATGCGCTGAGCGGCGACCAGATCGCCGGGGTCGAGGTTGAAACCTTTCACGAGGCCACGCGCCTGGCCACCGCCCTGCCCCGGACCACCGAAGAGGCGCAATATTCCACGTCATTCCCCACCGCCGTCGCCCTGGCGCGCGGACAGGTGGCGCCGGGCGACCTGACCGGCGACGCGCTGCGCGACCCCGAGGTTCTGCGCCTGTCGCGGGCCATGGTCATGCGCCGGTCGGACAGGGCCGACGCGGTGTTCCCGCAACAGCGCATCGCCCGCGTCACCCTGACCCTGCACGACGGGCGCCGGTTGCAGGGCGACTGGACCGAGGCGCGATGGGAAGCCGCCGACCAGCCCGACGCCGCCACGCTGCGCGCCAAGTTCGACAGCCTCGCCGTTCCGGTGATCGGCCAGACCCGGGCCGCGGCGGTGGCCGACGCCATCGCGACGCTGGAAAGCAACGGGCCGGGGCCGCTGTTGCGCCTGCTGGCTCAGCCGATCAGCGCGCGCACCGTATCGTCAAGGGCGTCATAGCCCGACAACAGCGCCTCGGGCGCCAGATCGGCGACCGCGTCGCCGTCGGGGCCGAAGGTCACCAGGATCACCGGCACCCCGGCGGCGCGGCCGGTGTCACGGTCGGTATGGGTGTCGCCGACCAGCACGCTTTGCGACAGGTCGCCGCCGACGCGGGACACCGCCTCGACCAGCGGTTCGGGCGCGGGTTTGCGCACCGGCAACGTGTCGGCCCCGATCAGCGACACAAAGCGGTCGCGCACGCCAAGGCTGGTCAGCAACATGTCGGCCAGCCGCTCGGGCTTGTTGGTGCACACGCCCAACCGATAGCCGGCGGCCGCCAGCCGGTCCAGCGCCGCCACGACACCGGGGTAGAGGAAGCTGTGCCGGTCGATATTGTCGCTGTAAAAGGCCACGAGATGGACAAAGCTGGCATCGACCTCGGCCTCGCCATGGCCGCTGCCTGCCCGCGCGAACCCCAGCCGCAGCATCGCGCGCCCGCCGCGAAAGGCGGTGGACTTGTCGCGCGCCGGGTGCAGCTGATCGCCAAGGCCCAGACGCCGGAAACAGGCGTTGGCCGCCGCGATCAGGTCGGCGCCGGTATCGGCCAGCGTGCCGTCGAGGTCGAAAATCACCGTCTTGCCCACCGGCATTCTCCACTGTTGAAACACGGCGACAGGATTGTTGATACCACCGGGCTTGAGACGCGCGCGCCAAGCGGTAAAAGCTGCGACACCAAAATGAAAGAGCGTTGATGCCAACCCACCTGATCCTTCTTGCCGCCGGGCAAGGCACGCGGATGATGTCCGACAGCCCCAAAGTGCTGCACGAGGTCGGCAACCGGCCGCTGTTTGCCCATGCGCTGGCGGCGGCGGATGCCATCGAGGTCGGGCAGAAGGTTCTGGTTGCGGGCCACGGCATCGCGGCGGTGCGCCGTGCGGCGCAGGCCGTCGACCCCGCCGTGACGGTGGTGGAACAGGCCGAACAGCTGGGCACGGCGCATGCGGTGTTGCAGGCGCGCGCGGCGCTGGACGGCGCTGGCGGCGACGCGCTGGTGCTTTACGGCGACACGCCCTTCATCACCGGCGACACCTTGCAACGCATGGCCGACGCCCGGGCGCAGGGCTTTGCCGTGGTCGTGCTGGGCTTCGAGGCCGCCGATCCCGCCCGCTATGGCCGGCTGGTGATGGCCGGCGACCGGCTGGAACGGATCGTCGAGTTCAAGGATGCGACCGCCGACGAACGCGCCATCACCTTGTGCAACTCGGGCGTGGTCGCCGCTGACGCCGCACTGTTGATGCAGCTTGCCGCTGCGGTCGGCAACGACAATGCCGCCGGGGAATACTATCTGACCGACATCGTGGCGCTGGCGGCGGCGCGCGGGCTGACGGCCACCGCCGTTACCTGCCCCGAGGCCGAAACCATGGGCGTCAACAGCCGCGCCGATCTTGCCGCCGCCGAGGCCGTGTTCCAGTCGCGCCGCCGGGCCGAGGTCATGGAAAACGGCGTGACCCTGACCGACCCGTCAACCGTGTGGCTTTCCGCCGACACCGTGATCGGCCGCGACGCCACCGTCGAACAGAACGTGGTGTTCGGCCCCGGCGTCACCGTCGAAAGCGGCGCCCGCATTCGCGCGTTCTCGCATCTCGAAGGGGCCCATGTCGGCGCCGACGCGATCGTCGGGCCCTATGCCCGCCTGCGCCCGGGCGCCGAACTGGGCAACGGCGCCCGGGTCGGCAATTTCGTCGAGATCAAGAAAGCCGAACTGGGCGAAGGCGCCAAGGTCAACCATCTCAGCTATGTCGGCGACGCACGCGTCGGCGCCGGCACCAACATTGGCGCGGGCACGATCACCTGCAACTATGACGGCGTGAACAAGCACCACACCGAGATCGGCGCGCGTGCCTTCATCGGCTCGAACACCATGCTGGTGGCCCCGGTCACCGTGGGGGACGAGGCGATGACGGCCACCGGCTCGGTTGTCACGACGGACGTGCCCGACGGGGCGCTGGCCGTGGCCCGGGCCCGGCAGTCCAATCGCGCCGGCTATGCCCGGCGTCTGATGGAGCGTTTCCGCGCCATCAAGGCCAGACAGAAGGAGCAGGGCTGATGTGTGGCATTGTCGGCGTTCTGGGAAATCACGAGGCGGCGCCCATCATCCTGGACGCACTCAGGCGGCTGGAATATCGCGGCTATGACAGCGCCGGCATCGCCACCGTCGACCACGGCACGCTGAAGCGGCGCCGCGCCGTGGGCAAGCTGGTCAACCTGTCCGACCGGCTGGTGCACGAACCGCTGGCCGGCAAATCCGGCATCGGCCACACCCGCTGGGCCACCCATGGCGCCCCGACCGAACAGAACGCCCACCCCCATCGCGCCGGGCCGGTCGCGGTGGTTCATAACGGCATCATCGAAAATTTCGGCCAGTTGCGGGCCACGCTGGCCGAACAGGGCTATGCCTTTCAGACCGATACCGACACCGAAACCATCGCGCTGCTGACCCAAAGCCATCTCGATGCCGGCAAATCGCCGGCAGACGCCGCCTTTGCCACGCTCGACGCGCTGGACGGCGCCTTCGCGCTGGCCTTTCTGTTCGACGGGCAGGACGACCTGATCGTCGCGGCGCGCAAGGGCTCGCCGCTGGCCATCGGCCATGGCGACGGCGAAATGTTCGTGGGCAGCGACGCGCTGGCGCTGGCGCCGATGACCCGGCGCATCACCTATCTCGAAGAAGGCGACCGCGCGGTGCTGCGCCGGGCCGGGGCCGAGGTCTTCGACGCCGGGGGCCGGCACGCCAACCGCGCCATGCGGGTGATCGAGGATCACGAGGGCCACGTCGAAAAGGGCGGTCACCGCCACTGGATGTCCAAGGAAATCGCCGAACAGCCCGCCGTCGTTACCCGCGCGATGGACCACTATGTCGACGCCAAGACCGGCCAGATCGCGCTTTCCGAGGGCGAGATCGATTTCTCGGGCATCGACCGCGTCGTCATGGTGGCCTGCGGCACCGCCTATTACGCCTGCCTTGTGGCGCGCTACTGGTTCGAAGGGCTGGCCCGGCTGCCGGTCGAGGTCGACGTGGCGTCCGAGTTCCGCTATCGCGAGCCGCCGCTGGGCGACAACACGCTGGCCATCTTCGTCAGCCAGTCCGGCGAAACCGCCGACACGCTGGCGGCGCTGCGCTATTGCGCGGGCAAGGCGCGCATCCTGTCGCTGGTCAATGTCGCGGAAAGCTCGATCGCCCGTGAAAGCGACCTTGCCCTGCCCATTCTTGCGGGGCCCGAGATCTGCGTGGCCTCGACCAAGGCGTTCAGCTGCCAGCTGACGATTCTGTCGATGCTGGCGCTGAAGGCCGCGACCGACCGGGGCCGGATAACGCCCGACGCGGCGGCGGCGCATCTTGGCGCGCTGCGCCGCACCCCGGCGCTGATGAGCCAGGCGCTGGCCGGCGACGACGCCATCGAAGCCGTCGCGCGCAAGCTGGCCGAGGCGCGCGACATCCTGTTTCTGGGGCGCGGATCGATGTATCCCATGGCGCTGGAGGGCGCGCTGAAGCTCAAGGAAATCAGCTATATCCATGCCGAAGGGTATGCATCGGGCGAACTCAAGCACGGGCCCATCGCGCTGGTGGACAAGAATGTCCCGGTCATTGTCATGGCGCCCAGTGACGCCCTGTTCGAAAAGACCGTGTCGAACATGCAAGAGGTCATGGCGCGCGGCGGCAAGGTGGTGCTGATCACCGACAAGGCGGGCGCCGCGGCGGCCGGCGATGGCGCGTGGCGGGTGCTGACCATGCCCGACGTGGCGGCCGCGTTTGCGCCGATCCTCTATTCGGTGCCGGCGCAGCTTTTGGCCTATCACACCGCCGTCGCCAAGGGCACCGATGTCGACCAGCCGCGCAATCTGGCCAAGTCGGTGACGGTGGAATGACCGGGAACACCGGCCCCGGCGGCCCCACTGGCGGCGCGCGTTCCGCGCCCGCTGAGCTGACCGCCCCGACGACCGCCGCCGCGCTGGCGGCACTGACCGCGCTGGGCAATCCCGGCAAGGCCGGCGAAATGGCGGCGTATCACAAGGCCGACCGGCCTTATCTGGGCGTGCCCAACCCGGCAATCGACGCCCTGGCGATGGACTGGCGCCGCGGCTGGAGCCTTGGCGACCGGCTGGCCGTTGCCGCGGGCCTGTGGGACAGCAATGTCCACGAAGCCCGCATTGCCGCCGCCAAGCTGCTGACCCAGGCGCGGATCAGGCCCGACGATTCCGCCGCCTGGCGCCTGATCTGCGCCTGGGTGCCGCAATTCGACGCCTGGGCCATTGCCGACCATGCCGCGATTGCCGGGCAGAAACGCCTTGTCGCCGATCCGGGCCGGCTGGACGAGGTCGAAACCTGGACGCGGTCCGATCACCTGTGGACCCGGCGCGCGGCGCTGGTGATGACCCTGCCCTTCGCCCGGTCGCGCCACCCCAAACCGGCCGAGGTTGCGGCCCGCGCCCGCATTCTGGGCTGGGCCGAGGGGTATCTCGACAGTTCCGAATGGTTTCAGCAAAAGGCCGTGGCCTGGTGGCTGCGCGATCTTTCCAAGCGTGACCCGGCCACCGTTGCCGGCTTTCTTGACCGCAACGGCACGCGGATGAAGCCCTTCGCCCGGCGCGAAGCGGCGCGCTATCTGCCGCAAACCTGACCAGATGCCTGCCAGCCGAGGCTTGCAGCGTTGCGCGTATGACCGGGTCCATGCGGCATCGCCTGGCGCGCGCTGAAGCTCAT
>CAYYMJ010000064.1:0-1846 GCA_964472855.1 uncultured Rhodobacterales bacterium | reverse complement strand
CGCGTTTGACCCGGTCCATGCGGCATCGCCCGGCGCGCGCTGAAGCTCATGATTTCAGGCAGGGTCGGGTAACTCGGGTCCGAGCCGCGCCATCTGGCGCAAACCTGACCAGATGCCCGCCAGCCGCGGCAAGCGGGCCGCGCGCGAAAAGCGCGGCACAGCCGTGGCTTAGCCGTCGCGCTTGAGAAGTTGCTTGACCGCGTGCGACAGTCTTTCCAGCCGCCCCGGCGCCGCGCAATACGGCTGTTCGCGGGTCCAGGCGGCGATCTTGGCGCGGATCAGTTCGTTGTGAAACGGCCCCCAGTCGCGCATGCCCACCGCGATGCTGCCGGCGCGCGGCACCTGTTTGGCGGCAATGCGGACCGCGCAGCGCATGTTGGCCTCGCCATTCAGCAGCCCGGCCCGGCTGGTCACCTCACAGCCGTACCAGTCGGCGCTGCGCGGATCGATCTGCACCAGCCCATACCAGCGCCCGCCGCCGCCCACGGCGTCCTCTTTCCAGGTGCTTTCATAGAAGGCCAGCGCCGAAAACAGTCCCACCCAGAACGACGACCGCTGGGCGTCGTCGCCCAGCTCGAAACCCGGACAGTATTCGTCGGCATCGGTGGGCAGCATGGTCAACAGCGGCGTGCCATGCGCATGCAGCGCCGCGACGGTGGCCGCGGTCCAGGCCGCGCCGTTCGGCACATGGTCCCAGCGTGTCACCGGCAGGTCGCGCTCAGCATTTGCATCGCCGGTGTCGCGGCTGCAGGACGCCACAATTGCCAGCGCCAGTATGACGACAAATCGGGTCATGCTCTGCCCCCAACATTCAATCCGGCCCGACCGGACCGGCGCGCAACATACGAAATTGCCGGAAATACGCAAATCATCCCTCGGCGGCTGCTTGCCCAAGGGCGGCTGACGGCCTAGGAAGACGCCGTTCTGCGACAGGAAACGACATGCTGGATCTGACATACGAAGCGCCCGTGCCGAAGGTCATTCAGGGGGCCAGGCATGACTGGGAGCTGGTCATCGGGCTCGAGGTGCACGCCCAGGTTGCCAGCAAGGCCAAGCTGTTTTCGGGCGCCTCCACCCGGTTCGGGGCCGAGCCGAATTCGAACGTGGCTTTCGTCGACGCCGGCATGCCCGGCATGCTGCCCGTCATCAACGAGGCCTGCGTCGCACTGGCGGTCAAGACCGGGCTGGGCCTGAAGGCCGCGATCAATCTGGTGTCGGCCTTCGACCGCAAGAACTATTTCTATCCCGACCTGCCACAGGGCTATCAGATCAGCCAGCTTTACCACCCCATCGTCGGCGAGGGCGAGGTCATCGTCGACATGGGCCCCGGCGTCGCCCGGCGCGTGCGGATCGAGCGCATTCATCTTGAACAGGACGCCGGCAAGTCGATCCACGACATGGACCCGCATATGTCGTTCGTCGATCTCAACCGCACCGGCGTGGCCCTGATGGAGATCGTCAGCCGCCCCGACATCCGCGGCCCGGAAGAGGCCGCCGCCTATGTCGGCAAGCTGCGCCAGATCCTGCGCTATCTGGGCACCTGTGACGGCAACATGCAAAACGGCAACCTGCGCGCCGATGTCAATGTCTCGGTCTGCCGGCCCGGGGATTACGAGAAATACCAGGAAACCCAGGATTTCGCCCATCTCGGCACCCGCTGCGAGATCAAGAACATGAACTCGATGCGCTTCATCCAGGCCGCGATCGAGCACGAGGCACGCCGCCAGATCGCCATTCTTGAAGACGGCGGCGCAATCGTGCAAGAGACCCGGCTTTATGACCCCGACAAGGGCGAAACCCGGTCGATGCGGTCCAAGGAAGAGGCGCATGACTATCGCTATTTCCC
>CAYYMJ010000063.1:7118-12913 GCA_964472855.1 uncultured Rhodobacterales bacterium | reverse complement strand
GACAGCCCGGTTTTGCCCGGTTCAGTCAGAACCGGGCAGGCCACGACCCGAGGCCACGCCCCACGCAGCAGCCGCCGCCCGTGCCGTTGCTACCACGGCGTCCAGGGGAATGGCCGCAGCTCGCTCGCGCCGGACTGGAAGCGCGCCGTCACCGCCAGCCAGTTGGCCAGCCGCTCGCCGAAATGGGCGATGCGCGGATTGCGCTCGCCCGAAATCAGCATCCACAGGAACTGCATCAGCGCCGTGATGATCACCAGGGTCTGGGCAAATTCGAACAGCAGGAAAAGGATCACGGTAATCAGCCCGCGCATCCAGATGCCCGAAGTGAACTCGTCTCCGGTGCCCGGCGGCGGCGGCGGCGTATAGGGGGCCTGATCGTCAGGGCTCGGGGTGTTGGTGGACGGGTCGGTCATTGTCTCTGGTATCTCCAATTCGGGTCGGGGTCCGGCAGCAACGGGCGCCTTGTCCGGGTATGTCAACGATCAGGCGTCGGCCAGCATGCCCTTGCCGCGTGCCAGTTCGGTCACACGCTTTTGCAGCTTTTCGAAGGCCCGCACCTCGATCTGGCGGATGCGTTCGCGGCTGACGCCATACTGGCCGGACAGCTCTTCCAGCGTGACCGGGGTTTCGTTCAGCCGCCGCTGGATCAGGATGTCCTTTTCGCGGTCGTTCAGCACGTCCATGGCCCCGACCAGCATTTCGCGGCGGGTCTCAAGCTCGTCCTTGGCCTCATAGTCGCTGGCCTGGTCGGCGTCTTCGTCCTCCAGCCAGTCCTGCCACTGCGCCGCGCCCTCGCCATCGTTCGAGATCGTCGCGTTCAGCGATGCGTCCCCGCCCGACATGCGCCGGTTCATGCTGATGACCTCGGCCTCGGTCACACCAAGGTCGGTCGCGATGCGCGCCACGTTTTCGGGGCGCAGATCACCATCTTCAAGCGCCCCGATACGGGCCTTGGCCTTGCGCAGGTTGAAGAACAGCTTTTTCTGCGCGCTGGTGGTGCCCAGTTTCACAAGGCTCCACGACCGCAGGATATATTCCTGGATCGAGGCGCGGATCCACCACATGGCATAGGTCGCAAGGCGAAAACCCCTTTCCGGGTCAAAGCGCTTGACCGCCTGCATCAGGCCGACATTGGCCTCGGAAATCACCTCGGCCTGTGGCAGGCCATAGCCGCGATAGCCCATGGCGATCTTTGCGGCGAGGCGCAGGTGCGAGGTCACCATCTTGTGGGCCGACGCGGTATCCTGGTTCTCGACCCATCGCTTGGCGAGCATGTATTCTTCTTCCGGCTCAAGCATGGGGAACCGGCGGATTTCCTGCAGATACCGGTTCAGACCCTGCTCGGGGCTCGGGGCTGGAAGATTGGTGTAACTGGCCATAAGGCTCCCTCCTGGACGCTTATGTAACGACGCTTAACATCCAGCTAGTCAACCTTGGAAACCATTTCAAGGGGCCGTCGGCACAAGGATATCGCATTTGAGCGCCTTTGCGGGAAAATCGACAAATTGACGCCGCGTTCAGGGCCGCTGGCGCGCCGCGGCACCGCTGCCGGCGCGCAAGAGCGCCAGCAAATCGGCCATATCTTGGGGCAGTTCGCTTTCGAACAGCAAGGTCTTGCCGGTCGCGGGATGCGTGAACCCCAGTTCGGCCGCATGCAGCGCCTGGCGGGCGAACCCGTTGCCGGCCTCGGCCGCCGCCGCGCCCACCCGGGCCGGCGACAGACGGCGGCGACCGCCATAGACCGGATCACCGATCAGCGCGTGCCCGGCATAGGCCAGATGCACCCTGATCTGGTGCGTGCGCCCGGTTTCCAGCCGGCACGACAACAGCGCCGCCGCGCCGGCAAAGTCTTCGGCCACAACGACCCTTGTTACCGCGTGGCGCCCGCCGGAAAATGTCACGGCCTGCTTTTGCCGCTCGGTGCGGTGGCGCCCCAGCCCCGACGTAATGCGGACCGCGTTGCCGGGGTCCACCGACACGCCGCGCAGCCCGCGCAGGCGCGGGTCGGCAGGCGACACAAGCCCATGGCACAGCGCCAGATAGCGCCGGTGCGCCGAATGATCCTCGAACTGCGCGGCCAGCCCGTGATGGGCGCGGTCCGACTTGGCCACCACCAGCAGGCCGCTGGTGTCCTTGTCGATCCGATGCACGATGCCGGGCCGCTTTTCGCCGCCCACCCCGCTGAGCCTGCCCCCGAAATGGTGCAACAGCGCGTTGACCAGCGTTCCGCCCGGGCTGCCCGGCGCCGGGTGCACGACCATGCCGGCAGGTTTGTCGACCACGGCAAGGTCGTCATCCTCGAACCGGATGTCCAGCGGGATGTCTTCGGGCGCCGTGGCGATTTCCCCGGCCTCGGCAATGGTGACGGCGATACGATCGCCCGCGGCCACCCGTGCCTTGACATCGCTCACAACCAGGCCCGCGCGCGAAACCGCGCCCTCGGCAATCAGCCGGGCCAGCCGCGACCGCGACAGGTGGGCATCGGCTGGCACGTCGCGCGCCAATGCCTTATCAAGACGCGCGGGCGGTTCGGGCCCGATGACAATTTCGATGCTGCGGGTCTTGCCCATGTCCGATGACAACCTTCCCGATGTCGGCCTGATCCGGTTCCTGCGCTGGCTGGTGACCGGCCTGACGCTGACGATGATGGCGGGGCTGATAGTCATCATCGTGCTGTTTGTCACCCGTTTCCCCAATATGCGCAGCGTTGCGTTGCCCGACAGCGTGACCCTGCCCGACGGAAGCACCGCCACGGCCTTCACGCGCGGGCCCGACTGGTTTGCCGTGGTGACCGATGGCAGCGAGATCCTGATCTTCGACGCCGCAACCGGTGCTCTGCGCCAGCGCGTGGCGGTAAAGTAGCGCCGCGCGCGACGGCGACGCCTTGGCGGGCCCGCCCCCCGGGCACTGCCCGCCCTAATTCGCCCCGTCCAGCACCCGCCCCGGCGCCAGCGCCGCGAAATGCGGCCGGATCTCGCGCAAGAGCTTCTTCTTGATCGCCGCCGCAAACTGAAGATAGGTCGGCGTGGTCATGGCAAAACCGCCAGGCCCCCGCACGACGTTGAACACATACCACGGCACCAGGCTTTCCTCGAACTCCAGCCGGTCGACCAGCACCACAAGTGCGTTGATGGTCACGCCTGCGTCGCGCAGCCGGTCGGCCATGGCCGAGGTGTCGATGCCGGTGTTGGTCGTGCCGTCCGAGGACACGTCGATCACCGTGCGCCGACAGCCTTCGGGCCCGGCGTCAAGAACCGAGGCCGCGTGCTCCAGCGCGCTGCCTACGGCGGTCGAGCTATAGCTGAACGGGTTTTCCAACCGGTCCAGATCGGCGGCAAGCGCAAAGGCATCGAGCGACGTCGACAGCCGCTGCCAGTCCAGAGACAGCACATGCTCGGCCGGCCCGGCCCACTGGGTCACCGACACATGGATCCCGCCCTCCAGCCCCGAAATGGCCTCGTGCAGCTCGGCGTCGCGAAACGCCGCGCTCAGCCCCGACCGCTGCAGATCATATTCGAAGGGGCTGACACTGGCCGACACGTCCATGGCCAGCAACAGCCGCAATTCGCAGGCCGCCGCCGGCGACCCGGCCAGCAGAAGACCCAGAATTATCGGCGCGGATCGCAACATCCCCGATCCAGACATCATCGCGGCCAGCTTGCACACATGCGCCACGCTAACACGATCACCCGGCCCGGTCAGCGTCACGTGACGGTGACCACAGCATTGACGCTGTGTCGGCGTCCGGCCCGGCCATCGTATCCAAAGGGGGAATGGTACCGCCTCCCCGGCTTGAACGGGGGACCTCTGGATCCACAATCCAGCGCTCTAACCAACTGAGCTAAGGCGGCACGCGCCCGCGCGGTTTAGCCCCGGGATGCAACCTTGGCAAGGCCCGGGTCCAGCACGATTTCCCATTTCTGCTCTTCGCATTCGCGGCCATGCACACGGGCAATCCGCCGCTCGGACAGATGGAACCCGGCGGCGGCATAGCGCCGGCAGGCGGCGCGCAACTCCTTGGGGGTCCACAGGATCACGCGGCCATAGCCGGCGGCCCGCGCAAAGCTCAGGCATTTGTCGATCAGCCCCGCGCCCAGCCCCAGCCGCCGCGCCTCGGGGCGCACCAGAAACAGGCGCAGCCGGGCGGTTTCGGCCACATCGGTCCGCATCACGAACACCGACCCCAGCCGCCAGCTGCCCGCGCGCACGATCCAGCCGGCCTCGCGGTCACTGTCGCCCCGACGCAGGAAATCCGCGACAATCCCGGCCACGTCGGCCTCGAATGCGGCGGCAGCGCCCTCGTCGCTGGCATACATGCGCCCATGCTGGCCGACGACCCAGCCGCCGTCGCCGGGCTGCAACGGCCCGAACGATACCGGCAGGTCGCGAATGCCACCGGTCAACGCCCGCAGCCCGTCGGTCACACCGTCGATGTCCCGGCCCGCGCCAACACCCGCGCCGGCAAGCTGGGCGGCCGCAAGCGCGCGCGCCTGACCGGTGACGCGGTCCAGCCGCTCGCCCCCGGCCCGGGTCAACGTCAGCACCTGGCGGCGCCGGTCGTCGGGGTCGGTCTCTGCCCCCATCAGTCCGGCGTCCTCGCAGCGCCGTATCAGCCGGCTGACATAGCCCTCGTCCAGCGCCAGCCGCCGCGCCAGCGCCCGCGCGCCTGCCGGCCCGTCCGCCAGCGCCGCCAGCAGGCGCCACTCGCTCGGCTGCAGCCCGCCGCGCGCCAACGCGGCCTCCTGCTCACGCAGAACCTGACCATAAACCTCGTTGAAGGCCCGCAGATGCTCGGCCGGATCGTCCTTGTTCATCATGGCACGATTGCACCGCCTGCACGCCGGCGCGGTCAAGCAGAATCGCCTTGCCCGACGCTCCGTCGCGCAGTAGGCCCACGCCGACCGGAGGAACATGACATGGGCATCGACAAGCAAAGCAATCTGGCGGCCAACCTGCAGATCGGGCCAACCACTCTGGGCATGGTGCGCATCTATATCGAGACCGACCGCTTCGAGATCCCGCTCGATTTCGAACCCGAAGAAGCCGAGGAAATCGCCGAGGAAATCCGCGCCGCCGCCGCCCGCGCCCGCCAGGTCGCCAGCCAGGGCTGACGCCCACACTCGGGCCAAAAACCGCAAACCCCATCATCCTGGCGCAAATATCCCGGGGGGGGCATTGCTGCGGCACCCGCCCGCCGGACAATGGCCATGGGGGGCAGCGCCCCCCAAAAGACCCCGGGCGACAATCCGCTATCGCCCCGCCAGCCCCGCGTCGCGCGCGTCCTGCCAGCGCAGGGCGGCATGGCGGGCGAATTTCCGGGTCACCACCTTGCGCCGCGCCCCGGCCAGCCGCTGCTCGGGTCCCATGCGCAGGATCTCGGCGTCATGGCCATCGGCAATGATCAGCCCGGTATCCGCGGGCAGAATCTCGGTCGGAAAGGCTTCGTCGACCGCCCAGAAAAAGCGGTCACACCAGTCCAGATACCCGGCCCACTTGCCATCGGCCCGGAAATCGGCGCGCCCCGACTTGCACTCGATCACCCAGATCTCGCCCTTGGCGCCCAACGCCATCACGTCCACCCGCAGGCCGCTGGTCGGCACCAGTTCTTCCACGGTGCAAAACCCGTGGCCCAGCAGGTGCCGGCACACGCCGCGCGCCAGCAATTGCCCCGGCATCAGCCCGGCGGACCGGGCGGCATCGAACAGAAGGCTTTCGGCCATGACGGCAACATGAACAAAACATAAACAAAATTCAAGCCTGCCGACGCCCGCCAAGGCGGCCACCGGCCCCGCCAC
>CAYYMJ010000063.1:0-7018 GCA_964472855.1 uncultured Rhodobacterales bacterium | reverse complement strand
ATAAACAAAATTCAAGCCTGCCGACGCCCGCCAAGGCGGCCACCGGCCCCGCCACTTTCCCCGCCACCGGCGTGACCCTGGCCTGACCCGAACAACAAGCCGCGATTGGCCCCTTGCCCGCGACCGGCAGGCGGCCTAAGTCACGGGGTGGCGGGCTCTGCCCTTTCCGTGCCGGGGAAAATTCCGGTGGCCTTATACAATTCCGAGGGAGCTGGCTCTGCCCAGACCGTGGTCTGGTTACCTGGCGCCCACCTGTGCAAACAGGTCCTCGGGAATTTGAACACCCCACGTCTGTTGGTGGTCCCGCCGCATCCCCCCTTCGGCAGGGGCCCCGGGCCTAGAACGCCTCGGGCCTGGCCTCGCGCGCCATGTGGTCCAGCACGGCATTCACGAATTGCGGCTCGCGGCCCTCGGGAAAGAAGGCCTTGGCCACGTCCACGAACTCGGAAATCACCACCTTGGGCGGGGTGTCGCCATGGGCAAGCTCGGCCCCGGCGGCCCGGAACAGGGCGCGCAGGGTCGGGTCGATCCGGGCAATCGGCCATTTCGCCACCAGCGCACGGTCGGTCATCTGGTCGATCTGGGCCTGCCAGTTGACCGCATCGCCGCACAGCCGCGCAAACACATCGACATCGCCCTCGGCCATCTCGTCGCCCTCGTAGACGGCGCCGAAACGATGGTCGAGAAACTCTCGCACCACCTTGTCCACCGGCTGGCCGGACTGCTCGGTCTGAAACAGCGCCTGCACGGCGTAAAGACGCGCGGCCGAGCGCATCTGGCGTGACCTGCTCTTGTTCATGCCCTGTCGGTATCCGCGATCTGAAAGCTGCCGGGCCGAAAGCCCACGCCCTTGGTTTCGCCACCCCAGCGCCGGGCAATCGCGATCAGATGCAGCGCCGCCGCCGCCGCGCCGCCGCCCTTGTTCTGGCCGCCAACCTCGGCGCGAACCCGGGCCTGTTCATGGTTTTCCACCGTCAGGATGCCGTTGCCGACGGCCGCCCCGTTCAGCCCCAGCAACGACAGCGCGCGGCTGCTGTCGTTGCAGACGGTCTCGTAATGGGTGGTCTCGCCCCGGATCACGCATCCCAGGGCAACGAAACCGTCGAAATTCGACATCCGGTACGCCGTGGCAATGGCTTGCGGCACCTCCAGCGCGCCCGGCACCTCGACCAACTCAAACGTGGCCCCGGCCTCGGCCAGCTCGGCACTGGCCCCGGCCACCAGCGCGTCGGCGATTTCCTTGTAATAGGGCGCGACGACGATCAGCAGCTTGACGGGCCGGTCAAACGACGGGCGGGGCGGGGCATAGTGGCTTCCGGCCGACATGGGTCAGTCCTCCAGCGGAATGGCGCGGCTGCCGACGATCGACAGGCCGTATCCGTCAAGTCCCACGACATTGGGCGTGGGCGAATTGGTCAGCAGGATCAGCTCGGACAGGCCCAGCGACGACAGGATCTGCGCGCCCAGCCCGTATTGGCGCAGCTTCTGCGGGCTGACCGTTTCGTCGGCGTCAAGCTGCATGGTCAGATCGCGCAGCAACACCAGCACGCCGCGGCCCTCGGCGGCAATCACTTCCATGGCGCGCGCGAACGCGCCCGCGCGCCCCGCGCCGCCCAGACCCACCACATCCATCAGCGGGTCCATGGCGTGCATCCGCACCAGCACCGGCGCATCGCTGGAAATGTCGCCCTTGACCAGCACGATATGCTCGGCACCCTGGGTTTCGTCGGTATAGACCCGCATCTGCCAGTCGCCACCAAAGGCGCTGCGAACGCTTTCCGCCGATTGCTGGCGGACCAGATTGTCGTGGCGCCGGCGATAGGCGATCAGGTCGCTGATGGTGCCGATCTTCAGATTATGCCGCTGGGCAAAGGCCACGAGGTCGGGCAGGCGGGCCATGCTGCCGTCTTCCTTCATGATCTCGCAGATCACGCCCGACGGGTTCAGGCCGGCCAGCCGCGAAACATCGACCGCGGCTTCGGTATGCCCGGCCCTGACCAGCACGCCGCCGTCGCGGGCGCGCAGCGGAAAGACATGCCCCGGCGTCGCGATGTCGGCGGCCATGGTCGTCGCGTCGATGGCCACGGCCACGGTGCGGGCCCGGTCATGGGCCGAGATGCCGGTCGACACGCCCTCGCGGGCCTCGATCGACACGGTAAAGGCGGTTTCGTGGCGCGACGAGTTGGACGAGGCCATCAGCGGCAAGCCCAGACTGTCGATTCGCTCGCCCGACAGGCTGAGGCAGATCAGCCCGCGCCCGTGCGTGGCCATGAAATTGATCGCGTCCGGCGTGGCCATCTGGGCCGGGATCACCAGATCGCCTTCGTTTTCGCGGTCCTCATGGTCGATCAGAATGAACATGCGCCCGTTGCGCGCGTCGTCGATGATCTCGCCGATCGAGGATATGGCGTCGGTATAGGAGCTGTTTTCGGTCATTCGACTGTCCTGGCAGAGCTGCATCGCGCGTCTAGCGCGGCCAGTGGCGATTGGAAAGGCCGCCGGGCGCCCGGCGACGCGGCGATGTCAGTCGCGCCGCGCGTTGTCCCAGTCGCGCAGCCGCGCCACATAGCGCGCCATGGTGTCGATCTCAAGATTGACGGCATCGCCAACCGCCGCGTCGCCCCATGTGGTGGCCGATTTGGTATGCGGGATCAGGTTGACGCCAAAATCGCGCCCGTCGACGGCGTTCACGGTCAGCGAGGTGCCGTTCAGCGCCACCGAGCCCTTGGGCGCGACAAAGCGCGCCAGATCGTCGGGCGCGCGAAATGTCACACGGGTGCTGTCGCCCTCGGCCGCCATCGCGGTTATCTCGGCCACCCCATCGACATGGCCCGACACGATGTGGCCGCCCAGCTCGTCACCCACCTTCAGGGCCCGCTCAAGGTTGATCCGCCGCCCGTCATGCCAGCCGTTGCGGCCAATGGCGGTCATGGCGACCGTCTCGGCGGAAATCTCGACCTCGAACCAGTTTTCCGGCGCCTGCCCCGTCGAGATCACCGTCAGGCACACCCCGTCGCAGGCGATCGAGGCGCCAAGGTCTATAGCGTCGACGTCAAAAGCCGTGGCGATCCGCGCCCTGAGGTCGCCGCGCTGTTCCAGCCGCAGCACCCGTCCGACATCGGTGATTATTCCGGTAAACATCTGCCTCAGCCTCCGCCGCGAAGATTTGCCACGCCACCACCGCGGCGATTTCATCTTGTTGTCGAAATTCCCGCCATGCTCAATAGCGACGCTGGCACGAGCAGCCGCAAAGCTATGAAAACAGGCGCCACAATGCCCGACGGGCACAATTATCCGGCCGCACGACGGTTCCTGTTCCTGCAGGGGCCGCACGGGCCGTTCTTTGACCGGCTTGCCCGGATGCTGCGTCAGGCCGGCGCCCACTGCTGGCGCGTGGGCTTCAACCGGGGCGACGCCGCCTTCTGGAGCGACAAGGCCAGCTTCATCGCCCATGACGGTTCGCCCGAAGACTGGCCCGACCACCTGCGCGCGCTGATCGCCACCCACGCCATCACCGATATCGTGCTTTACGGCGACGTGCGCCCGATCCACGCCAGCGCCGCCGACATTGCCCGCGACCTTGGCCTGACGCTGCATGTGTTCGAAGAAGGCTATCTGCGGCCCTACTGGGTAACCTACGAACGCGGCGGCTCGAACGGTCATTCGCGGCTGATGGACATGTCGGTGGCCGACATGCAAAAGGCGCTGGCCGATGCCGAGATCGATTTTCCCGAGGCGCCCGCGCGCTGGGGCGACATGCGCCAGCACATCTTTTACGGCGCGCTCTACCATGCCTTCGTTCTGCTGGGGAACGGCCGCTACAAGGGGTTCCGCCCGCACCGGGCCCTGAACGTGTTGCAGGAATTCCGGCTGTATCTGCGCAACCTCCTGCTGATGCCGCTGACCTATCTCGACCGGCTGCGCGCCACCACGCGCATCAAGATGGGCGGCTTTCCCTATCACGTGGTGCTGATGCAACTGGCCCACGACTCCAGCTTTCAAAAGCATTCGCCCTTCGACAACATGGAGCAGTTCATCGAACTGGTTCTGGACGGTTTCGCCGAAGGCGCGCCGCGCCATCACCATATCGTGTTCAAGGCGCATCCGCTGGAAGATGGCCGCGCCAACGGGCGCGCCCACGTGCTGCGCCTGGCCGACGAACGCGGCCTGCGCGACCGGGTCCATTTCGTGCGCGGCGGCAAACTGGCGCAGATCCTGGATCACGCCCGCGCCGCGGTCACCGTCAATTCGACGGCGGCGCAACAGGTGCTGTGGCGCGGCCTGCCGCTGAAGGTGTTCGGCGCCGCGGTCTATGCCAAGCCCGAGTTCGTTTCGACCCTGCCGCTGCCCGACTTTTTCCGCCGCCCGGCCCGCCCCGACAGCCGCGCCTATCGCGACTATCGCCACTATCTGCTGGAAACCAGCCAGATCGCCGGCGGATTCTATTCGGCGCGCGGGCGGCGGCAACTGCTGCGGCAGGTGGTCGACATGATGCTGGCCACCGACGACCCGTATGACGCGCTGAGCCGCGGCACCGCCGCGCCGCGGCAACAGTTGCAGGTCGTGAAATAGCAATAATCGAACATCGGCGCTGGCTTTTCCGCCTGATTCCGCATAGATTCGCAAAAAAAGACCGAGGCAGATCATAGGTCGAGGAGACCGGGCAGTGAAATTCACGTCATCCTGGCTGGCGAAATGCGCCGCCTTTTTCGTGCTTGCAGCCCTGCTGGGCGGCTGCGGTCTGCCGCGCACCGGCCCGACCAAACGCGAGATTTTCGAAGGGTCGGTCCAACGCCAGGGCGATGCCTTCATCGTGTCCGTCAACGACAGGGTGACCCGCGCCACTGCCGTTATCCCCGCCTTCGGCTTTGAAGCCGCCTTCCTGAACGCCGCCGTGATCGGGTCGGACACGATCCACCCCGGCGACACGCTGGGCCTGACCGTTTACGAGAATGTCCAAGACGGGCTGCTGGCCGGGGCCGGCACCAATGCCACCATCCTCGAAGAGGTGCAGGTCGACGGCGCGGGCTTTATCTTCGTGCCCTACGCGGGCCGGATCAAGGCCGCCGGCAACTCGCCCGAGGCCGTGCGCCGCATCATCACCGACAAGCTGGACGAACAGACACCCGACCCCCAGGTGCAGGTGCGCCGCCTTGCCGGCGACGGATCGACAGTGTCGGTCTCGGGCGGCGTGGTCACGCAGGGCGTCTTTGCCATCGAACGCCCCACCCGCACCCTCAGCGCCATGCTGGCGCGGGCCGGCGGCATCTCGATCCCGACCGAGATTGCCCTGATCACCGTGATCCGCGGCAGCCATCGCGGCAAGATCTGGTTCGAAGACCTGTTCGCCAACCCCGAGCTTGATATCGCCCTGCGCGGCGGCGACCGCATCCTTGTCGAGGAAGACAGCCGCGCCTTTACCGCGCTGGGCGCAACCGGCACCCAGAACCGCGTGGCGTTCGAAACCCGGACGATTTCAGCCATCGAGGCCATCGCGCAGGTCGGCGGCCTGAATTCGAACCTCGCCGACCCGACCGGCGTGTTCGTGTTCCGCAACGAACCGGCCGAGATCGCCAATCAGGTGCTGGCCCGCACCGATCTGGTGGGCGCACAGCGCATGGTCTACGTGCTTGACCTGACCGGTCCCACCGGCATGTTCGAGGCCCGTGACTTCGTGATCCGCGACGGCGACACGGTCTATGTCACCGAGGCGCCCTATGTTCAGTGGAACAAGACGCTGAGCGCCCTGACCGGAACGCTGGGCACCGCGACCAGCATCAGCGACATTGCAACAGCCGCCGGTCTCTGACGACGCGGGCAGTCGTCGAGCGCTTCACGTCTATTCCCTTGGCTTCCTGACCCAGCGGCGCCTGCGCCGCATCCTTGACCTTGCCGGCTGGAACCTGCGCCTTGGCTGGCCGGGCGCCGGCGGCACCGTGGCGGTCTGGGGCCGCCGACCGGTGGCGCGGCGCGGCGAAGCCGTGGCGGCCCGCAGCGGCGCCGGCCTTCTGCGGGTCGAAGATGCCTTCCTGCGCTCGGTCTTGCCGGGGCGGGCCGGCGACCCGCCCGTCGGCCTGCTGCTCGACCGCTCGGGCGTGCATTTCGATGCCAGTGCCCCGTCAGACCTGGAAACCCTGCTGGCCTCCCACCCGCTGGACGACCCGGCGCTGATCGCGCGTGCCCGCGACGGGATCGCGGCGCTGCACCACTGGAAGCTGTCGAAATACAATGACGTCGATCCCACGATTGCCCCGCCGGCCCCGGGATATGTGCTGGTGATCGACCAGACACGCGGCGACGCCTCGATCGGCTTCGGCGGCGCCTCGGCCGACAGCTTTGCCGCGATGCTGGCGGCGGCACGGGCCGAAAACCCGCAAGCGCGCATCGTCATCAAGGCCCACCCCGAAACCGCGCTGGGCCACCGGCCCGGACATTACGGCACCGACGATTGCGGCGCCGATACCGAATTGCTGACCGCGCCGCTGGCCCCGCAGGCCCTGCTGGCGGGCGCGGCCAGCGTCTACACGGTCAGCTCGGGCATGGGGTTCGAGGCCATCCTGTCCGGCCACCGCCCGCGCCTGTTCGGGCAGCCCTTCTATGCCGGATGGGGCCTCAGCGACGACCGCAATCCACCGCCCCGCCGCGGCCGCCGGCTGACAGCCGAACAGCTGTTCGCCGCCACCATGCTGCTGTATCCCACCTGGTACGACCCCCACCGCGATCGGCTTTGCAGCTTCGAAGATGCCGCGCGGGCGCTGGCCGCGGACGCCCGTGCAAGGGCCGAAGACCGCAATGGCTATGTCGCCTCGGGCATGCGGCTGTGGAAACGCCGGCACCTGCAGCGGTTTTTCGGCCGGGGACCGGGGCTGCGGTTCGACGACCGCCCCGACCGCGCCAGCCGCGCGGCGGCGGCCAGCAAGCGGCCGCTGCTGGTCTGGGCCGGCAAACGCCTGCCCGAACATCGGGCCGACGATCTGCGAAATGTCGAGGACGGTTTCCTGCGCTCGCGCGGGCTGGG
>CAYYMJ010000062.1:9708-13727 GCA_964472855.1 uncultured Rhodobacterales bacterium | reverse complement strand
CGCCCCGACACCATGGCCCGCGCCAGCAGGTTGGGGCGGTATCCCGGTTCAGCCGCCGCGGTGCGCGCCTTGTCGCCGGTCGGCTCCCCGGCCAGCAGGCCGACCGCGAAACCCCGGCCCGCCACCGCCACCGCCATCGATGTGACCCCGGTCGCCATCAGTCCGCCGTCCAGCCGCCGTCGATCAGCATCGAACTTCCGGTCACCAGCGCCGACGCGTCCGAGGCCAGGTAGACCACGGCACCTAGAATATCCTCGATCTCGCCAACGCGGCCCAGCTTGATCTTGCCCTCGACCCAGGCGCGGCGCGCGGGGTCGGCAAAGGTCCCCGCCGTCAGCTCGGTTCGCACGAAGGTCGGGCAGACACTGTTGATCCGTACGCCCGCGCGACCCCATTCGATGGCCATGGCCTTGATCATGCCCTCCAGCCCATGCTTGGACGCGCAATAAACCGCCCGGTCCACCCCACCCACATGCCCCATCTGCGACGACACATGAATGATCGAGCCACCCCGCCCGGCCGCAATCATCCCCCGCGCCGCCGCCGTCGACAGGAAATAGGCGGCACGCAGGTTGACCCCCATCACCGCGTCATAGTCCGCCGCCGAGGTCTCCAGCGCCGGCGAATGCCGCGCCTGCCCGGCCGAGTTGACAACGATGTCGAAAGGCCCCGACCCGGCGAACGCCGCATCCAGCGCCCCAAGGTCGGACTGGTCCAGCACCAGGGCCCCAGCGCTGCCACCCTCGGCAGCAATCCCCGACACGGTCTCATCCAGCCGCCCGACGCGCCGCGCGGCGCACAGCACATGCGCCCCCGCCGCGGCCAGCGCCGCCGCGCAGCCCTGCCCGATCCCCGATGACGCACCGGTCACCAGCGCCCGGCGCCCGTCAAGGCGGAAAGACGGCGTGCGCGGCAGGCTCATGGCCCTGTTTCGCAAATTGCCGGTGTCACATGCACGTCCAGTTCCTACTTCTGTCGGGAAATATCCCGGGGTGAATGCGCGCTTGCGCGCAGAGGGGCAGCGCCCCTGATCGCCGCCGCCACCATAGGGCACATTGCGGCCGCAGTAACGATGCACGCGTATGTTGCACCGTTCGGCATGGCCGACGAAACCCTCCAGCAGGCACAATCGACAGCCATAGGCCCCGACCGCGGCCGCCACCGCGTCGCTTAAGATGCACCGATAACCGCGGGTTCTTGCGAATTTGCCCACCCCCAAGCCTGCCGCCCTCCGCCGTGCAGGTCGTCCGGCACCAGGCAGGGGGTTCGAGCGACGTTGATTGTTTACAAACTTGCCAATAATGTGATTTACAAGTTTACATGTTTTGTAATCCACCAGGGTGCCAGCCATGAGCAACACGCGGAACCGGGTTCTCGATGCGGCGGCGGACTGCTTTGACCGGATAGGCCCCGCCCGAACCAGCATGACCGATATCGCCCGAGCCGCCGGGGTTTCGCGTCAGACCGTCTATGTTCTGTTTGCTGACCGCCGCGGGCTGACAGCGGCGCTTGGCGCCCGGGCGGCGGCGGCGGAAACTGGCCGGCTGCGGGCTGACATGGCGGCCGGCGACACCCCGGCGGCGCAACTTCGCGCCCTGCTCGGCGCCATCGCCGCCCGCGCCGCGGCCACCCCCGCGGCCGGCGCCGCACGGGTCGAGGCCGCGACCCGCCTGCTTGACCCCGCCGCGCCGGCACTTGCCGCCCGCGGGCTGAGCCCGGCGCAGCTGGCCGCCTTCGTGGTCGCGGCGGCTGGGGCGACGGGCGGCGCCCATGACACCGTGATTGCGGCCGCCGTCAGCGCACTGACCGGCGAGCCCTTCGACTGACGCCGCTACATCCCCGCGCCGATCTGCCAGGGCGCGAATTCATCGTCGCCCGGTCCCAGCCACAGCCGGTGATCTGCCAAAATTTGCAGACCGGCTGGCCGGCGCGCAGGTCGTGGCCTGCCAGCTTGTGCCCTGTCGCCACAGGGCGTTCGGGGCTGGCCTGCTCAACCAGCGACGGCCCGGCGGCGGCGCGGTCTGTCAGGGTCAGACCGTCATCGTCGGAATGCAGGCGAATGGGCGCGGGCATCGGGCGCAACACGCGCGTTGCGACGATGGCGGATGCCGCGTTTCCACGCCCGCGCGGCAAGACGGTCAAGCCGTCGCCCTGGGTCTGGCCAATCGGCGGCTGGCAATGCTAATCCCTCGCCTGACCCGACCGGCCCTGCCAGGGCGGCCACGCAGCGAACCGGACCGGGGCGAAGGAACCAGCAAGGGGACTGCCCCATGACCCGCCGCCTGCTTGCCATTGGTGAATGCATGGTCGAACTGTCGCCCGCCCCGGACGGCCTGTTCGCGATGAAATTCGCCGGGGATACCTTCAACACCGCGTGGTATGCCCGCAAACTGGGCGGCGCCAGTTTGCGCGTCGGCTATCTGTCGGCGGTCGGCGACGATGCGATCTCGGACCGGATGGCCGATTTCATGCACGCGGCCGGTATCGAGCCCGAACTGGCCCGCCATGCCGGCGCCTCGGTCGGATTATACATGATCAGCCTGCACAACGGCGAACGCAGCTTCAGCTATTGGCGCGACAGCTCGGCCGCGCGGCGGCTGGCCGACGATCTTGGCGCGCTGGACGGGCTGAGACCGGGCGATCTGGCGTTTTTCTCGGGGATCACGCTGGCAATCCTGCCGGCTGACGGGCGCGAAAGGCTGTTGGCGGCTCTGGCGGTGGCGCGGGCGCGGGGCGTGCAGGTGGCCTTTGATTCCAACCTGCGGCCACGGCTGTGGCGGGACACCGACGAGATGTGCGGCTGGGTGATGCGCGCGGCGGCGGTGGCCGACATCTCGCTGCCCTCTTACGACGACGAGGCCGCGTTTTTCGGCGATGCCGACAAGACGGCGACAGCCCAGCGTTATCGCGATGCCGGCGCCGGCACCGTCATTGTCAAGGACGGGCCCGGCGCGGTGCTGATCCTCACCGAACACGCCGCGCCGGACAGTGTGGCGCCCACCCCGGTGACACCGGTCGACACCACGGCGGCTGGCGACAGCTTTAACGCCGGCTTCTTCGTGGCGCTGCTGGCCGGGTCGGGCATGGCCGCGGCAGTGCGGGCCGGCTGCGCGGTGTCGGCACAGGTCGTGACGCGGCGCGGGGCGCTTGTGGACATTGCCGTCTGAGACGGGTTTTGTATCGACGATCGGGCCAGATGGGGAAATGCACATGGCGGAACTGCTTCGGAAACCCGCCGCCGGTGGCGGCAAGATCATCGACGTGACGCCGGAAAACGCCGGCTGGGGCCATGTCGGCTTTGCCCTGCACGATCTGCAGCCCGGCCAAAGCGCCGCCCAGGCCACCGGCGACCGCGAGGCGATTCTGGTGCTGGTCGAGGGCAAGGCGACGCTGACCGCCGGTGGCACCGACTGGAGCGAGATGGGCCAGCGGATGAGCGTGTTCGAACGCACGCCGCCGCATTGCCTTTATGTCCCCGCCGGCGCCGACTGGTCGGCCACGGCCACCACCGCCTGCAAGCTTGCCGTCTGCACCGCGCCGGCCCGGCCCGGGCGCCCGGCCCGCCGGCTTGGGCCCGACGGGATCACCCTGACCCCGCGCGGCACCGGCCAGAACACCCGCCATATCAACAACATCGCCATGGAAGACCGCGACGTCGCCGACAGCCTGCTGGTGACCGAGGTCTTCACGCCCAACGGCAACTGGTCGTCCTATCCCAGCCATCGCCATGACGAGGATGACTTTCCGCGCATGACCTATCTGGAAGAGACCTATTACCACCGGCTCGACCCGCCACAGGGCTTTGGGGTGCAGCGGGTCTATACCGATGACCGCACGCTTGATGAAACCATGGCCGTCAGTGACGGAGACGTGGTGCTGGTGCCGAAGGGGCATCATCCCTGCGCGGCCGCCTATGGCTATGACATGTATTATCTGAACGTGATGGCCGGGCCGCTACGCAAATGGCGGTTCCAGCCCGACCCGGACCACAAGTGGATCATGGACCGCGACGGATAACG
>CAYYMJ010000062.1:2741-9608 GCA_964472855.1 uncultured Rhodobacterales bacterium | reverse complement strand
TTTGCGGTCTCGAACATGATGGGCCAGGCCGACCTGCGGCTGGGCGGCGCATGCGTGCCTTGCGGCGACAGCGACAGGCCGGGCGGCCGGTCTGCCCCCGCGCGGGCAAGGGCCCGGGGCCAGATACGGAGCATGGTTGCAGCCCGGTTTATCGCTTTCACCCTGCCCACTATCGCCGCGTGCGCCCGCCGTGGCGGCCTTCCAGCACACCGGACCGCGCGACGATCTCGCTGACCTGATCCTCGCGCCGGTAGGCCATGACATGCACGCCGGCCACCCCGGCGATGTCGCGCACCTGCCGGATCAATTCGATACAGATACGCTTGCCCTCTTCCACCGGGTCCGACGCAGCCTCGACCCGGTGAATCACCGCATCGGGAATATGTATGCCGGGCACATTGGTCCGCATCCAGCGCGCCGCCCGGGCCGAGGCCAGCGGGCCGACACCGGCAAGAATGAACACCCGCTTGTCCAGCCCCAGATCGCGCACCCGCGCCATGAAGGCGGCAAAGCGCGGCAGGTCATAGACATAGTTGGTCTGGATGAAATCCGCCCCCGCCGCGACCTTCTTGGCCAGCCGCTCGGGCCGCCATTCCAACGGGTCGACGCACGGGTTCTCGGCCGCGCCCAGAAACAGCCGTGGCGGCCGGGTTATGCGGCGGCCGGACAGGAACATGCCGTCGTCGCGCATGGTCTTCAGCGCCCGCAACAGCGAGATGCTGTCAAAGTCGAACACCGGGCGCGCGCCGGGCTGGTCGCCCACGCCGACGCCATCGCCGGTCAGGCACAGCACGTTGCCCACCCCCATCGCCGCCGCGCCCAGCACATCGCCCTGGATGGCAATGCGGTTGCGGTCGCGGCACGACACCTGGAACACAACGTCATAGCCGCCGCGCACCAGCAGCGCCGATATGCCTGACGACGACATGTGGCAGTTGGCGCCCGAGGCATCGGTGGCGTTGATCGCATCCGCAACCTCGCCCAGCGGGCGCGCCGCGTCGTAAACATCGGCCGGGTCGGCGCTGTCCGGCGGGTTCAGTTCGGCAGTAATGGCAAAGCGCCCGGCCCTCAGCACCCGTTCCAGCCGTGACCCCGACATCATGCCCTCGGGCGGGACCCGATAGCCGGGCATCGGCAGGTCGGCGTCGCTCATCGTCCGGGGTCGCGGTTTTGCGCCGCCGGCGGCTCGGGTGCCAGCGGGGCCGAGGCGGGCTCGGACTGCCGCGCGCCGCTGAAGGCCCGCGCCATGGCCGAGCGCTGGGCCTCGCGCGCTTCACGCAGATTGGCGGCCTGTTCCCGCGCTGCCCGCAGCCACGCCGACGACCCGGCCAGCGCATGATCGACCGGTGGCAGAACCGTGGCAATGCGGTCGCCGTCGCGCATGCGCGCCGCGCCGTCCCACGCCAGAACCCAGACACAGCGCATGTCGGGTCTGACCTCGCAATAACCGCCCGGGCGCACGCCGCCGCAGGGGCCGTTGCGCAGGGTCTTGGGGCAGTTCATCGGGCAGGACATGCCGGTTGACGACAACACGCATTGCCCGCACATGCGGCAGTCGAACAACAGGCCCTTTACCAGCCGCTCGACCCACGCCACCGGGCGTTCCACCCTGTCGTAGCCGATACGCGCGAACAGCGGGTCCAGCGCCACCATCGCGCCTTCGAAACGGGCATAGATCCACTCGAACTGGCGGGCGTGACGGTTTGAGAACAGGCGCAGGCGATACATGGGGCCGGTGGCGTTGCGGACGCCACCAGCGTTTCACGGGCCCGCACCGCTTGGCAAGGCTTGGTGTCAGCCAATCACGCGCTGCGTCACGTCCATCCCGTCTTCCAGCCCGGCGGAAGGATACAGCACCACGCTGTCACCGTCGGCCAACCCGTCCAGAACCTCGGCCAGCACGCCGTTGTTCTGGCCGATCTTCACCGGGGTCTGACGCGCCACCCCGTCCTGCACCCGGAACACGGCCCAGCCGTCGCCGTCGCGGAACAGGGCGCTGGCGGGCACGGTCAGCGCCGCGTCGTCGGACCATGCGATGATGCGCGCCGCCACCCGATAGCCATGGCCCAGATTCTCGCGGTCGCGCGGCGGGCTGGTCAGGGCAATGACCACGCCGACCCGCTGTTCCTCGACCCCAAGCGCCGACAGTTTGGTTGTGCCGAAGGGATCGACCCGCACCACCTGGCCGCGCAACACATTGTCGCCACCCCAGTCTTCGACCAGCGCGTCCTGCCCGACCGCCACCTTGACCGCGTCGCTGGAAATCAGGTTGACCACAACCTCAAGGTCACGCTCGATATTGCCGATCTCGACCACTGGCGCCCCGGCGGGCAGCGTGGTTTCGTCCTGCTGGATGATACGCAGGATCCGCCCGTCGGCCGGGGCCACCAGCGGCACCACCGCGCTGACCGCCGCCCGCGCCTCGGCCGAGTTCGGCCCTGACGCCGGCGGAACGGCCGGGCGCATGCGGGCCACGACCGTCTGGCCGCCGTTGACCGTGTCGCCCGGTTCGACCTGCACGCGCAGCAGACGCCCGGCGATGGGGGTCGACACGATATAGGCGTCATGCACGCGGGTGCGGCCTTCTTCGTCGATGGTCACCATCATCGGCGCCCGGGCCACCTGCCCCATGTCCACCGCCGTGGGATGCGGCCAGAAGGCGCCGGCAAGACCGCCGCCCAGCACCAGCACCAGCACAATCGTCATGATCAGTCGCGACCGCCTGCGTTTCCGAGCCATCGTCTACTCCCGCGTTTTCAAGGCCAGCACCAGGTCAATGCGATCGAGGTCGCGCTTGACGATCAGTCCCGACACCAGGGCCGCAGACAGCACCACCAGCGCCGCCTGTCCATAGCTGGACGGATCGAACAGGGCTGGAATCTGGTAGAGTTCGGTGGAAAAGCCCGAGGCGATGCCAAAGGTCATGCCATAGCCCGCAAGGCCGCCCAGCGGCACGGCCAGCAGCGTTACCACAGCCAGTTCGCCCAGCAGCACGAAACTGGCCTCGGCCCGGGAAAAGCCGATGACCCGCAGCGACGCAAGGTCGCGCGTGCGTTCTGCAAAGGCGATGCGGGCCGAGTTGTAGACGATCCCGAAGGTGATCAGGAAGGCCACGCCGCCCATGACGAAACGAATGGCCCCGGCACCGGTGTTCATCATGGTCTGCAGGGCGTTGCGCGCATCGGATTTCAGGCTGACCCCGGCAACGGTGGGCAGGTCTTTCAGACGGGCATAGATCGCGTCGGCCCGGGCCGCGTCGATCGTCAGATAGGCGCCCGACACGCGCCCCGGTTCGTTCAGCTTGCGGTTCAGGGCGTCGATATCCATCCAGGCCGGCGCACCCAGCAAGGTATCGGCCAGCGAAACCACCGGGATCTGCAGGGTCGGCTGGCGGCCCTCGCGCACCTCGACCGTCAAAATGTCGCCCGGCTGGATCTGCAGGATGTCGGCCAGCGCCCGGGCCAGCACGACGCCGCTTTGCGGCATGGCGATGGCGGAATTGTCGGCGGCAATGGCCCGGTTCAGTTCGGCCCGTTGCGGCAGGCCGGTGATGGCGCTGCGGTGCGACCGGGTGCCGTTGTGCAACACCGCCGACACCGCGCGCACCGGCTCGACCCGCTCGACGCCCTCGATCCGCTTCAGCTCGAACAGGGTCTTGTCGCTGACCGGATGGGTAAAGCTGACGAATACGTCGCTGCGGTCGACCACCGAAAAGGTCAGATCGATGGTGCGGTCGAACCCGGCATAAAGCGAGATCATGGCCGCCGACAGCGCCATGCCGGCGGATATGCCCAGAACCGCACCCGCCATACGCCCGGGCTGGCGGGTGATCCGGCGCAGCACCATGCGCGACGGCTGGTCCAGCCACCCGGTCAGACCGGCGGCGAACCGGCCGGCGCGGCTGTAATCGGGCGGCGCGGGCGGGCGCATGGCCGCGGCGGGCGTCAGGCGGACCACCCGGCGCAGCACCAGAATGCCGCCAGCCGACGCCGCGACAATCGACACCAGCACCCCGATCACGAACGAGGCGGGCTCAAGCTCGAACACCAGGAAGGGAAACTTGTAGAACTGCGTATAGACCCCGATCATCGCCCGCCCCGAGGCAATGCCGGCGACACAGCCCACCAGCGCCCCGCCGGTTGCGATGACCATCACCATCTTGAAATAGTGGCTGCCGACCTCGGTATCGGTATAGCCGAAGGCCTTCAGCAGGCCGATCTGTTCGCGCTCGGCCTGCACCATGCGGCCAATGACGATGTACAAAAGGAAGGCCGCCACGGCCAGAAAGATCGGTGGAACCGTGGTTGACGAGGCTTCGATCCCGTCGATCTCTTGGCTGACAAAGCGGTTCGAAAACTGGTCGTCCAGATGATAGCTGCCCAACCCGCCATAGGGCGCCAGCACCCGGTCGACCGCGTCCATTATCGCGTCGGGGCGGGCATCGCGGCGAATGGCCAGCAGTGCCTCGTTGAAGGCGCCGTCCATGTCATAGGCCGCCGCCAGCGCCGAACGGCTCATCCAGATGACGCCAAAGCGCGCGTCGTCCGGCACGATCTCGCCGGGGGCGGTGATGTACAGATATTCCGGCGACTGCGCCAGACCGACGATCGCGAAGCTGCGCCGCGACCCGTTCATCGTGGCCCGCAGTGTATCGCCGGGTTCCAGCCCGTGCGCCTTGGCAAAGCTTTCCAGCAACAGGATCTCGTCGGCCCGGCGCGCGTTCAGAAGGCGGCCGTCGGTCAGGAAGATGTCGTTCAGCGCCGGGTCGCCACGGTCGGGCAGCGACAGGGCGCGCGCCTGCATGGGCAGGGCTATGCCCGGCAGGTCGATCAGCGCGTTGCCAGACACCCGCCCGACAGCCACGGACACGCCGTCGATCTGTTCAAGCCGGTGGATCAGCCGCACCGGCGCCCGGGCCACGGGGGCGAAGATCTCGGCCAGCCGGTAGCGTTCGTAATAGGTGTCCCGGGTCTGCACCAGCGAGGCATGCAGCCCCGTCATCATCACCATCATCATCACGCCGACGCCCATCACCAGGGCAATGGCGGTGGCCTGCCCCTTCATGCGCCAGAGATCGCGCATCAGCTTGTGGTCCAGCGGGCTTACCATTCGATCAGCTGCGGGTCCTTTCTTTCGGCGTTCACGACGATCTCGCGGATGTCGCCGTCGGCAAAATTGATCACGCGGTCGGCCATGGCGGCCGTGGCGGCGTTGTGCGTCACCATAAGCACGGTCGACCCAAGCTTGGCATTGACGTCGCGCAAGACCGACAGCACCGCGCGGCCGGTGTCGCTGTCCAGCGCGCCGGTGGGTTCGTCGCAAAACAGCACGTCCGGCTGCTTGGCCACCGCGCGGGCAATGGCGACACGCTGTTGTTCCCCGCCCGAAAGCTGGGCCGGAAAATGGTTGGTGCGGTCGCCCAGCCCCACCAGCGCCAGCGCCGCGTCGGGTTCCAGCGGGTCGCCGGAAATCTCGGTCACCAGCTCGACATTTTCACGGGCGGTCAGGCTGGGCATCAGGTTGTAGAACTGAAAGACAAAGCCCACATGGTCGCGGCGAAACCGCGTCAGCTGGCGGTCGGTCATCTCGCCAAGGTTGCGGTCGCGGAACCACGCCGTGCCCGACGTCGCCCGGTCAAGCCCGCCGATGATGTTCAGCAATGTCGACTTGCCGCTGCCCGACGGACCCAGCAGCACCACGATCTCGCCCTCGGGGATTTCAAGGTTCACGCCACGCAGGGCATGCACGGCGGCATGGCCACTGCCATAGACCTTGGCCAGATCGGTGGTCTTGAATGCCGGCAGGCTCATACGCACTCCGCCTTGGGCCGGTTCGGCGGGGCTGTGGCGCCCCTGCCCGACGGCGCTGGTATAGCGTATCTTTGCATTCCCGGCGGCACTGTCAATCTTCGCGGACGTCCGGTCGCATCGCGGCCCGGCGGCGGCGCCGGTGCCAAGCTTGCCTCGGGCCGGGTGGGCAAGTATGGCCAAGGCATCATTTTCCAAAGGGGCGCGCCATGACGGTCGAACTTTATACGGGCGATCTGCCCGACGGGCTGGATCTGGGTGGCGAGGTCGCGATCGACTGCGAAACCATGGGCCTGAACCCGCACCGCGACCGGCTGTGTCTGGTTCAGCTGTCATCGGGCGACGGCAACGCGCATCTGGTCCAGATCGCGCCGGGCCAGACCCGCGCCCCCAATCTTGAAGCACTGATCGCCGATCCCGATGTGCTGAAGCTGTTCCATTTCGGCCGCTTCGACATCGCGGTTCTGTGGCACACGTTCGGCGTGCTGGCCCAGCCTGTGTTTTGCACCAAGATCGCGTCGAAACTGGTGCGCACCTACACCGACCGGCACGGGCTGAAGGTTCTGTTGGGCGAACTGCTGGGCGTCGACATCTCGAAGCATCAACAGATGAGCGACTGGGGCGCGCCCGAGATCACCAGCGCCCAGCGCGACTATGCCGCGTCGGACGTGCTGTATCTGCACCGGCTGCGCGACGAGATGGTCAAACGGCTGGACCGCGAAGGCCGCAGCGACATGGCGGCGGCCTGTTTCGGCTTTCTGCCGACCCGGGCCCGGCTGGACGTTGCCGGCTGGCCCGAAACCGACATCTTCGCCCACTGACAACGGCCCATGGCCCGGTTCGACACATATTCGCGTCTTGTGGCCTGGCTGAAGATCCTGCTGCCGCTGGTGGCGCTGGGCATCCTGTCGACCGTGTTTCTGGTGTCGCGCGGGCGAGACGGCGGCGGTCCGATTCCCTATTCTGTGGCCGAGCTTGATACCCTGCTGGAAGACCAGCGCATCCGCGCCCCCAATTTCGCCGGGCTGACCGATGACGGCAGCGCCGTGACGCTGGGCGC
>CAYYMJ010000062.1:0-2641 GCA_964472855.1 uncultured Rhodobacterales bacterium | reverse complement strand
CGATGGGGTGCGGCTGTTATACTCGCCGCCAACAACAACAGGAGGCGCGCAGTGATCCGGTCGGTTATTTTCGCATTGGCCCTGGCCATGACCTTGCCGGCGGCCGCCGTGGCACAAGGCACCAGCATCGCCTTTTCCGGGCTGGTGCAGAACACCACCGAACCGGTCGAGGTGACCGCCGACTCGCTGAGCATCGACCAGGCCAACGGCTCGGCCGTGTTTCGCGGCAACGTGCTGGTGGTTCAGGGCGGCATCCGCATGTCGGCCGCGGAAATCGTGGTGATCTATGCCGCCGACCAGGCCGGCCGCATCAAGGAATTGCGCGCCAGCGGCGGCGTGACGCTGGTCAGCCCGTCCGAGGCGGCCGAGGCCGGCGAAGCGATTTATGCGCTGGACAGCGGCACCGTGTCGATGACCGGCAATGTCCTGCTGACCCAGGGCAGCAGCGCGCTCAGCGCCGACAGCCTTGTCATCGACCTGACCGCCGGCACCGGCCTGATGCAGGGGCGGGTGCGCACCGTGTTCCAGCCCGGCGGCAACTGATGGCGGCGCCCGAACTGACCGTGACGCCCGGGCTTGCCGGGCTTCAGGTCGTCAATCTGCGCAAAAGCTATCGCCGCCGCCCGGTCATCCGCGATGTCAGCCTTGAACTTCGCCGCGGCGAGGTCGTGGCCCTTCTGGGGCCCAACGGATCGGGCAAGACCACCTGCTTTTACGCCATTGCCGGGCTGATCCAGGCCGAAGGCGGGCGGATCGTCATCGACGGCCGCGATGTCAGCAATCTGCCCATGTATCGCCGGGCCCGGCTGGGGATTGGCTATCTGCCGCAAGAAGTGTCGATCTTTCGCGGCATGAGCGTCGAAGACAATATCCTGTCGGTGCTGGAGATCTCGGAACCCAACCCTGTGGCGCGGCGCGAACGGCTGGAAGATCTGCTCAGCGAGTTTTCCATCTCGCATTTGCGGCGCACCCCGGCGCAGGCCCTGTCCGGCGGCGAGCGGCGCCGGGCCGAGATTGCGCGGTCGCTGGCCGCCAACCCGAAATACCTGCTGCTGGACGAACCGTTCGCCGGGGTCGACCCGATCGCCGTGTCGGATATCCGCACGCTGGTCTCTGACCTCAAGTCGCGTGGCATCGGCGTGCTGATCACCGATCATAACGTGCGCGAGACTTTGGGAATCGTGGATCGTGCCTATATCCTTCATGATGGCGGCTTGTTGATGAGCGGTCGCGCGGACGAAGTCGTCAAGGACGAAAACGTCCGCCGCGTCTATCTGGGCGAAGGCTTTCGTCTGGGCTGAAATCCGCAACCCGCCGTTGACAGCGCCCCGGTTTCCGGCGCCAAATGCAGGTGATGAATGCGACGGCCCCTTACGCTCGTGTCCCTCCCATCAACGGACCGGCAATGCCTCGACCCCATGGTGGCGAGGCAGCGAAATCAGGGCATATCCCACCATATTGACCATTCCGGCCCGCCCCCGCCACGGGGCGGCCATTTTCAGTGAAGGAGAAACAATGCGGTACCAGATCAGCGGCAAGCAAATCGACATCGGCGAGGCCCTGCAGGCGCGGGCACAGCGTGACATTGATGCCGTGATCGAGAAATACCCCGGGCGGCCCACCGACATTTCGGTCGTCTTTTCCAAGATCGGGCATGAATTTGTCTGCGAGACGGTCATTCACCTGTCGACCGGGCTGACGGTTCAGGCACGCGGCCGCGCGCCCGAGGTCCATGCGGCACTGGATCAAGCCGCCGAGCGGCTGGACAAGCAGTTGCGGCGTTACAAGCGGCGGCTGAAAGACCACCACCGCGACCGGGCCGAGCCGGTCGACGTGGCCAACGGTGCGTCCTACGTGCTGGCCGCGTCCGCGGGCGACGGCGACAGCGAACCCGAAAGCCTGCAACCGATCATCATTGCCGAAATGGAAACGCGGATCCCCTCGCTTACGGTCGGCGAAGCGGTGATGCAGATGGAACTGGCGGGCGCCCCGGTGCTGGTGTTCCGCAATGACCGGCAAGATGACGGCTATAACATCGTATATCGGCGCGAGGACGGAAATATCGGCTGGATCGACCCGAACCCTTCGCGGTAAACAGCCGCCCAGACCTCGAATCGCTGGCAGGCCTTCATGCTTCTTTCAAATCTACTGGTCCCGGCCGCCGTGCGGCTTGGCGCGACTTTCGGCAGCAAGAAGCGACTGTTCCAGGAAATCGCGGACATTGCCGAAAGCTGCCATGGGTTGCCTGCGCCGGCCACGGTCGATGCGCTGCTGGAACGTGAAAGCCTTGGCCCAACCGCCGTGGGGCACGGCGTTGCCCTGCCCCACGCGCGGCTGAACGGGATAGCGTCGGTAACCGGCGTGTTCCTGCGGGTGGAAAAGCCGATGGAATTCACGGCCCCCGACCGCAAGCCCATCGATCTGGTGTTCGCGCTGCTGGCGCCGGAAACGGCGGGGGTCGAGCATCTCAAGGCGCTGGCCGCGGTCTCGCGCACCATGCGCAACCCGGCGATCTGCAAGAAACTTCGGGCCAACAGCGACCCGGCCACGCTGTATGCGGTCCTGACCGAGATCGGTGAAAGCCAGGCGGCCTGACCAGGGCGTTTCGCGTTCAAAAGAAATAGCCGTTTCAAAACATGCG
>CAYYMJ010000061.1:0-14142 GCA_964472855.1 uncultured Rhodobacterales bacterium | reverse complement strand
GATCACGATGACGTCGCTCATATCTCTTCCAGACGGTCGGTGGCCGGGGGCGGCGATGGCGACAGGGCGGCGATACGCCGATAAAGTGCTGCGTCCATGCCGAACCGGGCCGCGGCCAGCGACGGCGCCAGTTGCGCCGCCGACCGCGCCGAAACGATGGGGGCGGTCACGCCGGGATGCGCCCCGGCCCAGGCCACGGCCAGCGTGGCCGGGTGGGTGCCCAGTTCGCCCGCGACCTCAGCCAGCCCCTGCGCGGCGGCGTGCATCCAGTCGGGGGCATAGCGGGCGCCATAGCGGGCATCCTCGGTCAGCCGGCCGCTGCCGCCGGCGCTGTATTTCCCGGTCAACAGCCCGCCGCCAAGGGGGGAATAGGGGGTCACGGCGAAACCCTCTTGCTTGGCCATGGGCAGGATCTCGATCTCGGCGGTGCGTTTGACCAGCGAATACATCGGCTGAAGCACCGCGATCCGGGTGCCCATGCTGCGGGCGACGGCCTGAGCCTTCATCACCTGCCACGCGGCATAGTTCGACACGCCGATATGGCCGATACGCCCCGCCTGCTGCAGGCCGGCCAGGGTTTCAAAGCTTTCCTGCAGCGCCGTGTCGTCGTTCCACCGGTGCAGGTAGAGAATATCGACAAAGTCGCTGCCCAGCCGGCGCCGCGATTCGTCGAAGCTTTCCAGAATGTTCTGGTGCGAGGCGGGGCGGTCGTAACAGACCTTGGTGGCGATCATGACCGCGTCGCGTTCGGGCGCGGCAAAGCGGCCCAGCAGGGTTTCCGACGCGCCGCCGGTATAGGCGTGCGCGGTGTCGAAGAAATTGACGCCGGCGGCGCGGCAGGCGTCATACATCTCGCGGCTGGCGGTTTCGTCGGCGGTTCCGCCAAACTGCATGGTGCCGAAACACAGTGTCGAGACGCGGTTGCCGCCGGGGGTGGTGAGAAGCGGGATCATGCCCTTTCCTGACATGCGCGCCCCGGGCGGAAAAGCAAAAAGGGCGCGGCCATGCCGCGCCCCCCTTGGTTGCTGTGTGGCAGCGATCAGTTGGGAACGTCGCCCACGATCCCTTCGACATAAAAGTTCATGCCGGCCAGGGTGCCGTCGTCGGCAACCTCGCCCTCGGCCAGCCAGACCGAGCCGTCCTGCCTGTTCAGCGGGCCGGTGAACGGGTGGTGCGAGCCGTCGGCGATGCTGGCGGCCAGCGCCTCGGCGCGGGCCTTGACGTCGGCGGGCACGGCGTCGGTGATTTCGCCGATGCCAACCATGCCCGGACCAATGCCGTCCCAGGTGTCGGTGCTTTCCCAGGTGCCGTCCATGACCGCCTGCACGCGCGCAACATAGTAGGGCGCCCAGTTGTCGATGATCGCGCTGATGCGCGGGGCCGGGGCATATTCACCCATGTTCGACGCCTGACCGAAGGTATATACGCCGCCCGCCGCTTCGGCCGCCGCCTGAGGCGCAGTCGAGTCGGTGTGCTGCATGATGACATCGACACCGCTGTTGATCAGCGCTTGCGCGGCGTCGGCCTCTTTGGCCGGATCGAACCAGGTGTAGACCCAGACGACCTGCATCTCGACGTCGGGATTGACGCTTTTGGCGTGGATATAGGCCGAATTGATGCCCCGGATCACTTCGGGAATCGGGAACGACGCAATGTAACCGATCTTGTTGGACTGGGTCATTTCACCGGCGATCTGCCCGATGACGGCCCGGCCCTCGTAGAAGCGCGCGGAATAGACCGAGACATTGTCGGCCCGCTTGTAGCCGGTCGCATGTTCGAATTTCACGTCCGGGAACTTGGCGGCGACGTTGATGGTCGGGTCCATGTAGCCGAAGGACGTGGTGAAGATGATGTCGGCGCCCTGCAAGGCCATCTGGGTGATGGCCCGTTCGGCATCGGCGCCTTCGGGCACGGATTCCAGATAGACGGTTTCGACATTGTCGCCGAAGGCGGCCTCGACAGCCTGCCGGCCCTGGTCATGTTCATGGGTCCAGCCGCCGTCGCCGATGGGTCCGACATAGATGAAGCCGGCCTTGACCGGTCCGCCTCCGTGGCTGCCGGCAAAGGCCGCGCCGGCCAGTGCCATCGCCAGCGCGGTTGCGCCGATGAGTTTCTTTGTGATCATTTTGGTCTCCCCAGTTGTGTATGTGTCAAGTCGTGGCGTGGAACGATTTGCCCAGCGATCCCGGCGCCCCCCGGCGCACCCTGGCGCGGCGGTCGGCGGACAGGACGACCAGCACCAGAATCGTTATCAGGTAGGGCGACATGCTCAACAGTTCGACAGGTATGGCAAGGCCCGCCGCCTGCAAGTTGAGCTGAAGCACGGTCACCCCGCCGAACAGATAGGCGCCCAGCAGCACGCCCAATGGCCGCCAGCCGGCAAAGACGACGATGGCCAGCGCGATCCAGCCGGCGCCGGCGGTCATGCCCTCGGTCCATTGCGGAACGCGCACCAGGCTGAGATAGGCGCCCCCCAGCCCGGCGCAGGCGCCGCCAAAGGCGATGGCCATGCAGCGGATCGCCACCACCGAATAGCCCAGCGCGTGGGCGGCCTCGTGGTTTTCGCCCACGGCGCGCAGGATCAGGCCGCCGCGGGTGCGGGTCAGGAAATACCAGATACCGACGCACAGCCCGAGGCTGAGATAGACCACCCAGTCATGGGTGAACAGGATCGGCCCCAGCACCGGCAGGTCGGCCAGCGGACCCAGCGGCACATCGGGCGTCGCCGGCGGCTTGACCCCGATATAGCCCTGACCCATCAGCGCGCTCAGCCCCAGCCCGAACAACGTCAGCGCAAGGCCGGTGGCCACCTGGTTGGACAGAAAGAACTGGGTGAGCAGCGCAAAGATCAGGCTAAGCAGTGCCCCGCCCACGGACGCCGCCACAAAGCCCAGCACCGGCGAGCCGGTTTCGACCGCGATGGCAAAGCCGCAGATCGCGCCGACGATCATCATGCCCTCGACCCCAAGGTTCAGCACGCCGGCCTTTTCGACCACCAGCTCGCCCAGCCCCGCCAGCAGGATCGGCGTTGCCGCCACCATGAGCGAGGCGATCAGGATCACCGGGTCGATGGAAAGTATCGCGTTCATGCCCTTGCTCCCCGGCCCAGCCGAATCCGGTAGTTGGTCAGAACGTCCATCGCCAGCAGGAAGAACAGCAGCATCCCCTGGAAAACCTGAATGGCGGCGGCCGGCAGGCCCATCGACGCCTGCGCCGCCTCGCCCCCGATATAGGTCAGCGCCATCAACAGCCCGGCCAGCAGAATGCCCAGCGGGTCAAGCCGGCCAAGGAAGGCCACGATGATGGCCGTGAACCCGTAACCGACATTGAAGTCGATGCTGATCTGTCCGGCCGGTCCCGCGACCTCGAACAGGCCGGCCAGCCCGGCCAGACCGCCCGAGATGCCCAGACACAGCACCGTCAGCATGTTCGGATTGACCCCGGCAAAGCGCGCAGCGCGCGGCGCCTGCCCGGCCAGCCGGATGTGAAACCCTGTCTGGTGGCGGCGCAACAGGACGTGGGCGGCGATCACCGCGATCACGGCGGCCACGACACCCCAGTGAATACCGGTCCCGGCGATCAGCTCGTTATTGGCGGCGCTTTCATACTGGCGCAGGTTGCGTGACCCCGGAAAGCCCGACCCCTCGGGGTTGCGCAACAGGCCCAGCGCCATGGCGGCCAGGATCTGCTCGGCCACATAGACCAGCAGCAGCGACACAAGGATCTCGTTGGTGTTGAACTTGGTCTTCAGCAGCGCCGGGATCATCGCCCACAGCGCCCCGCCGATCATGCCCGCCAGCGCCATCAGCGGCAGCAGGAAGAACAGGTTGGCCGGATAAAAGGCCAGCGCCACGGCAGCGCCGAAAATCGCGCCCATGATATACTGGCCCTCGGCGCCGATATTCCAGATACCGGCCCGGAACCCCAGCGCCAGCCCGGTGGCGATCAGGATCAGCGGCCCGGCCTTCACCAGAAGCTGGCCGCGATAATAAAAGGCGAATTCGCCAAAGATCGGGTCCCAGAAAATGGTGCGAATGGCAACGAACGGGTCCTTGCCGAGGATGGCAAACAACAGCCCGCCCGCGACCATGGTGGCCAGCACCGCCAGCGGCGGCGCGATCGCTCCTAACAGGGGCGAGGGCGAGGGGCGGCGAACCAGTGTGATCATGCCGCGCGGCCTTCAGTGGCTGACATGGGCGACCTCCATCCCGTGGGCACCGCCCATCATCAGGCCGATCGACGCCATGTCGAGCTCGGCCGTTGGCCGCGGCTGGCTTAGCCGCCCTTCGTTCAGTGCCGCGAAGCGGTCGGATATTTCCAGCAACTCGTCGAGGTCCTGGCTGATGACGATGACGGCACAGCCGGCGTCGGCAAGATCCAGCAGGGCCTGACGGATGGCGGCGGCGGCCGAGGCGTCGACGCCCCAGGTCGGCTGGTTGACGGCCAGAACCGATGGCTTTTGCAGGATTTCGCGCCCGATCACATATTTCTGCAGATTGCCGCCCGAAAGCGACCGCGCGGCGTTGGCGGGGCCGGGCGTGCGCACGTCGAAGCCCTCGATCACCTCGTCGGCAAAGCGCGCCGCCAGTTGCCAGTCGATAAAACCGCGCCGCGCCAGCCCCATGCGCACGGTGCCGGTCAGAACCGCATTCTCGGTCAGGCTCATGTCCGGGGCGGCGGCGTGGCCCAGCCGTTCTTCGGGCGCGGCAAGAATGCCCAGCTTGCGGCGGGCGTTGGGGCCAAGATGGCCGACGTCACCGCCCAGCGCGGTCAGTGTGCCACGCGGGGCCGCAGTTTCGCCCGACAGAACCGCAAGCAGTTCGTCCTGCCCGTTGCCGGCAACGCCGCCGATGCCAAGTATCTCGCCCGACTGCACGGCGAACGAGATCTCGCGCAGCGGGGTGCCGAATTGCGAAACCGGGCTGGCCGACAGGGACTTGATCTCGATCAGGGTCTCGCCGGTTGCCGGTCGGGCCCGCGTGGGCTGCGTCAGGCGCGTGCCGACCATCAGTTCGGCCATTTCCGCGGCCGAGGTCTGGCGCGGGTCGCATTCGGCCACCACGCGGCCCAGCCGCAGGATCGTCGCGGCGTCGCACAGCGAGCGGATCTCTTCCAGCTTGTGCGAGATATACAGGATCGAGGTTCCCGCCTCGGACAGCTTCCTGAGCGTGTCGAACAGGATCTCGACCTCTTGCGGGGTCAGAACGCTGGTCGGTTCGTCCATGATCAGCAGCTTGGGGTCCTGCAACAGGCACCGAATGATCTCGACCCGCTGGCGTTCACCCGCCGACAGGTCGCCCACCCGGCGGTCGGGGTTCAGCGGCAGGCCGTATTCGTTGCTGACGGCGCTGATTTCCTGGGCAAGTTCGGCCGGCTTTGGCGGGTTGTCCATGCCCAGCGCCACGTTTTCGGCCACCGTCAGCGCATCGAAAAGCGAGAAATGCTGGAACACCATGGCAACGCCGGTGCGCCGCGCCTCTTGCGGCGACTGCGGGGCGAAGGCGCCGCCGGCAAACTGCATCGTGCCGGCATCGGGATGCACCAGCCCGTAGATCATCTTGACCAGCGTCGATTTGCCGGCGCCGTTTTCGCCCAGCAGCGCGTGAATGCCACCGGCGGCAATATCAAGGGCCACGTCGGCGTTGGCGACAACACCGGGATAGGCCTTGGTCAGGCCCCGGATCGACAAGAGCGGTGCGGTTTCGGCAGTGGTCAACCGGTGTCCCCCAGCCGGATCAGTTCCGGCGTTTCAAGCAGTAGCCCGGCAATGACGCCTACGGCAATGGATTCGGGCTCTTTTCCCAACGCCGGCCGGCCAATCGGGCACCGGATGCGGCCAAGATCGTCGGGCACGTGCCCCAGAGCCGTCAGGCGGGCGCGAAAGCGCGCCCGTTTGGTCGCCGATCCGATCAGCCCGATCGAGCGGGCCGGCCGGGCCAGCAACTGGTGGCAGATTTCAAGGTCCAGCGCGTGCGCGTGGGTCAGGATCAGGTGGTCGGCATCGGCGGGCGCCGTGGCGGCGGCGGCGGCGACGTTGGTCAGGTGCCTGTGGGCGAAATGCCGGCGCGGCGGGCTGGCCACCAGATTGGCGCGCGCGTCCAGCCATGTCAGGGCAAGGCCGGTGCCCGCCAACTGGTCGGCGATGGCGCGCCCGACATGCCCGGCCCCCCACAGCCACAGCGGCCGAGCAGGTATCGGCGGGGCAGCGGCAATTGCCCGCCGCAGTGTCGCCAGTTGCGGCGATTCCACCGCCGTTTCGGTGCCGGCAGCCTCGCCCAGCCGCCCGGCATGCCAGATCTCGGTTTTCAGCGTCACGGCCCCGCCGCAGCACTGGCCCAGCGAAGGGCCCAACGCGATACGGTCGATGCGGTCGGTGCCACGGGCCAGCGCCTGCCGGGCCCGGGCCACGGCCTCGAACTCCAGCGCGCCGCCGCCGATGGTGCCCGACTGGCCGCTGGCCCAGACCACCATGGTCGTGCCGCTGTCGCGCGGAGCCGAGCCACGGGTGGCCGCAACCGTGACCGTGGCCGCGCAGCCATGGGCCGCGACGGCGGCGCGAAGATCGGGCGCGGTCATCCCGATTGCACCCGGTTGATCGCCGCCAGCACCCGTTCGGGCGTGGCCGGCGCATCGAGGTCGGGATAGGCCGGGCCACAGGACGCCACGGCATCGCTGAGCGCCATCAGCGCCGAGATGCCCAGCATCAGCGGCGGCTCGCCCACGGCTTTCGACCGATAGATGGTCTCGGACCGGTTCTCGCCGTCCCACAGCGCGACGTTGAAGATCTCGGGCCGGTCGCTGCAGGCCGGGATCTTGTAGGTCGACGGCGCGTGCGTGCGCAGGCGCCCGGCCTCGTCCCACACCAGTTCTTCCGTGGTCAGCCAGCCCGCGCCCTGCACATAGCCGCCCTCGATCTGCCCGATGTCGAGCGCCGGGTTCAGCGACCGCCCCGCGTCGTGCAGGATATCGGCGCGCAGGATGCGGTATTCGCCGGTCAGCGTGTCGACGACCACCTCGGTCAGGGCCGCGCCATAGGCGAAATAGAAAAACGGCCGGCCCGACCCGGCCAGCCGGTCCCAGCTGAGGTCGGGGGTCTTGTAAAAGCCGGTGGCCGACAGGCTGACCCGCCCAAGGTAGGCCAGCGAGGCGGCCTCGGCAAAGCTCATCTCGTCGCCGCCGGCTGTCACGCGCCCGCCGGCGAAGGTGATGTCGGCGGGGTCCATCTGCCGTTCGGCCGCCAGATGGGCGGCGATCCGGTCGCGAATGGTGTCACAGGCCGCCGCCACCGCCATTCCGTTCAGGTCCGACCCGGACGAGGCGGCGGTGGCCGAGGTGTTGGGCACCTTGCCTGTGTCGGTCGCGGTAATGCGGATTTGCCCGGGGTCGATGCCAAAGCGGTCGGCCGCGACCTGCGCCACCTTCTGGAACAGGCCCTGGCCCATCTCGGTCCCGCCGTGGTTCAGATGGACCGAGCCGTCCTGATACACATGCACCAGCGCCCCGGCCTGGTTCAGGTGGCTCAGCGTGAACGAGATGCCAAACTTGACCGGGGTCATCGCCAGACCGCGTTTCAGGATCGGGTCGCCCCGGTTCCACGCCGCCACCGCCTTGCGCCGCTCGCCATAGCCGGCGTCGTGCGCCAGTTTCGCCGTCAGCGCGTTGATGACGCCGTCGGTGACGGGCATGCCATAGGGCGTGGTCTGGCCGCCCGGGGCGTCGGCATCGCGGTAATAGTTGACGCGGCGCACCTCGGCCGGGTCCAGCCCCAGATGGTGGGCCACATGGTCCATCACCCGTTCGATCCCGACCATCCCCTGCGGGCCGCCAAAGCCGCGAAAGGCGGTGGCCGACTGGGTGTTGGTCTTCAGCCGGTGGCTTTCGATACGCACATGTTCCAGATCATAGGCATTGTCGGCATGCAGCATCGCCCGGTCCGCGACCGGCAGCGACAGATCCTGCGCCCAGCCGCAGCGCGCAAGTTGCAGGCAGTCAAGCCCCGCGATCCGCCCGGTGGTGTCAAAGCCGACATCATAGCGGATGCGAAAGTCGTGGCGCTTGCCGGTGACGGTCATGTCGTCGTCGCGGTCATAGCGCATCTTGCAGACTCGCCCGGTCAGCCGCGCTGCCACCGCGCAGGCCACGGCCAGCGCGTTGCCCTGGCTTTCCTTGCCGCCAAAGCCGCCGCCCATGCGCCGCACCTCGACCCGGACGCCGTTCATCGGCAGACCCAGCGCCTCGGCCACCTTGTGCTGGATCTCGGTCGGGTGCTGCGACGACGAATGCACCACCATCGTCGCGTCATCCTGGGGCACCACCAGCGCGGCCTGCCCCTCGAGATAGAAATGTTCCTGCCCGCCGATATCGATCTCGCCCGCAAGCCGGTGCGGCGCGGTGTCGAGCGCGCCGGCGGGGTCGCCCTTGGTCCAGACGACCGGACCGCCCTCGAAACGGCTGTTGGCGGCCAGCGCCTGGTCGATGGACAGGATCGGCGGGCGTTCCGCGATCTCGATTTCTGCGCGCCGCGCGGCCTTGCGCGCGGCAAGGTGGCTGTCGGCGACCACCAGAAACAGCGGCTGACCCACATAGTGAACCGTATCGGCGGCCAGCAGCGGTTCGTCATGGCTCGCCGGCGACACGTCGTTGGCAAAGGGCAGGTCGGCCGCCGTCAGCACGGCGCGCACGCCGGGGGCAGACCTGACCGGCCCCAGATCAAGGTTGCGCAGTTCGCCATGGGCGACCGGCGACAGGCCAAAGGCCAGGTGCAGGCAACCGGCCGGCGTGGGTATGTCATCGACATAGCGCGCGGCGCCGGTCACATGCAGGCGCGCGGCGTCGTGGGGCAGGGGCTGGCCAACGCTCATGGCTGCACCTGCCCGACGCGGACGTTTGCGCCCAGGTCTTCCAGCAGGCAGCGGGTCAGCATGTTGCGGGCCGCCTCGAGCCGATAGCCGGCCGAGGCGCGCATGTCGCTGATCGGGGTGAAATCGGCCGCAAGGGCGTGGCCCGCTTCGGCGACTGTGGCGTCGGTCCAGGGGCGGCCTTCCAGCGCCGCCTCGACCTGCCGCGCCCGGGCCGGGGTGGCGGCCATGCCGCCGAAGGCAATGCGCGCGCCCCGCACCACGCCGTCGTCCAGCGGGATGTTGAAACAGCCGCACACGGCCGAGATATCCTGGTCAAAGCGCTTGGACACCTTGTAGCACCGCAGCCGGTCGGGCTGGCGCGGGATCGAGACGGCCTCGACAAATTCGCCGCTGGCGCGGTCCTGTTGCCCGTAGGCGATGAAAAAATCTTCCAGCGCGATCTCGCGCCGCGCCGGGCCCTTGCGCAGGTGCAGCCGCGCACCCAGCGCGATCAGGGCCGGCGGCAGGTCGCCGATGGGCGAGCCATTGGCGATGTTGCCGCCCACCGTCGCCGCCGCCCGCACCTGGGCCGAGGCGAACCGGCGAATCAGTTCGGCAAGGTCGGGGTGAAAACTGCCGATCGCCCGGCGCAGGTCTGACAGCGTCGCCCCGGCGCCGATGCGGATGTGCTGGCGGTCGATGTCGATCTTTCTGAGGTCGGCCACCGCATGCAGGAAGATCAGGTTGTCGAGCGGCCGCAGCGCCTTGTTGGCCCACAGCGCCACGTCGGTGGCCCCGCCGACCAGCGTTGCGTCGGGGTTGGCGGCATAGGCGTCGGCCAGCTCGTCCGCGCTGCGCGGCAGGCCGGGCTGGCTGGGCCCCTCGGGCAGCACCGGCAGGCTGTCGCGCACCCAGGGCGGCACCGGCGCGTCCCTGGCCGCGCGGGCGGCCCGCACGATGGGCGCGTAACCGGTGCAGCGGCACAGGTTGCCGGCCAGCAGGTCATCGTGGTCGGCGCGCCCGTTCAGGTGCCCGACCGCCAGCGAGGCCACGATGCCCGGCGTGCAGAAACCGCACTGGCTGCCATGTTCGGCCACCATCGCCTCTTGCACCGGGTGCAACTCGCCGCCGGGCGACGACAGCCCCTCGACCGTGCGCACCGCCTTGCCATGCAACTGCGGCAGGAACAGGATGCAACTGTTCTGGGCATGCACGCCGCGCGCATCGGTCACCATGACCGTGCAAGCGCCGCAGTCGCCCTCGTTGCAGCCTTCCTTGGTGCCGGTCAGCCCCTGCTGTTCCCGAAGCCAGTCAAGCAGCGTTCGGGAATGAACTTCGCCCTGCACCGTGACCGTCTCGCCATTCAGACGAAAGGTGACGTCCATATATGGTCCGATGCCGCTTTCTCGTCGCTTCAGCCCTGTGCCCGGTCCGCCCGATGCGGCGTAAAGCAGCCCGGTGCGGCTGTGCTTCCCGCAGGACAGAAAAGCCGCTGAAACCGTTTCGCGCAAGCCCCTAGCTGCGGGCCCTAGCGTCATGACGGAAAATCCGCCGGTCGGGCCGGGCCGGTGCGTTTCCAACTTTCATCTCTGGCCGGGTGCGAATTAAGGTTGCGGTCATGACCAGTGATCCGCGCTTCATACACCTTCGCCTGCATTCGGAATACTCTCTGCTGGAAGGGGCGGTGCGGCTGAAGAAACTGCCCGCGATGGCGCGCGCGGCCGCCATGCCGGCGGTGGCCGTGACCGACACCAACAACCTGTTCGCGGCGCTGGAATTTTCCGAAGCCGCGCGTGCCGCCGGCGTGCAGCCGATCATCGGTTGCCAGATCGACCTGAGCCATGATCCCGCCGCGCCGGGCGAAACACCGCGCGACCCGGCGCCCGTGGTGCTGCTGGCCCAGAACGCCGCCGGCTATGGCAACCTTCTGAAGCTGAACTCCTGCCTTTACCTTGACAGCGACGGCCTGCCGCAGGTCACGGTCGAGGCTCTGTCGGCCCATGCCGGGGGGCTGATCTGCCTGACCGGCGGGCCGGGCGGGCCGCTGGGGCGGCTGGTCCGCGAAGGCCAGCGGCCCCGGGCCGAGGCGCTGCTTGACCGGCTGGCCACGGCCTTTGGCGACCGGCTTTATATCGAGCTTCAGCGTCACCCCGGCGACGGGGGGCCCGTCGAGGCGGCCGAGCGTGCGACCGAACGCGCCCATGTCGAGATGGCTTATGCCCGTGCCCTGCCGCTGGTGGCCACCAACGATGTCTATTTCGCGCGCCCCGACAGTTACGAGGCGCATGACGCGCTGATCTGTATCGCCGACGGTGCCTATGTCGACCAACGCGAGCCGCGCCGCAAACTGTCGGCCCAGCATTACTTCAAGACCCAGTCGGAAATGGTGACCCTGTTCGCCGACCTGCCAGAAGCGGTTGAAAACACGGTTGAAATCGCCCGGCGCTGTGCCTTTGCCGTCAGCAAACATGCCCCGATCCTGCCGCGCTTTGCCGATGCCGAGGTTGACGAGTTGCGCCGCCAGGCCCGCGACGGGCTGGCCGCGCGGCTGGCGGTGATCCCCCACGCCGCGCCGGTCGAAGACTATGACAAGCGGCTGGATTTCGAGCTGGGGATCATCGAATCGATGGGCTTCCCCGGCTATTTCCTGATCGTTGCCGATTTCATCAAATGGGCGAAAGACCGCGACATCCCGGTGGGCCCGGGGCGCGGGTCGGGCGCGGGCAGTCTGGTCGCCTATGCCCTGACGATCACCGACCTCGACCCCCTGCGCTATTCGCTTCTGTTCGAACGGTTTCTCAACCCCGAGCGGGTGTCGATGCCCGATTTCGACATCGATTTCTGCATGGACCGCCGCGAAGAGGTGATTGCCTATGTGCAGGAAAAATATGGCCGCGACCGGGTGGCCCAGATCATCACCTTCGGCGCGCTTCTGTCCAAGGCCGCCGTGCGCGATATCGGGCGGGTTCTGCAAATGCCCTATGGCCAGGTCGACCGCCTGTCCAAGATGATCCCGACCGAGGGCGTCAAGCCCATGTCGATCGAGAAGGCGCTGGCGGAAGAGCCGCGCCTGCGCGAGGCGGCCCGCGCCGAAGAGGTGGTCGACCGCCTGCTGACCTATGGCCGGCAGGTCGAGGGGCTGTTGCGCAATGCCTCGACCCACGCCGCTGGCGTGGTGATCGGCGACCGGCCGCTGGACGAGCTGGTGCCGCTTTACCGTGACCCGCGGTCCGACATGCCGGCCACGCAGTTCAACATGAAATGGGTCGAACAGGCCGGGCTGGTGAAGTTCGACTTTCTCGGCCTGAAGACCCTGACCGTGATCCAGAACGCGATTGACCTGATCCGCGCGCAGGGGCGGGGGCTGAACACCGGGGCCGACGGCCAGCGCCTGTTCGCGCCGCCGCCGGGCGGTGAGGGCGACATCGGGCAGATCCCGCTGGATGACGCGGGGACCTATGACCTTTATGCCTCGGCCCGCACGGTTGGCGTGTTTCAGGTGGAAAGCTCGGGCATGATGGACGCGCTGCGGCGCATGAAGCCCACCTGTATCGAGGATATCGTGGCGCTGGTGGCGCTGTATCGGCCGGGCCCGATGGAGAACATCCCCGCCTATTGCGAGGTCAAGAACGGGCTGCGGCCGCGGGTCAGCATTCACCCGCTGATCGACCATATCCTTCAAGAGACCCAGGGCATCATCGTCTATCAGGAACAGGTGATGCAGATCGCGCAGGAAATGGCCGGCTATACGCTGGGCGGTGCCGACCTGCTGCGCCGGGCCATGGGCAAGAAGATCAAAGAGGCGATGGACGCCGAGCGGCCGAAATTCGTCGAAGGCGCGCTGGCCAATGGCGTTGACCGCCAGAAGGCGGAAGAGGTGTTCGCGCTGCTGGAAAAATTCGCCAACTATGGCTTCAACAAGTCACATGCCGCCGCCTATGCGGTGGTCAGCTATCAGACGGCTTGGCTGAAGGCGAACCACCCGGTCGAATTCATGGCCGGGGCCATGAATTGCGATCTGCATCTGACCGACAAGCTGGCCGTCTATGCCGAAGAGGTGCGGCGCGGGCTTGAGGTCGACATCGTGCCGCCGTGCGTCAACCGCTCGGGCGCGACCTTCACGGTGAGCGATGGCAAAATCGTCTATGCGCTGGGCGCGCTCAAGAATGTCGGGACCGAGGCCATGCGCCTGCTGGTGGCGGGACGCGGCGACAAGCCCTTTGCCACGCTTTACGATCTGGCCCGCCGGGTCGATCTGAAACGTATCGGCAAGCGTCCGGTGGAAATGCTGGCCCGGGCCGGCGCCTTTGACCAGCTTGACCCCAAACGGGCGCGGGTTCTGGCCTCGGCCGATGCGCTGGTGGCCTATTCGGCGGCGGTTCACGACCAGCGGGCCAGCGCGCAGGTGTCCCTGTTCGGCGAGGCCGGCGACGATCTGCCCGAGCCGCGCATGGTGGCGCGCGAAGACTGGCTGCCGGGCGAGCGTCTGGCCGAAGAACATGCGGCTATCGGCTTTTATCTGTCCGGCCACCCGCTGGACGACTATATGCTGCCGCTCAGGCGCAAGGGCGTGATGACGCTGCAAGAGGTCACCGCCCGCGCCGCCGATGGCCCGGTGCTGGCCAAGATCGCCGGCTCGGTCGCCGGGCGGCAGGAACGCAAATCGGCGCGGGGCAACCGCTTTGCCTTTGCCCAGTTGTCCGACCCGACCGGTCTTTACGAGATCACGGTGTTTTCCGAGGCGCTCGAGGCGTCGCGCGACCTGCTCGAAGCCGGCAGGAACGTGGTGGTGCAGGTCGAGGCGACGGTCGAGGCCGACCAGTTGAAGCTGTTGGCGCGGTCGGTGGCGCCGGTCGACGAGGTGGCCGCCGGTTCGGCCGGGGCGGGGCTGCGCGTGTTCGTGCAATCCGAGGCGGCGGTCGGGCTGATTGCCGGGCTGCTGTCGCGGCTGGCCGAAGACCCCGAGCTTGCGCGCAGCAAGGGTCCGATTGCGCTGTGCCTGCTGGACGACAGCCTGCCGGGCGAGGTCGACGTGGCACTGGGCCATGCCTTTCCGGTGTCGCCCCGGATCAAGGGCGCGCTGCGCTCGCTGGCCGGGGTCGTCATGGTCGAGGACATGTGATGCGGCGGCTGGCATGGGTGTTGCCGCTGGCGCTGGCCGCCTGTTTCGAAACGCCCGATATGAGCGACCTGCCGCCCGAGATCCTGGCCACCCCGGTCGACGAACAGGTGGCGGGCGCGGCCGATCACCCGCCACAGGCACGCCCCGACGCCACGCAGCAGGCAGGCCCCGAACCCGCCC
>CAYYMJ010000060.1:0-14789 GCA_964472855.1 uncultured Rhodobacterales bacterium | reverse complement strand
GATCAGGCAATCGGCGCGCTTGCCGTTCGACAGCGTGGCCTGAAAGGCATAGCTGTCGGCCGGCATCGCCTTGGACACGATGTCGTTCAGCTGGATTTCGCCAAAGGCGCCGCGGGTCTGCTTGTTCGACAGGATATCCTGCAGGCTCAGCACGTCGCCCGACAGCTTTTCGATATTCTCCTGCGCCCGGTCGATGGTCTTCAGCCGCTCCTGCAGCTGAACCAGCTTGGTCTGGGTCTCTTTCGACGACCCTGTCAGCACGCCGTTGACCTTTTCCTGCATCTCCGACAACGACCGCGCAGACCGCAGGGCATTGGCGTGCAGGGTTTCGGCCATTTTGGCTTGCACGTCGGCCAGCCGGGTCTCCATCGCCTGCACCATCTGCGACTGATTGGTGATCTGCGCGTTGCCAACCGCCTCCAGCCCGCCCGTCAGCCGCTCTTGCCCCACGAAAAGGTCGCGCACCGACCGGCCCAGCTCCTGCATCTCGCCGGCCAGCGGGGCGGCGGCGCGGGCGGCGCGCCCGGCCCGCGCCATCACCAACAGCAGAAGGATGACCAGCAACAGCGCCACCCCGGCCGCCGCCAGCCCGGCCATCACCAGCGGATCGCCGGTATCCAGCGCCATGCCGCCGACCGTGATCATGTGCGCCCGAACAGGCGTTCGATGTCGGCCAGCTTCAGCTCGACATAGGTGGGCCGGCCATGGTTGCACTGGCCGGAATGGGGCGTCGCTTCCATCTCGCGCAACAGGGCGTTCATTTCCTCGGGCCGCATCCGCCGGCCCGAGCGGATCGAGCCGTGGCACGCCATGCGGCTGAGGATGGCGTCGATACGCGCGCGCAGCGTGCGGCTGGCATCGCCGTCCAGCAGTTCGTCGACGATATCGCGCAACAGCGCCGCCGCGTCGATCTCGCCAAGGATCGCCGGGGTTTCGCGCACCACCACGGCGCCGGGGCCAAAGGGGTCGACCGTCAGGCCCAGTTCGGCCAGGTCCGCGCCGGCCTCGACCAGCCGCGCCACCGCCACCGGCCCCAGTTCAACCACTTCGGGGATCAGCAACGCCTGCGCCGCAACGCCGTTTGCCGCCGCCTGAGCCTTCAGCCGTTCGTAGACCAGCCGTTCGTGGGCCGCGTGCTGATCGACGATGACGATGCCGTCAGAGGTCTGGGCGACCAGATAGTTCTCGTGCAGTTGCGCCCGTGCGGCCCCCAGAGGCCGGCTTTCGTCGGCCGAGGGCACATCGAGCGTATCGACGCGGGCCATGGGTGCCTGAATCTCGGCAAAGCCCGGGGCCTGCGCCGCGAAGGCGGCACTGCGCGCCCCGGCGCCGGGCCGGTCCATCTGGTAGACACGCGGCGGACCCGACGGCGCCGGCTGCATCGCACCCAGCGTCGCCTGCCCCACCGTGGCGCTGGCGCGGTGGCCTGCTTCGGCCAGCGCGTGCCGCAGCCCCGACACCACCAGCCCCCGCGCCAGACCGGGGTCGCGAAACCGCACCTCGGACTTGGCGGGATGCACGTTGACGTCCACCAGATGCGGGTCGCAGTCGATGAACAGCGCCGCCGCCGGGTGCCGGTCGCGCGACAGCAGGTCGGCATAGGCCGCGCGCAGGGCGCCATACAGCAGCTTGTCACGCACCGGGCGCCCGTTGACGAAAAGGAACTGGCTGACCGCGGCGCCGCGCGAATAGGTCGGCAGCGCGGCAAAGCCGGTCAGGCGCAACCCCTCGCGCGCCGCGTCGATGGCCAGCGCGTTGGCCAGAAATTCGCGCCCCATCAGCCGCGACAGCCGCGCACCAAGCACGTCGATCAGGTCGCCCTGCTGGGGGTCGGCCGACAACAGGACCCGCCCGTCGCCGCCGCCGGTCACGTCGCGCAGGGTAAAGCCCACGGCCGGTTCGGCCATGGCCAGACGGCGCACGACATCGCTGACCGCCTGAGTTTCGGCCCGGTCGGTGCGCAGGAATTTCAGCCGTGCCGGCGTGGCATGGAACAGGTCGGCCAGCTCGACCACGGTGCCGCCCGACAGGGCCGCCGGACGCACCGGCTGGGGCCGCCCGCCCGTGACCCGGATCACCGCGCCGTCATGGCCGGGCGCGCGGCTGGTGATCGACAGCCGGCCAACCGCGCCCAGCGATGGCAGCGCCTCGCCGCGAAAGCCGAAACTGGTGATGGCCAGCAGATCGCTGCCGTCGATCTTCGAGGTCGCGTGCCGGTCCAGAGCCAGCGGCAGGTCGTCGGCGGTCATGCCGCAGCCGTCATCGGCGACCCTGATCAGGGCCTTGCCGCCGGCGGCTATTGCAATGTCGATGCGGCTGGCGCCGGCATCCAGCGCGTTTTCCACCAGTTCCTTGACGGCCGAGGCCGGACGTTCGACCACTTCGCCAGCCGCGATGCGGTTGGCAATTGAATCGTCAAGCTGGCGGATGACAGGGCGCGCGGCGCCGATATTGCGGTCATGGCGGGACATGCCACAAAACCTAGCATGCCCCGCCGTGATTCCCCAAGCGGGTTTTCAGTTGTCGGCGGGCGCCTCGCCGGGCTGTCCGACAATGACGAACTGCAACTCGTCGGGGTGATAAAGCCGCTTGGCCACGCGGCGGATATCGTCCAGCGTCACCGCGTTCACCAGGTCGTTGCGGGTGTTGATATAGTCCACCGGCAGCTTGGCCATCTGCATGCCCACAAGAATGCCGGCGATGCGGGCATTGCCATCGAACCGCAGCGGATAGGCGCCGGTCAGATAGGTCTTGGCCTCGTCCAGCTCGTCCTGCGTCACACCCTGTGCGATGCGCCCCCATTCCTCGCGCACCACGCGGACCGTGTCCCATGCGCGTTCGTTGGCGGTCTGGGCCTGACCATAGATCATCTCGGAATGGTTCATCGGCGCCAGGAAGGCCCCGATGCTGTAGGTCAGGCCGCGCTTTTCGCGCACCTCTTCCATCAGCCGCGAATTGAAGCCCGAGCCCCCGAAGATCTCGTTCAGGATATAGGCGGTGACATAGTCGGGATCGTCGCGCCGGATGCCACGGTGCCCGAACAGGATCACCGATTGCGGCGTGTCGAAATCAACCACCGTGACGCTGCCGTCGATGGCCGGAACAACGTCGGCCGGCAGGGCCGGGCCCGTGGCCGGAAGATCGCCAAGCAGACTGTCGAGCATCGCGCCCAGTTCGTCGGCCGTGATGTCGCCCACGGCACCCACGTAGATGCGTTCGCGGGTCAGCACGTTGCGATACGCGGTCACGATGTCGTCGCGGGTCAGCGCGGTCACCGACGCCGCGGTGCCATTGCGGTTCGCGCCATAGGGATGGTCACCAAAGGCCATGGCGTCAAAGGTTCGCCCGGCAATGCGGTTGGGGTCTGTCGCATCCGAGGTGATGATCGACAACACCTGCTGGCGCACCCGGTCGATCGCGCTTTGGTCAAAGCGCGGGTCGATCACGGCCTGCCGCAAAAGCGCCACCGCCTCGTCCCGGTTTTCGCTGAGGAACCTGGCCGAAATCGACATGGTGTCGTTGAAGACGTCGAATTGATACGACGCGGCCAGGCCTTCGCGGGCGGCGGCAAAGCTGCGGGCGTCCATGTCGCCGGCGCCTTCTTCAAGCGTGGCGACCATCAGGTTGATGGCCCCGCGCTTGCCGGGCTCGTCCAGCGCGGCGCCGCCCTTGAAGCGGATCTCAAGCGCCGTGAAGGGGATCGAGTGTTCCTCGACCAGCCAGGCGTGAATGCCGCCCGGCGAGGTGACCTGCTGGACGTCGACGGCGAATGCGGCGGCGGACGCGCCCAGCCAGATGGCGGCGGCGGCAAGAATGCGGCGGATCATTGGTTCACCTCCTCGGCGGCCTCGGGCGCGCGCAGCCAGCCGGTCACCGCGTTGCGCTTGTCATACACGCGCCGTCCCGCGGCGATGATCTCGTCCGGCGTGATCGATTGCACGATGTCGGGCCATTGCGCGATATCGTCCAGCGTCAGCCCGCTGGTCAGCGCGATGCCATAGCGCTGGGCCAGACGCCGCGGGCTGTCGGCGCTGTAGATCGCGTCGGCACGCCACTGCATCTTGATCCGGTCCAGTTGTTCGGGGTCGACGCCGCGCTCGAAAAAGGCCTGCACCTCGCGGTCCAGCGCCGCCTCGGCCTCGGCCAGCGTCACGCCGGGCACGGGCACGATGACCAGCCCGAAGGTCGTGTCGTCAAAGCTGACCCCGCTGTAAAAGGCCGACGTGTAAATCGCCGTCTGTTCCTCGAATTGCAGGCGGCGGCCCAGTTCCGAGGTTTGCGACGAACCGCCCAGCACCTCGGCCAGCAGCGTCAGGGCCGCGGCTTCGCGCTGGTCGCCCGCGTCGCGTTCGGGGGCCAGATAGCTGCGCACGACATAGGGCTGGCCGACGCGCGGGTCTTCGAAGATCATGCGGCGTTCCGACAGTTGCGGCGGCTCTTGCGGGCGCACGCGCGGCGGCAGGTCGGGCGTGGGCGCAAGCGGGCCGTAATATTGCTCGGCCAAACGGCGCACTTCGTCCGGCCGGGCATCGCCGGCAATCACGACGATGGCGTTGTTTGGCGCGTAATAGGTGCGGTAAAAGGCCAGCGCGTTTTCCAGCGTCAGCGACTCCATCTCGTGTTTCCAGCCGATGGTCGGAATGCCGTAGGGATGGTTGAGATACTGCGCCGCGTTGCGCTGTTCCGAAAACAGCGCCCCCGGTTCGTTTTCGACCCGCAGGTTGCGTTCTTCGGAAACCACCTGCCGCTCGGTCAGAATGTCGGCCTGGTCAAGCTGAAGGTCGCGCATGCGGTCGGCCTCCATCTGCATCATCAGGCCCAGACGGTCGGCGGCGACCCGCTGAAAATAGGCGGTGTAATCCTGGTTGGTGAAGGCATTGTCGCTGCCACCATTGGCGGCGACGATCCTTGAAAACTCGCCCGGGGCCAGATCGTCGGTGCCCTTGAACAGCAGATGTTCGAGATAATGGGCGACGCCGGAAACACCCGGCTGTTCGTCGGCGGCACCGGCCCGGTACCAGACCATGTGCACCACCACCGCCGCGCGATGGTCTTCCAGCAGGACCACGTCCAGCCCGTTGTCCAGCGTGAAGGTCGTGACCTCGGCGGCCGTGGCCCGCAGGGGCAGCGTCGCGGTCAGGGTCAGAACGATCAGGGCAGCCAGCCTTTGCATCGGGTCATCCTTCTGTCAGGTCGTTGGTTGCGGACATAGCGCACCGGGCGCGCGCCGCCATCGGCAACACGCGGGAAATCGTCCATGTTACATTGCGTGAGCCCTATTGCGTGCCCGGCGGAGGCACCGCCGGCGTGCGCACCCCGGCAGCGCGAAAGCGTTCAAGCTCGGCGTATTTGTCAAGCTCCATGGCCTGATAGGCCGCGAAATAGACGTTGACGTTAAACAGCCGTTCAAGCGGTTTACCGTCGTGGGTGCGCCGGTATTCCAGATCGGCCGCCGCCAGCGCCGCGCGGATATCGGCGACCAGGCCAAAGCGGGTGGTGTGGGCAATCAGGGCGCGGTCGCGGATGCCGCCGCCTGTCAGCCGGTCGGGGTTGCCGCCCAGCGCCGCCACGGCATCGGCCAGCGGCGTCGGGTCGGTCAGGTTGGTCGCGCCCGGCGTCGGCGCCGGCAGTTCGGTATAATCCGCCGGCGCTTCCAGCGGCTTGACCGGCAGGACGCCAAATTCGTCCGGCCCGGGCCCCTCGGCTGTGGCATTCAGCAGCTTGGGCGCGCGTTCGCTGCCGGCGCAGCCCGCAAGGCCGGCGGCGCAGATCGCCAGAACCAGAAGATTTTTCACGGCCATTATCCGCCCCCGCGTCACTGTCAACCGCAGGTCTAGCCCATCGCGAAGGGGCCGTCACGGGGTCTTTGAACGCCCGGTGAACAGCACCAGCCCCAGTGCCCCGGCGAAGATGGCGACATCGGCGACATTAAAGGCGAAGGGGTTGGAAATGCCGCAGCAACTGGTGTTCAGGAAATCGGCCACGGCGCCGTAAACGACCCGGTCCGCGACATTGCCAAGCGCGCCGCCCACCAGCAGCCCGGCCGCGACCGCGGCGCGCCGGCCGTGGTCTTCGCGGCCCATCCACCGCAGAACCCAGGCCGATATGGCCAGCGACAGCGCCACCAGCACCCAGCGCATGACCTCGGCATCGTTGGAAAACAGCCCGAAATTCACCCCCCGGTTCCAGGCCATGTGAAAGGTCAGGTAGGGCGGCCAAACCTCGATCCGGCCCAGTGTCTGCAGGTCCATCACCTGCACCACCAGCCACTTGGACAACTGGTCCAGTGCCAGAACGATGGCCGCCGTGATGCCCAAACCCCGCATGTCAGTGCCGGAAATGGCGCATGCCGGTAAAGACCATGGCAAGTCCCGCGTTGTCGGCCGCCTCGATGACCTTGTCGTCCCGCATCGAGCCGCCGGGCTGGATCACCGCGGTCGCCCCGGCCTTGGCGGCGGTCAGCAGACCGTCGGGGAAGGGAAAGAAGGCGTCCGAGGCCACGACCGAACCCTTGGTCGGCGCTTCGGCCATGTTCAGCGCCTGCGCCATGTCGCCGGCCTTGCGCGCGGCGATGCGGGTGCTGTCGACGCGGCTCATCTGCCCGGCGCCGATGCCCACCGTCGCGCCGCCCTTGGCGTAAACGATCGCGTTCGATTTCACATGCTTGACCACCGTCCACGCGAACAGCAGATCGGCCAGTTCGCCGTCGGTGGGTTCGCGTTTGCTGGCCAGCCGCAGATCGTCGATGCCGACATGCCCGTTGTCGCTGTCCTGCACCAGAAAACCGCCCGATACCTGCCGCACCGACAATGCCGCCGCCGCCGGATCGGCCAGACCGCCGGTTGTCAGAAGCCGCAGGTTGGGCTTTTCGGCAAAGATGGCGCGGGCGCCGTCATCGGCCTCGGGCGCGATCACCACTTCGGTAAAGATCGACGTGATCTCGCGCGCGGTGTCGGCGTCCAGAGGCTGGTTCAGCGCCACGATCCCGCCAAAGGCCGAGGTGCGGTCGCAGTCATAGGCCCGGCCATAAGCGTCGCGCAGCGTCGCGCCGGTGGCCACGCCGCAAGGATTGGCATGTTTGACAATCACGCAGGCCGGGCCCTTCGCGGGCGCGAATTCGCTGACCAGCGCAAAGGCCGCATCGGTGTCGTTGACATTGTTCCAGCTCAGCTCTTTGCCCTGATGCTGCGCGGCGGTGGTCACGCCGGGGCGGGCGCTGCCGTCGCCATAAAAGGCGGCAAACTGGTGCGGGTTCTCGCCATAGCGCATGGTCTGGATCAACCGGCCGCCCACGGCCCGGTAGCGCGGGGCGGGATGGTCGGAATGCCGGGCCATCCACGTCGACACGGCGGCGTCATAGGCCGCCGTGCGCGCATAGGTTTCCACCGCCAGCTTCTGGCGAAAGGCATAGCTGGTCCAGCCGTCATGTTCGTTCAACTCGTCCAGCAACGGCCCATAGTCTGCCGGGTCGGTAGCGGCCGCGACGAAGGCGTGGTTCTTGGCCGCCGCCCGCAGCATCGCCGGGCCGCCGATATCAATATTCTCGACGCAATCTCCGTAAGCACCGCCCCCGGCGACCGTGGCCTCGAACGGGTAGAGATTGACTACCAGAATGTCGATCGGCGACAGGGCGTGCAGCTCCATCGACGCGACATGCTGGGGATTGTCGCGCAGGGCCAGCAGCCCGCCGTGCACGCCCGGGTGCAGCGTCTTGACGCGCCCGTCCATCATCTCGGGAAAGCCGGTCAGTTCGGCCACATCCTTCACGTCCAGCCCGGCCTCGCGCAGCGCCGCGGCGGTGCCGCCGGTGGACACAAGGTCGACCCCCATGCCGGCCAGCGCGGTGGCCAGATCGACCACGCCGGTCTTGTCGGAAACGGAAATCAGTGCGCGGCGGGCGCGAACAAGGTCGGTCATGGCAGTCTTTCAGCAGTCAGGTCGGGGTCAGAAGATCATCGTCGCGCTCGAGATCGCGCACGGCGTCGGGCGTTTCCTTGGCCTTGGCCATCGACCAGCTAACCCGCGTGGCATATTCGCGGGCGGCCGACGACAGGACGATTTGCTTGGTGGATCGCGGCGCAAGACGGCCCTTCTCCAGATACACGCTTGGCTCCAGCGACATCCTTGCCGCGCCGGTATGGCGGAAGATCCAGATCTCGCCCGAGCGCAGGACTATGGACACCGCCGTTCCCCCAAGGTCAAGTTCGGCGTCGGCGTCGGGATGCAGGTGGAATCGCAGCCGAAACGGGATGCCGGCCAGCCCCGACTGGTCAATGACCTTGTCAAAGCGGCGCTCGTCGTTGCGCTCGATCGTGGCCAGCACGTCCTCGCCATGAACGCCGCGGCCATCGACCGAAAGATAGACCTGCCGGACATGGGTAAGCCCATGAGTTGCAAGGTATCCGTCATGCCCGGCGATCAGGCCGCTGGACAGTTCGGTCGACCGCCTTTCGATCCGCACATCGCCGGGCGCGTCCAGCAAAAGCTCGGCCCGCTCGCCGCTGTCGATCTGCGCCACGCTCAGCCGCGACGACGACACGCCCTCGATCCCCAGGGTCGAATGCGACGCCGTGGCGCGCCCGGCCCGGCGCCATTTCTCGCCGAAACTGCGCCCCGATCCGCAATTCACGACGACCGGGCGCCGCCCCGAGGTCAGCTCGAACGCCAGTGTCGAGGCATGGGCGTTGGTCGAGGCCACGCCCGACGGCGGCGGCGCGGCGTCCATGATGATCGAGGTGCGGCCGTGGCTGAGCCGGGCAAAGCCCATGGCCAGCCCGTCGCCGCGAATATCGCGCACGCCGGCGGTGGCCAGCGCCTGATCCAGCCGCCCCTCGGCCCCGCGCCCGCCGCCGTGAAACCGCGCCAGCCCGCCGTCGGTATGCCGCAGGGCGCGCAGCGCCGGGGCCACACGCACGATGGCGTCGATCAGCGGCTTGCCGGGCGTGCGGTCGGATTCGACCAGCGCCGCCCCGGCCCAGTTGAGCAGCGTGAAGACCTCGAGCAGTTCCTCGGGGCAGCGCGTGGGGATACCGCCCTCATCGTCGATCCTGATCTTGCATTCCCGGTCCAGCGCCTTCAGCGCCGGTTCGACATGGCGTTCCATTCCGGTCAGCGACAGGCCGGAATAGACAAGTCCCGACATCGCCTCGAACCGGGGCAGGCCCGGTGTCGCGGCATGCCAGCGTTTGCTGGCAAAGCGCACCTGCTGGCCCAGCGAGCGGAAAAAGGCGGCGCTTTGACGTTCCTGCGCACCGTTCAGCAGCATGAGGGCGTGGTTGATCCAGCGGATCAGCCGGCGGCCGGCCAGGTCGGGGGTCCAGCCGGGGCCACGGCCGGCGCCATAGCGGGCGATCCACTGAAACGTCCAGTCGCGCGCCTTGGCCAGCGCCACCGGGTCGCCGGCCGAAACCAGATCGTCAAGCCAGGTAAAGCCGTGCAGGTCGGCCTCGAAGGCCGGGTCGGGCATCGGCAGGTCCCAGATCGGGGTCTCCGGCGCCTCGACAAGAAAGCCGGCGAACAGGAAATTGCCCTCGGTCAGTTGGCGCCCGCGGGCAAAGCTGCCGATGCTGCGCGGTTCGGGTTGCGAAACAAAACCGGTGGCCGGACGCGTCAACGTGCTGACCCGCGCATGATAGCGGTTCATCAGGCGCGTGCGCCGCGCGCTCCAGCTTTCTTTTTCGCTCATGTCCTGTGGTCCGGCATTCTTTGGGTCCGGATTTCTGCTCGGGGCGAATCATACTGGCGTTGCCGCCATCTGTCATTGGCAAAACGCCGCCGCGTCACAGGCGGCGAAAGGCTGCGATGAAAAAGCCATCCAGCCCGCCCAGGTCCGCCCAGTGATCCGGACGGATGCGCAGGCCATGTTCGGCCAGCCAGGTGTCAGACACCCCGGAAACCGCCAGGGCGTCGCGGTCGGGCGACAGGATGCCGGCGTGCCGCGCCAGCGCCGCGGCGGCCTGCGCCTCGCCCTCGTCGGGCAGCAGCGAACAGGCGCAGAACACCAGCCGCCCACCCGGCCGGGTCAGGGCAACGGCCCGGTCGATCAGCGCCGCCTGCAGGGTCATCAGCCCGGAAAAATCGGCCCCCGCCTTGGCATGTGGCAGGTCGGGGTGGCGGCGGATGGTGCCGGTGGCCGAACAGGGTGCATCGACCAGAACGGCGTCAAAGGGCGTGGACTCCCAAACCTGCGCGTCGGCAATCTCGCAGGTGGCGCTCAGCCGACAGCGTTCAAGGTTTTCGCGCACCCGCGTCATGCGGTGTTCCGACTGGTCCAGCGCCGTGACGCTGGCCCCGGCGGCGGCCATCTGCAGCGTCTTGCCCCCGGGGGCGGCGCACATGTCCAGCACCCGTTCGCCCGGCGTCGGCGCCAGAACCCGCACCGGCAGCACGGCGGCGGCATCCTGAACCCACCAGTCGCCGGTGTCATAGCCCGGCAGCCCGCGCACCTGCCCCGGCGCCAGCAGCCGGACCGAGCCGGTGGGCAACACCGTGCCCCCCAGACGCGCGGCCAGCGCCGGCGCGTCGCCGTCGCGCGGGGTCAGGTCCAGCGGCGGATCGGCGGCAAAAGCGGCCTCCATCGCCTCGACCGCGGCCTTGCCCCAGGCGGCGCGCAACGTCTTGCGCAGCGGCTTGGGCAGGCGCGGCGGCGGCAGCGCCGCCCAGACATCGGGACCGGCGCGCAGAATATTGCGCAACACCGCGTTGACCAGCCCGCGCTGGGCCCGGGTCTGGTCATGTTCGCCAACCATGCGCACGGCGCTGTCGACAACGCCATGCGCGGCCTCTTGCGCGACCAGCAGCTCGAATACCGCCATGCGCAGGATGTTGTGGGTCAGCACATAGGGCTTGTTGCGCAGGTAGGGCCCAAGCAGGCGGTCGGCTCGGTCCGACCAGCGCAACGTGCCATTGGCCAGCCGGTTGGCCGCCGCGCGCCCGGCCGGTTCCAGCCCGGCCAGACTGTCGCGGCCGATATCGGCCAGAATCCGCCCCTCGCCCGTCACCGCCTGCACCATCACAAGCGCCGCGCGCCGCGCCGCCAGATGGGATGTATCGCTGTCTTGCACCGTCATCCGCGCGGCGTATATCAACGCGACACACCCCACAAGGACCGCCGCGATGCCCGACCCCGACGACACCCCCGCCCTGACCCCGGCCGCCCGCCGCGCGCTGGCCGAGGCCGAGGCTCGGCGCAACGCCGCCACCCCCAGCGATCGCCCCACGGAACTGGGCGGCCGCGACGGCCCCGAACCGGCGCGCTTTGGCGACTGGGAGAAAAAGGGAATCGCCGTCGATTTCTAGGGCTTCCCATGGCCAATTCGACCGTACTTCCGGCTGGTGCCCGCCAAAGGCCCTGGCAAGAACCGTTCTTGAACTCTGGCCTGCCCGAACCTTGCCAATCCCACCCTGAACTGGCGCTGACCCGTGGTCCATGCCGAGATGGCGGCGCGTTTCCCACGCGGCGCGTTCCAAATCGGCATCGGGCAAGGCAGGTCGGCCGCGTTCTTTGGCGGCGTTTTCTCGTGGGCGCCTTTCTTGCGGGCGTCGCCGGCGTGTTTCCCGATCGGGCGATCCGTTTGAAACCGCTTGGCCGTCTGGCCCCCGACCGCGCCTCAGCGCAGGCCGAGAACGTCAACCATGTCGTAATGGCCCGGCTTCTGGTCCAGCCCCCACAGCGCCGCCTTCAGCGCCCCACGTGCGAAAAGGCTGCGGTCTGACGCGTTATGCGACAGGGTGATCTGCTCGCCCGGGCCGGCAAAGACAACCTCGTGCCGGCCGATCACGTCACCGCCGCGCAGGGCACTGAAGCCGATATGCCCCTCTTCGCGCGCCCCAGTGATGCCATCGCGGCCCCGGTCCGACATGGCGGCCAGGTTCACCCCGCGCCCGTCGGCCGCCGCCGCCCCCAGCATCAGTGCGGTGCCCGAGGGCGCATCGACCTTGTGCCGGTGGTGGGTCTCGACGATCTCGATGTCATAATCCGGGTCCAGCGCCGCCGCCACCTGCCGCACCAGCAGGGTCAGCAGATTGACCCCAAGGCTCATGTTGCCGGCGCGCACGATCACCGCGTGCCGGGCCGCCGCATCGACAGCGGCAAGGTCGCTGTCACCCATGCCGGTGGTGCCGATGACATGCACGGCCCGTGCCTGCGCCGCCAGCCCGGCAAAGCCGACCGAGGCCGCCGGCGCCGTAAAATCCAGCACCGCACGCGCCCGGGCAAACGCCTCTAGCGGGTCGGCCTCGACCGTCACGCCAACACCGGCGCCGCCCATCGCCTCGCCCACGTCGCGGCCCAGCCAGTCGTGGCCCGCGCGCTCGATCGCGCCGACCAGACGCGCGGCACGGCTGTCCAGCACGGTCCTGATCAGCATCTGGCCCATGCGCCCCGACGCGCCGGTCACGACAATCCCGGGAAGTTCGCTCATCATCACACCCTTCGTTCCTGCCACGGCCATAACCTTCCCCGGCCATACCCGCAAAGCGAATGTTGCAAGCCCGGCCGGGCGCATCTAGATGGTCGGACATGGCAAGATCGCGATTCAACGAAGGCCCCGGCCCGTCCCAGCGTCAGCTTCGCGTGGGCGAACTGATACGCCGGCGGCTGTCGGACGTGCTGAACCAGGCCGAGGTGCACGACCCCGACCTGAACCGCATGTCGATCACCGTGGGCGAGGTGCGCACATCCCCCGACCTGCGGGTGGCCACCGCCTATGTGCTGCCCCTCGGCGGCGGCGATGCCGAGGCGGCGCTGACCGCCCTGCGCCGCAACAAGGGCGAACTGCGCCGCCGCGTTACCGGCGGACTGGCCCTGAAATTCTCGCCCGACCTGCGATTCGCGGTCGACGACACCTTCGACCGGCTCGACGATGCCCGGCGCCTGTTCGCGCAAGGCAACGTGCGCCGCGACCTCGACGACGGCTGAACCCGGCACAGGAACGGCGAAATCTGCCATGGCACGCAAACGCAAGGGACGCGACATTTCCGGCTGGGTGGTGGTCGACAAACCGGCCGGCCCGGGCTCGACCGACGTGGTCAACAAACTGCGCTGGGCGTTCGAAGCCCGCAAGGCCGGTCACGCCGGCACGCTCGACCCGGCGGCAACCGGCGTGCTGGCCGTCGCGCTGGGCGAGGCCACCAAGACCATTCCCTATGTCATGGACGCGCTGAAAGCCTATGACTTTGCGCTGCAATGGGGCGTGGCCACCGACACCGACGACGCCCAGGGCGCAGTGATCGAAACCAGCACCCATCACCCGTCACAGGCCGAGATCACGGCGACCCTGCCCGGCTTTACCGGCTGGATCCGGCAGGTGCCGCCCGCCTATTCCGCCGTGCGGGTCGATGGCGCACGCGCACATGCGCTGGCCCGCAGCGGCGAAACCCCGGACCTCGCGGCCCGCGATCTCTTCGTCGACAGCCTGACCCTGACCGACTGCCCCGCCCCCGACCTTGCCCGGCTGTCGATGGTCTGCGGCAAGGGCGGCTACGTCCGGGCCATCGCGCGCGACCTCGGCCGGGCGCTGGGAAGCTGCGCCCATGTCACCGCGTTGCGCCGCATCTGGTCGGGGCCGTTCGACATCGCCGATGCCGTCACGCTGGACCAGGTCGAGGCGCTGGCCCGCACCCCGGCCATCGACAACCTGCTGGCGCCCACCGAAACCGGCCTTGCCGACCTGCCCCAGGCCCGGCTGACCGAGGACGGCGCCCATCGCATCGCCCATGGCAACCCCGGCCGCGTGGCCGCAACCGACGCCGACTATGGCGACACCGCCTGGGCCTCGTGGCAGGGGCGCGCCGTGGCCATCGGCACCTACCGGGCCGGCGAACTGCACCCCGCTCGGGTGCTGCTGCAGACCGGCCCGTGATTACCCGCCAGCACCAGAAGGGCGACGCGGCCAGCGTCGCGCTCTACTCCGATTGCGAGCGCTATCGCTACAGCCTGACCCGGATATGGGATCGCGACGCGGCGCGCCTGCTCTTCGTCATGCTCAACCCGTCCACCGCAACCGAGCGCCAGAACGACCCCACGGTCGAACGCTGCGAACGCCGGGCCCGCGCGCTGGGCTATGGCGGCTTTCGCGTGTGCAACATCTTCGCATGGCGCGACACCGACCCCGCCGCCATGCGCCGCGCCGCCGACCCGGTGGGCCCCGGCAACGACGCAGCCATCGCAGCGGGCTGCGGCTGGGCCGATGACGTCATCTGCGCCTGGGGCAGCCACGGCGCCCATCTTGCGCGCGGTGCGGCCGTCGAAACCCTGATGCGCGGCACCGGCCAGTCGCTGCGCCATCTGGGCCAGACCAAGGCCGGGCACCCGCGCCACCCGCTCTATATCGCCTATGCGGTCCGCCCCGAACTCTGGCACCCCTGAGCCGGAACCGCGCCCGCGAGACCAGCGCCAGACAGCGGGGGCTCGACCACACCCTACTTCTGTCCGGAAATATCCCGTGGGGGGGTGAATGCGCGCGGCGCGCGCAGAGGGGGCGCCGCGCGCCCCCTGCCTTGCGCGACGCGCGCCAGCGCGGCGCAACGCCCCAAACGCCGCCTCAGCCCGCCGCCGGCAAGGCCTCGACCAGCAGGTCGGCGATGCTGGCCGCCGGTGCCCCCTGCAGGACAGCCACCGTCACGCCATTGATCGTGACCAGGGCATCGGCGCCGTCGGCCGAGGGCGCCACGGAAACCGCGTTGCCGGCAATATCCGGCGCCAGGCTGACACGCAGCATCTCCTCACCGGGAATGAAATTCTCGACCAGTTGTGCCCCTGCGGTGCCAGCCGGCACGGCGGGTATGTC
>CAYYMJ010000059.1:0-14825 GCA_964472855.1 uncultured Rhodobacterales bacterium | reverse complement strand
CGGCCAACGACCCTTGTGCCGGTGCCGGGTGCGCCCTAGGTTCCGGCCATGACCATGCCCCTTGTCGATCCGTTTCAGCGCGCCATCACCTACTTGCGGGTTTCGGTGACCGACCGCTGCGATTTTCGCTGTGTCTATTGCATGGCGGAGAACATGACCTTTCTGCCCAAGCGCGAGCTTCTGACCCTGGAAGAGCTTGATCGGTTGTGTTCGGCCTTTGTCGGGCTTGGGGTTCGCAAATTGCGCATCACCGGTGGCGAGCCGCTGGTGCGCCGCGATATCATGACCTTCTTTCGCGGCATTTCGCGCCACCTGGACAGCGGCGCGCTGGACGAGCTGACGCTGACCACCAACGGGTCGCAACTGGAACGGTTCGCCGCCGACCTGGCCGCGACCGGCGTTCGGCGCATCAACGTTTCGCTCGACACGCTGGACGAGGCGCGCTTTGCCCGCGTGACCCGCTGGGGACGCCTGCCGCAGGTGCTGCGCGGACTGGATGCCGCGCAGGCGGCCGGTCTTCGGGTCAAGCTGAACGCGGTGGCGCTGAAAGGCTTCAACGAGGACGAGCTGTTCACGCTGACCGAGTTCTGCGCCGCCCGGGGGATGGATCTGACCTGGATCGAGGTCATGCCCATGGGCGACATGGGCGCCGAAGACCGGGTCGGGCAATACTGGTCGCTGGAAGACCTGCGCCGGCAGTTGGCCAGCCGCTACAGCCTGACCGAGCTGGCCGAGGGCACGGGCGGACCGGCCCGCTATGTCCGGCTTGCCGAAACCGGGCAACGCATCGGGTTCATCACGCCGCTTAGCCATAATTTCTGCGAAAGCTGCAACCGGGTTCGGGTGACCTGCACGGGTGACTTGTTCATGTGCCTTGGCCAGGAAGACCGAGCCGACCTGCGCAGCCCGCTGCGGGCGTCGGAATCGGATGCACCGCTGACCGAGGCCATTCGCGCCGCGATTGCCCGCAAACCCAAGGGGCATGATTTCGACTATTCCCGGCAACGCGCCGACGGCCAGATGACCCGCCACATGAGCCACACCGGCGGCTAGGCGACGGGGCATCTGGCAGGTCCGGGGTGGTGGGCTTGCCCGCCGAATCGCAGCGGAGCGCCGCCCAGGGGCGGCGCGCGGCCCTTTTTTTTGAGGGGGCGCTGCCCCCGGTCCTCAGGCTGCGCCTGCGGACGCTCCCCCGGGATATTTGTCGACAGAAGTATTGGCAGGTGCGCTCAGTTCGTGCGCCAGCGCCTCAGCCGTCCGAACTGGACGTTATCGCCGCTCCACTGGCCCAGCGCCCAGTTCCGGTTGGCGCCGTTGACCAGCAATTGTTCTTGCGTCCAGGTTCGCCCTTCGGCACCGGTCAGGGTTTGCGCGAAATAGCAGCCGGTCACTTCGGGCAGTTCGCCGTCCATGCACACCCGCGAGGTTGCGATGGTGCCGCCATTGGCGGTGGTCAGGCTGCGCGACAGGGTCACGTTGCCGCTGTCGTCGACGGACCGCGTCCGCGTGGCGCCAGTGTCGAATGTGTAGGTGAATTCCTGCGCCGGTGCCGTGCTGGCCAACGCGGCTGCCGCGGCCGCGGCCGCAAGGCCGAGCCCCAGATATGTCAGTCGGTTCATGGTCGTCCTTTCGATAGCCCCTGCAATGATTACGTGCCCCAGGCTTTTGTATTCTGCCCGGCGACCGGCCCTTTGCGGACCTTGCTGCCATCCCGACGACGAGAATTTAGATCAAATGCCGCGTTGCTTCAACATGCCGCCTGGGCAGCGGCTGGAATTTGCCGGTTTTCCAGATGGCTAGGCGCGCGCCAGCAGCTTTCGGGCAGCGCGCGCGAAGCATCCCAGCACCAGATCCCAACCGGTGGTGTAACCGGCGTGCATTCGGGCGGCGTCGCGGCCCAGTCGGTCGAAACCGTCGTGCACCAGGCTGACCTGGCAGCCGACGGCATCGGTGACAAAGCGGACGTCGACCTGGGTGGCCTGGGCCGGGTCGCGGCCGGGGTGCCAGTCGAAGGCCAGCCGGCGGCCGGGTTCCCAGTGGGTGACGTGGCCCCAGGCGGTCTGGTGTCCGTCGTGGCGGGTCTCGGTGATCTGGCCACCCTTGCGCGGTTCGATGTCGACCCTGCGCGCCACCGCCTGTTCGTTGGCCGAGGTCGAATGGCTGTCCTTGGGCCACCAGCGGTCGATCTGTTCGGCGAACAGCCGGAACGCGTCGTCCGGGGGCAGGGGGACAGACAGGGTCTTGCGGATGGGGTCAGTCATCGCCGGGTCCTTCCGGTTGCTGCGCCGCGCGGGCAAAGCCGGCGAGGGCGTCGTCCCACAGACGGTCGAAATAGGCGCGCAGCCGCGCGACGCCTTCGGGCGACAGCCCGTAGTAGCGCCGCGTGCCGCGCGGGGTGATGGTCAGCAGGCCGGCATCGGTCAGCACCTTGAGATGCTGGGACACCGCCGGGCGGCTGACCGGCAGGCCGGCCGCGATCTGGCTGACGGCGAGCGGCTTTTCGCGCAATGTTTCGAGGATCGCGCGCCGCGTCGGGTCGGCGAGGGCGGCTATTGCCATTGCGTAAGTCACGGCTTACCGTAAACCGTGGCTGACCAAGTTGTCAACCATGCGCCGGCTGCCCTTGAAGCCCCGCGGGCAGGTCACTAAGACTCTGGCAATTCAATTGGCGTACCCCCCTCGGGGCGAAAGAAAGCAGGCACATGCGCGATCCGATCGATACCTACATGAACACGCTGGTCCCCATGGTGGTGGAGCAGACCAGCCGCGGCGAACGCGCCTATGACATCTTTTCGCGGCTGTTGAAGGAACGCATCGTCTTTCTGACCGGGCCGGTGCATGACGGCATGTCGTCGCTGATGGTGGCGCAGTTGCTGCATCTGGAAGCTGAGAATCCGACCAAGGAAATCAGCATGTATATCAACTCGCCCGGCGGGGTCGTGACCAGCGGGCTGTCGATCTACGATACCATGCAGTATATCAAGCCGGCGGTGTCGACGCTGGTGGTGGGGCAGGCGGCCTCGATGGGGTCGCTTCTGTTGACGGCGGGCGCGCCGGGGATGCGGTATTCGCTGCCCAACAGCCGGGTTATGGTGCACCAGCCGTCGGGCGGCTATCAGGGGCAGGCAACCGACATCATGATCCACGCCCAGGAAACCCAGAAGCTGAAGGACCGGCTGAACCAGATCTATGTCAGCCACACCGGCCAGAAGATCGCGACCGTTGTTGACGCGCTGGAACGTGACAATTTCATGTCACCGCAAGAGGCCAAGGACTGGGGCCTGATTGACGAGATCGTCGAAAACCGCAGCAAGGACGACACCGGCGCGTGATCGGGCGGTGGCCGTCTGATTTAGGCGTTGTGCCCGATTCCCGACTGCCATAGGCTTGGGCAGGGGCAGCCATGTTGCCCTTGCCGATGTAGTTGCATCTCGCGGGATGAGGGCCACTGGCCCGGAGGGGAGTAAATGGCAAGCGGTTCGGGCGATTCCAAGAATACCCTCTATTGTTCATTCTGCGGCAAGAGCCAGCATGAAGTGCGCAAGCTTATTGCCGGTCCGACGGTGTTCATCTGTGATGAATGCGTCGAGCTGTGCATGGACATCATTCGCGAAGAGACCAAGGCCTCGGGGCTGAAATCCGGCGAAGGGGTGCCGACCCCGCGCGAGATTTGCGAAGTGCTGGACGATTATGTCATCGGTCAGGGCCATGCCAAGCGCGTGCTGTCTGTGGCGGTGCATAACCATTACAAGCGCCTGAACCATGTGGGAAAGTCCGACATCGAGCTGGCGAAATCCAACATCCTGCTGATCGGGCCGACCGGTTGCGGCAAGACGTTGCTGGCCCAGACGCTGGCCCGCATTCTTGACGTGCCCTTCACCATGGCCGACGCCACCACGCTGACCGAGGCGGGCTATGTCGGCGAGGATGTGGAGAATATCATCCTCAAGCTGCTGCAGGCTTCGGAATACAATGTCGAACGCGCCCAGCGCGGCATCGTCTATATCGACGAGGTCGACAAGATCACCCGCAAGTCGGACAACCCGTCGATCACCCGCGACGTGTCGGGCGAAGGGGTGCAGCAGGCGCTGTTGAAGATCATGGAAGGCACGGTCGCCAGCGTTCCGCCGCAAGGCGGGCGCAAGCATCCGCAGCAGGAATTCCTGCAGGTCGACACCACCAACATCCTGTTCATCTGCGGCGGCGCCTTTTCGGGGCTGGAAAAGATCATCTCGCAGCGCGGCAAGGGGTCGGCGATCGGCTTCGGCGCCGAGGTGAAAGAGCCGGATTCGCGCGGCACCGGCGAGCAGTTCAAAGAGCTTGAGCCCGAGGATCTGCTGAAATTCGGCCTGATCCCAGAGTTCGTGGGCCGTCTGCCGGTGATCGCCACGCTTGAGGATCTGGACGAAGACGCATTGGTCACCATCCTCACCAAGCCCAAGAACGCGCTGGTCAAACAGTATCAGCGCCTGTTCGAGCTTGAGGATACCGGCCTGACCTTTACCGACGACGCGCTGCTGGCCATTGCCAAGCGGGCCATTGCCCGCAAGACCGGCGCCCGTGGGCTGCGTTCGATCATGGAAGATATCCTGCTGGATACCATGTTCGATCTGCCGGGTCTGGATTCGGTGCACGAGGTGGTGGTCAACGAAGAGGCGGTGAATTCGGATCACGCGCCGCTGATGATCCATACAGATCAGGATCAGGGTCAGGCCAGCGCCGGCTGACAGGCGTGGTTCGCCACATTTCGACGGGATCTCCCTTTGAAAGGGACATCGGCTATTCGCGGGCTGTCGTCGCCGACGGTTGGGTGTTTGTGTCGGGCACCACGGGATACGACTATGACCGGATGGTCATGCCACCCGAGATTGCCGACCAGTGCCGCAACACCATCGCCACCATCGAACGCGCCCTGGTCGAGGCCGGGGCAACATTGGATGACGTGGTGCGCGTGCGCTACATCCTGCCAGACCCCGACGACTGGCCGGCCTGCTGGCCGGTGGTGTCCCGTGCCTTTGCGCGCGCCCGCCCTGCGGCGACGATGATCGCGGCGGCGCTGCAAAACGACGAGATGAAGATCGAGATCGAGGTGACGGCCCGCTTGCCCTGAAGCAGCAATGGGCCGGTTGCCGCCTGGCCGGCTCAGCCGGGATGGCACCACAGCGCGTCCAGCCCGTGAAAATGGTAGATGTCGCCATAGCGCGGCGGCGCCGACAGGGTCAGCCCGGGTAGCCGCGCGAACAGGATTTCCAGCGCGATTTCAAGCTCGAGCCGCGCCAGCGGGGCGCCGACGCAGAAATGCAGCCCGGCACCGAAGGCCAGATTGCCCGGCCCCTGGTTCCGGCTCGGGTCAAACCGGTGCGGGTCACGCCATATGCCGGGGTCGCGGCCGGCGGCGGCCAACAGCAGGCCCACCTCGTCACCGCGCCGAAAATCGTGCCCGAACAGGGTGCAATCGTCATAGACCCAGCGGCGGAACATATGCAGCGGCGGGTCAAAGCGCAGCACCTCTTCCACAACGGCCGGGGCGCTGGCTGCGTTCGGCACAACCCCGCGGGCAAGGCAGGTGGCGATGCCGTTGCCAAGCGTGTGCACCGTGGCCTCGTGCCCGGCGTTCAAGAGCAGGATAACGGTGGTGACCAGTTCGTCCGGCGTCAGCTTGTCGCCGGCCTGCTCGGCGCGGATCAGTTCGGACAAGAGATCGTCGCGCAGGGCGTCGCGGCGCAGATCGATCTGCCGTTTCACATAGTCCGCAAAGGCCAGCGCCGCCGCCTCGGCCGCATCCTCGTCAGCGCGGCTAATTCCGGCCTGATACATGCCGACCATGGCGTGCGACCAGTCAAGCAGGCGGTCGGCGTCACGTTCGGGAACGCCCAGCAGGCGGGCGATGGTGATGACGGGCACCAGCGCGGCATAGCGGGCCAACAGGTCAACCGGGCCCGCGGGCAGCGCGTCGATCAGGTCGTTGCACAGGGCCCGGATGGTGGGGGCCAGCGCTGCGATGTTGCGCGACGTGAAGGCCCGCAGAACCAGCCGGCGCAGGCGGGTGTGGCGCGGCGGCTCAAGCTCCAGCATCGAATGCGCCTCGACACTGTAGAAATGGCGCAGATGCTCTGGCGGCGCTGTCGCCCGCCCCGGCGGTGCCTGGCGCCCAAGCCGGCGGTCACGCAAGAGCGCCGACACCGCGGCGTGACTGACCGCCATCGGCAGGCCGTAGTCGGCCCAGAAGAACAGATCGCCGCTGGCCCGCGCCCGGTCATAAAAGTCATACGGGTTCTGGACAAATTCCGGGTCGTTCGGCGATTGGGTCAGTCGCTGCATCACTTCTCCGCCCGTGGCGCGTTTCGGCGCGGCCATGCTTATCGCGGCAGGGAAAAACGGCAAGGGCTTGCCGACGCGCCGTTCTGTTCGATGGTGGCTTGAGAGTGGATTTCCAATTCCTACATGATACAACACATACCTGTTATCAGGGCAGAGAGACGTTGAACAAAGCTGTCGAAACACCGGACGCACGCAGGCTGAGAAAGGCGACCGAAGCCTTTTGCCGGCCTGATTACCGCATTGCTGCGCTCAGCTATTTCGGCACTTTCGCCGTGTATTTCCTGACCCTGTGGCTGGCAGTGGCCAGTTGGCCGATGTGGCCGCTCACGGCGCTGCTGGTGGTGATCAACGCCTTTGCCGGGGTCCGCCTGTACGTCTTGCAACATGACGCGGGCCACCATTCGCTGGTGGCGCCGCCACGGCTGAACGATCTTGCCGGTCAGGTGCTGTCACCCTTCACGCTGACCCCGTATCGGGCAATGCAATACAATCACAACGCGCATCACGTGCATCTGGGCAATCTGGACCATCGCGAAACCACCGAGGTCTATACCATGACCGTGCAAGAATGGGCGCGCGCCGGCTGGATGCAGCGACTGTTCTATCGGCTGTACCGCAACCCGTTCATCATGTTGCCGGTCGGCGGGCTGTGGACCTATCTTTTTGCCTACCGCTGGCCGCAAAACGCACGCCGGACCGGGCTGCGCGGGCTTTTGCTGCACAACGCCGCGGTGCTGGGCTGGTTGGCGGTGATATTCCTGCTCGGCGGAGCCACCGCAGCGCTGATCTTCCTGGCGACGGCCCTGACCGCGGGGTCGATCGGCGTTTTCCTGGTCTACCTGCAGCACAACTTCGAAGATGCCTATTGGGACCGGAAACCCGGCCTGACCTTTGACCGGGCCACGCTGGTGGGGTCGTCGACGCTGGATTTCGGCTGGCTGTTCGATCTGGCCGTGGCCAACATCAGCCACCACGCCCTGCATCATTTCAACCCGCGCATTCCGTCCTACCGGCTGAGATCGGCCTTTCTGGCGTTGCGCGACGACTATGGCCTGCGCAGCGTCTCGTTTCCCAGCGCCGTTGCGGCGCTGCGGCTGAAGCTGTGGGACGAAGAGCGGGAAATGCTGGTTCCCTTCTCGGCCGCGGCCCGCGCGCCGCGCACGCCCGACGCTGCCGCCGGCGTCTGACCGGCACCGGCGCGCGCCCCTTACCGGCGGCGGCGGCTTTCAAAGCGGGGCAGCATCGCCGAAAAATCCCGGCCGCGCCCGTCCTCGCCCTCGACAAATTCGGCATATTCGCCCAAGGCCGCCAGCCCCATCGGCGTATCGGCGTCCACCGCCCGTGCGGCCATTTCCGCCAACCTGAGGTCTTTCAGCATCAGCTCGGCCGCGAACCCGGGCGCATAGCCATTGTCGGCCGGGCTTTGCGGCCCGATCCCCGGCGCCGGGCAATAGGCGTTCATGGTCCAGCTATAGCCCGACGAGGTCGAGACCACGTCGAACATCGCCTGCCGGTCAAGCCCCAGCTTGTCGGCCAGGGCAAAGGCCTCGCAGGTGGCCACCATGGTGGCGCCAAGGATCATGTTGTTGCAAATCTTCGCCGCTTGCCCGTTGCCAGCCGGCCCGCAGTGCACCGCCTTTTGCCCCATGACATCAAAAAGCGGACGCGCGGTTTCAAAGGCGTCGCCGGGGCCGCCGACCATGAAGGTCAGCGTGCCCGCCGACGCGCCGGTGATGCCGCCCGACACCGGTGCGTCCAGCGCCGCCAGCCCGGCCGCGGCGGCCATGCCGGCCACCGCGCGGGCGCTTTCGACATCCACGGTCGAGCAATCCAGAAAAACCGCGCCGGCCGCCATGGCCGGAACCAGTGTCGCCGCGACCTGCCGCAGGATCGGCCCGTCGGGCAGCATCGTGATGACCACCTCGGCCCCGTCCGCCGCCGCGGCGGCGCTGTCGGCGCTGGCCACCCCGGCTGCCGCGATCCCGGCGACATCAAATCCCGCCACCGCGTGCCCGGCCGCGGCCAGGTTTTCGGCCATGGGCAGGCCCATGTTGCCCAGCCCGACAAATCCGATCTTCATGATGCTTTCTCCAGCTGCAAGGCCGCCGCCCCCAGGGGCAGCAGCATTTCGAAAACCGCCGTGGCCGGCAGCGCCTCGATCCGGGGCCATTTCCACACCGGCGCGCGATCCTTGTCGATGATCAGCGCGCGGATCCCCTCAAGGAAGTCGCCGCTTTCGATGGCCCGCGACGTGGCACGATATTCAAGCTCCAGCGCGCCATGGATTCTGTCGCGCCCCCGCACCCTGCGCACCAGTTCAAGCGCCACGGCCACCGACAGAGGCGAGCCGCGGCGGATCATCGCCAGCGTCTGCGCGGCCCGATCGCTGGTGTCATGTTCCAGCCCGCGCAGGACGTCGCCCATGGTGGCGCCGGCGAACTGGCCGTCGACCCAACCGCGCCACTCGGCCAGCGGCGCCGGCGCCGGCGACACGGCCGCGCGGTCGATCAGGGCCCAGTCACCGCTGGCCTCGAGCCGGGCAATCAGGCCGGGCCATTCGGGCTCGGGGATGAAATAGTCGGCAAAGCCCGCGAAAATCGCGTCTGACGGCCCCAGCCTGGCCCCGGTCACCGCAAGATATTCGCCCAGCCGCCCCGGCGCGCGCGCCAATATCAGCGAGCCGCCGGCATCGGGAACCAGCCCGATGCCGCATTCCGGCATCGCCACCCGGCTGGTTTCGCCCACAATCCGGTGGCTGGCATGACAGCCCACCCCCACGCCGCCGCCCATGGTAAAGCCCTGCAAGAAGCTGGCCACCGGCTTGGGAAAGCCATGCAGCCGCGCGTTCATGGCATATTCCTGGCGCCAGAACTGCCGGGCGGGCTCGAAATCTCCCAACGCGCCGGCGGCATGAATATGCGCGATATCGCCGCCGGCGCAAAAGGCCCGGTCACCGGCCCCGTCGATGACCAGCATGGCGACCGACGCATCGCCAGCCCAGCCGATCAGCGCCGCGTCGATCTCGGCCAGCATCGCGGGCGTGATCGCATTCAGCGCGTCCGGCCGGTTCAGCGTGATGCGCCCCACTTGCCCGGTCTTGCGGATCAGCACATCGCTCATCTGCCCACCAGTCCGCGGGCCACGATCAGGCGCATGATCTCGTTGGTCCCCTCCAGTATCTGGTGCACCCGCAGATCACGCACGATCTTCTCGATGCCATAATCCGCCAGATACCCATAGCCGCCGTGCAGTTGCAGACACTGGTCGGCAATGCGGCTGCCGGCTTCGGTGACGAATTTCTTGGCCATCGCGCAACGCTGCGTGGCATCCGCCTGTCCGCTATCCAGCGCCCAAGCCGCCTGGCGCAGGAACACGCGCGCGGCCTGCAACGCGATCTCCATGTCGGCCAGCCGGAACTGCAAGGCCTGGAAACTGTCGATCGACCGGCCAAAGGCCTGCCGCTCGGCCATATAGGCCAGCGTGCGGTCCATGGCGTCCTGCGCCCCACCCAGCGAACAGGCCGAGATATTCAGCCGCCCGCCGTCCAGCCCGGCCATGGCATAGGCAAACCCGCGCCCCTCGTCTCCCAGCAGGCTGGCCGCCGGCACCCGGCAACCATCCATCTGCACCTGCCGCGTGGGCTGGGCCCGCCAGCCCATCTTGTCTTCCAGCCCGCCAAAGCTCAGCCCCGGCGTGCCATCCTCGACGATCACGGCCGAGATCCCGCCCGGTCCCGCCGCGCCGGTGCGGCACATCACCAGATAGGCATCGCTATAGCCGCCGCCCGAGATGAAGGCCTTGGTCCCGCTCAGCTCCCACCCGTCATTGGTGCGCTCGGCCCGGGTCGTCAGCGCCGCCGCGTCCGAGCCCGATCCCGGCTCGGTCAGGCAATAGGCGAACACCGTCTTCATGCTGATCGCATCCGGCAGCACCCGCGCCTTCATCTCGGGCGAGGCATACCGGTCGATCATCGACACGCACATGTTGTGGATCGACAAGAATGCCGCAACCGCCGGACAGGCCCGGCTCAGCGCCTCGAAAACCAGGGTAGCATCCAGTCGCCCCAGCCCGGCGCCGCCATTGGCCTCGGACACATAAAGCCCGCCAAATCCCAATGCGCCAACCTCGGCCCACAATTGCCTGGGAATATTGCCCTCGGCCTCCCAGGTCCGGGCGAACGGCGCGATCTTTTCGGCACCAAAGGCCAAAGCCATGTCCTGGATGGCCGTCTGCTCGTCACTCAGCGCGAAGTCCATGATCGTCGACCTGCCCCTTCATCTTGGCATGAAATATCCCCGCCGGAGGCATCGAACCGCTGCCGCACCGCCCCCGGGTCGGGCAATGCGTCACGGTGTCACCAGCCGGAAAGGGCGTGCGCGGCAGCGCACAATTCTTCCGCCGCCGGCCGGGTCAGCTGGCGGTGATCTTGGCCTTCATCGATGGATGAATGCTGCACTTGTAGTCGATGACGCCGGCCGCGGCGATCGTCACTTCACCGGTCTGGTCGCGGCGCAGGTTCCCGGTGTCAAAGCTGCCGTTCAGCGCGGTGGCGGTGTGCGGGGCCCGGTCGAGATTGGTGAAAACAACCGTGTCGCCCACCGCGACCGCCAGTTCGGCCGGAACAAAGGCAAAGCCCTGGATCGCCACCGCGTGGGTGGCGGCCATCGCCCGGCCGGCCGCCAGCGCCAACGCGCCGCCCGCGGCGGCGGAAAGGCCCAGTTTCAGTCCCTGGCGTCGGGTGATGTCGGTCATGGCGAAATCCTTTCCTGCCGGTCGGTGTGCCGGCGCCATGGTTCCATGGCATCGGCTGCCGTGTCCAGCGGTCTCGGCGTCAGTCCATCGCCTTGAAATTGAACTCGCCGCCCTCCTTGATGCCCGACGGCCAGCGCGAGGTGATGGTCTTGGTGCGGGTGTAAAAGCGGAAAGCGTCGGGGCCGTGCTGGTTCAGGTCGCCAAAGCCCGACTTCTTCCAGCCACCGAACGTGTGATAGGCCAGCGGCACCGGGATCGGCACGTTGATGCCCACCATGCCGATGTTGATGCGGTTGGCAAAATCGCGCGCGGTGTCGCCGTCACGGGTGTAGATCGCGGTGCCGTTGCCATATTCGTGGTCCATGGCCAGACCCAGCGCCTCTTCATAGCTGCCGGCCCGCACCTGGCTGAGAACCGGGCCGAAGATCTCGGTGCGATAGATGTCCATCTCCGGCGTCACGCGGTCAAACAGGTGCGCGCCCACGAAAAAGCCATCTTCATAGCCCTGGAGCGAAAAGTCGCGCCCGTCGATGACCAGTTCGGCGCCCTGGTCGATTCCGCTTTGCACCAGCCGCGCGATATTGGCCTTGGCCGCCGCGGTGACCACGGGTCCGTAATCCATGTCCTCGCCGGCGGTATAGGGGCCGACCTTCAGCTTTTCGATGCGGGGCTTGAGTTTCTCGATCAGCGCGTCGGCGGTGTCCTCGCCCACCGGCACCGCGACCGAGATCGCCATGCAGCGTTCGCCAGCCGCGCCATAGCCGGCGCCCACCAGCGCGTCGGCGGCCTGGTCAAGATCGGCGTCCGGCATGATGATCATGTGGTTCTTGGCGCCGCCAAAGCATTGGACGCGCTTGGCGTTGGCGCAGCCGCGCGCATAGATATACGCCGCGATCGGGGTCGACCCGACAAAGCCGATTGCCTGAACGGTCGGATTGTCGAGAATGGCGTCAACCGCTTCCTTGTCGCCATTGACGACCTGCAGAATGTCGTCGGGCAGGCCAGCCTCTTTCAGCAGTTCGCCCAGCATCAGCGGCACCGAGGGGTCACGTTCGGACGGTTTGAGGATGAAGGCGTTGCCACAGGCCAGCGCCGGGGCGAATTTCCACATCGGGATCATGGCCGGGAAATTGAAGGGCGTGATCCCGGCCACGACACCCAGCGCTTGGCGCATCGAATACATGTCGATGCCGCGGCTGGCGCTGTCGGTGAAGTCGCCTTTCAACAGGTGCGGCGCGCCGATGCAGAATTCCACCACCTCAAGGCCGCGCTGCACGTCGCCGCGGGCGTCGGGCAGGGTCTTGCCATGCTCGCGGCTCAGCGCCTCGGCCAGCTTGTCCATGTCGCGGTTCAGCAACTGCACGAAGTTCATCAGCACCCGCGCGCGGCGCTGCGGGTTGGTTGCTGCCCAGGCCGGCTGGGCCGCGGCCGACCGTGCGACGGCCGCGTTCAGCTCGTCGGTGCTGGCCAGTGGCGCCTTGGCCTGAACCTCGCCGGTGGCGGGGTTGAAGACATCGGCGAAGCGGCCGGATTTTCCGGCGATGCGCTGACCGCCGATCCAGTGGTAGAGTTCTTCCATGACGGGGCTCCCATATGCTGGCGTCAGCTTAATCCGCGCCGCCCCCTTGGGAAAAGGAGCAGATTGCCAAATGGGCTTTGCGAAATTACAAGGGCTACATGCGCGGAAATTGGGATGACATGCGAATTTTCCTGTCCGTGGCGCGGGAACGGTCGCTGTCGGGCGCTGGGCGGGCGCTGCGAATGGACCCCGCCACCGTGGGGCGGCGCATTGCACGGCTGGAAGATCAGCTTGCCGCGTCGCTGTTTCTGAAATCGCCGCAGGGCTATGATCTGACCGACATGGGGCAGCGCATGCAGGCCCATGCCGAGTTGGCCGAGCAGGCGCTGTCGGGCGCCGCCGCCGAGGTGCGCGGCGACGCCGACCGCCTGTCGGGCACCGTGCGGATCGGCGCGCCTGACGGCTGTGCCAATTACCTTTTGCCGCAGGTCTGCACCGCCATCGCGGCCCGCCATCCCGACCTCGATGTCCAGATCCTGGCCCTGCCGCGGGTTCTGGACTTTGGCCGGCGCGAGGCTGACCTGGCCATCACGGTATCGCGCCCCGCCAGCGGCCGGCTGACGGTTCAGAAGATTGCCGACTATCACCTGTGCCTGGCCGGGCACCGCGATCTTCCGCCGGTCGACGACCTGGCGGCGCTGCAGGCGCGGCGGATTGTCGGCTATATCCCCGACATGATATTTGACAGCGAGCTTGACTATCTGGGCCAGCTGGGCATCGCGCGGGTGGCAATGTCGTCCAATTCCGCGGCGGTGCAGTTGCGCCTGCTGGCCGAGCGCGCCGGGTTCGGGATTGTCCACCTTTTTGCCCTGCCGTCGGCGCCGGACCTGGTGCCGGTGCTGCGCGACCAACTGCTGCTGACGCGCAGCTTCTTTCTTGTGCGCCATGCCGCCGACCGGCGCGTGGCACGGCTGAACCGGTTCGCGGCCCTTTTCACCGAAACCATGCGCACCGAGATTGCGCGGCTCGAGGCCGCCGCGGCTTGACGGCGTGGCGGCCAGCGCCCACGCTTGGGACACAGGTTTGAAGGAGACAAGCTATGCTGGTTCAACAGATTCTCGGGAGCAAGGCAGACGAAGGCGTCGTGACCATCAAACCCGGAACGACGGTTTCCGAGGCGGCGTCGCTGCTGTCGCGCCGTGGGATCGGGGCCCTTGTGGTTTCGGACGACGGAAGCACGGCGGCCGGCATCCTTTCGGAACGCGATATCGTGCGCGAACTTGGGCGCCGCGGCCCGGTGTGCATGACGGAACTCGTGGACGGGATGATGACCGCAAAGCTGGTCAGCTGCACCCGTGCCGACAAGGCCGACGCGGTGCTTGGCCGCATGACCGAGGGCCGGTTTCGCCATATGCCGGTGATCGAAGACGGCAAGCTGATCGGCCTGATCTCGATCGGCGACGTGGTCAAGGCGCGGCTGGCGGAATTGTCGATGGAGCGTGACGCGCTTCAGGGCATGGTAATGGGTCATTAGCGCACGGCGCAGGAAAATCGGGTTGCACCCGGGCGCGCGATTGCGTTGCCTGCACCGGTGAATTGAGGATTTGCCCATGCGGACCGGACTTTACCCTGGCACCTTCGACCCGCTGACGCTGGGGCATGTGGACATCATCCGCCGGGCCTGCAGCCTGGTCGACCGACTGGTGATCGGGGTGGCCATCAACCGTGACAAGGGCCCGATGTTTTCGCTGAAGGAACGGGTGGACATGGTGGAAGAAGTCGGCCGCGCGGTCACGGCGGCAACCGGATGCGTGATTTCGGTACACCCGTTCGAAAACCTGCTGATCGACTGCGCCCGCGATGTCGGCGCGCAGGTCATCGTGCGCGGCCTGCGGGCGGTGGCGGATTTCGAGTATGAGTATCAGATGGTGGGCATGAACCGGGCGCTGGATGACAGCGTCGAAACGGTTTTCCTGATGGCCGAAGCGCAGCATCAGGCGATTGCGTCGAAGCTGGTCAAGGAGATTGCCCGGCTGGGCGGCGACGTGTCGAAGTTTGTCACACCGGCGGTGCAGGCGCGGCTGAAGGCGCGGCTGTCCGGCTGATCGTGCCCGGTTGCGTCGCCACCCGCGCCGATGCGCTGACCGGTGAGCTGGGGCTTGCGGCCACCGCGCGCCCGTGGGGGGCGCCGCCCCCCACGCCCCCCGAAGTATTTTCAGAACGATGAAGGGCC
>CAYYMJ010000058.1:6736-15139 GCA_964472855.1 uncultured Rhodobacterales bacterium | reverse complement strand
GCAACCGACCCCAGCCTCTCGAACGACAGGCAGGCCCGGGCCGGGGGAAAAGATGGCCGTCGCCGTCGCCGCCGTTCATTCCGGTGGTGGCGGGCAGCATGGCCAAGGGACAAGGCCGGCCTTGGTCCAGCATCAACTCACGGTCAAAGACCGCACCGCAGAGTGCAATGCTGCGGGTCACGCCCGTGACCGGACCCTGCCACCAGACAACGGCATGCTCAGCGAAGCGGGACATCGGTTGCCTCCCGTGGTTGATGCCCCCTGTCGCACAGCCCTCCTGACAGCCTGCCGCCAAAAGCCCTCGGCCACGCATATTGCGCACGATACCGCCCCGGGGGGCCGCGCCGCATCCAGACCCCTGAACCAAACGCGCCCCCCCCTTGCCGCCGGCGTCGCCGCATCGCACACCGGCGCCATGGCCCGGCTGATCCTCTTCAACAAACCCCACGACGTGCTGTCGCAATTCACCGACCGCAAATCCACGTCCGGCCCGCGCCGCACGCTCTCCGACTTCATCGACCTGCCCGGTGTCTACCCGGCTGGCCGCCTCGACCGCGACAGCGAAGGGCTGCTGCTTCTCACCAACGACGGCCGGCTGCAGGCCCGCATCGCATCGCCCGGGCACAAGCAGCCCAAATCCTACTGGGTCCAGGTCGAAGGCATTCCCGATCCATCCGCTCTGGCCGCCCTGAGCGCCGGCGTCATGCTGAAAGATGGCCCGACCCGTCCGGCGCAGGCCCGCCCCATCGCACCGCCCCCGGCGCTGTGGCCCCGCGACCCGCCCATCCGCATCCGCATGACCGTCCCCGACAGCTGGATCGAACTGACCATCACCGAAGGCCGCAACCGCCAGGTCCGGCGCATGACCGCGGCTGTCGGCCACCCGACCCTGCGCCTGATCCGGCACCGCATCGGCAACTGGTCCCTCGGCGACCTGCCCCCCGGCCACTGGCGCCCCACGCCGGTCCCATGACCCTCATCTTGGCAAAAATATCCCCGCCGGAGGCACCGCGCGGGGCACCCGCGCCACCAAATGGCGTGCGGGCCGCATGGCCCGCGCCTCAGCCGTCCAGCTCTGCCGCCGGGATGATCGGATAAAACCGGCCCGACGACGCCACGCCGAACCAGCTTTGGCCCGCGACGTCGCGCCGCTCGCCCAGATCGACCAGCCGGTAAAAGCTCTTGCGGTCGATCAGCGCCTCCAGCCCGGCGCGCACATGCACATAAGGCGCAGGCTCGCCCGTGGCCGGGTCGCGGGGCACGCGGATGTCATGGCCCGGCCCGGCCGCCACCAGATCGCCAACGTTGGTCTCGAACACCAGCGCCTCGCCCTGGCGGTTGAAATCGACGGCCACGAACGGGGCGTCGTCCACGGTGATGCCGACCTTCTCGACCGGGGTGACAAGGAAATAATCGTCGCCCTCGCGCTTGAGAATGGTGGAAAACAACCGCACCAGCGGGGCCCGGCCGATGGGCGTGCCCAGATAGAACCAGGTGCCGTCGCGGGCGATGCGCATGTCCAGCGCCCCGCAATAGGGCGGGTTCCACAAATGCACCGGCGGCAGGCCCTTCTTGCCGGCGGCGCGGGCGTGGGCCGCCAGGCCCTCGGCGTCGGGTTTCAGGGCGTTTTGTCCCGCAGTCGCTTTTGCCATTTGTGCCCTCCGCAATAGGTGTGTCTACTGGACGATATACCGACGCAGGGAGAGATGTCATGACCGGTACCGACGCGATGCTCGACGAGACCGAGGTGCTGGGCGAAAAACTGGCTGATGCCCGGGCCTCGATCGAGCGGCGCTTTATCGGGCAGGGGACGGTGGTCGACCTTGTGCTGTCGGCGCTGCTGTGCGGCGGCCACGGCCTGCTGGTCGGCCTGCCCGGTCTGGGCAAGACGCGGCTGGTCGAAACGCTGGGCACGGTGATGGGCCTGAAAGAGGCCCGCATCCAGTTCACGCCCGACCTGATGCCCGCCGATATCCTCGGGTCCGAGGTGCTCGATTCAGACGCCGACGGCAGCCGCAGTTTCCGCTTCATCGAGGGCCCGATCTTCTGCCAGCTTCTGATGGCCGACGAAATCAACCGTGCCAGCCCGCGCACCCAGTCGGCGTTGCTGCAGGCCATGCAGGAGAAATCGATCACCATCGCCGGCCAGCCGCACGCGCTGGAGCTGCCGTTCCACGTGCTGGCCACGCAGAACCCGATCGAGCAGGAAGGCACCTATCCCCTGCCCGAAGCCCAGCTTGACCGCTTCCTCGTCCAGATCGACGTGCCCTATCCCGACCGCGTGACCGAGCGTGACATCCTGCTGGCGACCACCGGCGCCGACGAGGCCGAGGCGACCGCAGTGTTTTCGGCCGCCGAGTTGCTGGCTGCGCAAAAGCTGCTGCGCCGCATGCCCGTCGGCGAAGGCGTGATGGAGCAGATCCTCGACCTTGTCCGCGCCTGCCGCCCCGACGACCCCAGCGCCCCCGACAGCGTGCGCCAGTCGGTCGCCTGGGGGCCGGGGCCACGGGCCGCGCAGGCGCTGATGCTGACGGTGCGGGCGCGCGCGCTGTTGGACGGCCGGCTTGCCCCGTCGGCCGAAGACATCGCGGCGCTGGCCGGCCCGGTCCTGACCCACCGCATGGCGCTGACCTTCGCGGCGCGGGCGCGTGGCGCGCAGGTGACGCAGGTCATCGCCGAGGCCGCCGCCCACGTCACCCGGGTCGAGGCCGCCGCGTGAGCGCCCACACAGGTCTCCGCGCCCGGGCCGAAGACCTGGCCGGTGCCCTGCCGCCGCTGTTGGCAGACGCGCGGCACCTGGCGCAGACCGTGATGCCGGGGGCCCACGGTCGCCGCCGGTCGGGGCAGGGCGACGAATTCTGGCAGTTCCGCCACGCCGTGCCGGGCGACGCGGCGCGCAGCATCGACTGGCGCCGGTCGGGCCGGTCGGATGCGCAGTTCGTGCGCGAAAAGGAATGGCAGGCGTCGCAGTCGGTCCTGTTGTGGGTCGATCGCGGGGCCTCGATGCGCTTTGCTTCGGCGCCGCACCTGCCCACCAAGGCGCGGCGCGGGCGCGAACTGGCGCTGGCCGCCGCGATTCTGCTGGTGCGCGCCGGCGAACGTGTGGGCCTGGCCGGCGAAGGCATGCCGCCGCGCGGTGGCGAGACTCAGCTGATCCGCCTTGCCGGCGCCCTTGCCGACGACGAGGCCGGCGATTTCGGCCAGCCTGACACCACCGGCATACCGTCGCGGTCACAGGCCCTGTTCCTGTCGGATTTCCTTGGCCCGGTCGAGCCGGTCGAGACCGCGCTGGCCCAACTGTCGGCCCGTGGCGTGCGTGGCGCACTGGTGCAGGTGCTCGACCCCGAGGAAGAGGCCTTTTCCTTCACCGGCCGCACCATTTTCGAATCGATGGGCGCCTCGCTGCGTCACGAAACCATGCAGGCGGCGCAGCTTCGCGACCGCTATGTCGCGCGCCTGAACCAGCGCCGCGCGCGGCTGGCCACGCTGTGCCGCGCCAGTGGCTGGCAGTTTCACTGTCATCACACCGGCGACCCGGCGGCGGCGGCGCTGTTGTGGGCCTACCGGGCGCTGGAACGGGCGCCGGCATGACGACGCTGTTCGGCATCGGCTTTGCCGCGCCGTGGCTGCTGGCGTCGCTGCTGGCGCTGCCGGTCCTGTGGCTGGTGCTGCGCGCGGTGCCGCCCGCGCCGCTGAAACGGCGGTTCCCGGGCGTGGCGCTGCTGTTGGGGCTGGGCGACGAAACCCGGCAGACCGCCCGCACGCCGTGGTGGCTGCTGCTTCTGAGAACGCTTGCCGTCGCGGCGCTGATCGCCGGTTTCGCCGGCCCGGTCCTGAACCCCGAGCGTGGCACCAGCGGGTCGGGCCCGCTGCTGATCCTGTTCGACGGCGGCTGGGCCAGTGCGCAGGACTGGGACCGCCGCCGCGCCCGGGCCGAAACGGCGCTGGAGCGGGCGTCGCAAGACGGGCGCCCGGCCGCCGTGCTTGTGCTTGCCGACCCGCCAGCGGGTGGCGCCACATTTCAGGCCGCCGATGCCTGGCTGCCCCGGCTGGCCGGCATGGCGCCGCGGCCCTGGCCGCCGGTCTTTGACCCTTCCGTGTTGCCGGACGCGGCCCATGACACCCTGTGGCTAACCGACGGGCTGGACCATCGCGGCCGCGCCGCGCTGCTTGACCGGCTGACCTCCGCTGGCAGGGTCATCGTCTATGCCGGCCGCCCGGCCTCGGCGGGCCTGACACCGGCCCGCTTTGCCGACGGGCGCATCACGCTGGCCGCCGTTCGGGCCGACCCGGCGGAAACCGAGACCCGGCTGGTCTATGCTGTCGGCACCGATCCGCGCGGCAATGTCCGGCGGCTGGAAAGCGCGCCCGCCGCCTTTGCCGCCGGCGAAACCCGGGCCGAGGTGAGCTTTGATTTCCCGTCCGAGCTGCGCAACCGCATCTCGCGGTTCGAGCTTGACGGCATTCGCGCCGCCGGCGGGGTCACGCTGGCCGACGACCTGATCCGCCGCCGCGAGATCGCGGTAATCGGCGACCGGGCCGACCGCGAGGGGCTGCGCCTGTTGTCGGCCAACCACTATCTGGAAAACGCGCTGGAACCCACGGCTGACCTGATCGGCGGCGCCACGGGCGATATTCTGGATGCCAATCCCGACGTCATCATCCTGGCCGATGTCGCGGCGATGAACGACGCCACGACCGCGGCCATCGCCGATTGGGTGCGCGCCGGCGGCGTGCTGGTGCGCTTTGCCGGGCCAAGACTGGCGGCCAGCGATCTTGGCCGCGCCGGGGTCGATCTGCTGATGCCGGTCAGGCTGCGGGCCGGTGGGCGCACCGTTGGCGGCGCCATGAGCTGGGGCGAGCCCAAGGCGCTGCGGCCCTTTGCCGAGACCTCGCCCTTCTTCGGCCTGCCGCTGCCCGGCGATATCCGCGTGAACGCGCAGGTGCTGGCCCAGCCCGACCCCGACCTTGCCGACCGGGTCATCGCGTCGCTGGCCGATGGCACGCCGCTGGTAACGCGCAAGCCGCTGGGGGCGGGGCAGATCATCCTGTTCCACGTGACCGCCAACGCCGAATGGTCGAACCTGCCGCTGAGCGGCCTGTTCGTGCAGATGCTGGAACGCCTGGCCGTCATTTCGGGCGTGGCCGGGCCTGACCGGGCCGGGCTGGCCGGCACCACATGGGTGCCCGAGCGGTTGCTGACGGCAAACGGCCGGGTCGAGGCGGTCGACAGCATGCCCGGCATCTCGGGCGAGGACCTGGCCGCCGCCTCCCCCGGCGCCGCCACACCGCCGGGGGTTTACGCCGGTGGCGACCGCAAGCTGGCGCTGAACGTGCTGGGCGCCGACGCGACCCTGACACGGTTCAACTGGCCGGGCTCGGTGACGGTCGAAGGTGCGACCACCAGCGCGGCGCGCGATCTCAAGGGTCTGCTGCTGGCGGCGGCCATGGCGCTGCTGGCGGTTGACCTGCTGGCCGCGCTGTGGCTGTCGGGGCGGTTGCGGGCCGGGCACGCGGTGGCCGCGCCGCTGGCGGCGCTGCTGCTGGCCACAGCCCCGGCGGACCTGCGCGCGCAGGAAACCGGCGACACCTTCGCGCTGAACGCCACCTCCGAGGTGGTGCTGGCCCATGTCGTGACCCGAGATGCCGAGGTCGACCGCATCGCCCGGGCCGGGCTGGACGGTCTGTCGCGGGTGCTGCTGGCCCGCACCTCGGTTGAACCGGGCGCGCCGGTGGCGGTGGACATCGAGACCGACGAACTGGCCTTCTTCCCGTTCCTCTACTGGCCGGTGACCGAAAGCCAGCCGATACCGTCCGACCGGGCCTATGCACGGCTGAACGACTATCTGCGCACCGGCGGGCTGATCCTGTTTGACACCCGCGATGCTGATATCGCCCGCTTTGGCGCCACCACGCCCGAAGCGCGCAAGCTGCAGCAACTGGCCGCCCCGCTGGACATTCCGCCGCTTGAACCGCTGCCGCCCGATCATGTGCTGACCCGCACATTCTATCTGTTGCAGGATTTCCCGGGCCGGTTCGCCAGCCGCGATATCTGGGTCGAGGCCGCCCGGGCCAACGCCGAACAGGTCGAGGGCATGCCGTTTCGCAACCTCAACGACAATGTCACGCCGGTGATCGTCGGCGGCAACGACTGGGCCGCGGCCTGGGCGCTGGACGACAACGGCAACCCCATGCTGCCGGTGGGCCGTGGCTTTGCCGGTGACCGCCAGCGCGAGCTTGCGTTTCGGTTTGGCGTGAATCTGGTGATGCATGTCTTCACCGGCAACTACAAAAGCGATCAGGTCCATGTTCCGGCGCTTCTGGATCGGCTGGGCCAATGAACGCGGTCATCTTCGATCCACTTGTGCCGCCGTGGGCGCTGGCCGCCATGGCGGCGGCGGCCCTGCTGCTGGTGGCGCTGGCCGGGTGGCGGCGTCTGCCCGGCTGGGGCCTGCGCCTGCTGGCGGGCGCTGTGATCGTCGCGGCGCTGGCCAACCCGTCGCTGCAACGCGAACAGCGTGATCCGCTGAAGGACATCGTGCTGCTGGTGCTGGACGACAGCGCCTCGCAACGCATCGGCGACCGCGCGGCGCAGACGGCGGCGGCCGCGGCCGGTATCGCGGCCGAGGTTGCGCGGCTGGACAATACCGAACTGCGCACGATCCACGTTGGCGACGACGCCGGCGATGGTGGAACGCTGTTGATGTCGGCCCTGTCCGAGGGCCTGGCGTCCGAGCCGCAAAACCGCATCGCGGGGGCCATACTGGTGACCGACGGGCAGGTGCACGACCTTGACCGCGCGCCGGACCTGCCGGCGCCGCTGCATGTGCTGCAGACCGGGCATCGCGACGACTGGGACCGGCGGCTGGTCATCAGCAGCGCGCCGGCCTTTGCCATTCTCGACGAAGAGATCCACCTGGTGCTGGAGATAGAGGACAGCGGCGCCAGCCCCGCCGGCGACGGGCGCGCGCCGCTTGAAGTGTCGATTGACGGCGACCCGCCGCAATCATTCGTGGTGCCGGTGGGCGTGGGGCTCGACCTGCCGGTGACGCTGCGCCACGGGGGCATGAATGTCATCCGCTTTACCACGCCGGCCGGCGACGGCGAACTGACCGACCGCAACAATGCCACCGTGGTGCAGATCAATGGGGTGCGCGACCGGCTGCGGGTGCTTCTGGTCTCGGGCGAGCCCTATCCCGGCGAGCGGGTGTGGCGGAACCTTCTGAAATCGGATTCCAGCGTCGATCTGGTGCATTTCACCATCCTGCGCCCGCCCGAAAAGCAAGACGGCGTGCCGGTGACCGAGCTGTCGCTGATCGCCTTTCCCACGCGCGAGCTGTTTCTGGAAAAGATCGACCAGTTCGACCTGATCGTGTTCGACCGCTATCGCCTGCGGGGCATCCTGCCGCAGCTTTATATCGACAATATCCGCAACTATGTCGAAAACGGCGGTGCGGTGCTGGTGGCCGCGGGGCCCGATTTCGCCTCGGCCGCGTCGCTGGCCCGGTCGCCGCTGGGAGATATCCTGCCGGTTCAGCCCACGGGCCGGGTGTTCGAACAGGGATACCGGCCGCAACTGACCGGGGCCGGGCACCGTCATCCGGTGACCGCCGGGCTTGACGGGGCCGGCGACGCGGACACCGACGCCACCTGGGGCCGCTGGTTCCGCCAGGTCGAGCTGGTGGCAACCGGCGGCAGCACGGTGATGGCGGGCATCGACGGCGCCCCCCTGCTGGTGCTGAACCGTGTGGGCCAGGGCCGGGTCGCGGTGCTGGGGTCGGACCATGCGTGGCTGTGGGGCCGTGGCTATGAAGGCGGCGGGCCGCAGCTGGAACTGCTGCGCCGCGTGGCTCACTGGTCGATGCAAGAGCCCGAGTTGGACGAGGAATCGCTGACCGCCAACGCCGAGGGCCTGACCATGACCATCGAGCGGCGGACCCTGTCGGACGCCGTCGCGCCGGTCGCGGTGACCGGCCCCGATGGCCAGACCGTCAGCGTGGACCTGGCACAGGACAGGCCCGGCCGCTTCCTTGGCAACTATGCGGCGCCCGAAATCGGGCTTTACCGCCTGCGCGAAGGCGACAAGACCGCAGTGCTGGCGCTGGGGCCGGCGGCGCCCAGGGAATTCGAAGTGACCGTCGCCGACAGCGCCGGGCTGGCGCCGCTGGTGTCGGCCACGCGCGGCGGGGTGCGCACGCTCGAAGACGGCTTGCCCGGGCTCAGGCAGGTGCGCGAAGGCCGGGTCGCGGCCGGGCGCGGCTGGCTGGGCATCACGCCGCGCGGGGCCTATGTCACCGCCGACATCGTGGTGTTCCCGCTGCTGCCGGCGTGGCTGCTGCTGGCGCTGGCGGCGCTGCTGGCGGTCGGGGCGTGGCTGCGCGAAGGGCGAAGCTGAGCCGCCCT
>CAYYMJ010000058.1:0-6636 GCA_964472855.1 uncultured Rhodobacterales bacterium | reverse complement strand
ACCGCCATGGCGAATGGCGTGGCCGCCCAGCCTTCAACGGTGGTGCGGGTGCGGATCAGGAGCTGCGCCGTTCCCTCGGGCAGGCTGACGCCCGACAGGCTGCGGGTGAAGGGTTGTTCGGTCACATGCGGATGCAGCAGCACGCGGGTTCCCAGTTGCCGGCCGTCCGGCATCTCGACCCGCCAGGCATCGGCATAATCGTCCCAGCCGCTGTCAGCGTGCACCAGCGTGACGTGAAAGGTCCACGTGCCGGCGGCGTCGGGCGCGGCGCGCGCTTGCAAAACGCGGGCGGGGTCGGCCGCCAGTGGCTGGGCGGCCAGACCCAGTGTCAGGGCCAGGCCGAGCGCCGAAGCGCGCCGGCGGTGCATCAGCCCGATGCCCCGCGATCGGGGTCGATGACACCGCGCGACTTGCTGGCGAATTCACGGCTCAGCAGCACCTGCAGCACCGCCAGCGTCGCCAGCATCAGCGCCCACGGCCCCAACAGCCAGGCCAGCGCGGCCAGCGCGAAATACATCGACCGCAGGCCCCGGTTGAAATTCCACGCCGCGCGAATGTTCAGCTCGGCCGCCTGCGCCGCGCGCGGCAGCGCCAGCGGCGCACCGGCATCGTTTGGCACCGCCGCCATCACGATGGCGCAATAGCCGAACACGCGGTTGGCCCACACGAGTTTGAGAAACCCGTTGACCAGAAACAGCGCCGGCAACAGCAGTTTGATCTGCACGACATGCGGGCTGGCGCTGTCCAGCGGCAATCCGGCCATCAGCCCGGTCAGCCGGTCGGCATTGCCGATCAGCGCCACGACGCCGCCAATGGCAATCACGCAGGTCGACGCGAAAAAGCTGGTGCCCTGCCGCAGGGTGGCAAGGATGGTCGCATCGAAAATCCGCGGCTCGCGCGTGACAAATTCGCGAAACCATTGCCGGCGATAGTCGTCCATCAGCACGTTGGTCGACTTGCGCGCGACATTGCGCGCCTCGATTCGCAGCCCGGCCAGGGTGGCGGCGGCAAGGATCAGCGCCAGCGCGGCGGCATCCAAGGCCGTAAACTGTGCGGTCCAGCTCATGCAGAACAGCTTAGGTCAGATCGCGCATCGGTTGCCATGCCCAAAAATTGGTTATATATTCTTACCAATTCTGAAAATGACGCCATTCTGAAAGTGACGCAATGGAGCTTCCTCTGCCCGACCCGGCAATTCTGGACCGCAAGGCCGCCATCGTTGCCCGCCTGCGCGCGGCACTGCCCGGCGGTGTTGTGCTGGACCGGCCCGAGGAAACCCGCGCCTATGAATGCGACGCGCTGTCGGCCTATCGCTGCGCGCCGCTGGCGGTGGCGCTGCCCACCAGCACCGACGAGGTGGCGGCGATCCTGCGGGTTTGCAGCGACGAAGGTGTCAACGTGGTGCCGCGCGGGTCCGGCACGTCGCTGGCCGGCGGGGCAATGCCGACCGCCGACAGCGTGGTTGTCGGCGTGGCGCGCATGAACCGCGTGCTGGAAACCGACACCGACAACCGCTTTGTCCGGGTCGAAACCGGGCGCACCAACCTTTCCGTCACCGGCGCGGTGGAAGACCTTGGCTTTTTCTATGCCCCCGATCCGTCGTCGCAACTGGCCTGTGCCATCGCCGGCAATGTGGCGATGAACTCGGGCGGCGCGCATTGCCTGAAATACGGGGTGACCACCAACAACCTGCTGGGCGCGACGCTGGTTCTGATGGACGGAACGGTGGTTGAACTGGGCGGGCCGCATCTTGACCCGGCCGGGCTGGACCTGCTGAGCATCGTTTGCGGCAGCGAAGGGCAACTGGGCATCGTGACCGAGGCGGTGCTGCGCATCCTGCCCAAGCCCGAGGGCGCGCGACCGGTCCTGATTGCCTTTGACAGCAGCGAAACCGCCGGGGCCTGTGTGTCCGACATCATCCGCGCCGGGGTTCTGCCGGTGGCGATCGAATTCATGGACCGTCCCTGCATTCGCGCCACCGATGCCTTTTCCGGTGCCGGCTATCCCGATTGCGAGGCGCTGCTGATTGTCGAGGTCGAAGGCAGCGAGGCCGAGATCGACGCCCAGCTTGGCCGGATCGAGCAGATCGCGCGGCGCCTTGACCCGGTCGAGATTCGCCGGGCGCGGGACGCCGACGAAGCGGCCCGTATCTGGCTGGGGCGCAAGGCGGCCTTTGGTGCCATGGGCAACATCTCGGACTACATGTGCCTTGACGGAACCATTCCGGTCAGCGAACTGCCGACCATGCTGCGGCGGATCGAACAGATGTCGGCGGGCTACGGGCTGAAGGTCGCCAACGTGTTCCACGCCGGTGACGGCAACATGCACCCGTTGATCCTGTTCGATGCCAACAAACCCGGCGACCTTGAAAAATGCGAGGCCCTGGGCGCCGATATCCTGCGCCTGTGCGTCGAGGTCGGCGGCTGCCTGACCGGCGAACATGGGGTCGGCATCGAAAAGCGCGACCTGATGCCCACCCAGTTCACGCCGGCGGACATCGAGGCGCAGATGCGGGTCAAGGACGTGTTCGACCCGGGGTGGCTGTTGAACGCGGCCAAGGTCTTTCCGCTGGCGTCCAGTGCCGGGCGCCGGGGCGCGGGCGCATGATCGCACCGTCCGACGAAATTCAGCTTGCCGACGCCGTCGCGCAGGCCACCGGAGCGCTGCGCATTGTCGGCGGCGATACCCGCAAACCGGGGCGGCCGGTGCAGGGCACAACGCTGACCACGCGCGCCATGTCGGGCGTGACACTGTACGAACCCGGCGCGCTGACCATGGTTGCCCGCGCCGGCACGCCGGTTGACGAGATCGCGGCGCTGCTGGCCGCCGAGGGCCAGATGCTGCCGTTCGAGCCCATGGACCATCGCGGCCTGTCGGGCACCAGCGGCACGCCCACCATCGGCGGCGTGGTGGCGGCCAATGTTTCGGGGCCGCGCCGCATCCAGTCGGGCGCCTGCCGCGACTTTCTGCTGGGCGTGCGCTTTGTCGACGGGCGCGGCGACGCGCTGTCTAATGGTGGCCGCGTGATGAAAAACGTGACCGGCTATGACCTTGCGCGCCTGCTGGCGGGCAGCCACGGCACGCTGGGCGTGCTGAGCGAGGTCAGCTTCAAGCTGCTGCCGGCGCCCGAGATGCAGGCCATGCTGCTGGCCGACATCGACGACGAGCCCCGGGCGATTGCGGCGCTGGGCGCGGCTTTGGGCTCGGCCTTCGAGGTGACGGCCGCCGCGCGGGCGGCCACGGCGCCGGGCGGGCGCGCGGCGGTGGCGCTGCGGCTTGAGGGTTTCGCGGATTCGGTGCGTTACCGCGCCGGGCGGCTGCAGGAGGTGCTGGCCCCTTTCGGCGACTGGCAACTGGTCGACGATCAGCCCGCCGTGGCCGGGCACTGGCGGGCCGTCCGCGATGTCGCCGCCTTTCACGGGCAGACAGGCGATGTCTGGCGTTTCTCGGTCCGGCCCGGCGACGGGGCCAAGCTGGCGCGGCGGATCCGTGGTGTCAGCGCCGCCGCCGACATTGCCCACGACTGGGGCGGCGGCCTTGTCTGGGCCCGGGTTCCCGAAGGCACCGACCTGTTCGGCTGTGTGCAGGGCGGCCATGCCCGGCTGGTGCGCGCCGACGCGGCCACCCGCGACCGGCTGGGCTGCTTTCAGCCCGAGGCGCCGGCCGTCGCCGCCCTTTCGGACGCGCTGCGCCGCCAGTTCGACCCGCGCGGCATTCTCAACCCCGGCCTGATGAGCTGATCCATGCAGACCCGTTTCACCGACGAACAGCTTCAGGACCCGGGCATCGCCCGCGCCAACCAGATCCTGCGATCTTGTGTCCATTGCGGCTTTTGCACCGCCACATGTCCGACCTATCAGGTGCTGGGCGACGAGCTGGACAGCCCGCGCGGGCGCATCTACCTGATCAAGGACATGCTCGAGAATGGCCGCGCGGCCGATGCCACCACGGTGCGCCACATTGACCGCTGCCTCAGCTGTCTTGCCTGCATGACGACCTGCCCCTCGGGCGTGCATTACATGCATCTGGTCGACCACGCGCGCGCGCATATCGAGCAAACCTATCGCCGGCCATGGCATGACCGGGCGCTGCGCTGGCTGCTGGGCAGGGTTCTGCCCTATCCCGGGCGCTTCAGGCTGGCGCTGCTGGGGGCGCGGCTGGCCCGGCCCTTTGCCGGCCTGGTTCCCGACGCCCGGTTGCGGGCCATGTTGCGCATGGCCCCGCGCCGTATTCCGCCGGTCAGCCGCAATGACGACGCGCAGGTCTTTGCCGCCCTGGGCCGGCGCCGCTGGCGGGTGGCGCTGATGACCGGCTGCGCGCAGAAGGCGTTGAACACCGACATCAACGACGCGACCATCCGCCTGTTGCGCCGCATCGGTTGCGAGGTGGTCGTGGCGCGCGGCGCCGGCTGCTGCGGGGCGCTGCCCCACCATATGGGGCGCAGTTCGGACGCCCATGAATTCGCGGCACGCAACATCGGCGCCTGGACGGCCGAGGCCGACGGGCCGGGACTGGACGCGATCATCATCAACACCAGCGGTTGTGGCACCACCGTGAAGGATTATGGCCACATGTTCCGCACCACGCCACAGGCCGCGGCCGCCGCGCGGGTGGCGGACCTGGCCTGCGACATCACCGAGTTTCTGGCCGACCGCCTTGATACCCTGCCGTTCGGCGACCGGGCCGGTGGCTTGCGCGTGGCCTATCACGCGGCCTGTTCGCTGCAGCATGGCCAACGGGTCAAATCGGCGCCAAAGGCGCTGTTGCGGGCGGCGGGATTCGCGGTCAGCGAGCCCGCCGACAGCCACCTTTGCTGCGGGTCGGCCGGCACCTACAACCTGCTGCAACCCGAGATCTCGGAGCAGTTGAAGGCGCGCAAGCTGGCGACGCTGGCCGCGCTGGCCCCGGATGTCATTGCCGCCGGCAACATCGGCTGCATGATGCAGATCGGCGACGGCGCCGGCGTGCCGACCCTGCATACGGTCGAGCTGCTCGACTGGGCCAGCGGCGGGCCCGTGCCGCCCGCCCTTGCCCGCAAGATGCCGCAACTTGGCTAGGCACCGGCCCTAATCTGGCCCAAGCCGGGCCATAGCCTGCCCCGACCACGAAATGGGCGGGATGGCTATGCGACTGGCCGGATGGATATTGGGACTTTGCCTGCTGGCCAGCGCGGCCGGGGCGCAGGGAACCGGCCTGCGCATGCTCGGTACCGCCGACGAAAGCCGCGCCTGGGCCGGGGTCGGGCGCATCAATTTGCCGGGCGGCGGGTTTTGCACCGGCGCGCTGATTTCCGAACGCCTGGTGCTGACCGCGGCGCATTGTCTTTACAATCCTGACACCGGCGGCCTGCAGGACATCACGCAGATGGAATTTCGCGCCGGGTGGCGCGACGGGCAGGCCCGGGCCTATCGCGGGATCCACCAGGCCTTTGCGCACCCCGATTATGCCCCCGGCGGCGACCTGATCGGCGCCATTCCCAACGACGTGGCGCTGTTGGAACTGGACCAGCCCATCCGCAACGGCCAGATCATTCCGCTGGAAACCCGCGCCCGCGTGATGACGGGGTCGCAGGTCAGCGTGGTGTCCTATGCCAGAGACCGCGAGGATCGCCCGGCCATGCAGGAGGTCTGCTATGTCATCGGGCAGGAAGACGGGTTGTTCATCCTGTCCTGCGAAGTCGATTTCGGCGCCTCGGGGGCGCCGGTATTCATGACGGTCAACGGCGTGCCGCGCATCGTGTCGGTGGTGTCGGCCAAGGCGATGATCGACGACAGCAAGGTGTCGCTGGGCGCCGACATCACCAGCCCGCTGGTCGACCTCGTGGCACTGGCCGCGCAAAGCGACGGTGTCTTTCACCGACCCGCGACCGAGGTCACGCAGCTGTCACGCGCCGGTGCGGCCAACCAGACCGGGGCCAAGTTTCTTCGGCCCTGAGGCCCTTGAACCGCCGTTTTCCCATTCCTAGCTAAGACGTGTCGGACGCCAAATGACGGGTCCGGCGACTGAAACTCGGGTTCGTCCGGATGGAGAGCCCGCAACGCAATCGCTCGATGGAGGATATCCCATGCGTTCTTTTGACTTTGCCCCGCTCTACCGTGCCACGGTCGGCTTTGACCAGGTTGCCGACCTGATGGACCGGGTCCTGTCTGACAATGTCAGCGGCCAGAGCTACCCGCCCTACAATATCGAAAAGACCGGTGAAGACGGCTGGCGCATCTCGATCGCCGTGGCCGGATTTGCCGAGGATGAGCTGTCGATCGAGTTGCGTGAAAACGCGCTGGTCGTGTCGGCCAAGAAGAAATCGGCCGCCAATGACAAGCGCACCTACCTGCATCGCGGTATCGCCACCCGCGCGTTCGAACGGCGCTTTACCCTTGCTGACCATGTGCGCGCCACCGGGGCCGCGCATGTCAACGGCATGCTGCATGTCGATCTGGTGCGCGAGGTGCCCGAAGCCCTGAAACCGCGCCGGATCGCCATCACCGGCAGCGCGCCGGCCGGGGCCAAGGTGGTTGAAGCCGCCTGAACAATCCGGCCCCAGGGCTGAACCACAGGGCGCGGGGTTCTACCCCGCGCCCTTTCGCTTTGGCGGGGCCGCCTGCGCGGCCGTAGTTGCCTGCCCGGAATCAAGCGCCC
>CAYYMJ010000057.1:0-15722 GCA_964472855.1 uncultured Rhodobacterales bacterium | reverse complement strand
CGCGGGCTTCAAGCTGGGCCTCAAGGCTCAGCGGGACGTGCACGGCCATCTGGTCGCCGTCGAAGTCGGCGTTGAAGGCGGCGCAGACCAGCGGGTGCAGCTGGATCGCCTTGCCTTCGATCAGCACAGGCTCGAACGCCTGAATGCCCAGCCGGTGCAGCGTCGGCGCCCGGTTCAGCATCACGGGGTGTTCGCGGATCACCTCGTCAAGAATGTCCCAGACCTCGGGACGCTCTTTCTCGACCAGTTTCTTGGCCTGCTTGACCGTCGACGACAGGCCCTTGGCCTCGAGCCGGGAATAGATGAAGGGCTTGAACAGCTCCAGCGCCATCTTCTTGGGCAGCCCGCACTGGTGCAGCTTCAGCTCGGGGCCGGTCACGATGACCGAGCGGCCGGAAAAGTCGACCCGTTTCCCCAGAAGGTTCTGGCGGAAGCGGCCCTGCTTGCCTTTCAGCATGTCCGACAGCGATTTCAGCGGCCGCTTGTTGGCGCCGGTGATGACCCGGCCGCGACGGCCGTTGTCAAACAGCGCATCGACCGATTCCTGCAACATGCGCTTTTCGTTGCGGATGATGATGTCGGGCGCGCGCAGTTCGATCAGCCGCTTGAGACGGTTGTTGCGGTTGATGACCCGGCGATACAGGTCGTTCAGGTCCGACGTGGCGAAACGGCCGCCATCCAGCGGCACCAGCGGGCGCAGCTCGGGCGGGATCACCGGGATCACGGTCAGGATCATCCATTCCGGGCGGTTGCCGGATTCGATGAAGCTTTCGACGATCTTCAGCCGCTTGATGATCTTCTTGGGCTTCAGTTCGCCGGTGGCTTCCTTCAGCTCTTCGCGCAGTTGCTCGGCCGTGGCTTCGAGGTCGATCATCGCCAGCATTTCGCGGATCGCCTCGGCGCCGATATTGGCGGTGAAGGCATCCATGCCATACTGGTCCTGAGCGTCCATGAACTCTTCTTCGGTCATCATCTGACCGTAGGTGAGATCGGTCAGGCCCGGTTCGATGACCACGTAATTCTCGAAATACAGAACCCGCTCAAGATCGCGCAGGGTCATGTCCAGCATCAGGCCGATGCGGCTGGGCAGCGACTTGAGGAACCAGATATGCGCCACCGGCGAGGCCAGCTCGATATGGCCCATGCGTTCGCGGCGCACCTTTTGCAGCGTGACTTCCACGCCGCATTTTTCGCAGACGACGCCGCGATATTTCATGCGCTTGTATTTGCCGCACAGGCATTCATAGTCCTTGATCGGGCCAAAGATACGGGCGCAGAACAGGCCGTCGCGTTCGGGTTTGAACGTGCGGTAGTTGATGGTTTCCGGTTTCTTGATCTCGCCGAAAGACCAGCTGAGAATCCGCTCGGGCGATGCCAGCGAGATCTTGATCTCGTCAAAGGTCTGCGGCGGCGCCAGCGGGTTGAACGGGTTGGTGGACAGTTCCTGGTTCATGTTCGAGTCCTTAGAATCTGGAGGTAAGGCGATGGGCGGCGACTGGCGTCACCCTTCGTCCTCGACCGTGTCCAGAAGCTCCATGTTCAGGCCAAGCCCGCGCACTTCCTTGACGAGAACGTTGAACGATTCCGGCACGCCGGCTTCGAAGTTGTCCTCGCCCTTGACGATCGATTCATACACCTTGGTGCGGCCGGCCACGTCGTCGGACTTGACCGTCAGCATTTCCTGCAGGGTGTAGGCGGCGCCATAGGCTTCCAGCGCCCAGACCTCCATTTCCCCGAAACGCTGGCCACCGAACTGGGCCTTGCCGCCCAGCGGCTGCTGGGTGACCAGGCTGTAGGGTCCGGTGGACCGGGCGTGGATCTTGTCGTCGACAAGGTGGTGCAGCTTCAGCAGATACTTCATGCCCACGGTGACCCGGCGCGCAAACTCCTGACCCGATCGTCCATCGAACAGCCGCGACTGGCCCGACACGTCAAAGCCTGCCCGCCGCAGCGCGTCGTCGACATCGCCTTCCTTGGCCCCGTCGAAGACCGGCGTGGCGATGGGAACGCCACGGGTGACATTCGACGCCGCTTCGACCAGGTGATCTTCTTCCATGGCCTTGATGCCCTCTTCATAGGCCTCGTCGCCATAGGCCAGACGCATGGCATCGCGCACCGGGGTCAGATCGCCCGAGCGGCGATAGTCTTCCAGTGCATCGTCGATCTTCAGGCCAAGGCCGCGCGCGGCCCAGCCCATGTGGGTTTCAAGGATCTGGCCCACGTTCATCCGGCTGGGCACGCCCAGCGGGTTGAGCACGAAGTCGACCGGGGTGCCGTCTTCGAGGAACGGCATGTCCTCCATCGGGACAACCTTCGAGATGACGCCCTTGTTGCCGTGGCGGCCGGCCATCTTGTCGCCGGGCTGCAGCTTGCGCTTAACCGCGACGAAGACCTTGACCATCTTCATCACGCCGGGCGGCAGGTCGTCGCCGCGGCGGACCTTTTCGACCTTGTCCTCGAACCGCGCATCCAGCGCGCGTTTTTGCGTCTCGAACTGGGCGTTCAGGGCCTCGACATGCGCGGCCTCGTCCTCTTCGCCCAGCGCGATCTGCCACCACTGGCCACGGCTGAGCTGCCCGTCGAGCAGGTCTTCGGTCACCATGGTGCCGGCCTTGACGCCCTTGGGGCCCTTGACCGCCGCCTTGCCCAGGATCATCGACCGCAGGCGCGCGTAGATGTTGCGTTCAAGGATGACAAGTTCGTCATCACGGTCGCGGCTGAGGCGTTCGACTTCCTCGCGCTCGATCTGCAGCGCGCGCTCGTCCTTTTCCACCCCGTGACGGTTGAAGACCCGCACCTCGACAATGGTGCCAAAGTCGCCGGGCGGCAGCCGCAGCGAGGTGTCGCGCACGTCCGAAGCCTTTTCACCGAAGATGGCGCGCAGCAGCTTTTCTTCCGGCGTCATCGGGCTTTCGCCCTTGGGCGTGATCTTGCCCACCAGAATGTCGGCCGGCCCCACTTCGGCGCCGATATAGACGATACCGGCCTCGTCAAGGTTGCGCAGGGCTTCCTCGCCGACGTTGGGAATGTCGCGGGTGATCTCTTCCGGCCCAAGCTTGGTATCGCGGGCCGCGACCTCGAATTCCTCGATATGGATCGAGGTGAAGACGTCGTCGCGGGTGATCCGCTCGGAGATCAGGATCGAGTCCTCGTAGTTATAGCCGTTCCACGGCATGAAGGCGACGCAGACGTTCTTGCCCAGCGCCAGTTCCCCCAGATCGGTCGACGGACCGTCGGCGATGACCTCGTTCTTGGTGACCTTGTCGCCGACCTTTACCAGCGGGCGCTGGTTGATGCAGGTGTTCTGGTTCGACCGCTGGAACTTGCGCAGCCGGTAGATGTCGACCCCGGCATCGCCAAGCTCGAGATCCTCGGTGGCCCGCACCACGATGCGCGTGGCGTCGACCTGGTCGATGACACCGCCGCGGCGCGCCATGATGGCGGCCCCGGAATCCTCGGCCACCTTGCCTTCGATGCCGGTGCCCACGAACGGCGCCTCGGCCTTCAGCAACGGCACCGCCTGGCGCTGCATGTTCGAGCCCATCAGCGCCCGGTTGGCGTCGTCATTCTCAAGGAACGGGATCAGCGAGGCCGCAACCGACACCAGCTGCTTTGGCGACACGTCGATCAGGTCGACATTGTTGCGCTGGGCCATGGTGTATTCGCCGGCCTGCCGGGTGTTGACCAGATCGTTGATGAAATTGCCGTCGTCATCCAGCGTCGCGTTGGCCTGCGCCACGGTGTGACGCATTTCCTCGGTCGCCGACATGTATTGCACGTCATCGGTGACATGGCCGTCCTCGACCTTGCGGTAGGGGGTTTCGATAAAGCCATACTTGTTGACCCGCGCGAAGGTGGCCAGCGAGTTGATCAGGCCGATGTTCGGGCCTTCCGGCGTTTCGATGGGGCACATGCGGCCATAGTGGGTGGGGTGCACGTCGCGCACCTCGAAACCGGCACGTTCGCGGGTCAGACCACCCGGCCCAAGCGCCGACAGGCGGCGTTTGTGCGTCACTTCCGACAGCGGGTTGGTCTGGTCCATGAACTGCGACAGCTGCGACGAGCCAAAGAATTCCCGCACCGCGGCGGCGGCGGGTTTGGCGTTGATCAGGTCCTGCGGCATCACGGTGTCGATCTCGACACTGGACATGCGTTCCTTGATTGCGCGCTCCATGCGCAGCAGGCCGACCCGATACTGGTTTTCCATCAACTCGCCGACCGAGCGCACCCGGCGGTTGCCCAGGTGGTCGATGTCGTCGATGTCGCCGCGCCCGTCGCGCAGTTCGACCAGCGCCTTGATGCAGGCCACGATGTCTTCGCGGCGCAGCGTGCGCTGGGTGTCCTCGGCGTCGAGGTTCAGGCGCATGTTCATCTTGACCCGGCCGACCGCCGACAGGTCGTAGCGTTCGGAATCGAAGAACAGCGTGTCGAACAGCGCCGACGCGGCCTCGACCGTGGGCGGCTCGCCCGGGCGCATGACGCGATAGATATCCATCAGCGCGGTGTCGCGGCCCATGTTCTTGTCGTTGGCCAGCGTGTTGCGGATATAGGCGCCAACCGTGACGTTATCGATGTCCAGCACCGGAATGTCGGTGACGCCGGCATCCATCAGCTCTTTCAGCGAGCCGCCGCTCACGTTGCCTTCCTTGTCAAGCTCCCACGTCAGTTCGTCACCGGCTTCGACATAGATCGCGCCGGTTTCTTCATTGATGATGTCGCGGGCCACGAAACGGCCGATGGCATGGTCGAAGGGCACCAGAACATCGGTGACCTTGCCGTCGTCGATCAGCTTCTTGACCGTGCGCGGCGTGACTTTCTCGCCGGCCTTGGCGATCACTTCGCCGGTGGCGGCATCGACCAGATCAACCGTCGGGCGGGTGCCGCGCACCCGTTCGGGGAAGAATTTGGTGGACCAGCCTTCGTTCTTGACCAGCTTGAAGTCGACCGTGTCGTAATAGGCATCCATGATGCCTTCCTGATCCAGCCCCAGCGCGTAAAGCAGCGTGGTCACCGGCAGTTTGCGGCGGCGGTCGATGCGGGCAAAGACGATGTCCTTGGCGTCGAACTCGAAATCCAGCCACGAGCCGCGGTAGGGAATGATCCGGCAGGCGAACAGAAGCTTGCCCGACGAATGGGTCTTGCCGCGGTCATGGTCAAAGAACACGCCCGGGCTGCGGTGCATCTGGGAAACGATGACCCGTTCGGTTCCGTTCACGACAAAGGTGCCGTTCGGGGTCATCAGGGGCATGTCGCCCATGAAGACATCCTGTTCCTTGATGTCCTTGACCGAGCGCGCGCCGGTGTCTTCATCGACATCGAACACGATCAGGCGCAGCGTGACCTTCAGCGGTGCGGCATAGGTCATGTCGCGCTGCTGGCATTCCTCGACGTCGTATTTCGGGTGCTCAAGCTCGTATTTCACAAATTCCAGCACGGCGGTTTCGTTGAAGTCCTTGATCGGAAACACCGACTGGAACACGCCGTTGATGCCTTCGCCTTCCATCGGGGCCGGCTGGTCACCCGACTTCAGGAACAGATCATAGCTGGATTTCTGCACCTCGATGAGGTTGGGCATTTCCAGCACTTCACGGATTTTGCCGTAATATTTGCGGAGTCGTTTCTGGCCGAGATAGGTCGAAGCCATGCGCCTGGTACACCTTTCCTGTGCGCCCGCGCCGGCCGCCGGGGGCACGGCGGCGCAGGACCGAAAGACGGGGGTCCGGATCAATCCCAGGCGGCCATCCCACTGGCCACCGCCCGATCCGAAACCGCGACCTGGAAAACCCCGGCTGTCACGGGGCTTGCCAAGACGCGGCGGGCTGGCCCCGGAGAAACCCCCGGGCCAGCCCAGTTTTCAAGGCCCGCGCGCGTCGCGCGCGGTCGCCATTACTTCAGCTCGACTTCGGCGCCAACCGCCTCGAGCTTGCCCTTGATCTCTTCGGCTTCCGCCTTCGAGACGCCTTCCTTGACAGCCTTGCCACCGGCTTCCACCAGTTCCTTGGCTTCTTTCAGGCCCAGGCCAGTGATGGCGCGGACTTCCTTGATGACCTTGATCTTCTCGCCGCCAGCGGCCTTGAGGATCACGTCAAATTCGGTTTGCTCTTCGGCAGCTTCGCCACCGGCATCACCGGCAGGACCGGCAACCATCACGGCACCGCCGGCGGCGGGCTCGATGTCATACTCGTCCTTGAGGATTTGCTTCAGTTCTTGCGCTTCGAGAAGCGTGAGACCCACGATCTCTTCAGCGAGTTTTTTCAGATCAGCCATTTTTCGATTCCGTAACCTTAGATGTGTTCCAACGTCGGGTGTTCAACCCGCCAGTTCGGCTCAGGCGGCTTCGCCGCGTTCTTCGATCGTCGAAAGAATGCCCGCGATGTTCGAAGCAGGTGCGCCAATCGCGCCGGCAATATTCGCAGCCGGTGCCCCGATGCAAGCCACGACAGAAGCGATAAGCTCCTCGCGCGACGGCAGTTCGGACACGGCCTTGACGCCCGCACGGTCCAATACCTCGTCACCCAACGCGCCGCCGAGGATCTCGAATTTCGAGTTATCCTTGGCGAACTTTTCGGCCACCTTGGCGGCGGCCGTCAGGTCTTCGGAATAGGACAGCACGGTCATGCCGGTCAGAAGGTCAGCCAGCCCAGCGGCGGGTTGACCCTCGAGTGCGATTTTGGCGAGCCTGTTCTTTGCAACGCGCACGGAACCCCCGGCGTCGCGCATGCGACCCCGCAGATCCTGCATTTCGGCGACCGTGAGACCGGCGTAGTGGGCAACCACAACGACGCCAGAGCTTTCGAAGATCTGGCCGAGTTCCTCGACCACTTTCTCTTTCTGGGCTCTATCCACAGTCTTCTCCAGTACATGGAGGGGCTTTTCCCCTCCGGCTCACGTCTGCCGGGAAACCCGGCACTCCAGTCCAACGGGGCTCAAGCCAAAAATCGCCCAGAGCGCGAAACGCACCGGCAAATCTGGTTCTATCCCGCCTCGGGCAGGAATTATTGCCCGAGGGCAACCCACCGTCTTGGACGAAAAAACGAAAGAGCGCGCAACGAATCACGCACTCTCCCGCAGGGGTGCTGAATAGGTTGATTGCGGGTGAATTCCAAGGGCGAATTTGCCGGACCGGCGCACGCCAACCTTGCGGCCCGCCGTGCCGGATGCGAACCTGTCGCCACAATCAGTCGCCCGGGAACAGCCAGCATGTCAACAACCAGCTTCGACAACCTTGTCTTTTTCGGCGACAGCCTGACCGACAACGGCAATCTTTACGACCTGGGCGACGGCGTCATCGACGACGCGGTGCGCGCGACACTGGCGGGGCCGACCGGCGCGGTCAGCGACGGGCAGACCTTTGCCGGCTATGTGGGCGAAAGCCTTGGCATCGACGAGGCCAACTATGCCGTCGCCGCGGCCGAGGCCGCCGGCGTGCAGACGCTGGGCGATCTGGTCACCGCCTCGGGGCTTGACGGCGACCTGCTGGTGCCGGCCGACGACCCGGTGCTGGACACCGACATCAACCTTGGCGCCCAGATCGACCGCTTTCTTGCCGACAGCGCCGGCGCCGACCTGTCGACAACCGTGGCGATGGTCATGGCGGGGGGCAATGACTATGCCGGCCTTGATTTCAGCTCTCCCAGCGTGATCCTGGAAATCGCGACAACCCTGCAGGCCACCATCGACGCCAATGTCGCCGCCGCCGGGGCACTGGCTGGCGCCGGGGTCCAGACGGTCTGGCTGGCCGACCTGCCGGTCTACAGCTTTTTTGCCGGCTCGGCCACGGGCGGGCTGGAACTGGCCGCCGCCGAGGCGCTGTTCGCGGCGCATAATGCGTCGATCGCCGACAGCGTTGCCGACCTTGCGCTCGGCTTCGACGTGCATTTGCTGGACATGTCGTCGATCTCGGCGGCGCTGGTCGACGATTCGGGCGGGTTTGGCTTTGTCGCACCGTGGCAGGACACGATGCTGGACAGCAGCGTGCTGAACAGTTTCGACGCCGACCAGATTGCCTTTTACGACAGCATCCACCCGTCAACGGCCCTGCATGGGGTGCTGGGCGCCTTTACCGCGGCGCGGATGGCGGGCGCGGACATCAGCATTGGCGGCGAGGGCGCCGATGCCGTCACAACGGCGGATTTCGTGTTTGCGATGGGCGGCGACGATGTCGTCGATGTCGTGGGTGTCACGGCCTTTGGCGGGTCGGGCGACGACTGGCTGGAAGGCGGCGGCGTGTCCGAAATGTTGTCCGGCGGCGCCGGGAACGACGAATTGCGCGGGCGCGCTGGCACCGACGTGCTGAATGGCGGCGACGGCGACGACTTTCTGAACGGACACAAAGACAGCGACGTGCTGATCGGCGGGCTTGGCAACGACACGATCTTCGGCGGCAAGGGCGACGACGTCCTGATCTATACCGAAGAACTGCTGCTGGGTGGTGATGGCAGCGGTGCCGACACCTTCAGGGGTGGCGCGGGCCATGACACCCTGTATCTGGTCCTGTCCGATGCCACCGCCGCCGCCCTGAGGACCGAACTGGAGGGAAGCGATCCTACCCAAGCCCTCAGAACGCTGGGGATCCGGGCGGCCTCGGTCGAGGAAATCGTGGTGCTTGATGGCCGCGCCGATCTGACGACCTTTGCCGGCGACGACTGGTATCACGACGCCGACCTCTGGGGCCTTGTCTGACCGGCTCTGGAAATATTCTGCCCCGGCATTAGATCAGGGCGGACGCAGCGCAACGAGGACATGACGCATGAGCAAGCCGGACGTCTATGAACCGCCCAGGATCTGGACCTGGGAAATGCCGAATGGCGGCCAGTTTGCCAGCATCAACCGCCCCGTCGCCGGCGCCACGCACGACCGCGAACTGCCGGTCGGCAAGCATCCGTTCCAGCTGTATTCGCTGGCCACGCCCAATGGGGTAAAAGTCACGGTCATGTTCGAAGAGCTTCTGGCCGCCGGACACGCGGACGCCGAATATGACGCCTGGATCATCAATATCGGCGAGGGCTGGCAATTCGGGTCGGGCTTTGTCGAGGTCAACCCGAACTCGAAGATCCCGGCGCTGATGGACCGTTCCGGCCCCAAACCGGTGCGGGTGTTCGAATCCGGCGCCATCCTGCTGCACCTTGCAGAGAAATTCGGTGCCTTTCTCGGCCAGCCCGCTGATCGCCCCGAGATGTTGTCGTGGCTGTTCTGGCAGATGGGCAGCGCGCCCTTCCTCGGCGGCGGCTTTGGCCACTTCTATGCTTATGCGCCCGAAAAGATGAAATACCCGATCGACCGCTACGCGATGGAGGTCAAGCGCCAGCTTGACGTGCTGGACCGGCGCCTTGCCGAGACCGAATTCATGGTCGGCGACGCCTATACCATCGCCGACATGGCCATCTGGGCCTGGTATGGCCAGCTGGCGCTGGGGCGGCAATACGAGGCGGGCGAGTTTCTGGATGTCGACAGCTATACCCATGTCGGCCGCTGGGCCCGGACCATCGACGCCCGCCCGGCGGTCACCCGCGGACGCATGGTGAACCGGGCCCGCGGCGCACCGGAAATGCAACTGCACGAACGGCACGACGCGTCGGACTTTGACACCAATACTCAGGACAAGATTGCCGCCACAGAGGCGGAGAAACAGGGGAACGGCGCATGAAGACCGCAAAGGATTATCTGGACGCAGCCAATGCCGCCGTGCCGCGCATTTCCGCCGCAGACGGCATTGCAAAGCACAAGGCCGGCAACACGGTGTTTGTCGATGTGCGCGACAGCGGGCAGATCGCCCAGACCGGCACCATTGCCGGCGCCCAGCGCATCACCCGCGGCATGATCGAGTTTTTCGCTGACCCGGCCACCCAGTTCTACAACGACAAACTGACCCGCGACGCCGATATCTGCCTGGTGTGCGGCGCCGGCGGACAGGCCGCGCTGGCCGGGAATACGCTCAAACAGATGGGCTATCGCAACGTGTCCAACGTTGGCGGCTTCGCCGCCTGGAAAGAGGCCGGCGGCCCTACCGAAGACTGATCGGCGGCGCGCTGGGCGCCGCCTTCAGGAACCAGCATGAACAGAAAAAGGGCGCCCGAAGGCGCCCTGAACAATCCTGTATGAGGTGGCCCTAGTTGCCGGTGGCCGAGGTCACGTCGACCGAAACGCCCGGGCCCATGGTCGAGGTCAGGCTGACCTTTTTCATGTAGGTGCCCTTGGCGCCGGCCGGCTTGGCGCGGCTCACGGCGTCGACAAAGGCCAGCACGTTTTCGATCAGCTTGTCTTCGGTGAACGACACCTTGCCCACGCCGGCATGAACCACGCCGGCCTTTTCGGCCTTGAACTGCACCTGACCGCCCTTGGCCGAGGCCACGGCTTCGGCAACGTCCATGGTGACCGTGCCGACCCTGGGGTTCGGCATCAGGTTGCGGGGGCCAAGGATTTTGCCCAGCCGTCCGACAACGGGCATCATGTCGGGGGTGGCGATGCAGCGGTCGAAGTTGATGTTGCCGCCCTGGATCTGTTCCATCAGGTCCTCGGCGCCAACGATGTCGGCCCCGGCCTGCGTGGCCTCATCGGCCTTGGGACCACGGGCAAAGACAGCGACACGCACGGTCTTGCCGGTGCCGTTGGGCAGGTTGACCGTGCCGCGCACCATCTGGTCGGCGTGGCGGGGGTCGACACCAAGGTTCAGCGCAATCTCGACGGTTTCGTCGAACTTGGCGCTGGCGGCGCCCTTGATCAGGCTGACGGCCTCGGCGACGGTGACATCGACCTTGCCGGCGACGGCTTCGCGGGACGCGCGGGTGCGTTTTCCAATCTTTGCCATCTTACTTCACCTCGATTCCCATGGATCTGGCCGAGCCCATGATGATCTTCATCGCGGCTTCGACACTATGCGCGCTGAGGTCTTTCATCTTGGTCTCGGCAATTTCGCGCAGTTGCGCCGACGTGATGCTGCCGATGGTTTCCCGGCCCGGGGTCTCGGCGCCGCGGGGGCGGTTGCGCTTGCCGACGCTTTTCAGACCGGCCGCCTTCTTCAGATAGTAGGACGCCGGCGGCGTCTTGATATCCATCGTGAAGGACTTGTCCTGGTAATAGGTGATGACGGTGGGGCAAGGCGCGCCCTGCTCCATCTCTTGCGTGCGGGCGTTGAACGCCTTGCAGAATTCCATGATGTTGATGCCGCGCTGACCCAGCGCCGGGCCGACCGGCGGGGACGGGTTCGCCTTGCCGGCCGGGATCTGCAACTTGAGGTTGCCAACTACTTTCTTGGCCATGTGGCCTTCTCCTTTTCAACACCCACGGGACGCGACCCGCGGGTTCCTGTCGATGTGGTCCGGTGCGGATTTCGCGAAACCCTTGCCTCCCACGCGATGCCGCCCTTGGGCGACCGGCGCGGGTTACATGACCGCGGGCGACAAATCAAGCCCGGCCGACCGGTCGTCGCCGCCCGTCGCAGGCTTTTCCGACATCGATGCACGGCGGGTGCCGCTGGCAGAGAACGCCTGCCGTCCGTCGCGGTTCAGGCCGCCCGCGCGCACGCCCCGGCGCCCGACCCGGTTCAATCCAGCCGCGCGACCCGGCGGGCCGAAAGCGGCACCAGCAGCAACAGCAGCACCAGCAGCCAGAAGGCCGAGGGCAGGCTGGTCTGCTGCGCGGCCAGCCCCACCAGCGCCGGGCCCAGCAACACCCCGGCATAGCCAGTGGTCGTGACAGCAGCAATGGCCAGCCCGGCGGGCATCACCGTTTGCCGGCCAGCGGCGCTGAACAGCACCGGCACCATGTTGGCGGCCCCCAGCCCGACCAGGACAAAGCCGAACATGGCGATGCCCGGCCCGGCGATCAGAATGGTCGCGAGGCCGGCGATGGTCACAAGCCCGCCAACGAACAGGATGCGAAAGCCGCCCAGCGCCGCGACCACCCGGTCGCCCGTCAGCCGCCCGATGACCATGGCCACCGAGAACAGGATATAGCCCACGCCGCCGCTGCGGGTGTCGGCAAGGCCGCGGTCGATGATCAGCAGGGCGCCCCAGTCGAGAATGGCGCCTTCGACCAGAAACAGCACCCCGGCCAGCACGGCCAGCAAGATCACGATGCCGCGCGGCAGGGCAAAGGGTTCGGGGTCGCCGCCGCGCGCGCGCAGCAGGCGCGGCGCGGCCAGGGCGATGACGCCCAGGGTCAGAAGCCCCCCGGCCAGCGCCGCCGAAGCAGCCCCAAGCCCCAGAACCAGCAGCCCGGTCATCGCGGCGGCGCCAGAAAAGCCGCCGATGCTGAACTGCGCGTGAAACCCCGACATCAGCGGGCGGCCTTCGCGGGCCTCGATCTCGGCGCCATGCACGTTCATCGACACGTCCAGCGTGCCCAGCCCGGCGCCGAACAGCACCAGCGCGACGGCCAGCAGGCCCACACTGTCCGCCAGCATCAGGGCCGGCAGAACCACGCCCATCGTGATGCCGCCCAGCAGGATCATCGGGCGCGCGCCGCGCCGGGCCGCAACCCAGCCGGTCACCGGCATTGCCACGACCGACCCCAGCCCAAGGCACAACAGCAAAAGGCCCAGCGTGGCCTCGTCAGCGCCAACGCGGGTCTTTGCAAAGGGGATAAGTGGCGCCCAACTGGCCGCGGCGAAACCGGACGCGAAAAACGCCAGCCGGGTGGCCAGCCGTGCCCGAGCCGTGGACGCAAGGTGCGGAACGGCCGGGCCCTCAGTCATGGGCCGGCCGCATCGTCAGCCCCGCTTGGAAACCTGAGTGTATTCCAGTTCGACCGGGGTTGCGCGGCCAAAGATCGACACCGACACCTTCAGCCGCTGGTTGTCTTCGTCCACATCCTCGACCATGCCCTCGAAGCCTTCGAACGGCCCGTCGGCAACGCTGACCTTTTCGCCGATGTCGAAGGAAATCAGCGTGCGCGGCGCCTCGACCCCTTCTTCGACGCGGTTGAGGATCTGGTTTACCTCGGCATCGCGCATGGGCATCGGGCGGCCCTGCGGACCAAGAAACCCGGTCACACGGTTGATCGAGTTGACCAGGTGATAGCCGCTGTCCGACATCTCCATGTGCACCAGCACATAGCCGGGCATGAACCGCCGCTCGGTCGTGACCTTCTTGCCGCGGCGAATCTCGATCACCTCTTCGGTGGGCACCAGGACCTCGTCAAAATCCTCTTCCATGCCCTTGTCGGTAACCGCAGCGTTAATTAGCTCGGCGACCTTCTTTTCGAAATTCGAGAGAACGCTCACCGAATACCAACGCTTCGCCATCGTTCTTCCGCCTCGTCTGAAGTCGCGGGGCTGGCCCGCAAAGAAAAGCGGCGTGCGACCCGAATCGTTGCACGCCCACCCAATTAGTGCGCCCGATTACAGGCCGCCCCGCCCTTTTTCAAGGGCCGTCGTGACCTAGCCGAACATCCCCAGGACACCTTGCAGGCCCGTGCGGATGGCAATGTCCACCAGGAAGAAGAACATCGCGGTCAGCGTGGCCATCACGAAAACCATCGCCGTGGTCAGCAGCACTTCGCGCCGCGTCGGCCAAACGACCTTGGACACCTCGGCGCGAACCTGCTGGATGAACTGAAGCGGATTGGTCTTGGTGGCCATGGCAAGCAAATTCCGTGTCTGATTGTCCGGGCAGATACGCCCTGCCCCGGGCAATTACAAGGCCAAGCACCAGCCCGCCGGCAGACGGCGGTTCACGCTGGCGCCAGCCGGCCGGATCACTGACTTTCGGCCGGGTCGCGGCGGTGGGCCACGAACAGCATATACTGCTTGTCGCGGGCAAACACCTTGGGGTCGACGGTATGAAACAGCTCGCCCAGATTGGGCCGGATCTCGGCAATCAGGTCTTCGAGCACGAAATTCAGCGCCGTTGTCTTGGCCTCGATCTTGTCAAAGACATAGCCGGCCAGCGGCAGCGCCAGCCGTTCGCCCAGCAGATGCGCAAAGCGCATGGTCGGCAGCACGTTGGCCGTGACGTCGCGTTCGACCAGCAGCTCATAGCCCGCCGCCGCCAGCCGGTCGCGAAAACCGCTGACCTGGTGGCCCGAGCCCTCGAAGGCGTCGCCACGGCGGAAATAGTCGATGACGATCCAGCGGCCCCCGGGTTTCAGCGCCCGGTCGACAGCGGCAATCGCGGCATCAAGGTCGATATATTGCAGGGATTCCGAATTGATCACGGTGCCGAAATGCCCGCGGTAACGGTCGGGGTCGATATCTTCGAAACGCGCATGTTCGACCACGGCATCTGCCTGCGTGGCGCGGATATGGGCAATCTGCGACCGGTCCGGGGTCAGCCCGACGCAATCGATGGACCGGCGCCGCATCTCGGCCATAAGGCCGCCCATGCCGCAACCGACATCCAGAACCGGGCTGTTCGGGTCGCCGATCTGGTCCAGCACCACATCGGCATAGCGCTGTTGCGCCGCCTGTATATCACCAAAGCCGATGGCATCGCCGGGCGTGTCGGTATCGTCGAAATAGCCGTAATGCAGGTAACCGCCGGGAAACATGCGGGCGTAAAGCTGAAGCTGCGCATCGTCATCGACGCGGCGGCGGCGCTTTTTCGAAAACAGGTGCCCCAGCAACCGGAAGGAATTCACCGGGTGGAATATCTTGCGAAAGACCAGCTTGCGCGCCCGCGATCCCTTGATCAGTGCCATGGCTCTCTCCGTTTCGCCGGTCTGACCATGGCAACGGCAGCCCGGGGCACGTGCGTCACGGCTGGCGGCCTGGCAGGGGCGGAGGGACTCGAACCCGCGACCCTCGGTTTTGGAGACCGATGCTCTACCAACTGAGCTACACCCCTAGGCCGTGCGCTGGGGTAGTGCAGCAATATTGGGAAATCAAGCGCCTTTCCGTGCCGGGGCTCTTGTTTTCCCCACCGTGCCCTCGCAGGTTCGGCCCATGCAAGACGACATCGCCCGGCAAGACGCCGCCCGCGCGGCGCAACGGTTCGCAAACCGTCCCTGGACATCGGTCGACCGCGCCGCCTTTCCCGATGCGGCCGCCGTGCCGACCATGCTGGCGCCCGAAGAGCAGCAGTTCTACCTGTGGGCCAGCCGCGACTGGGCCCGGGGCGACGGGGCGATTGTCGATCTCGGCGCCTTCGTCGGCGGCTCGACCGCGTGGCTGGCCGCGGGCGCCGCGGCGGCAGGGCATGCGGCGCAGGTGTTTGCCTATGACAAGTTCACCGCCGACGAGGCCACCAAGACAACCCAGCTTTATGCCCGGGGCGTGCCGGCGTTCGCGGGCAACGACACCCGCCCGCTGGCCGAGCGGCTGCTGGCGCCATGGCGCGACCGCATCACCTTTTGCCAGGGCGAGATCGAGCGTATCGGCTGGGCCGGCGGCGCCATCGACATTCTGGCCGTCGATGCCTTCAAGAAGGTGGGGCTGACCGACCGGATGGTCGCGGCTTTCTTTCCGGCGCTGGTTCCGGGGCGGTCGCTGATCGTGCAGCAGGATTTCCTGCACTGGTCACAGCCCTGGCTGGCGGCCCTGATGCTGCGGCTGGGCGACGCCGTGCACCCGCTGGCCTATGTGCCCGGCGACAGCGTGGTCTATCTTGTGACCGCCGAGATGACGGCCGAACGCCTGCAGCGCGCCGCACTTGCGGGCATCAGCGATGCCGAACTGTTTGAGGCCGTCGCCGAAACCCGCGACCGCATGGCCAACTGGCCTATCGCCGGGCGCTTCGACCGCATGCAAGACGGTATCCGCAGAAACCCCGGCGTCCGGGTCGCGT
>CAYYMJ010000056.1:13472-16506 GCA_964472855.1 uncultured Rhodobacterales bacterium | reverse complement strand
CGGGGTCAGCCCCGGCGGGGGTGCGGGCGGCCCGGCGCCTCTTTCAGCAGGCCGCCGACGCCCATGGCGGCAATGGTCTCGGCTGTGACCGGCACGCCGCAGATCAGGCGTTCGAGCACCCAGTCGGCCCCGTTCAGCGCCGGCGAGCGGGCACAGCCGGGCAGCCCCACGACCGGGCGGCCGCCGATGTCGCCCAGAAACAGCAGGTTGCCGGGGTCGACCGGCATGCCGAAATGCGCCACCCGCCCCCCGGCCCGAACCACCGCCGCCGGCGCCACGTCGCGAATGTCCGAGGTGGCCGAGGCGGTCAGCAGCAGGATCAGCTCTGCGTCGCAGGCCAAGATGGCGGCGGCCAGCGCGGCCTCGTCATGATCGACGACCGCGTGACCGGACAGCCCGGCCCCCAGCCGGTCGAGCCGGGTCCGGATCGCCGCCAGCCCCTTGCCCACGGGGCTGCCGGGCACACGGGTTTCGATCAGCGCCGCCGTGCCGATGCGCGGACTGGCAAAGCCCAGCGCCCCCTGCCCCGGCGCGGCGGCGGCGGCCAGCGCCGTGTCGGCGACCGCATAGCTGATGATCTTGATCGTTGCGACCAGTCCGCCCGCCGCCAGCCGCTGCCATGGCGGGACGGTGGCGACCGTGATCATCGGCTCGACCCTGTTGAGCGCGTGGATGGCCGCCGTGTCGACCCGGGCCAGCCCGGGGCCGGGCGCCAGCACATTGACCCGGCCGGTATGGGGCCGCGTCAGGCCCAGATCCGAGCCCGCGACCAGCGCCCGCGCCAGCCGGTCGGCGGCGGCGTCTTCGTGAATGTCGCCCTGCTCAAGCCGCGCGACCGTGACCCCGGCCAGCCCCGCCGCCGCCAACGCGGCGCAATCGGCGGCGTCCAGGCGCCGGCCCTTTTGCAGCCGGCGCCCGGACAGGTGCACCGAATGCGCCAGGATGGCGCCCGCGGCCTCGGCCGGCGGAACCTGCCCAAATTTCATGCCCCTTGCCGCAGGGTCCGGGTGATCTGGGCCAGAATGCTGACGGCAATCTCGGCCGGCGTCCGCGCCCCGATATCCAGCCCCACCGGCGCATGGATACGCGCCAGCGCCTCGGGCCCGTGCCCGCGCGCGCGCAGCCGCTCCAGCCGCTTGCCATGGGTCCGGGTCGAGCCGAGGCACCCCAGATAGAACACGTCTGACGCCAGCGCGGATTCGATCGCCGGGTCGTCGATCTTGGGATCGTGGCTCAGCGTAACCACCGCCGTGCGCGCGTCCAGCCCATAGTCGGCCAGCGCGGCGTCGGGCCAGTCGTTGCTGATGGTCTCGCCGGGGAACCGGTGACTGGCGCCAAAAGCCTCGCGCGGGTCGATGAGAGTGGGCGCGAAACCGGCGGCCCGGGCCATGACCACCAGCGGCTGCGCGATATGCACCGCCCCGACAATGGCCATGCGCAACGGCGGGTTGTGAATGGCGACGAATGTCTCGGCGTCCGGCTCGAACCCCGACCGGTCAAGGCGGAAACGGTCGCGAAAGGCGTCCGGCCCCGCCAGCCGGCGGGTTCCGGCGACGTGGTTCACCACATAGGCCACGGGCCGGCGCGCGGCCCGCGCCGCCACCAGATCGGCCAGCAGCGGCGCCATCGCGTCGTCAACCGGCTCGACCAGCACGCGGATACGGCCGCCGCAGGCCAGACCGACCGCAAAGGCATCGTCGTCGCTGACCCCAAACTCGAGCATCCGCATCGCGCCGTCGTCCAGCGCCTCCAGCGCCTCGACCACCACCGCGCCCTCGACACACCCGCCCGAGACCGAGCCCGCAATCTCGGACCGGCCGGAAACCGCCAGCTGGCTGCCCACCGGGCGCGGGGCCGACCCCCAGGTCTCGACCACCGTGGCCAGGGCCGCGCGCCGGCCATCGCGGTGCCAGGCCAGCGCCGTTTCGGGTATCGCGTCGAAATCGGGCTGTGCCACGGCTGCCTCTCACGGGTGATCAGGGCCGCAGGATAGGCCGGATGCCGGGCCATCGAAAGCCCGCAATCAGCGCGCGCCCGCCGCCTGACCAAAGCGGCGCACAAGGTCCAGCGCCAGGTCAACCCCGGGGCTGGTGCTGCCGGCGGCCAGCAACAGCCGGCCGTACAGCTTGATGCCCTCGGGCGTGTCCAGCGCACGCTCGAACGCTGCCCCGTGCCACGCCAGGCCTTCGGCCTCGGCCCCGGCCAGCCCCGGCAGCGCCCGCAGCCGCGCCAGTTCGGCCTCGGTCGCATCGGCCATGGCCAGGATACGCGGCGCGGCGACCTCGTTGAAGTTGCGCTCGACCCAATAGGTCAGGTCGATGCGCTTCTTGTGCCGGTTGGGCAGGCCGCGCCGGGTTTTCATCAGGAAGTCCTCGGCCGAGCGCACGGAATAATGGTTCAACTCGACCAGCGCGCGCCCCGGCGGCGGGTTCCACAGCAGGATCTGGTCGGCATTGGCGGCAACGGCGTCGGGCAGCGCGTTGCCCGACCCGTCCCGCCACCGCGCTGCCGTCCCGGGCTTTTGCCGTGGCCGGTGCACGCCCGGCTTCTGGAACGGCCCGGCGCGCCGGTAAAGCGTCTTGAAAAATCCGCCCAGCGCGGGATAGCGCGCCTCGGCACGGATGGCATGGGTATAGGCGCGCAGCGTCATCGCCGCGGGGCGCCGCGCGTGGCCCGCGTGCCCGAACAGGCGCCAGGGCATGGCGATGGCGTCGGCCGCGCCGGCCGCGTCGATCAGGCCTGCAAGGCTGTCGATCCCGTTGCCGAGGCTGACAAATTCGTCGGTATCCAGCACCGCGATCCAGTCGGCGCGCGCCGCCGCCGGATGATCGGCCGCCAGTTTCAGCGCCGACCATTGCGGCGTGCGCCCCGCCGGCACCGGGTTGGCGACATGGGTCAGGATGCCGGCCTTGTCGAGCAGCGCCAGCATGCCATCGCTGCCATCGCCGCAATCGTTGGAAAAGGCGAGGATCCGCGCGCCGAGCGCCCGGTAATGCGCGACCCATTCCAGAAGATGCGGCGCCTCGTCGCGCAC
>CAYYMJ010000056.1:10411-13372 GCA_964472855.1 uncultured Rhodobacterales bacterium | reverse complement strand
GCCGCTGCCCCTGCCGAGGCGAAGGCCGCCGTCACCTGCGGATCCATCGGCAGGCGCGCCCGGCAGCCGTGGCGGGCCAGCACGGCGGCGAAATCGGCCACGTCGCCGTGGCGCGCGGCCCAAAGCCGGCCCAGCAGCAACACCAGCAACGGCGGCGGGGCGGTCATGGCGTCAAGCGCCGCGTCCAGCGCCGCCGGGGTCAGCGCGGGATCGCCCAGCAACAACGCCTGCGGCTGGTGGTGCCCAAGCAACGCGGCGGGGTCGTCCGGTGCTGTGGTCAGCGTCAGGCTGGCCCGGTCGCCCAACCCGTTGCGCGCCCAGATCGCCCGGATCGTCCCCGCCCGGTCAGCGGCGGCCGCCACCGCGATCGTCAGATCCGGCCGTTCCCGCGCCAGCAGCGCCGCCAGAAAGCCGCAGCCAGCGCCGATTTCCAGAACCCGCGCGCCAGGCGACGGCATGCGGGGCAGGTTGCGGGCGATATTGCGCTGGAACTTGCCCTGCGACAGCACGACCAGCCCGGCCGGCGTGAAAATGCGCGGATCGGCCGGCAACGCGATTTCGTGGTTGGTCACCCAGTCCAGCGCCCCGGTGCCCGCCGGTTCCACCGCGCCGGTGGCATAAAGAGCGGTCGGGGCCAGACTGCGCTCGGCCACAGGCTGGCGCATCTCGGCGTCGCGCCCCGCCCCGGTGCGCTGTTCGACATCCGACATCCGCGCGCTGATCTTGCCCGGGTCGCGCGCCTTTGGCGGCTTGGCCGAGACTTTGGAGATCGGCACCTCGCCGGCCGCTTTCAGGTCGGCGACAAGGTCGTCATAGGCCGCCGTGCCCTTGAACGCGGCCAGCCGCGCCTCGACCCGGTCGGTCGCGGCGTGATGCAGGCGCCGCAGCACCGGATCGGTCAGCAGGCCGTCGAACAGCGCCTTGCGCCGGGCGCCATAGCGCAACATCGTGTCGTCGCGCACCTCGTTGCGGTCCTGAAGGCTCCAGTAATCGCTGTTATACTTGTCCTTCTTGTTGTTCACGTTGCCGCGAAACTTGCGAATGGCATAGCTGTCGATGGACTTGACCGCATAGTGGTTCATCTGCGCCCAGTCATAGCCGACGGTGCGCACGATCGAGCGCCAGCCGCGAAACTTGAAATAGTCCTCCATGGGCTGGCCCGACCCGTTCAGCCACCTGACCGACTGCGGGAAGGCGGTGTCCAGCACCTTGTTCTTCATCTTCGGGCGATGGATGCCCAGTTTCCAGATGTCAGGGTCAAAGCGGAACAGGGTCTTGACCCCCCAGCCCTTGTTCCACATCTGCGGGGCGGCCATCAGGTATTGCTCGGTCACCGGCGCACGCGACCAGTGCTGCACCCCGCCCGAGCCGAAGATGCGCCAGGTGATGACCATGCCGTTGCCGCCCGCGCCCTCGATGGCGTCGAGCAGCCCGTCGATCGTGCCGTCGCCGTGGCGGATGCAGAGAAATTCGTCGGCGTCGCAGGTCAAGAGCCAGTCGCTGGCGCCGACAACCGGATCGGCATGGGCGTATTTCAGGGCCGAGGGCTGGGGTTTCAGCCCCTCGGGGATGTCGTTGCGCCGGTGATGCGCCAGCCCCAGTTCCTGAAGGCGGATCAGCATGTCGTCGGTGCCGTCCGAGCAATCGTTGGTGTAAACCACGAGGTCGGTGAACCCCAGCGCCAGATGATGGGCGACCCACTCCAGCACATAGGGGCCTTCGTCCTTCATCATCGACAGGACCGTGACCTGCCCGTGCGGACTGACGTTTCGGGCCGGCAGGCGGGCGCTTTCGCCCGGCAATTCGGTCTTCAGGTCCACTTTTTGCCCCATCTGCTCGGGAAAATTCCGGGATAATGCCGTTTTTTCTTCATTATTGTTTACCATACTGCAGCACGGCCCGACCGCCAACAGCGTGGAACGGCGGGCCGCCAGACTGGACTTGAAGCCGGGCCTGGGGCATATTTCCGCGCAATAACAACGAGGCATCGGCCAGCGAACGCCGGTCGGAAACAGGCAAATGATGGCAAATGCTGACCGGCGGCCGGTCGCCTCGCTCTGGATTGGCGAGCGGCTGCAATATCTCAACCAGCTCTGCCTGCTCAGCCATGTGCGCCAGGGCCACCCGACCACGCTGTATTGCACCCATGACGTCCACAACGCGCCCGACGGCGTGATTGTCCGGCCCGCGTCCGAGATCATGCAGATCGACATGGACGTGGTCGGCCAGACCTCGGCCTCGTTCCTGTCCAACGTGTTCCGCTATCGGATGATACAGGCGACCGACGCGATCTGGATCGACTGCGACGCCTTCTGCCACCGCCCCTTTGCGGACGAGGGCGATCACATCTATGCCGGCCACGGGTTTCGCGGGGCGCTGAATTGCGGCGTCGTCAAGATCCCGGCGCAGGGCGAGTTGATCGAGCGGTTGCTCGACTATTATCAGAACCTTCCCGACTATCCCGCGTGGTGGAACAAGAACCAGCGCAAGAAGCTGGACCGACTGGACAAGAACGAACCCGGCCTGCCCCACGCCGTGAAAATCTACAAGTCCGAGCGCACGGCCTTCGGGCCGCAGGCTTTCACCTATTTCGCCCAGACCACCGGGGATTACGACCGCGCCATGTCGCCGGACGTTCTGTATCCGGTGCCGTTTCAGCTGAACGACATCTTCTATGACCCGCACGGACGGGTCGAGGGCTGGTTCACCGACCAGACCCTGTCGGTTCATCTGTATACCAACGGCACCAAGCCCTGGTGGCGCAAGAACGCGCCGCTTGAGAATTCCTATGCCTGGCGCATGTGCAAGGAGGTCGGCGTCGATGCGTCTTTGGCCCTGGAATAAGAAGGGCGCGGCTGCGCCCGCCCGCCCTGAAGCCAGCGCAGACAGCCAGCCCGATGCTGCGGCACGCGACCGGCCCGCGACAGAATCGCCGCCAGCCGCGGCCGCCGCGCCCGCACC
>CAYYMJ010000056.1:2042-10311 GCA_964472855.1 uncultured Rhodobacterales bacterium | reverse complement strand
GCGCCCGACGAAACGGTGGCGGCGCCCGCGGCACCGATGGTGCTGACCAACCCGCTGGGGCCGCGCAAACTGACCTTTGTCTATGTGGTCGAGCCGCCGGAATATCAAATCCTCGCCTGCACGCTGCTGGCCTCGATCCGCACCCAGTTCGGCGACAGCGTCGGCGCCATCGGCTATTGCCCCGCCCACCGCATGGACGAGCTTCACCCAGCCGTCCTGCAAGCGCACGCGATGATGGGGGCCGAGATTCGGCCGATGGAAACCCACGGCCTGTGGGACGAGGACTATCCCCACGGCAACAAGATCGTCGCCGCGATGCAACCGCGCGACAGCGCCTTTTCGGCCTTTGTCGACAGCGATGTGCTGTTCTTGCGCCCCAACAGCGCCGACAATCTGGTGCGCGACGGCCATGTCTCGTGCTCGGTCGCGGCCTCGATGCGGTGGAGCGGGCAGGACATCTGGAACGATATCTACGACGCGGTCGGCATGGACATTCCGCCCGAGCGGATCCAGCTGATGCGTCAGCGCGGCGACCGGGTGCTGCCCTATTACAGCGCCGGTCTGGTGGTGTTTCCCGAGGCTGGCGACCAGCGTTTTCCCGATGTCTGGCATGACACGGCCCGCCAGATCGACCGGGCGACCCACATCCCCATGCGCCGGCCCTATCTTGACCAGATGTCGCTGCCGCTGGCCATTCCGCGCGCCGGGCTGGGCTGGAACCAGCTGCCCGAGGAACAGCACTATATCCTTGGCGGGCGCATTCGCGGCAAACCCCTGCCCGATGATCGCGACATTGCGACCGTGCATTACCGGCAGTTTTCGGTGCTGCGCGAACTGGGCCTGCACAAGGTGGCCCGCAGCATGCTGAACGACAAGATCGGTGTTCCATATGTCCGCCGCCTGACCGAGGGCCCCACGCCCGAGACCGACGTCGCCTGACCATGGGGCTCAGCCTGATCCCGGCCACCTTTCTGGCCCGCGCCGCGCAGCATCTGAACGGTGCGGCGCGCGGCATCATGCTGGGCCGGCAACGGGTTCACATGTCGGACCGGCGCCTTGACCGCTTTGTCGCCCATGCCAACGCGCTGGGCCACCGGCTGGACCGTGACCGCGCCCGGCAGCCCGACGGATTTGCGGAAAACATCCTGTCGGCCATGGGGTTTCCCCCGATGGAAGCGCTTGATTTCAATAACAACGAGGGCGCGCAGCATATCGCTGATCTGAACCGCCCGGTGCCCGAGCATCTGCACGAACAGTTCGACATCGTGCTGGACGGCGGCACGACCGAGCATATCTTTCACATCTCGACGGCGCTGGACAGTTGCCACGCCATGCTGAAACCCGGTGGCCTGATGCTGGCCTATGTCGCGTGCGACGGCTGGTTCGGGCACGGGTTTTTCCAGACCGGGCCCGACGTGCCCTGGCGGTATTGGCACCATGCGCGCGGCTACGAGATGATCGAGGTCAGCGTCTGCCCCCGCAAGGAACCGCGCAAGCGCATCGACATTCCCGACCCCACCGGACGGCGGCGCGGCGGCGAGATGGTGCTGCAGGGCCCGCACATGTTGCTTTATGCCTGCCGCAAACCGCTGGTCGCCCCTGCCTATCAGCCACCGATACAGGGCCATTATGCCTGAGACAGCCGAAATCACGCCCGACCCCGCCGCCGAAGCCGCGCGCCAACAGGCCCGGAAACTGGCCCGCCGGCAACAGCGCAACCTGCGCAAGGCCCATGCCGAGGGGTTGCTGGCCGGCATCGCCGCCATGCTGCGTCCGGGCGATCTGGCCATCGACTGCGGCGCCAATCTGGGCGTCGTCACGCAGGTGCTGGCCGCCACCGGTGCCGATGTGCTGGCCTACGAACCCGACCCCTGGGCCTTTGCCCAGCTTTCCGACCGCTTTGCGCAGCACGCCAATGTCACGCTGGTCAGCGCCGCGCTGGGGGTGGGCACGGGATTGGTGCGGCTGATGCGGGCCGGGAATTTCGACGACAACCCCGAAGGTGCGTCGGTCAAATCCACCATCCTTGACGGCGGGCGCATGATTGACGCCGACAAGTCGGTCGAGGTGCCGCTGGTCGACTTTCCGACGCTGGTGCGCGACCAGGTTGCCCGGCGCGGCGAAATCGCCTTTGTGAAGATGGATATCGAAGGGGCCGAACTGGAGATCCTCGAAACGCTCGACCAGCAGGGCCTGATAGACCCGATCCGCTGTCTTGTGGCCGAGACCCACGAACGCAAGTTCAAGGCCCTGCGCCCACGCTTCAGGGGCTTGCGCGAAAAGCTGGCAGCCGACTATCCGCCGGGGAAGGTCAACCTCGACTGGATCTGACGGTTTGCGGCAACAAAGGCGGCGGGATTGCCCAAAAAAGGCCTATTCTGAGCACAATAGCGAACCGCTTGTCCGGTTAGACATGGCCCGAGCGCAACCGCAACCGTCGAAAGGGCCCGACGACATGAACCAGCACGACCCGGCGCCGGACACCGACGATGCAGCGCACGAGGATGGCCCGCGCGATTTCGCGCTCGCGCTGAACGGCGACCATTTCGCCCGCTTTACCCGCCGTGGGCCCAGGCTGCTGGTGGCCTTTCACGCGACCTTCGACAAGGACACGCCGATCAGCCGGTCGGAAAGCGCGCTAAGCGCCTTGGCCGAAGAACAGGACTGGTCGCAACTGACGCTGACCAGCCGTGGCAACACCTGGTTCCGCGACAGCGAGGTGATCGCGTTTATCGACGCGCTGGTCGACAACAGCCTGCTGGACCGCTTTGACGACACCCTGTTCTATGGCACCGGATCGGCGGCCCACGCCGCGTTGAGCTTTGCGCTGAGCGCGCCGCTCAGCCGGGTGCTGGCGCTGGCGCCCCAGGTCCAGATCGGCGCCGAGGCGGCGGCGTGGGACAAACGCTATCCCGGTCTGCGCACGGTCGACAATATCGACCGCTATCTTCCGGTCCCCGACAATCTGTCGGCGGCCGAGGCGGTTTATGCCGCCTATGACCCGCTGGTCACCGAAGACACCCGGCACATGCAACTGCTTGACGCAGGCTCGGTCATGCCGCTGGTGACCCGGCGGATGGGATCAAATCTCGAACATATCCTGCTGGAATTCGGGGTGCTGGACGACATCGTGTCCGACGCGATGGACGGTGCGCTGAACCGGCCGGCCTTTTACCGCCACCTGCGGGCCCGGCGCGACAATCTTGCCTATCTGCGCAGCCTGATCGGCCACCTGATCGACATCGACCGCCCGGTGCCCGAGGCGCTGGTGGTGCGCAACGTGGCCGAGCGCATGCAGCGTGGCCGCTATGTGCGCCGGCTGGCCGAGATCGAGGCGCGGCTGGCAAAACGCGGCGTGACCCTGCCGCCCAGCCGCAACCGGGTCTGACGGCCGCGCGCGGCGCGTCAGATCGAATTCAGCACAAGCTGCCTGTTGCAGACGGTCAAGCCCGAGTCCTGAAACAGGTTGAACCTGATCGAACGCGGCAAGCTCTACCTCAGGAAAGCGCCAAAGAGATGGCGGGCCAGCTCTTCGCGGCGCAGGCCCTGTTCGGCCAGTTGCGCATCGCTCAGTTCGGCCAGACGCTGGAACTCGACCATGCGACGGTTGGATTCCGAGATCGAAATCAGGAACAGGCCGATGCGTTTGAAAACGCCGCCAAGGCTCGAAAAGATGCCGGGGTGGGCGACGGAATTGGTAGTCAGAACGGCCATGGTGCCTCTCCTGGATTTGAGTCGAGGCACTGATAGAGCGCGCGGCGGGCCAAGTGCACCGCCATTGCTGCATTGCCGCAATGCACCCGCGGCATGGCCGGCCCGCCAGCCGGCCTAACGGTTGCGCCGCCGTGCCGCCGCGCCACCGCCCCCGGCCCAGAAGGTCAGGCCGATCAGGAAGCCGAAGTCATACCACAGGCCGGAATTGGGATAGGCGTAGATCCGTGTCGCGTTGCTGAACAGCGAAATGACAAAGCTGAAGGGCGCCACGGCCCCGTCGAACAGGCCCCAGAAAAAGCCGCGCGCGCCGGGTTCAATCATCGGCTGGCTGGCACAACCGGCCAGCAGGAACAGCCCGGTCAGGCCAACGAACAGGGTTATGCGCCGTCTCATTTCGCCACCTTGCTGTCGCGGTCGTGGCGCAGGCGCATGTGGATCACCCGCGCGTCGTCGGCACCAAAGGCGCCGGCGGGTTCAAATCTGGCAAATCCCATGGATTCGTAAAGCGGCAAGGCTTCGACATGGCGCCAGAGCGCTTCGAGATACAGCCATTCGTGGCCCAGCGCCCGGGATTCGTCGATGGCCGCCCGACACAGCCTGCGCCCCAACCCCAGCCCGCGCGCGCTGTCGCGCACGAACATGCGGTTCAACGCCCCGTCCGATTCACCCTTTGGCTTGACCATCACCATGCCCACCGGCGCGCCCTTGATCTGCGCCAGAAAGCATTCGCCGGCCGGCGGCCCGAAATAGCGGGAAAACTCGGCCAGATGCTCGGCCACCCGATTGTCGGCGATATAGGCATCGATGACCTCGGGCATCTCGGCATAGCGGTCACGCAGGACGTCGAAAAACTCCCATACCATCGCCGTTGCAGCGGTGATCTCGGTGGCGCTGCGCACCCTGACGATGCTGGCATTGTCCATTGCGCCAGCTTTTCCGCCCGGGGCCGCCCTGACAAGCCGCACGGCACGTCACGGCGGGGCTGCCGGCCCGGTTGGCGGCTGGATCTGGGCCGGCCAATCCTCTAGTGCGTCGGCCCATGACCCAACGCCTGACCCTCCGCCGCCCCGACGACTGGCACCTGCACCTGCGCGACGGCGACATGCTGTCCGCCGTGGCCCCGGCCAGCGCCCGCGACTTTGCCCGCGCCATCATCATGCCCAACCTCGTGCCGCCGGTGACCGACGGCGCGCAGGCGCTGGACTATCGCGCCCGCATCCTGTCGGCCCTGCCCGGGGGCGCCGATTTCACGCCGCTGATGACGTTGTATCTGACCGAAGCCACCGACCCCGCCGCCGTGACCAGCGCCGCCGCCGACGGCACCATTGCCGCGGTCAAGCTCTACCCCGCCGGGGCCACGACAAACTCGGCCTCGGGCGTGCGCGACTTTGACCGTGTCCGCCCGGTGTTCGAGGCCATGGCCAGCGCCGGCGTTCCGCTGTGCGTGCATGGCGAGGTGACCGACCCGGACGTCGACATCTTCGACCGCGAGGCGGTGTTTCTGGACCGCGTGCTCGACCCCCTGCGCCGCGCCGTGCCGGGGTTGCGGGTGATTGTCGAGCATCTGACCACCGCCGACGGGGTGGCCTATGTGCGTGACGGCGGCGACACCATTGCCGGCACGATCACCGTTCATCACCTTGTCATCAACCGCAACCACATCCTGGCCGGGGGCATCCGCCCGCATTATTACTGCCTGCCGGTGGCCAAACGTGAACGCCACCGCCAAGCCCTGGTCGCCGCGGCGACATCGGGCGCGCCGTCGTTCTTCATGGGCACCGACAGCGCCCCGCATCCCGACCATGACAAGCAAAGCGCCTGCGGCTGCGCCGGCTGCTATACCGCGCCCGTGGCGCTGCCGATCCTGGCGCATGTGTTCGAAGACGCCGGACAGCTTGACCGGCTGGAAGGCTTCGTGTCGCACCACGGCGCCGATTTCTACCGCCTGCCGCGCAATACCGGGCTGATCGGGCTTGAAAAGGCGCCCGCCCGCCCGGCACAGCCACCGGTGTCGGCGGGGGCCGAAACCGTGACCGTGTTCGACCCCGGCTTCGCGCTTGAATGGCGGGTGGTAAGCTGATGGTGCTGTTCAAAAGCGGGACGCACCGAAACATCCGGGGGACAAGAACATGAACAACGCGGGTTTTGCGACCGCCGAAGAAATTGCCCGGCTGACCGCCGGCATGCTGCTGGAGGCGCAGGCGGTGCATTTCAACGCCGAGGTGCCGTTCATCCTGGCCTCGGGCAAGCCGTCGCCCACCTATATCGACTGTCGCCGGCTGATATCCTTTCCGCGCATCCGCGCCACCATCATGGATTTCATGGCCGTGACCGTCATGCGCGACGCCGGCTTCGAAGCCTTCGACGTGGTCGCGGGCGGCGAAACGGCGGGCATCCCCTTTGCCGCCCTGATCGCCGAGCGTCTGGCCCTGCCCATGGCCTATATCCGCAAGAAACCAAAAGGTTACGGCCGCAACGCCCGGATCGAGGGCGTGGTTGTCGAAGATGACCGGGTGCTGTTGGTGGAAGACCTGACCACCGATGGCGGCTCGAAAATCAGCTTTGTCGACGCGGTGCGCGAGGTCGGCGCGCGCTGCGAACATTGCGCGGTGATCTTCTCGTACGGGATCTTTCCCGAGATGGAAGAAACGCTCGACGCCCACAATCTGACCATGTCGCACCTGTGCACCTGGTGGGACGTTCTGGCAGAGGCGCGACGCCGCGAGACCTTCGACGCCTTCACGCTGGACGAGGTGAACCGCTTTCTCGACGACCCGCGCGGCTGGCAGGACGCCTTCGAAACCAAATAGCGATTCGCGCCAGTCGCCCCGGTCGCCGGCACCGGCGACATGGCAGATGTTGAACCGAATCCCGATCTGGTCCAACATGTGGTAGCAATCGGCGGATTCCCGCTTGCCGGCGCCGCACCGTCCACAAGCTGTTCCCCGGCTTATACCCGCCGATTTCCACATGGCCTCGGACGGCGCAAACAAGCTAGATTGCCCGCAACAACAAATCCCGGGGCAGGACAGGAAGAACATGAACGAAGTCGCACGCATTCCCGAAGGCACCCCCGGACCGGCGGCAAACGGCGACAGCCCCGACATGGCGATGCCCCACAGTCTGGAGGCCGAACAGCAGCTTCTGGGCGCCATCCTGACCAACAATGACGTCTATGACCGGGTGGCCAGCATTCTGAACGCCGGCCATTTCTATGAACCCGTGCATGGCCGCATCTATGAAATCGCCAGCGCCCGGATCGCCAAGAACGCCCTGGCTTCGCCGGTGACCCTGCGCGCGTTCCTGCAAGACGACCCGGGGCTGAAACTGCTGGGCGGGCCCGACTATCTGGTCAATCTCGCCAGCGCCGCCATCGCCAGTTTCGCGGCCCGCGACTATGCGCAGATGATCTATGACATGGCGGTGCGGCGCGAGCTGATCCAGCTGGGACAGGACATCTCGGTCAGGGCGGCGCGGGTCGAGCTGGCCAGCGAGCCAAAGGACCAGATCGTCGAGGCCGAGCAACGGCTTTACAAGCTGGGCGAGGCCGGGCAGGCCGGCCAGGGGTTTCAATCCTTTCTCAAGGCGGTCACCGACGCGGTCAATGTTGCCAACGCCGCCTATCAGCGTGACGGCGGCCTTGCCGGCATGTCGACCGGCCTGATCGATCTCGACAAGAAACTTGGCGGCCTGCACCGGTCGGACCTGCTGATCATCGCCGGGCGGCCGTCGATGGGCAAAACCTCGCTGGCCACCAACATCGCCTTCAACATCGCCCGTCAGTATCGCAAGGGCCGCCTGCCCGACGGCAGCGACGGCGCGGTCGACGGCGGTTGCGTCGGCTTTTTCAGCCTCGAGATGTCGGCGGAACAACTGGCGGCGCGCGTCCTGTCCGAAGCGGCCGAGGTTTCGTCGGAGAACATCCGCCGCGGCGATTTTTCCGAGGCCGAGTTTCGCCGCATCGTCGAGGCCGCCAAGACGCTCGAAGCCTGCCCGCTGTTCATCGACGACACCCCCGCCCTGCCCATCAGCCAACTCGCGGCCCGGGCCCGGCGGCTCAAGCGCGAACACGGGCTGGATGTGCTGTTCATCGATTATCTGCAACTGGTGCGCCCGGCCTCGGCCAAGGACAGCCGCGTGAACGAGGTCAGCGAAATCACCCAGGGCCTGAAGGCCATCGCCAAGGAACTGGACATCCCCGTGATCGCCCTGTCGCAGCTGTCGCGGCAGGTGGAATCCCGCGATGACAAGCGCCCGCAACTGTCGGACTTGCGCGAATCGGGCTCGATCGAACAGGACGCCGACGCCGTGATGTTCGTGTTCCGCGAAGAATACTATGCCGAGCGTGAAAAACCCTCGGAAGACAAGCTGGAAGAAACCGCCGCGTGGCAGGAACGGATGGAGCGCCTGCACGGCCGGGCCGAGGTGATCATCGGCAAACAGCGCCATGGCCCCATCGGCACCGTCAGCCTCAGTTTCGAGGGCCGCTTTACCCGCTTTGCCAACCTGGTGAATTCCTGGCAGGTCGAGGATCAGGGATACCGCTGAGCGCACA
>CAYYMJ010000056.1:0-1942 GCA_964472855.1 uncultured Rhodobacterales bacterium | reverse complement strand
CTCGACCGCCGCGCAACCGCGGCGCGGTTGCCCGTTGCGTCGCGCCCGCGCGCGACGCGAAGGGCGGGGGGCGCTGCCCCCCGCGCCCCCCGAAGTATTTGGCGAACAATGAAGCGGCAGGGCGCGCGGGGTTTTTCCGCTGGCTGTGGCCGAGTTGGCGGTGTTTGACTTGGGGTAGTGCCGGGGGCTGGTTCGATACCGCCCGAGCGGCAGGATCGTGACCGGAGGTGAGCTGGCCATGGCGTGACAGCGCGACATGGCCCGACGGTGCTCGCCGCCTTTCGCCCTTGCACGCACCGCGCGCCTCGGACACAACTCGGGCCCATGGGAACCGCCACGCTGCACATCGATCTCGACGCGCTGGTGCGCAACTGGCAGGCGCTGGACGCCATGACCGATGTCGAAACCGCCGCCGTGGTCAAGGCCGACGCCTACGGCCTGGGCGCCGGCCGGGTGGCGCGGGCGCTGTCGCAGGCCGGCTGCAACCTGTTCTTCGTGGCCGTGGCCGAAGAGGGCGCGGCGCTGCGCGAAGCTTTCGGACCCGACCCCAGGATCTGCGTGTTCGCCGGCCACATGCGCGGCGACACCGACATGATCCACGATCTGGCGCTGATCCCCATGCTCAACTCGATCGAGCAGATGACCCGTCATTTCGAGGCGCTGCCCGACCACCCGTTCGGCATTCAGCTTGACAGCGGCATGAACCGGCTGGGCCTGGAAGAAAGCGAATGGGCCGCCGCGCGCGACATCGTGCTTGGCCAGTCGCCCGAACTGATCATGAGCCACCTTGCCTGCGCCGACGACCCCGACAGCGCCATGAACCGCGCGCAACTGGACAGTTTCCGCCGCATGACCGACGGTCTGGATGTGCCGCGGTCGCTGGCGGCCACGGGGGGCATCCTGCTGGGGCCCGATTATCATTTCGACCTGACGCGCCCGGGGGTCGGGCTCTACGGCGGCCTGCCCTTTGCCGAGGCTCTGGGCGTCGTGCGCCTGTCGCTGCCGGTGATCCAGACCCGCATGGTCGCGCCGGGCGAAAGCGTCGGCTATGGGCAGGCTTGGGCCGCCGAATCGCCGGCGCGCATCGCCACCGTGTCGGCCGGCTATGCCGACGGCCTGATCCGCGCCATGGGCAACGAGGCGATGCTGTTCGCCGCCGGCGTGCCCTGCCCGATCGTCGGCCGGGTGTCGATGGACCTGATCACCGCCGATATCTCGCACCTGACAGCCATGCCCGGGCATCTGGACATCCTGTGCGACGAACAAAACGTCGACGAGTTGGCCGAAGCCGCCGGCACGATCGGATACGAGATCCTCACCGCGCTTGGCGCCCGCTACCACCGCCGCTATGGCGGAGGCCGGGGATGAGATTTCTGGCGGCCCTGGGGCGGCCGGTTCTTGCCCTTCTGGCCGCCATCGGCCGGGTCGCGATCTTTGCCGCCGACGCTGTCAGCCACCTTGCCCGCCCGCCATGGTATCCGCGCGAATTCGCGGTCGCGCTGGTCAATGTCGGCTATCTGTCGCTGCCGGTGGTGGCGCTGACGGCGGTCTTCACCGGCGGCGCGCTGGCCCTGCAAATCTATTCCGGCGGCGCGCGTTTCTCGGCCGAGGCCGTGGTGCCCCAGATCGTCGCCATCGGCATGGTGCGCGAGCTTGGGCCAGTGCTGGTAGGGCTGATGATCGCCGCGCGCGTGACCTCGTCCATCGCGGCCGAGATCGCGACCATGAAAGTGACCGAGCAGATCGACGCGCTGGTCACCCTGTCGACGCATCCGGCCAAGTATCTGACCCTGCCGCGTGTGGTCGCCGGCACGCTCGCGGTGCCGCTTCTGGTGGGGGTGGGCGACATCATCGGCATCATGGGCGGCTTTCTGGTGGGCACTGGTCCGCTGGGGTTCAACGCCGCCTCTTACCTGCACAACACCATCAATTTCCTCGAGGC
>CAYYMJ010000055.1:0-16717 GCA_964472855.1 uncultured Rhodobacterales bacterium | reverse complement strand
CGCAAAACTTCAAACACCGCACCACCCGCAACCAAAGCGCCAGACCGGTCAGGCGCTGGCACGGCGGCGGGCAAAGCCCGCCTTGATTCCGTGCAGAAAATTCCATTGATGATCCGGCCGCACAGATTCCACCGTCAATCCTTGGGCACATTGATGACCGTGACATCACGGTTTACTGCTGAGGCCCATTTGGCCCAATCTTTTGCGCCATCGTAAAGAAAATACAACAAGACGAGACTGAATGGTCCACATGTAACGGCAGTCAGTACCGGGATATTTGATTCAGTTGGAATCAAATTGACGGCCGCAAGCAAAATCCCGGCAGCAGGAATTCCAATTTGAACTAGATCAACCGCACGCTTCGTGTATTCGAATGATGAACTCCTCTCCGCATAAGGGGCTCCCTCCGTGAAGAAAAAAGGGGCAACTCGGTTTATCGAACCCTTGACGAATGCATGATAGTAGTCCGGGGCGACATAAATCCTCGAACCTATATGGAATGGCGCACATTCTTCTGCAGCGCGAACAAACATCTTGCCAACTTTCCATTGGTTAATTTGTGAAACCGTGAAAGCAAAGTACGCTCCCAACAGTGAAATTGTCGCTACGATCAGGAGAGATTCCTTGGTGAGTGGCACGCCAATAAAGTCGAACTTGTCGCCATCTTTGGTTAACAGTGTTGCAATAATCGCGATCGTGAAGCCAAAGCACGTTGTCCACAATTTGTTTGTAGCTCCAATGTGAGCGGAATAAGCACCAGCCAGAGCTATCAAAGGGTCGTTTTCTGCGCTTGGGAGCGGCACTTGTCACCTACTGCTTAGATTGACACGTTCAATTTCTGTCAGGCTAGGTCAGTGAACCAAAAATTGCAACGTTTCACCACTATCGGTCCGACCGGCGTCGATTTAGCTGTACTTTTTTAAACGAAGACCTAACCGGCCAACGTGTTCAACCATGCAGAATCCAACTGGAGAGGACTTAAAGCGCGCAAAGACGGTATTGGCCCCGCGCCGCACATCTCCGATACGACAACCGGGGTGAGGAACAAGACCAACGCCCTGACTGTCGAAACGAGTGGGTGCAGCGCAATCGACGGAAACCCATCCCCCGCCCGTACAACCCTGCACAACGCAACCGCAGGAGGCCCGATATGCGCCGCACGATTCTCGCCCTGACCATCCTCACCATCGCCGCCCCGGCCTTTGCCCGGCCCGGCGACCGGCCGACCCATCTGATCTCGGCCGATCTTGGCGTGACCGAGGCGACCTTTATCGCCTGTTTCAGCGGCGTCAGCCCCGATCCGGACCATGACCCCACGGGCGCGACCCAACAGGCCAACAAGGCGGTGCTGCTGCCGTGCCTGCAACAGGCGAACCCCGACATCACCAACAGCGCGCTTGACATCGTGATGGATCGCTATCGCCCCGAAGGTCCGATGCGCCCGTAAGATTTTCTGACGGATGGTGAACCCGCAGGATGGATGATCACCCGCCTGACACCGCCGCGAAAAAGTTTCGACGGAAACGGCGCCGCGGTCCGTATCACCTTGCAGGGGTCACCTGCTTGCGGGCGCCCTTTGGTCGGGCGCGCCCGCAACCGCACCGGCCAGCCCCGTCGCCGCACCCAGCATCCCCTGGCACGGCGGCGGGGCAGTCGCGGCCCCGGTCAGGCGCGCACTTCGGCCATGAAGCGTTCGCGGATGGTGATCGGGTTCATCTCGATCACCGGAACCTTGACGTTGCCGCTGTCGCATTTGGCGACCACCACGGTGGTGCCGCCGGTCTGAAACGCCTGCGCCACTACGGCCGCGGTCTCGGCCGCCGGGCACTCGATCACCGTGTCGCAGCCGCAGGCGCGCGCCACATCGGTCAGCGATGTCTTGGCCCCGGCATAGGTTGGCTGGTCGCCGGTCGACCCGTAGCTGCCGTTATCGACGATCAGCAGCACGAAATTGTCGGGCTGGTTGTTGCCGATGGTCGACAGCGTCGCCAGATTGGTCAGCACCGAACCGTCGCCGTCAATCGCCAGCACCGGCTTGGGCTGTGCAATCGCCAGCCCCAGCCCGATCGACGAACACAAGCCCATCGTGCCCAGCATGTAGAAATTGCCGGCCCGGTCGTTCAGGTCGTGCAGTTCCTGGCTGGGCGAGCCGATGTTGCACACCACCAGCTTGTCTTCCATCACCGGGATAAGCTGTTTGAGAATGTCGTGCCTGATCATCGTTTCCCACTCCAGAAAGTCGCGTCGCACAATATCGCCGAAGGCTTCTTGCACATGGCGGTGTGCTTCAGGATCCCGGGCAGTTCCACCACGTCGTCGCGGGCGTGGAAATGATAGGCCGGGATATGCAGCTGGTTGAGTATCGCCTTGGTGTGCAGGGCCATTTCCACCTGACAGGCCACGGGTTCGCCCACCTCGCCGCGATAGGAAATCAGCATCGGCAGCGGGATCTGGTAATACTGGATCAGCGTCGCCAGCGTGTTGACAACCACGCCCAGCGCGGTGTTCTGCATGACGATCATCGGCGTCATGCCCCCCATGAAGGCGCCGGCGCACAGGCCCATGCCCTCGTCTTCCTTGTTGCTGGGCACATGGGTGATTCCCGGTGTCTGATCCAGTTGCTCCAGCACGCCGGCAAGTTGCTTGCAGGGAACTGAGGTCACGAAGTCGACACCGGCATTGGTCAGGTCGGTAACGATCTGACGGTCAAGCTCGGTCGGCATGGTCGGGTCCTTTTTCCAGATGTTTTAGCACCAGATCCGCGATCATGTCGCTGACCCGTTCGTTGGATTCTTCCGTCACCCCGGCGATATGCGGGGTGAGGATCAGGTTATTGATATCGCGGAATTTCCCGGCCGCCTGCGCTGTCAGAGGCTCGGTCTCGAACACGTCCAGCGCCGCGCCGGCGATCGCGCCCGCGCGCAAGGCGTCGCACAGCGCGTCCTCGTCCACCACGCCGCCGCGGGCGGCGTTGATGACCACCGCGACGGGCTTCATCGCGGTCAGGGTGTCGGCGTTGACCATGTGACGGGTGTCATCGGTCAGCGGCACATGCAGTGACAGCACGTCCGCCGCCGCCAGCAGGCCCGGCAGGTCCATCGGTGTGGCATCGCCCCAGCGCGGATCGTCTGGCGCAAGGAACGGGTCGAAGCCGGCAACCGTCATGCCCAGTGCGCGCGCCCGGTCAGCCGTGTCGCGGGCGATGCCGCCAAAGCCCACCAGCCCCAGCGTCTTGCCCGACAGTTCGCGCCCGGCGCAGGCCTGACGCGGCCAGTCGCCGGCCAGCATTGCCGCCCGCGCCTGATAGGCGTTGCGCAGCAGGGCCATGGCCGAGGTGATGACATATTCCGCCACGCTGAGATTGTTGGCGCCAAGCGCGGGATAGACCGTCACGCCGCGCGCCTTGCAGGCCGCCATGTCGATATTGTCCAGCCCGACGCCCAGCCGCCCCACGCATTGCAGCGCCGGCGCGGCCTCCAGCAGGTCGGCCGTCACGCGGGTTCGGTTGCGCACCACCAGTGCCCGCGCCCCGGCGATCTGGCCGGGAATGCGCGCCTGGTCGTCGGCCAGCGCGGGATCATAGACAACCGTCCCGGCCGCCCGCATGCGGGCGACCGCGGCCTCGTCCATGAATTCGGTGATCACGATCACGTCACAGCCCGGCGATGGCGATATACTTGGTCTCGAGATAGTCATCGAGCCCCTGCTGCCCGCCTTCCTTGCCCAGCCCGCTTTCCTTCAGGCCGCCAAACGGCGCCTCGGGCGTGGTGATCAGGCCCGAGTTGATGCCGATCAGGCCATATTCAAGCTTGTCGTTCAGCCGGAACACGCGGCCCACGTCGCGGGTATAGGCGTAAGAGGCCAGACCGTAGACCGTGTCGTTGGCCGCCGCGATCACCGCGTCTTCGTCGTCGAAGGTGAAGACCGCCGACAGGGGGCCAAAGATTTCCTCGGTGGCAAAGCGCATGTCGGCGGTGGCGTCGGTTATCACGGTGGGCTCGAAAAAGGTTCCGCCCAGTTCGTGGCGCTTGCCGCCGGTGGCGATGCTGGCGCCCTTGGACACGGCGTCGGCGATCATGCCCTCGACAAATTCGACCGCCTTGCCGTCGATCATCGGCCCCTGCGCCACGCCGTCGTCCATGCCGTTGCCGATTTTCATGGCGGCGGTGGCGGCCGTCAGCTTTTCGACGAATTCGTCACGGACCGAGCTGTGGACGTAAAAGCGGTTGGTGCACACGCAGGTCTGGCCCATGTTGCGGTATTTGGCGACCATCGCGCCCTCGACCGCCGCGTCGATGTCGGCATCCTCGAACACGATGAAGGGCGCATTGCCGCCCAGTTCCATCGACACCTTCTTCACTGTGTCGGCGGACTGGCGGATCAGCGTCTTGCCGACCTCGGTCGAGCCGGTGAACGTTACCTTGCGCACCTTGGGGCTGGCCATGATGGCGCCGCCAATGGCCCGGGCCGAGCCGGTCAGCACGTTGACCGTGCCAGCCGGATAGCCGGCCTCTTCGGCCAGAACACCCCATGCAAGGGCCGAAAACGGCGTCGCGGTTGCGGGCTTGGCCACCACCGGGCAGCCGGCGGCCAGGGCCGGGCCCATCTTGCGCGCCAGCATGGACGACGGGAAGTTCCACGGCGTGATGGCGGCGACAACGCCCACCGGGTGCCGCGTGGCCAGCAGTTTGCGGTCGTTGGTCGGCGCGGGGATCACGCTGCCGCCGGCGCGGCGCACCTCTTCGGCGAACCACAGCACATAGGCCGCGCCCATGCCGACCTCGCCCATGGCTTCGAACAGGGGCTTGCCCATTTCCAGCGTCAAAAGCTCGGCCAGCGTGGCCTGATTGTCCATCAGCGCGTCATGCAGGTTGCGCGCCAGCTTGACCCGTTCGGCGGTTGACGATGTGCCAAAGCTCTTGAAGGCCTCGGCCGCCGCGTCGATGGCGCGGTTGGTTTCGGCCTCGCCGCAGTTGGGGACAGTGCCGATCACTTCGCCGGTGGCGGGGTTGGTCACGTCGATGGTTTCACCGCTGTCCGCCGCGATCCATTCTCCGCCGACGAAATTGGCCTCTTTCTTGAACTTGGCTATGCCGCTCATGTCCTGTCCTTTGCAAAGATGAATTGCGTGTGTTGCTCATAGCTGTCGCCCGTCCGCAGCAGGGCCTGCGGAAAGCGAGGATGGTGGTTTGCGTCAGGCCAGATTTGCGGTTCGAGCGCAAGCCCCGCATGGGCGCCATAGCGGCGGCCGCCAAGGCCCGGCACCGGCACCGTCAGCGGGGTGCTGTTATAGACCTGCAGGCCGGGTTCGGTTGTCTTGACGGTCATGGCAACGCCGGACCGGCGGCTTTGCAGCCACGCGACGGGGCGCAGCAACTCGGCCGTGGCCGACAGGCAGTAATTGTGGTCAATCGCCCCGGCCACGGCCCCGGGGCAACGCGGCTGGCGAAAATCGTAACCGTCGACCGCCATTGCCGCAATTTCGCCGGTGGGGATCAGTTCGTCATCGACGGGCAGATAGGCGAAGGCGTCGATGGTCAGCAGATGGTCCGACAGGTCCGGGCCTCCATCAAGGTTGAAATAGCTGTGCTGCGCGATGTTGCACAGGGTGTCGGCATCCGTCCGGGCAGAATAGCAGATGTCCAGCACCCCGCCGGGCAGCAGCGCGAAACGCGCCGCCAGCGTCAGGTTGCCGGGAAAGCCCATGTCGCCATCGGGCAGGGTGCAGGCCAGCGTCAGCGCGCTGTCGGTCGCCGCCGCGACCGTCCACAGCCGCTTGCCCGTGCCGCCGGCCCCGCCGTGCAGCAGATGCTTGCCCAGGAAATTCCGGTCAAGCTGGTAGGTGGTGCCGTTCAGCGCCAGATGCCCGTCGCGGATGCGGTTCGCACAGCGCCCGGCCGTGGCACCGAAATAGCGGGAATGGGCCAGGTAATCGGGCAGGTCGTTCAGGCCCAGCACCAGCGGCGCGTCATGCCCGTCAAGCCTGAGGTCCTGCAACACCGCGCCCCATGTCAGAAAACGCGCCGTCAGCCCGCCGCCCCGCAGGGTGATGCGCTGCACGGCCTGACCGTCGGGCAGGGTGCCAAAGGGTTCGGGCAGGCTCAACCGATGCCCTCCAGCGCCACGGCCTGACCGGTGCGGGCCGAGCGCTGGGCCGCCTCGCCCACCATGACCGCCCACAGGCCGTCTTCCATCGACACTTCGGGCCGGCCATGCCCGGTTTGCACCATCTCCAGAAAGCGCTGGTGCTGGAAATAGGTCGACCCGTGGTGATCGCCGGCGGCCATGATTTCCTTGTCCAGATCGATGGTCTGGCGGCTGCGGCGCACCGGCTGGCGCCCGGATATCACCAGTTCCGAGGGGCGTTCCTGTCCGTCAGCGTTAAAGCGGGCCGGGCCGGGAATGTTGGCGTCGACCCGGCCGCGCGGCCCGGTCAGCGAGATCACCTCTTGCCACTCCGAGCCCTCGGCGAACATGCACAGGTCCAGCATGCCGCGCGTGCCGTTGGCGAAATCGACGATCACATAGGCATTGTCGATGATGTCGGGCACCTGCCCGCCATAGCGTTCGTCCAGATGGTTCACGTCGATATTGGCCGAGGCGAACGCCCGCACCGGGTCGGATTGCAGGATCAGGCGCATCAGGTCCCAGAAATGGCAGCATTTTTCCACCAGCGTGCCGCCGCTGCGGATGTTGAAGCGGTTCCAGTCGTTGACTTTTTCGAGGAAGGGAAAGCGGTGTTCGCGGATCGACAGCATCACCGGAGCGCCGGTCGTGCCCTTGTCGCGTTCGTCGATCAGGCGCTGGACCGGCGGCATATAGCGGTATTCCATCGCCACCCAGACCGGCGCCGCGCGCCCCCGGGCGTGGGCGATCAGGTCGCGGCAGTGGTCCGAGGTGGTGCAAAACGGCTTTTCGCACAGGATGGGCTTGTCGGTTTTCAGCAGGTCCAGCATCGGCGCATGGTGCAGGTCGTTGGGCGAGGCCACGACATAGGCGTCACAGATGTCGGCCGCGATCAGCGCGTTGTGTTCGGCAAAGCCGCGCGCCCCGCCACCGCTGGCGGCCACCGCGCTGGCGCGCATGGCGTCATCGGGGTCGGCCAGCCCGGTGACCGTGCCGCCATGCAGGTGGATGTTGCGGATATGCTCGTGCCCCATCATGCCGGCGCCGATCAGACCATATCGAAGGCTCATGTCAAAACTCGCATATCGGAAGTTCCAGCGCCGCCGCGACGCCACGCAACGCATCTGCGTGGTCGCCATAGGCCAGCGCCATGTGATGTTCGGCACCGCAGTCGATCAGCCCGTTCAGGAACCGCGCCGCGCCCCGGTCGGGGCGGAACTGGCCCGAGGTGCCGGTAAAGGCCATGGGACGCGCCAGCATGTCGCCGGTCGAAATCAACATCTTCGGGCTGCCAAGCGCCTGACTGATACGCATCAGGGTGACCCGGCCGGGTTTCAGCGGAAACTCGAACAGCAGGGGCATCTTGCGGTTGGTATGCACCGTGGCCGTGGCCGCGACGCCGGGCGCACGCATCGAGGCCGGCGCCTGCCCGCAATGCCAGACAACCGCGCTGTCATCGGCGGTATCGACATCGACAAGGTCGGTCAGAAACACCGGGGCGCGGACGACCTCTTGCAGCAAAAGCTGGGTCACGGCGCCATAGACATCGGCCTCGCAGGCGCAAGGCGTGCGCACCTCGCCCATCATGGCGGCCGGGCCGCAGACCGCGCCGCCGTATTCGGTGAACATCTCGGGCCAGCAGCGGATTGCGAAGGCGTCGAATTGTTGTCCCAGCCGCGACAGCGCCCCGTGCAGCCGCAGCGACTTGTCCAGTTGTGGCTGGTCCACGGTGTCCAGCGCTGGCGCCGTGGTCATCGCCAGTTCGCGCGACGCGGCGACGGTGGCGCTGTTCTGAACATCGGCGCCGGTGAACAGCACGTTCAGGTCCATCGCCTTGACCGTCACGCCGGCAAGGTCGCGCAACGCCGCGTCGTCATAAGCGCAGGTGTCGAACCCCGGCGGGTGCTGGCCGATGCGCCCTATGCGCTTGCCCCGCAGCGACGCCGCCGCCGCGCGTGCGCTGGCATCGGGCTCAGCCGTGGCCGGCTGCGCGGCGGTGCGCCCGGCCCGGCGCCGCCCGGCCAGCAGGTCGCGCAGATTGTCGCCAGCCGCCGGATCCGGCGCGGCGTAAAGCCACGAAAACCGCCGCCCGCCAAGCCCCAGCGCGTGGCTGGCAAGGTTCAGCCCGCAAAAGGAATTCAGCCGCAGCCGCCCGCCGTTGCGCGGCTCGGGCACGGCCCAGATCGCCAGCGGCTGGTCAAAGGCGGCCCCGGCCGCGACGATGGCTTGCGCATCGGTGAAGGTGACCTGCAGAACCAGCAGCAGGTCGATGTCGGCGGCCTGCAACTGTGCAATCGCCGCGCGTGTCGCGTCGTCATCGAACAGCAGGTCGCGCGGACCGGCGATCTGATGCCCCAGCCCGTCGAGCAATTGCAGCATCGCGGCCAGCTTTTCGGTCGCGAAATCGACATCGAAGGTGGCGCGCGCCAGCGGCAGGATCCCGATCTTCATCTAGCCGGCCTCGGGGTAGTCATGGCGGAAACGCGCATCGTCCCAGCCAAAACGCGCGCCGCGCGGGCCGAAACTGTCGTGGCTGAACCACGGCCGGGCGCGGGCATCGGCCAGCGCCGAGATGTCGGCCATGTAATCGGCCGCGTCGCCGCGCAGACCGTCGGCGACGGCGTCCCAGTCGGGATAGCGGTTGAAGGCGTCCAGCCAGATGGCGCGCCCGGCCAGAAAGCCCGAGGCCCCGGCGGCAAAGGCATGTTCCAGGATACGGCGAAACTCGGGCTTGCCGGCGCCGGCCGACAACATCACCCACGGCCGGCCCGCCAACGCGCCCAATTCGTCGAACAGTGCCTGCACGCGGGCCGAGCCGTCTGCGTCGGCGGCATTGACCGGGCTTTCCAGCTTGAAGACATCGACACCATAGTCCGGCTTGGCGAACTCTTCGACCGAGCGCAAAACGTCATCGGCACGTTTGCCCTGCATTTCCACATAGTCGCGGGTCTGGTCGGCGTCCGAGGCCAGCGGATAGACCAGAAGCTCGAACAGGAAAGGAATGTCGTGGCGGGCGCAGGCCGCGCCCACGCTCTTGACATAGTCCTGCTGGGCGGCGTTGACCGCCGGCGCGGCGTCAGGGCGATACCATGCAAGCACCTTGACCGCGTCGCCGCCCATGCGCTTGATCTTGGCGACCGACCAGTCATCGATGCTGGCCGACAGACGGCCACCGCCGGTGTCACTGAAAAGCGAATCTTCCAGCGTCACGATCAGGCCCTTGGCCGGGCTGAGAAGGTCAACCGCCACCGGGATGGCATAATGCGGGTCCAGCAGCATCGCGGAGCTTTGGCCCTGCAGATGTTCGACCAGCATACGCTTGAACCGCGCCACCTGATCCCAGGGCGCCTGATCGGTGCCCAGATGCGCCGCGATCGGTGTCTTGATGGGCGGGCGCTGGTCGACGGCGGTCATCTTGAAGATGCCGTCGGCGTCGGCCATGCGGCGCAGGCCCCAAAGCTTGCCGGGGGTCAGCTGCATTATCGTGCCTCCTTGAGAAATGTGTCCAGCCGGGCCTGTGTGGGGCTGCCAGCGCGGCCGCCGAAACCGGTGGTCGCCAGAGCGCCGACCGCGTTGGCGAATGCCATGGCCGGCACCTCGCCCATGCCACGGGCCAGTTGCAGCGCCAGCGCGCCATGCCAGGCGTCGCCGGCGCCCAGCGTGTCGACCGGATCGACCGTTGGGGCGGGCAAGTGGCCGACCCGGTCACCGTCAAGCCAATAGCAGCCGTCGGCGCCGTTGGTGACGGCCAGAAAGGCGCCGGTCAGCCGCCGGGCCCGGCGCAACCCGTCGGCAATGTCGTCGGTGCCGGCGAACCGGTCCAGACCGCCGCGTGAAAAGGCGACGTGGCTGGCGGCGCGGGCAAGGTCGGGGTCGGTCGGCGGCTCGGCATCCAGGATGCCCGGAACGCCCCATTCCCGGGCAAGCTTTAGCGCGAAAAGCGCGCCCTCGCGCCAGCGGCTGTCGGTCAGCACGGCGCGGGCGCGGGGCACATCGGTCAGCCAGCCGGTGCCCTCGACCAGGCCTGCGCCCCGGAAATTGACGATCTGGCGTTCGCCCTGCGCGTCGACCAGAACCGACGAGCAGGACGACCGCCCGCCGGGGTTGCGATGCAGGTGGGTCAGATCGACGCCCTCGCCCTGCAACTCACCGGCAATGATGTCGCCGGTAACATCGTCGCCGATCCGGGCCGCCAGCCGTGGCGCGCCGCCCAGACGCGCGATGGTGACGGCGGCGTTGGCGGCACAGCCACCGCCGACGATGGTGCAGCCGTCGGCACGGTATTTCTCGGGCCGCGTCGGCATTGTGGCGACGCTGAACATGAAATCGGCGGTCGCCAGCCCCAGCACGAACACGCTGGTCATGGGCGCCGCGCCGGTCGTGGCCGGTATGTGTCTGCCAGGCATAGGCTCACGCCGGCTCTCCCGCCTTTGCGTTGCGCAATGCAACAGTTTCGTTTCATCGGTGTTTTCGCGCAATCACGCGCCAAGTCAAGCGCCGCGCCGGCGGCGACGTCGCGATCAGACTTCGATCAGGCGCACGGAATGCGCCCGCGTCAGTTGCCGCAGCGGTTCGGGGCAGGGGCGGTCGATCACCAGCGTCTGGATCTGCGCCATGGTTCCCGTGGCCACCGGCGCGACCTGCCCGAACTTGCTGCGGTCGATGGCCAGGATCACGTGGGCGGCGTTTTGCAGCATCGTTCTGACCATGTGGGATTCGCCAAGGTCAAAGTCGAACAGGGTGCCGTCGGACCCGACCGCGGCGGCCCCGACCAGCGCGATGTCGGGACGCAACCGCGACAGGAACTCGACCGCCGCCTCGCCAAGGATGCTGCCGTCGGTCTCGCGCACGACTCCGCCGGGAACAATGACCTCGAGACCGGGAAAACCCCTTGTTTCATTGGCGACTATCAGGGAATCCACGACGACACGCAGGCCGGTGTGAAAGCGCAGATGCCGGGCGGCGGCGGCGGTCGTGGTGCCGGAATTGATGGCCAGAAAGGCATTGTTGGGCACCTGCGCCGCGCAGGCCCGGCCGATGCGTTCCTTTTGTTCAGGGGCGATCGACTTGCGCAGGTCGTAACGCAGGTATTCGCTGCCGGCGATCAGGGTGGCCCCGCCGTGAAAGCGCATGACCTCGCCCTCGGACGCAAGCCGCGACAGATCCTTGCGGATGGTTTGCGGCGTGGTTTTCAGACGCCCCGCCATATCGCCGACGCTGCCGCGACCGTTTTCGCGCAAGTGGTCAAGAATCGCCGCGCGGCGCTGTTGCCAGGTCCGGGCCGTTTTATCGTCGTGCGCATCCATGCTTTCGTTTCTTGGCCCAAACGAAAGAGAATGCAAGCGTGAGGGGCAAGTTTTCACCCTTCCACACGAAAACCGAACCGAAAAACGAATCGGTGGCCAAAGCGCGGCGGCAGATCGCATGGGTTGGCCGGTGGCGGGGTCGCATGGCGGTTCGGTCATGTGCCGGGCCACAAGGGCGCGCCGCCGTCGTGGCCCGCATATTCCTTGGCCGCCGTGTCCCGTCGGCCCCCGTCCAACAGGACGGGCATGTCCGCATGGCCATGGCTCCGGCAGGTGCGGCTTTCACGATCTGCCCTGCTTTTGCCCGGCGCTGTTGCGCAACGTGTTTCCAGCGGCCCGACCCGATCCGCCCGACGCGCGGGTTTTCCCCGTGCAACCGCCATGATTTCGTGTGCTTTTTTCCGGTTATCCACATCGAAATCACCAATAAACTCAACCACTTATCCCCAAGATTCTTGCGGCTGGACGTGATTTTGTCTTGCGAGAATCGAATTGGTTTGTGAGGCTTTGGTTAACGCAAGGGGTCTTCGGAGCCGGCGCGTTAAAGCAAAGGCCCTGCCGGGGTCTGAGCGTGGAAGAATGGGTCTTCGGAGCCGGACAGATGCGCAAGGGGAACGGCTGGACGGGACCGGAAGCAGCGGCTTTTCGAAGTTGCGGCAGTCGGGAAGGTCGAAACGGGGCCGGCGCGCACCAAAGGGCGTCTCACGACGGACCGGAGGTGGCCTGCCAAGGGTTTTCGAACCTGCGGTGGGGTTGCGGCGGGTCATTGACCGGTCGCAGCGGCGAGGGTTTTTCGGAATCCGAGCAATTGGGCCGGATCGTCTTAGGGCGAGCCAGTTCGGGGAAGGCGTCAGGGTGTGCCGCAAGGCACGATGCAAGGACCGCGTCTGAGCACCTGGCGTCTTTTTCCTGTCTGAACCTGGGATATTGCCGAAAATGAAACGGGGTCCGACCGCGTCGCGACCAGACCCCGTTATCAGCGTCAGCTGATGCATCACCGCGTCCATGCACCTGTGGGCCTTGCGTTACACGCGCGTGCGGCGCGAATCAACCATATGTTGGGGAATTTCCGTAAAATTCTCTAGATACCGGCGGCAAGACCACATGTGGGGGGCATTCGCCGGGCGCAGGGAACCTGACCGATCACGTTGCCGGGGTCACCGGTCAAGAAAGGCGCGGACGCTGGCCTCGAAGGCGCGCGGTTGCTCGGCATGCAGCCAGTGCCCGGTTTCGCGGATGCGGGCAAAGCGCGCGTTGGGAAACAGGGCGCGGATGCGGTCGCGGTGTTCGGGCAGGACATAGCCAGAGGCGCCGCCTGACAGGAACAGGACCGGGCCGGTGAACACGCCGGTCAGGTCGGGAAAGCCAAGGATCAGCTCCATGTTGGCGGCCAGCGCCGGCAGGTTCAGGCGCCAGCGGCGTTGCCTGACGTCCAGCGATTGCAGCAGGAAGGCGCGGGTCGTGGGGTCTTCGACAGATGCGGCAAGCCGGCGGTCGGCCTCGGACCGCAGCGTCAGCCCGTCGAGGTCCAGCGCCTGCATGGCGCGCAACAGCGGCATCTGCGTGTGACCATAGGCCACCGGCGCGATGTCGGCCACGACGAGGCGGCGCACGCGGCCCGGATGGGTCAGCGCGGCGACCATCGCCGCCTTGCCGCCCATCGAATGGCCGACAATGTCCCACCCGTCGGCAATCGCGGCCAGATCGCCGGCCATGGCCGGATAGCTGTTGTCGTCGTCCCAGGGGCTGCCGGCGTGGTTGCGCATGTCCACCGCCACCACGCGGCCGCGGTCGGCCAGCCGTTTCTGGATGACACCCCAGTTGCGGGCCGACCCGAACAGGCCGTGGGCAATCAGCAGCGGCGTCGCCGGCCCGGTGCCGGTTTCAACCCGCGCCAGGTGCATGTTCAGAGGTCCGGGTAAACCGGGAACCGGGCGCACAGCCCCGCGACCTCGGCCTTGACGGCGGCCTCGACCGCGCCGTTGCCCTCGGCGCCATTGGCGGCCAGCCCGTCGACCACGCGCACGATCCAGTCGGCGATCTGGCGAAACTCGGCTTCGCCAAAGCCGCGTGTGGTGCCGGCGGGCGAGCCAAGGCGCACCCCGCTGGTGATGGTGGGCTTTTCCGGATCGAAGGGAATACCGTTCTTGTTGCAGGTGATATGGGCGCGGCCAAGTGCAGCCTCGGTCGCGTTGCCTTTCACGCCCTTGGGCCGCAGGTCGACCAGCAGAACATGGGTGTCAGTGCCGCCGGTGACGATGTCGAGCCCGCCTTGCATCAGCTGATCGGCCAGCGCCCTGGCGTTGGCGACGACCTGGGCGGCATAGTCGGCGAACTCGGGGCGCAGCGCCTCGCCGAAGGCGACCGCCTTGGCGGCGATCACATGCATCAGCGGGCCGCCCTGGATGCCGGGGAAGATGGCCGAGTTGACCTTTTTGGCAATGGCTTCGTCATTGGTCAGGATCATGCCGCCACGGGGGCCGCGCAGGGTCTTGTGAGTCGTGGTGGTGGCCACATGGGCATGGGGGAAGGGCGACGGATGCTGCCCGCCGGCCACCAGCCCGGCAAAGTGGGCCATGTCCACCATCAGCGTGGCGCCGACGCTGTCGGCGATCGCGCGCATGGCTGCGAAATCGATCTGGCGCGGAATGGCCGAGCCGCCGGCGATGATCAGGGCCGGCCGATGTTCGGTGGCCAGCGCCGCCACCTGATCATAGTCGATACGGCTGTCCTGCTGGCGCACGCCATATTGCACGGCGTTGAACCATTTGCCCGACTGGTTGGGCCGGGCGCCGTGGGTCAGGTGGCCGCCGGCATCGAGGCTCATGCCCAGTATGGTGTCGCCGGGCCGCAGCAGCGCCTGGAACACGCCCTGGTTGGCCTGACTGCCCGAGTTGGGCTGGACGTTGGCGAAGCCGCAGCCGAACATCTGGCGGGCGCGGTCGATGGCGAGGTTTTCGGCCACGTCGACGAACTGGCAGCCACCGTAATAGCGGCGCCCGGGATAGCCTTCGGCATATTTGTTGGTCATCACCGAGCCCTGGGCTTCCAGCACCGCCCGGCTGACGATGTTTTCCGAGGCGATCAGCTCGATCTCGTCGCGCTGGCGGCCAAGCTCGTCGGTGATGGCGCCGAACAGTTCGGGGTCGCGGGACGAAAGGCTTTGGTTGAAAAAGCCGGCATCGCGGTGGGCCACAGTCATGGGTCGTCTCCAGAGGCAACGGTTGGGTCGGGTTGGCGCCTTCTACGCGCCTGCCCTTGCCGCGGAAAGGGCGCAAGCGGCGTCTGCGACATCAATAACGGCGCTTGTGTTTCCGTTCCGCGCTTGCCATGCGTTGATCGTAAACCGGGGGACAGGCCGGCCATGCCGCAGAGAATCGCCTTTGCCGCCAGCGAAGTGCCCGTTGCACAGGCAGCAAAGGCGCGGCTTGAGGCGGCCTATGCGTCGGTGCCGCTGGCCGAGGCCGAGGTCATCGTGGCCCTGGGCGGCGACGGCTTCATGTTGCAGACCCTGCACGGGACCATGCATCTGAACGCGCCGGTCTATGGCATGAACTGCGGCACCATCGGCTTTCTGATGAACGAATTTTCGGAAGAGGGTCTGACCGAGCGGCTGGCGCTGGCCCGGCTTGAGGTCATCAACCCGCTGGTCATGCGCGCGGCGCAGGTCGACGGCACGGTTGTCGAGGCTTTGGCCATCAACGAGGTGTCGCTTTTGCGCATGGGGCCGCAGGCGGCCAAGCTGCGGGTGATCGTCGACAATACCGAACGGCTGCCCGAGCTTGTGTGCGACGGGGCGCTGGTGGCCACGCCGGCCGGGTCGACGGCGTATAACTATTCGGCGCACGGGCCGATCCTGCCGATCGGGTCGGACGTGCTGGCGCTGACCGCCATGGCCGCCTTTCGGCCGCGGCGCTGGCGCGGGGCGCTGCTGCCCAAGGGCGCGCATGTGAAGCTGGAAGTGCTGGAGCCGCAGAAGCGCCCGGTGCGGGCCGACGCCGACAGCCGGTCGGTGCCCGACGTGGCCTGGGTCGAGGTGACGAGCCAGCCGACGGTGAGGCACCGGCTGCTGTTCGACCCCGGTCACGGCCTGGAAGAACGGCTGATCCGCGAACAGTTCACCTGAGCCGGCGCTGAGAGAATTGCGCGCCTGGCGGCGCACGCCCATTTGGTGGTGGCGCGGCCCTTGCGGGCCGCGCGTTGCCTCCGGCGGGGATATTTCACCCAAGATGATGGGGGCGGTCAGCCGGCCGGAAAGCCGCGTGCCGCCAGCGCGTCGGTGATTTCGTCAAGGATGGCCGGGTCGTCGATGGTCGCGGGTTGCTTGTAGTCGCGCCCGTCGGCGATGGCGGCCATGGTGCCGCGCAGGATCTTGCCCGAGCGGGTTTTCGGCAACCTGTCGACCACGAGGCCGGTCTTGAAGGCGGCGACCGGGCCGATCCGGTCGCGCACCAGCTTCACGCATTCGGCCTCGATCTCGGCCGGGTCACGGTTGACGCCGGTGGTCAGGCACAGGAACCCGACGGGCATCTGGCCCTTGAGCGTGTCGGCGGCGCCGATGACGGCGCATTCGGCCACGTCGGGGTGGGAGGCCAGCACCTCTTCCATGGCGCCGGTGGACAGGCGGTGACCGGCGACATTGATGACGTCATCGGTGCGGGCCATGATATAGAGATAGCCGTCTTCGTCCTTCATGCCGGCATCGCCGGTTTCGTAATAGCCGGGGAAGGTGGCGAGGTAACTTTTGCGGTAGCGGTCCTCGGCGTTCCACAGGGTGGGCAGGGTGCCCGGCGGCAGCGGCAGCCTGACCGCGATGGCCCCCAGTTCGCCGGGTGCGACCGGGCGGCCGGCATCGTCGAGGATGTCGATCTGGTAGCCCGGCATTGCCACGGTGGGCGAGCCGATCTTGACCGGCATATGTTCGATCCCCATCGGGTTGCCGGCGATGGTATAGCCGGTTTCGGTCTGCCACCAATGGTCGATCACCGGGATGTTCAGCAGGGTCTGCGCCCATTCGATGGTGTCGGGGTCGGCGCGTTCGCCGGCGAGGTAGAGGGCCTTCAGGCAGGACACGTCATGGGGTTTGAGATATTCGCCTTTGGGGTCTTCGCGCTTGATGGCCCGAAAGGCGGTTGGCGCGGTAAAGAAGCTGCGCACCTTGTGTTCCGAGATCACCCGCCAGAAGGTGCCGGCGTCGGGGGTGCCCACGGGTTTGCCTTCGAAGACGATGGTGGTGTTGCCGTGGATCAGCGGGGCGTAGCAGATATAGCTGTGGCCCACGACCC